>JAFVHU010000092.1 GCA_017474385.1 Afipia sp. | reverse complement strand
TGATTGAAACCAAAGAGGATGCCGCGTGCAGGTTCTCGTCCGCGATAACAATGTCGACCAGGCTCTCAAGGCGCTGAAGAAAAAGATGCAGCGCGAGGGCATTTTCCGCGAGATGAAGCTCCGCGGTCATTACGAAAAGCCCTCCGAGAAGAAGGCCCGCGAAAAGGCTGAAGCCGTTCGCCGCGCCCGCAAGCTCGCGCGCAAGAAGCTGCAGCGCGAAGGTCTGCTCCCGATGAAGCCGAAGCCGGTGTTCGGCGCAGGTCCGGGCGGCGACCGTGGCGCAGCCGGTGGCCGTGGCGGCGCAGGTGCCGGTCCGCGCGGACCGCGCTAAGCGCTTCAATCGATTTTGAATATGAAAACGCGGGCTTCACGGCCCGCGTTTTTGTTTGAGCCAAGACTGCATCATCAGGACTAGTCCCTTTCAGCCATGTAGGCGTGCGCAACGTCCACCGCGCCGGTGTCGTCAAGGTTGATGTGGGTGCCGAGCGGGAACGGCACAAAGCGTTTCGGGCCGGGTGCAAGATCGAACAGCCGCCGTCCCAGTTGCGCCGGGATCACGGTGTCCTTCTCACCGTGCATGATCAGCAGCGGGACTTTCACACCGGCGATCCGCTCATCAGATCGAAAGCTATCCCGCATCAGCCAGCGCACCGGCATGTACCAGAACAGCGACGCTGCAATATTGGTGATCGATGTATAGGGCGCTTCAAGAATGAGCTTGCCGACCGGCTTGCTCGCGGCGATGGCGACCGCGACGCCGGTGCCGAGCGAATAACCCCATGGCACGATGCGCTCCGGCGGATAATGTTTGGCGGCAAATGCGTAAGCCGCCGCTCCGTCATTCAGCAGCCCGTCTTCGGTCGGCTTGCCGCTGGAGCCGCCGTAACCGCGAAACGACAGCGCGACAAGACCGGTGCCGTCGACGGTGATGGCGCGAAACCGCGGCACCCGCCACGCCAGCACCTCCCCGTTGCCGTGGAAGAACAGCACCACAGGCTTCCCGTCTTTCGGCGGCACGTGCCAGACGATCACCTTCTCGCCGTCTTTGGTATCAAGGACGACTTCCTGCGCTTCTGGAAATCCTGCCGTTGCGGGATCGGTTCGCGTGGTCTGCGGCGCGGGATAGAGCAGCGCCCGCTGAAAAATGTACAGCGCCGCCGCAGCAACCAGATAGGCTACGATGGCGAGCGTCGCGATCGACTGAACGATTTTCATAACCCCACTGGCGATGCACGCGGCGACGGATTCCGCCTGCATCAGATCATGGACGATCAAATCCGGCAATCCGAGGACGCGGGATACCGCCGCAAAAAGAAAACGCGAGCCTTGCGGCCCGCGTTTGTGTTGAGCTATCGCCTGTCATCACCGGGCTTGTCCCGGTGATCCCGATTACCGGGGCATGGTGCCGTACTTATCGGGATGGCCGGGACACGCCCGGCCATGACAACAGCACACCTACACGTTCAGATTCATCCAGACCGCTTTCGGCTCGGTGAAATTTGCCAGCGCTTCGGTGCCGTGTTCACGGCCGAAGCCCGAATCGCCCGCTCCGCCCCACGGCAACCGCACATCGGTATAGCCATAGGTGTTGATCCAGACCGTGCCGGCCTTCGCCTTCTTGGCAAACCGCTGCACCCGGCCGATGTCGCGGCTCCACACGCCCGCCGCGAGACCGAACGCCGTGCCGTTGGCGATCCGCAGCGCATCGGCCTCATCCTTGAACTTGATGACGCTGACCACAGGTCCGAAGATTTCTTCCTGCGAAATCCGCATCTCATGCTTCACGTTCGCGAACACCGCCGGGCTGATATAGTAGCCGCGATCGCCGACATGCTGGCCGCCGGTGACAAGCGATGCGCCTTCCTTCTGGCCAATATCGACATAGTCGAGGATCGACTTCATCTGCTTCTCGGAAATCACCGGACCGAGCGCCGTGGTCTTGTCGGCGGTGTCGCCCATGCGCAGCGCCTCGGCGCGGGCGGTGAGCCGCGCCACCACTTCGTCATACACTTTCTCATGGGCCAGCACGCGCGAGCCGGCCGAACACACCTGCCCGGCATTAAAGAAGATGCCCGCCGCAGCGGCTTTCGTCGCGGCATCGAGATCGGCGTCGTCGTAGATCACGTTGGCCGACTTGCCGCCGAGTTCAAGCGACACGCGCTTGAAGTTGCCAGCAGCGCCTTTGAGGATTCCGCGGCCGACGCCGGGCGATCCGGTGAACGTCACCTTGTCCACGCCGGGATGATTGACCAGCGCGTCGCCGACAACGCGGCCGGGACCGGGCACGATGTTAAGCACGCCCGGCGGCAGACCTGCCTCCAGCGCGAGTTCGCCGATCCGCAGCGCCGACAGCGAGGTCAGTTCGGCGGGCTTCATGACGATGGTGCAGCCGCAGGCCAGCGCAGGCGCCAGCTTCCACATGCCGATCATCAGCGGGAAATTCCACGGCACGATCGCTGCGACGACGCCGACCGGCGCGCGCACCGTGTAGGTCAGCGCATCGCTGCGCGTCGGCACGGTGTCGCCGTGAATCTTGTCGGCCCAACCGGCGTAATAGGTCAGCGTGTCGATGGCGGCGGGAAGATCCTGCCGCAGCACTGCCGAGATCGGCTTGCCGGCGTCGCGGCTTTCCAGTTCGGCCAATTCAGCGCTGTGCTGCTTCATCAACTCTGCAAGCCGGAACAGGATATGGCCGCGCTCGGCAGGCCGCATGGTGCTCCAGACGCCCTCGAAGGCGCGGCGGGCCGCAGCGACAGCGCGCTCGACATCGGCTTCGTTGCCTTCGGAGATGGTCGCGATGACCTCTCCGGTGGCGGGATTGAGAGTGTTGAAGGTGCGGCCTGAGACCGACTCGACATGCCGGCCGTCGATCAGAAGCTGTTTGCGGAGGACAACGGCACCGTCGCGGATCGTATCGTGGGAGTAATCATATGCAATCGACATCATATTTCTCCTGTTATTTTCTCAAGTTTGTTTGCTAAATATGCGGTAGTAAATATGATATGATGTGCCAATGGCGCACGATCATATGAAACCAGTTTCACAAAGGGCCGGAACGATGCTGCATATCGAGATCGAACCCGTCTGGCGTTTTCACAAGGAAGGCAGCCCGCAGACCGCAGTCGTCATGCTCGGTGTGCTCAATGAAATCCGCACTACCGGCAAGCTCACCAGCGCGGCACACCACGCCGGGCTTTCCTATCGGCATGTCTGGAATCTGGTCGAGCAATGGTCCGAGTTCTTCGGCGTGCCGCTGGTCGAAACCCATCGCGGCAAAGGCACGACGCTGACGGCGTTCGGTGAGAAGCTGGTGTGGGCCGGGCAACGCATGCAGGCCCGCCTTGGTCCGCAGCTCGAGAACCTGGCGCAGGAACTCGTCACCGAGATCAAGCCGTTCCTGCATCAGCGGCCCAGCGTCATTCGTGTGCACGCCAGCCACGGTTTCGCGGTTTCAAGGCTGCGCGAGCTGCTCGACAAGGAACCCGGCATCGGCGTCGACCTGCGCTATGTCAGCAACCAGAATTCGCTGGTGTCGCTGGCGCAGGGCGCCTGCGATCTCTCCGGCGTGCACATCCCGCGCGGCGAGTTGCGCGCGCAGGCCGTCAAGGCCTGCAAGGAATGGCTCGATCCGCGCGAGGATCGGGTCATCAGCTTCGTCACGCGCGAGATGGGCCTGATGGTGAAATCCGGCAATCCGCTCAAGATCGGATCGCTGGAAGACCTCGTCGAGACCAAGGCCCGCTTCGTCAACCGCGACCACGATTCCGGCACGCGCACGCTGTTCGATCGATTGCTGGCGCAGCACGGGATCGACGAGGCAAAGATCAACGGCGCGCAGCAGATGGAGTTCACCCACGCCGCCGTCGCCGCCTATGTGGCGAGCGGCATGGCGGATGCGGCCTTCGGCGTCGAGGCGGCCGCGAAGCAGTTCGGACTGGATTTCGTCCGTCTGCTGACGGAGGACTATTTCTTCGTTTGCCGCCGCGCGTTTCTCGATACCGAGCCGATGCAACGCGTGCTCGACGTGATGAAGGGCGAGGCGTTTCACGACGCGGTCACGCAACTCCCCGGCTATGTCGCGGCGAGTCCCGGAGCGGTCAGCACGGTCAAGGAATTTCTGGATATTGTCGACGCCACAAACAGCCGACCCGTTAAGATTAAGCCTTAACCAATTATTAATTATGCGCTTGCGCCCGAAAGGCCTCGACCTAGCGTGCATGGGGCTGCTGTTCGCTAACCCAGAACTGGTGCGTGTCATGACGTACAGAACGTATGGAGCGCTGATCGCCTCTCTCGGCGTGGCCGCGCTTATCCTTGCCCCGAACGAGACATTTGCCGATCCGGTAGCCTTGCCTGCTGCTGGAGGCCCTGTTGTGGCGAATCCGGCTTTCCGTCCGCCAACCGGCCGGCCTCTGCAACGTCACCGGGGGCACCACGCCAGAACATTCTGGCCGGGCGCGGCCGGCTATTTCTATGAGCCACCGTATGCCGACCCCGGCGTCGATGTCGTACCGCCTGCATCGGGCGATGTTCGTTACACCTACACCTATGACGTCCCCTGGGATTGGTCACATCGATATCCGCCGGCGGTCGCACTTTCCGACAGGCCGTATGTGCAGGAATGCACCAAGCAGACCGTCAAGGTTCCCCGGCGTGAAGGCTCGGAGGAAACCGTCAGCGTGAATATCACGCGGTGCTATTAAGCGGCTTAAGCCAACACGCTGGTTGAAACGAGAAGCAGCGGCTCTCTCATCTCCGACTGTCCCGAGTACGGGCCTAGTTCGATTCCGGCACCACGGCGTGAAACACCGACTTCGCGGCCGAGACCACATCGTCCGTCACGGAAGAGAACCGGCCCTGTTTCGCGCGCAGATCCAGCGGACGCGACGGAATGTCGGCCGGCGGGGTCAGCCGCAATCCATCGTCGGCGGACGATCCTGATATAGGCTCAGGAAATGGTTTTGGTGGAGCCGTGACCGCGGCTTCGCTCGGTCCCGGTGCGACAGTCACCGCGGGCGGCAGCGGCTGCACGGATGGCTGCTGCGGGGCGGCCGCCGGCGCATAGACGACGCTGTTGACCCTGGCGCGCTCCTGCACTCTTGCTGGCTGCTGCTCCTCGGCACGCGCGGCTTCCGGCGCACGCGGCTGCTCTGCGCTCTTCTCGGAAGATTTGGCATTGCGCAGCCGTTCGATCGCGGCTCGCGCCAGGTCGTTGGCATCGCGCCTGTCGTCGGGCGCGGCATTGGCCTCGGCAGGCAGCGGCGCGGCGGGTGCCGACTTCGCAACCGGCTTCGCCTGCTTCTCGGCAGCAGCTTTTTCGCTGGCGAGTTTCTCGGCGGCAGCCTTCTCGCTGGCAGCCTTCTCGGCGGCAAGTTTTTCGGCGGCTCGCCTGGCGTTCTCCGCCCGATCAGCCGCCGACCGCTCCGCCGCAGCCCTTTCGAGGGCAAGCTTTTCGGCCTTCAGCCTGGCAGCCTCGGCTTTTGCGCTCTCAGCTTTCGCGGCCTTGTCGCCGGAGTCGTCAGCTTTCAGGGTTTGGGGGGTAGCGTCCTTCGAGGTCCCGGCGGGGGCCGAGATCGCAGCCGCGGGTTTATCGGCCGCAGGCTTGGCGTTGATGTAGTGCGTGACGATGTACGCCCCGACGACCGTTGCAAAAATCGACGGGATAACCTCGAGGATATATTTTGAAAGGAACTTCTTGATCATCGCAACTCCCCACGGGCCGTTGCATGCGGGAACTTTAGGGCCGATTGAGGGATCAACTGCGACAGATCGGTGGCAAATGCCGAGAAACTGCCGGGTAACGGCTTTGTCAGGAATATCAGGCGTTACCGGTACGCCCCGGGCGGTGGTTCGGCGATGGAGCTACGGTACCAGCACCAGAAAGATAAACACCGCGAACATTACCAGATGCACCAGGCCGAACAGAATGTTGGTGCGGCCGGTTCCGAATGTCGCGAGGCTGACCAGAAAAGTCATGATCAGCAACATGGTGTCGCGGGTCTCGAGGCCGAGCACCAGCCGCTTGTCCAGCACGTAGGTCGCGATCGCCACGGCCGGCACGGTCAGGCCGATGGTGGCCAACGACGAGCCGAGCGCAAGATTGATGCTCTTCTGCAGGTCGTTCTTGCGGGCGGCCGCCAGCGCCGCGATGCCTTCCGGCAGCAGGATCAGCAGCGCCACGACGACGCCGGCGAAGGCCGGCGGGGCGCCGATGGCGGCGGCTCCGGCGTCCACCACCAGCGAGAATTTCTTGGCGAGCATCACCACGCCGACCAGCGAGACCAGCAGCAGCAGCCCGCTGATCAGCAGCAGGCGCCCAGCCGGGACATGATCCTGCTCTTGCTCCCCTGCTCCTGCGATGAAGTAATCACGATGACGAATGGTCTGGGTGTAGAGAAAGACGGCATACAACACGATGGTGATGATGCTGACGAAGCCGAGCTGACTCGCTGAATAGACCGGGCCGGGCGTCGTCTCGGTATAGTTCGGCAGAATCAGCGTGATGGTCGCCAGCACAACAAGCACGCTGAGATAGACGTTGGCGCCCGTGACCTGGAAATCCTGCTCGCGATAGCGCAGGCTCCCCACCAGAATACAGATGCCCACGAGGCCGTTGCACACGATCATCACCACCGCGAACACGGTATCGCGTGCCAGTGTCGGCACGCCGCTCTCGCCGAGCATGATGGTGGCGATCAACGCGACCTCGATGATTGTCACCGCGAGCGTCAGCAGCAGCGTGCCGAACGGCTCTCCGATCCGCTCCGCAATCACCTCCGCATGGTGAACTGCGGCAAACACGGTGCCGAACAGAATGACCAGCAGCACCGCCGCGAAGACAAGTCCTGCCGGGGTGCGCGTGAAGCCGACGCCAAGCCCGGGGATTTCGGTGGCGGCATAAAGAAAAACGGCCAGCGCGGGATAAACCCAGGCTGACCGCGGCAAGTGTGTATGTGCACTCATGCGCTCCACTTTACCGGCACGATTGCAAAAGGCCTAGCCAGCCCGGAGAGAATTTGCACGCGGAAGCGGGATATCGTAACCAAAAAGGACTGTTTTTTGGAAGGAAACGCAAAAATGTTCTCTCACGTGATGATCGGGACGAACGATCTCGATAAGGCCAAGGCATTCTATGACAAGCTGTTGGGGACGCTTGGCGTCCCACCGGCGATCGTCGACCGGCATCGTATCTTTTACCGCACCAAGACCGGGACTTTTGCGGTCTCGAAGCCGATCGACGGCAAAACGGCAACGCACGCGAACGGCGGGACCATTGGGTTTACCGCCGCTTCGACCGAGGAAGCCGATAGCTGGCATGCGACCGGGATCGCGAACGGCGGCACGACATGCGAAGATCCGCCGGGCATCCGTGAGGGCGGCGGCATAAAAATGTACATCGCCTATCTGCGCGATCCGGACGGCAACAAGCTCTGCGCGATCTATCGGTTGCCGAGGGAAGCGTAAAAAAAAAGAGGCCGTGCATAGCGCACGGCCTCGATTGCTTTCGCGAATTGAAAGGCGGCGTCGCCTTACATCGCCTTGACGATGTTCTCGGTCATCTTCTTGGCGTCGCCCAGCAGCATCATCGTGTTGTCACGATAGAACAGCGGGTTGTCGACGCCGGCGTAACCGGAAGCCAGCGAGCGCTTGATGAACATCACGGTGCCGGCCTTCCAGACCTGCAACACCGGCATGCCGTAGATCGGCGACTTCGGATCTTCTTCCGCCGCCGGGTTGGTCACGTCGTTGGCGCCGATCACGAAGGCGACGTCGGCCTGCGCGAATTCCGAGTTGATGTCCTCAAGCTCGAACACCTCGTCGTAAGGCACGTTCGCTTCGGCGAGCAGCACGTTCATGTGGCCAGGCATACGGCCCGCCACCGGATGAATCGCGTACTTCACCTCGACGCCTTCCTTCTTCAGCGTGTCGGCCATTTCGCGAAGCGCGTGCTGCGCCTGCGCCACCGCCATGCCGTAACCCGGCACGATGATGACCTTCTGCGCGTTCTTCATGATGAAGGCCGCGTCGTCCGCCGAGCCGAGCTTGACCGGCTTCACTTCGCCGGTGCCCGCCGCCGCAGGGCCGCTGTCGCCGCCGAAGCCGCCGAGGATCACCGAGATGAAGGAGCGGTTCATCGCGTGGCACATGATGTAGGACAGGATCGCACCCGAGGAGCCGACCAGCGCACCGGTGATGATCAGCGCCGAGTTGCCCAGCGTGAAGCCGATGCCCGCCGCCGCCCAGCCCGAATACGAGTTGAGCATCGAGATCACGACCGGCATGTCCGCGCCGCCGATCGGAATGATCAGCAGAGCGCCGAGCACCAGCGCGATGATCGTGATCATCCAGAAGTCGAACGAACTCTGCGAGACCACGAGGCCGTAGATGAAGAACACCAGCGCCAGCGCCAGCACGATGTTGATGATGTGGCGTGCCGGCAGGATGATCGGCGCGCCGCTCATGCGGCCGGACAGCTTCAGGAACGCGATCACCGAGCCGGTGAACGTGAGAGCGCCGATCGCGACGCCGAGCGACATTTCGATCAGGCTCGAGGCATGGATGCTGCCGCGAGCACCGATGTCGAACGCGGCGGGCGCGTAGAACGCGCCGGCTGCGACCAGAACGGCGGCCATACCGACCAGCGAGTGGAAGGCTGCGACCAGTTCCGGCATCGAGGTCATCGGGACGCGGCGGGCGATGACTGCGCCGATGCCGCCGCCGATGGCGATGCCGAGGATCACAAGGATCCAGCCGGTCGCGCTGGTCGGCGGATGCGCCGCCAGCGTGGTGGCGATGGCGATCGCCATGCCGATCATGCCGAAGAAGTTGCCCTGGCGGGAGGATGCCGGGCTCGACAGGCCGCGCAACGACAGGATGAAGAGGACGCCAGCGACGAGATAGAGCAGCGCTGCGAGATTCGCGTTCATGTTCCCTGCCCCGTCACTTCTGCTTTTTCTTGTACATCGCCAGCATGCGCTGGGT
>JAFVHU010000091.1 GCA_017474385.1 Afipia sp. | reverse complement strand
TCAACCGGGCAGAACATACGATCTAGAATCGATCTATTGGCACCCTTGCCGGGAGAGCGCAAGCCCGCTATCGGCACATTTAGTGCGACGCACTAAAACCGCCTGTGGCGGAGATTTTTCCTGAAGTTTTCCACCGGTGCCAAAGGCCGCTTTCGATGCGCGTTGTCCTTTTTCAACCTGACATCCCGCAAAACACCGGGACGATTCTGCGGCTCTGCGCCTGTCTGGCGGTCGAGGCCCACATCATCGAGCCGGCCGGTTTCCCCATTTCCGACCGGCATTTCCGCCGGGCCGGAATGGACTATCTGGACCAGGTGACCATCGTACGCCATGATTCCTGGGCCGCCTTCGAGGCGTGGCGGGCGGAATCCGGCGGCCGGCTGGTTCTTTTTTCGACAAAGGCTGCAACGCCCTATCTCGATCATATCTATCGGGACGATGACATCCTGCTGTTCGGCCGTGAATCCGCCGGGGTGCCGGATGACGTGGTAAACGCGGCCGACGAGCGGCTGGTGATCCCCATCGCGCCCGGCATGCGGTCCCTGAACGTTGCGATGACGGTAGCGATGGCGCTGGGCGAGGCGCTGCGGCAGACAAGGGCCGTGTTTTCAAGCGCAAAAGGAACGGCGAGTTGAGTTACGCGGTCAAGGAAATTTTCCTGACATTGCAAGGCGAAGGCGCCCATGCCGGGCGCACCGCCGTGTTCTGCCGATTCAGCGGCTGTAACCTGTGGACCGGCCGCGAGCAGGACCGCGCTGAGGCCGTGTGCAAGTTCTGCGACACCGATTTCGTCGGCACCGACGGCACGCTCGGCGGACGCTACGCGAACGCCGATGACCTCGCGGCGGCGATTGCCGCGCAGTGGGACGGGCCGCCAAGCCATCGCTATACGGTCCTCACCGGCGGCGAACCGCTGCTGCAAGTGGATACCGCGCTGATCGACGCGCTGCATGCGCACGGCTTTACCATCGCGATCGAGACCAACGGCACCATCGAACCACCGCCCGGTCTCGACTGGATCTGCGTCAGCCCCAAAGCCGGATCGGAACTGGTCATCCGCAAGGGCCACGAATTGAAGCTGGTCTATCCGCAGGCGGAGAACACCCCTGAGGATTTCGCGGGTCTGGAATTCGAGCGGTTCTCGTTGCAGCCGATGGACGGACCTGACATAGCGCAAAGCACGCAAGCTGCAATCGCGTATTGCTTGCGCCATCCGCAGTGGCGGCTCAGCGTCCAGACGCACAAGACGCTTGGTATTAGATAGGGATGAACATGAGCCGTCACCCTGAGGCGCGAGCTCTTGCGAGCCTCGAAGGGCGACGGCCCGCCATCCTTCGAGGCTCGGCGCAAAGAGCGCCGCGCACCTCAGGATGACGGCTTCAACGAACAGAGGTAAATGACGCCGATGTGGGAATTGACGAAATCGTTCCGTTTCGAGGCCGCGCATTCGCTGCCCGGCACGACGCTGGGCGAGGCCAGCGACGAAATCCACGGCCACTCGTTCCGCGCCGAGGTCTCCATTCGCGGAACACCCGATCCCGCGACCGGGATGGTGACAGATCTGGGCGTGCTCGAGCAGCGGATGGCCGAGGTGCAGAAAATGCTCGACCACAAGCTGCTCAATAAGGTCGAGGCGCTGGGCGCACCGACGCTGGAAAATCTCACACGCTTCATTTGGGACCGGGTTCAGCACGCCGGCAAGGTCACCCGCGTCAGCGTCCATCGCGACAGTTGCAACGAAAGCTGCACGTATTTCGGCCCGCAGAGCTAGAGCGCGTACCGCAGGTCATCCCTCCCCCTTGTGGGGAGGGTCGGTCGAGCGAAGCGAAGACCGGGGTGGGGGTTATTCGGAGTATCTAATTCGATTATTCCTGCCCATCTCTGAAGTTACCCCCACCCGACACGTTGTTCGCTACGCTCGCAACGTGCCACCCTCCCTACAAGGGGGAGGGACAAGAAAGCGACCGGACGGAGAAATCAGTTGGAAAAGCCCGTCACCACGATCGAAGAGCGCAAGCAAAGAGCCCGCGCGTGGTTCGAGCAACTGCGTGACGATATGTGCCTGTTGCTGGAAAAGCTTGAGGCCGATGCACCGGCCGCGCTTTATCCCGGCGACGCCGGCCGTTTCGTCCGCACGCCGTGGGATCGCACCGACCACACTGGCAAACCCGGCGGCGGCGGCGTGATGTCGGTGCTGCGCGGGCGGCTGTTCGAGAAGGCCGGCGTGCATTGCTCGACGGTGCATGGCGAATTCGCGCCGGAATTCCGCGCACAGATTCCGGGCGCTGCGGACGATCCGCGCTTCTGGGCCTCAGGCGTTTCGCTGATTATCCATCCGCGCAATCCGAACGTGCCCGCGGTTCACATGAACACCCGCTTCGTGGTGACCACCAAGGCATGGTTCGGCGGCGGCGCGGACCTGACCCCGGTGCTCGACCGGCGGCGGACCCAGGACGATCCCGATGCGGCTGCCTTTCACGCGGCCCTGAAGACAGCCTGCGATGCCCACGCGGCGGTCGCGCCTTACGAGAAGTACAAGACCTGGTGCGACGAGTATTTCTACCTGCCCCACCGCAAGGAAGCCCGCGGCGTCGGCGGCATCTTCTATGACTGGCTCGATTCGGGAGAGTGGGACGCCGATCTGGCCTTCACCCAGGACGTCGGCCGGGCCTTTGCCGGGATCTATCCCGAGCTGGTGCGGCGGAATTTCGGGTCAGCCTGGACCGACCAGGATCGCCAGGAGCAGCTCGTCCGCCGTGGCCGCTATGTCGAGTTCAACCTGCTTTATGACCGGGGGACCATTTTCGGCCTGAAGACAGGCGGAAACGTCGACTCGATCCTGTCGTCGATGCCGCCCGAGGTGAAGTGGCCGTAACGGCTTCCGTCGGCAGACGAAATTCACGAAAGCTTAATAAAATAGCACCTTTTGAGCGGTTTTGACGTGTCACCGAGACAGCACACTCATCAAAGAACGGTCCCGGATACCGCCCAACAGGGCTGAAACCATTTGAGCCCGGACAGCCCTCAACGTATTTTGATGGCCATAGGTGTGGCGGAATCGTACCGCCACCGTCGTTTCTAAGGGGCTCCGATGCGCAAGATTGCTGTACTTCTCCTCGCTGCCGCGGGCGTTGGCCTGGCAGGCGCGGCTTCCGCAGCCGATCTCGGCACCGCGCCGATCTATCGCAAGGCACCACCTCCGGTGCAGGTCTTCTCGTGGACCGGCGGTTACATCGGTGGTTACGTCGGTGGTGCTTTCGGTGCCAAGGATGCCGTGACCGGCGTTCCGGTCACCGGCGCTGGCGCGCCGATCTTCGCTGGCCCCGCAGCATCCTACAATCTGGATTCGAGCGTGATCGGCGGCTACACCAGTGGCTATAACTACCAGTTCGCTCCGAACTGGGTGATCGGCTACGAAGGTGAAACCGGCTACATCGGCGTGAAGGGTGCGTCCGCCTACGCTGGATCGCCAACCTCGATCGCGACCACCCGCGCTGAAGGCCTCTACAGTGTCTGGGCCGCCCGCTTCGGTTACGCATTCGACCGCTCGCTGCTCTACGTCAAGGGCGGTGCCGCTCTGGTCAACTTCGAAACCGGCGTGTCTGATGGCAGCGCCCCTGGCGTTCATCTCGACACCATGCACAGCAAGTATCGCCTCGGCTACGCCATCGGCGGCGGCTGGGAATACGCCTTCGACAACAAGTGGAGCGTAAAGGCTGAGTACCTCTACCTCGGCTTCGACAACAACATCACCAACACCGGTAACCTCGGCGGCAACGCCGGCACTCAGGTCTGGACCACAACCAGCCTGCCGGGCATCCACACCGCCAAGGTCGGCCTGAACTACAAGTTCGACGTGCTCGGCTACTTCCTCGGCGTGGTTCGCTAAGCACCGACGCCTCTCTGGAATTCAAAAGCCCCGGACGTTGTCCGGGGCTTTTCGTTGTGTCGCAAATCCGATCAAACTCTCTTTGTCGGCGTGTCATGACGCGCGGCTAGGCTGAACGCTCCCTCACATCAGCAAGGAGCCGGTCATGGGACTGAAAGCAGGCGACGTCGTTGTTCTCAAATCAGGCGGTCAGGCGTTGACCGTTTCCGAGGTCACCGATGAAATGATCGAATGTGTCTGGATCGGCGAGGAAGGCGATCTGTTCCGCGAGAAGCTTCCGGCGTCCGTTCTCGAACTCGCTCACATCGACATGTCCGACGATGAAGACGAAGAAGACGACGAGGACGGCGAAGAGAACGAAGACGAAGGCGACGACCATCACGCCAAGAGAACCGCGGAAGTCGCCTAAGGCTCTTGCTTTGCTGAACCGGCGCCGGGCGTTGCCCGGCGGCCGACCTTAAAGCCGATGATCCCGCGTGAATCTCGCGACGGTGTCATCGGCGATGGTTTTGAGCGCCGCCGCATCGAGCGGAAACTGCATCGCCAGCCACGCATCCTCGGCCAGTGTCAGGACATGACCGAGTGCGGGGCCTTCGGCGATACCGCGCGCAATAAAGTCGGCGGCCTTGAGCGGAAATGCCGGCGGCGTCCAGCGATCAGGCAGTGTCGCAAGCTCGCGCCACGATGGGGAAGCAGCATCGCGCCCAGCCCGCGCCCATGCCAGCATGATCCGGTCGAGATAGCGCGCCGCACCCAGCCTGTAGAGCCGCCGCTGCGCCGTCGCCTCGTCCATGCCGGCCAGCCGCCACCAGCGATGCCCCATCGAGTCCAGCCGCTTGGTCTCCGCATTCGACAGCCGCCAGCGCTGCGACAGGCGTTTCGCATCTTCGGTCACCGCCACGGTCAGCGCGCCGAGACGGCGAACCGCATCGGCTTCCAGTCCGAGCGCCTGTTCGGCAGCAATCATCACCGCAAATGGCCCGTGAAAAACGACGCCCGCGGTCAGCCGCAGCAGCAGGCCTGCGTCATCCATCGCGACCAGCGCAGGCGCCGCTCCCTTCGCGACCATCAGCTTCAGCATTTCCATCCGGATGCGCTCGGCCGACAACTCTGCAAGCCCGTCACGCCCCGCGATACAGGCCTCGTATCCGGTACGATCCGGCGCGCCCTCGCCGTAAGCGGCATGGATGCGGAAGAAACGCAGGATGCGCAGATAGTCCTCCGCGATCCGTTGCGACGGCTCGCCGATGAAGCGCACGCGTCGTGCTTCGATGTCCGCGCGCCCGCCGACCTCGTCGTGAACCGTGCCATCCGGCGTCACGGTCAGGCCGTTGATGGTGAAATCGCGGCGCATGGCATCGCGCTTCCAGTCGCGCCCGAACGCCACCTTGGCCTTGCGCCCGAAGGTTTCGATGTCCTCGCGCAGTGTGGTCACTTCGAACGGCTGGCCTTCGATCACCAGCGTCACCGTGCCGTGCTCGACGCCGGTCGGCACCGCCTTGATATGCGCAAGCTTGGCGCGGCGGATCACTCCCTCCGGCAACGCCGTGGTCGCAATGTCGATGTCGCCGATCGGGAGCCCGAGCAGTGCGTTGCGCACAGCGCCCCCCGCAACCCGCGCCTCCTCACCGTCAGAATTGAGCAGCGTCAGCACCCGCGCCGTCGCGCCTGATCTCAACCAGGGGACATCACGCAGCGAATGCGGGGCGTTCATTTCTCAGATCCCCGGATCAGCTTGCCGTTCTCCACATGCGCGGGGGTATAGGTCGACCCCGGAGGCGCGCCGGAAAAATGCGCCAGCAATATGAGGCTGACGATAACCAGCACGAATGCGGCCACCGCCAGTTTGCCGACGATGTGCAGCGGCCACGACGACTTGACCCAGACGCCGGAACGGCTTGCAAGCAGGAACGCCGCATAGACCGCGAACGGAATAAGGAAGATTCCGATCTCGGTGAGGACAGGACGGATCATGCAAGATAAATCCGCTCGTACAGCGCGCGCAGCATACCGGCGGTCGCGCCCCAAATGTAATGCTGCTCGAACGGCATCTCGTAGAACGAGCGCTGCATGCCGCGAAATTCCTTGCTGCCGAGCTTGTGATTGACCGGGTCCATCAGGAACGCCAGCGGCACCTCGAACGCGGCATCGACTTCGTTGGTGTTGATCGTCAGTTCAAACCCCGGCCGGACCCGCGCCAGCGTCGGCAGGATCCGGAATCCGAAGCCGGTCGCATACACATCGAGATAGCCGATCGGCTCGACGAAATTCCGCTTGAGGCCAACTTCCTCGTCGGCTTCGCGCAGCGCCGCGTCCATCGGCGAAGCATCGGTCGGATCGATCTTGCCGCCCGGAAACGAAACCTGTCCGGCATGCTCGTTGAGATGCTCGGCGCGCTTGGTCAGCAATACTGTCGGCACGTCGCGCTCCACGATCGGAACGAGAACCGCTGCCGGACGTACCGGACGTTCTTGCGCGATGATCTGCAGCATCGCGTCGGTGCCGAAATCGCCGGTCGGCGCGAGCACCGCGGCATCGGTCAGTCCCGGCGGCACGTCGAAGTTCAGCCGCTCGTGCGCCCTGCGAAAGAATTCGCCGGAGCTCATGTCGAGCGGAGCCGCAGTGCTGGCGGATGCAGCGTCCTTCAAAACACTTTTCGTCAACCCAAATCCTCTTGTCTCAAACAGGGTCTCGCGCCTGCGCTGCGTCTGCCATCGAGAAGAACTCGCCGCCGGACATGACCCCGAACATCTCGTGGCCGTCGACGACTCGAATTTCGCCCATCTCGACCAGATCATAATAGAGCGCGCGTGTGACTTTTGCCCACAAATCCGCACGCACATGGAGGTAAGGCGTTAGCCCGCCATCGGCGGCGGCCTCGAAACGCAACCGGTGAGCGCCATCGCATGGCACCCATTCGTCGACATTGGTGCGAAAGCTCAGCGTTCGCCTTGCGCCTTCGCCGTCCTTCTCCATCTCGACCGCGAGAAACGGCACGTCATCGACGTGGATGCCGACTTTCTCCACCGGCGTGACCAGAAAATACTTGCCGTTCTCGCGCTTGAGAATCGTGGAAAACAGCTTCACCAGCGGCGCACGACCGATCGGTGTCCCGAGATAGAACCATGTGCCGTCGCTCGCGATCCGCATATCGAGGTCACCGCAGAACGGCGGATTCCACAGATGAACCGGCGGCAGGCCTTTTGTCGCAGCACCGCGCGCCGCCTGGGTGAGCCCGTCGAGGCGCTGAACCGGATTCAGCTCCTGTTTCTGCCCTTGGTTCGCCATTGTTTGCCCTGACCGTTGACGCTTCTGTTTGGCACGATTGGTGCACGCCTTGAAACCGAAAGCTGAGAAACCCGGAACGATGACATAGCTGACAAATCATACCTGAGTGCGGCGGGATTACTCGCCACATCGTGATGAGTTTCAAGTCCCCCAGCCGCTAATGTGGGGACAGCCGAAACCGGCGAATACATAAGAGAATACATGGCCTTTGCGCCGGTTTAGCATGGGCCGGCGATCTGAAGTCATGGCTTGAGTCCGTGGAACCCGAAGGCGGCCTCGTGCGGCCCACGCAAGGAGCGATCAATATGGCTGGCGCAGAAGGTGTCGAGAAACTGGAAGACGTGATCGTGCGTTCGGCCGAGCAGATCGCGGGTAACATCCGCGCCGCGCGGGAAGCGGTCTCGACTGTCATCTTCGGTCAGGAACGCGTGGTCGAGAATGCGCTGGTGACGATCCTGTCCGGCGGTCACGCATTGCTGATCGGCGTTCCGGGTCTGGCGAAGACCAAACTGGTCGAGACGCTGGGCATCACCCTCGGCCTCGACGCCAAGCGCGTGCAGTTCACGCCCGACCTGATGCCGTCCGACATTCTCGGCGCCGAAGTGCTCGATGAAAGCGTCAGCGGCAAGCGCTCGTTCCGGTTCATCTCGGGACCGGTGTTCGCACAGCTTCTGATGGCGGACGAAATCAACCGCGCCAGCCCGCGCACGCAGTCGGCCCTGTTGCAAGCGATGCAGGAGCAGCACATCACGGTCGCCGGCGCGCGGCACGATCTGCCGAAGCCCTTCCATGTGCTCGCGACGCAGAACCCGCTGGAGCAGGAAGGCACCTATCCGCTGCCGGAAGCTCAGCTCGACCGCTTTCTGATGGAAATCGACGTCGAGTATCCGGACCGCGACGCCGAACGCAGAATCCTGTTCGAAACCACCGGCGCCGAACAGACCGAGGCGAAGGCGGCGATGACCGCGGAGACGCTGATCACCGCCCAGCGCCTCGTGCGCCGTCTGCCGGTCGGCGATTCCGTGGTCGAGGCGATTCTGTCTCTTGTCCGGTCCGCGCGTCCGGGCGAGGACAGCGGAGACATCGGCAAATCGATCGCATGGGGACCGGGACCGCGCGCCAGCCAGGCGCTGATGCTCGCGGTCCGCGCCCGCGCACTGCTCGACGGACGGCTCGCGCCGTCGATCGACGACGTGCTCGATCTCGCGGAACCTGTATTGAAGCACCGCATGGCGCTGACCTTCTCGGCGCGCGCCGAGGGCCGCACCGTGACCGACATCATCAAGCAGTTGAAATCACGGATCGGCTGATGGCACCACGGCCGCAACCCGCACTCCAGGAGATCGAAGCAGTCCGACGCGCAGATGGTGAAAGCCGTTCGCTCGCCGCGTCACTGCCGCGTCTCGTGCTGGAAGCGCGGCGCATTTCGGCCAACGTGATCCACGGGCTGCATGGCCGCCGGCGCGCCGGTACCGGCGAGAACTTCTGGCAGTACCGCCGCTTCGTTTCCGGCGAAGCCTCGCAGAATGTCGACTGGCGCCGCTCGGCCCGTGACGATCATCTCTATGTCCGCGAGCAGGAGTGGGAAGCCGCGCACACCGTGTGGCTGTGGCCGGATCGCTCGAAGTCGATGGCGTTCGCATCCAAGACCGCGCGCGACAGCAAGCTCGAGCGCGCGCTGGTGGTGACCTTTGCGCTGGCCGATCTCTTGGTGTCCGGCGGCGAGCGTGTCGGCATTCCCGGACTGATGTCGCCGAGTTCGAGCAGCAACATCGTCGACAAGATGGCGCAGGCGATCCTGCATGACACCGCCACGCGGGCAAGCCTGCCGCCGTCGTTTGTGCCGTCGGCGCTCGCGGAAGTCGTGGTGCTGTCGGATTTCTGGTCGCCGATCGGCGAGATCCGCACCATGGTCGGCGGTCTCTCGTCGTCGGGCGCGCATGGAACGCTGTTGCAGGTCGTCGATCCCGCCGAGGAGACGTTTCCCTATTCCGGCCGCATCGAATTCGTCGAGCCCGAAGGCGGCGAGGTGATCACTGCCGGACGCGCCGAGGCCTGGGCCAAGGATTACACCGCGCGCGTCGCGGAGCACCGCGCCGCCATCCGCGAGGAAACCAGCAAGCTCGGCTGGCTGTTCTCGACCCACACCACCGATCGCTCGGCCGCCGAACTGCTGCTGTATCTGCACAGCGGCATGATGGTCGCCAAAGGGAGTGCGGGACGCGTCGCTGTCAACGCGGGGCGCACCGCATGATGGGCCTGCCGCTTTCATTTGCCGAACCGTGGCTGCTGATGGGCCTGCTAAGCCTGCCGGCGCTGTGGTGGCTGCTGCGCGTAATGCCACCGCGCCCGCGCCGCATCGATTTTCCGCCGACGCGCTTGTTGTTCGATATCGCGCCGAAGGAAGAAACACCGTCGCGCACGCCGTGGTGGCTGACACTGCTGCGCCTGCTCGCCGCCGCGCTCGTGATCCTCGCGGCCGCAGGACCGACATGGAATCCGAGCGAAGGCGTGACGCGCTCCAGCGCGCCGCTGGTGCTGCTGCTCGACGACGGCTGGAGCGCCGCGTCCAATTGGGAGACTCGCATCAGAACCGCGGACGAACTGGTGACCAATGCGGAATCCGACCGGCGCGCGGTGGCGCTTGTGCCGCTGTCGGACGCCACCCGCGACATCACGCTGATCCCTGCCGGCACCGCGCGTGTGACGCTGCGCCAGTTCACGCCGAAGCCCTATGCCGTCGAGCGAGTCGAGACGCTGCCTGCGCTGGCGCGCTTTCTCGCCAAGACCGGTGACAGCGAGATTGTCTGGCTCAGCGACGGCATCGACACCGGACGCGGCAGCGAATTCACCGAAGGCCTGACGAAGACGATTCAGGATCGCGCGCTGACGATTTTCGAAGGCGGCACTCCCCCCGCGCATGCGCTGGTCGCTGCCGAGAACGCCGCGGCGAAAATGACGGTGAAGGTGCTGCGCGCCAACAGCGGCGGAGGCGATGCCGGACTTGTCCGCGCGCTGGACCAGAAAGGTTCGCCGATCGGCGAAGCGAAGTTTGCGTTCGGTGCGCAGGATCGCGAGACCGAGGCGAACTTCGACCTGCCGGTGGAACTGCGCAACGACATCACGCGCCTCGAAGTCTCCGGCGAACGCTCGGCCGGCGCGGTGCAGTTGCTCGACAAGCGCTGGCGGCGGCGCGCCATCGGCATCGTCTCCGGCGCAACCAGCGACACCGCACAGCCGCTGCTGGCCTCGACCTTCTATCTCACCCGCGCGCTGGCGCCGTTCGCCGACGTCCGGCTTGGTGAGCGCGGCTCGCCGGCGGTGGCGATCGGACAGTTTCTCGACCAGAAGCTGCCGATGATCGTGCTTGCCGACGTCGGCACGCTGTCGCCGGAAATCCGCGACCGCCTCAACACGTGGATTGCGCAAGGCGGCGTGCTGGTGCGCTTCGCCGGGCCGCGGCTGGCAGCAGGCGACGACGATCTGGTGCCGGTGAAACTGCGGCGCGGCGGGCGCAGCTTGGGGGGCAGCCTGACATGGGAGAAGCCGCAGCCGCTGGCGTCGTTCGCGGCCGACGGTCCGTTCGCGGGCCTCACCGTGCCGAAGGATATTACGGTCACGCGCCAGGTGCTGGCCGAACCCGATCCGGCGCTGGCCTCGCGAAGCTGGGCCTCGCTCGCCGACGGCACGCCGCTGGTGACCGGCGAACATCGCGACAGGGGTATGATCGCCCTGTTCCATATCAGCGCCGATATGCGCTGGTCGGACCTGCCGTTGTCTGGCACCTTCGTCGAGATGCTGCGGCGAATCGTCGATATGTCGGGCTACACGGCCAATCCAGGCGCGGGTGTCGCCGCCGAGGCCGGAGCAGAGACTGTTGCGCCGATCCGCACCCTTGACGGCTTCGGCGCGTTCGGCCCGCCCCCCTCCACCGCAAAGCCGGTGCGCGCGGACTACCGCGACCGCGCCTCGCTCGATCATCCACCCGGTCTTTATGGGCCTGCCGACGGTCCGCTCGCGGTGAATGCGCTGGCCGCCGCCGACCGGCTTGCGCCGCTCGACACGTCGGCACTGAAGGCACGCCGCGCGACCTACACCAACGCCGAGCCGCGCGACCTGCGCGGCATCCTGCTGTCCACCGCGCTGGCGCTGTTCCTGATCGACGCCATCATCGTCGCCATTCTCGGCGGCGGGCTCGCTGCCTTGCTGAGACGCCGCGCCGCGACGGCGGCGCTCGCCATCGCATTTGCTCTGGCGTCCGTGAACGGCGTGCCCTCGCCCTCCTATGCGCAGGCCCCGAAGGCTCCAGCCCAGAGCAAGCCCGCGAAACCTCCAAGCAGCGCCGCCAATGACGACTTCGCCATCAAGGCTGTTGCGCAGACGCGTCTCGCCTATGTCCTGACCGGCAACGCCGATGTCGATTCGATCGTGAAGGCCGGCCTGTCGGGCCTGACGCTGTTTCTCGCGCAGCGCACCGCGCTGGAAGCCGGCGAGCCGGTCGGTGTCGATCCGACGCGCGATGAACTCGCCTTCTTCCCGCTGGTGTACTGGCCGGTGATCACCGGCGCGCCGAAGCCATCGCAGGACGCCATCAACAAGCTCGACGCCTACATGAAGCAGGGCGGCACGGTGCTGTTCGACACCCGCGACGCCATTGAGGCGCCGCCCGGTCCCGGCGGTGAATCGCAGACGCCCGGCATGCTGACGCTGCGCGAGATTCTGTCCTCGCTCGACATCCCCGAACTCGAACCGGTGCCGCGCGAGCATGTGCTGACCAAGACGTTCTATCTGCTGCGCGACTTCCCAGGCCGCTTCAACTCGGGACAGACCTGGGTCGAGACGCTGCCCCGCGTCGAAGACGAGGATGCCGCAGATCGTCCGGCACGCGGCGGCGACGGCGTCTCGCCGATCATCATCACCTCGAACGATCTTGCGGGCGCGTGGGCGATGCGGGCCGACGGCCAGCCGATGCTGCCGCTGACACCCGGCGATCCGCGCCAGCGCGAAATGGCCTTCCGCGCCGGCGTCAACATCGTGATGTACACGCTGACCGGCAACTACAAGGCCGATCAGGTGCACGCGCCAGCGCTGATCGAACGGCTGGGGCAATGAGCATGATCGCGCCCTCACACATTAACGCCGTCATGGCCGGGCCTGTCCCAGCCATCCACGTCTTCTTGTCGATTTGTCAGCAAGTCGTGGATGCCCGGGACAAGCCCGGGCATGACGATGAACTTGAGATCTGCGTCGCATGAATTATGGCATTGCATTCGCGCCCCTCGTTCCCACGCTCGTGCTGTGGATCGGCCTTGCCGCGATTGTTGTGATCGCAGCCGTCCTGATGCTCGCGCGTGCCCGCGGTGCGGCGGTGCGCGTCGCGGCGCTGGCGCTGATCCTGCTTGCGCTGGCCAATCCATCGTTCACGCGCGAGGAGCGCGAACCGCTCTCCTCGGTTGCAGCCGTTGTGGTCGACAGAAGCCCGAGCCAGAATTTCGGCGAGCGCACCCGCGAGACCAACGAGGCGCGTGAAGCGCTGGTCGCCCGCCTGAAAGACATCAAGGGACTTGAAGTGCGCGTCGTCGAGGCCGGTCAGGCCGACGGCGAAACCGACGGCACCAAGCTTTTTTCAGCGGTCACCTCGGCGCTGTCCGACGTGCCGACCGACCGGGTGGCCGGTGCGTTTCTCATCACCGACGGGCGCGTGCACGACATTCCCGCCAATGCCGCCGCCATCGGCTTCAACGCGCCGGTACATGCGTTGGTCACCGGGCGCAGCAATGAGCGCGATCGCCGCGTCGCCATCGTCGCGGCCCCCCGTTTCGGCATCGTCGGCCAGACCCAGACCATCACCTACCGGCTCGACGATCAGGGTGTGACCAACCAGAGCGCCCGCGTCGTGGTCCGGCGCGATGGCGACGTGCTCAGCGAACGCGCGGTGCGCAGCGGCGAACAGGTCAGCGTGACCATCGAAATTCCGCATGCCGGGCCGAACATTGTCGAGATCGAAGCCTCGAAGCTGGACGGCGAACTGACGCCGGTGAACAACCGTGCCGTGGTCTCCATCGACGGCGTGCGCGACAAGCTGCGCGTGCTGCTGGTGTCCGGCGAGCCGCATTCCGGCGAACGCACCTGGCGCAACTTGCTGAAATCGGATGCCAGCGTCGATCTGGTGCATTTCACCATTCTGCGCCCGCCCGAGAAGCAGGACGGCACCCCGATCAACGAACTGTCGCTGATCGCGTTTCCGACGCGCGAACTGTTCCAGCAGAAGATCAATGAATTCCAGCTCATCATCTTCGACCGCTACGCGCGGCAAGGTGTGCTGCCGATTTCCTATTTCGACAACATCGCGCGCTATGTGCGCAACGGCGGCGCGGTTCTGGTCTCGGCGGGTCCCGACTATGCGAGCCCGACCAGCATCTGGCGCACCCCGCTCGATGCGATCCTTCCGGCCGAGCCGGTCGGCGTCAGCGAGCAGGCCTTCACGGCGCGCCTGACCAATATCGGCAAGCGCCACCCGGTGACGCGCGGGCTTGAAGGCGCGAACAGCGAGCCGCCGCACTGGAGCCGCTTCTTCCGCCTGATCGATACGCGAAATCCCGCGAACCCGCCGGTCATGGAAGGCGCCGACGGCAAGCCGCTGCTGCTGCTGTCGCGGCAGGGCGAAGGCCGCGTCGCGCTGCTGCTGTCCGATCACATCTGGCTGTGGGCGCGCGGCTATGAAGGCGGCGGCCCGCATCTCGATCTGCTGCGGCGGACGTCGCACTGGCTGATGAAGCAGCCGGATCTCGATGAGGAAGCGCTGCGGCTGAAAGTCGAGGGCCGCGATCTCGTCGCGATACGCCAGACCATGGCCGACACCGTGCAGCCGGTCACCATTACGTCTCCGTCGGGCGTGACACGCCAGGTGACGCTGAGCGCCGGCGAGCCCGGCGAATGGCGCGCGTCGGTCAGCGCCGACGAACTCGGCCTGTGGCAGGCGACCGACGGGTCGCTGAAGGCGCTGATCAATGTCGGCCCGGTGAACCCCAAGGAATTCGCGGAGGTCACATCGACGACGGAAGCGCTGCGTCCGCTGCTTCAGGCCACCGGCGGCGATGCCCGCCGCGTGGCCGACAGCGGCAGCATCGACCTGCCGCGCGTGCTGCCGGTGCGCGCCTCGACGGTGTTTCGCGGCGAAGGCTGGCTCGGCGTCAAGATGCGCGATGCCAGCGTGGTGCGCGGCATCGGCGTGCTGCCGGTCTTTGCCGGACTGATCGGCCTCTTGCTGCTGCTCGGCGCGTTCGCCAGCACCTGGCTGCGCGAAGGGCGCTAATCGGCCATTGGCCGACTGGGCCAATGAGCAAGTTGGCTGGAAAATCCAGAAAGGTGACGTGGCGGGACTTTACGCGGCCGAACGCCGGGCCATCGCGACCGACAGCATCGAGATAAGTTCCGACAACGGAACATGAATGCTGACCGGCTTCAGCTTGAGCTGGAAGGTCATGATCGCTTCGTGGCAGCGAAGCCCCTTCCCGCCTTTGACCAGGCCCAGATCCCGAATGAGCTTGTAGGTTTTACCGTCAGCCATTCGCACAAGACGGACGTTCTCAAAATACTTGAGCATTCACGCTCTCCTCGCGCGAAGGAGAACAGCCGTTCGTTACGATTCGGTCAACCATGACAGCCATGTAACAGCCGCGCTCTGTGTCCTTTTGGCCTCGCGGAGCACTTCGATCACACCTCCGGCCTCCTGTGTTGACACCCCCGGCTCCGACCAGCGATGTTACACTATAACATCTGGAATCGGCCCTATCGGGGCTAACCGATGGGCGTGGGGCGTATCGGCTAATGAACTGGCTGCGATCGAAGGCTAAGAGGCTGTCGCTGCTGGCGCTGTTCGCGCTGGCGCTGCAACTTGGCCTGTCGTTCGGCCATTGCCACCACGATGTCGCCGTTGCCGGTATCGCGGCCAGCCAGTCGCAGGCATCGGTGCCTGACACCGATCACGATCAGGATGCCCATCGCGACCTGTGCACCATCTGTGCAACGATGGCGATGGCCAATACCCTTGTCGCGGCGTCAGCGCCACCGCTGCCGGTGCCGCTGAC
The DNA here is from genome assembly GCA_017474385.1 of Afipia sp. Classification (GTDB taxonomy): domain Bacteria; phylum Pseudomonadota; class Alphaproteobacteria; order Rhizobiales; family Xanthobacteraceae; genus Afipia. The sequence continues at coordinate 23,448 of JAFVHU010000091.1, read as the reverse complement.
GATCACAGCGCTCCAGACCGCCTTCCATTCTGAAGCCATCGCGGTCGACGCCCGCCGCGGCGCGTTCCGCTCCCGCGCACCTCCGCAATCCTGACTCGAAAAATTATCCGATCCCGACGGTCGCCACGCAGGCGCTCGCGGCACATTCGAGGTTAGCCGCCCGGCCCCGCACGATGGGATCGGAGGCGGCATCAGGATCAAAGCATCATGTCGTACAGGTTTCTTCGCGTCTCGCTGGCCGGCGGCTCCGCCGTCGCGATGGCGCTTCTCGTCAACAGCGCCGCACGGTCGCAGCAGGCCGACCCTGGCGCCGGCGAAACGCTGCCCGAAATCGTCGTGCAGGCCCCAAGCCCGATCCAGCGGCAGCATCGGCATGGCGCCCAGCCGGGCCGCACCACAGCCGCAGCGCCATCACCCGCAGCACCTGCACCTAATCCTGAGACCTATGCCGGCACCCTGCCGATCGTCACCGATCAGTTCGCCACCGTTACCGTGGTGCCCAATGAGGAAATCCGCCGCAGCGCGGCTTCGACCCTCGGCGATCTTCTCAATAACAAGCCGGGCATCACCGGATCATCGTTCGCGCCCGGTGCATCGAGCCGCCCGATCATTCGAGGGCTGGATGTCAACCGCGTGGGCATTGTCGAGAACGGCATTGGCAGCAACGGCGCATCCGATCTCGGCGAAGATCATTTCGTGCCGATCGATCCGCTCTCGACCAATCAGGTCGAGGTCATTCGCGGACCGGCGACGCTGCGCTACGGATCGCAGTCGATCGGCGGCGTGGTCAGCGCCGGCAACAACCGCATTCCCGAAACATTGCCGTGCAGCGCAGTGCCGTCGATCCAGACCTACGGCTACAACGCCAAGGCGCCGCAGCTTTCGGCATCGAATCCCTGCGCCAGCTTTGAGACGCGCTCTTCGCTGTCGAGCGTCGATCTCGGGCGCGAAGGTGCGGTGCTGCTCGATGCCGCCGGCAACAACGTCGCGATCCATGCTGACGCCTTCGCGCGCAAGACCGAAGACTACAGCATTCCGAATTCGCCCTATCGATTCGATCCGACGCGGCCGTTCACCGGCAAGCAGCCGAACTCTTCATCGCAACCCGACGGCGCTTCGGTCGGCGGATCGTACTTCTTCGCGGGCGGCTTCATCGGCGCGGCGATACAGCAGAACAACAGCATCTATCATATTCCCGGCATCGACGGCGAAGAGCACCGCACCCGCATCGACGCGCGGCAGACCAAGCTGACGGTCAAGGGCGACTATCATCCGGACACCAAGGCCATCGACGTGATCCGGTTCTGGGCCGGTGCCACCGACTACAGGCACAACGAAATCGGCCTCGCCGATCCGGCGGATTTTTCCAGCGACGGCGTGCGCCAGACCTTCACCAACAAGGAGCAGGAAGGCCGCGTCGAGGTGCAGTTCGCGCCGCTCAATCTGCGTTTCGCGGCACTGACGACGGCAGTCGGCGTGCAGGCCTCACATCAGGAATTGATCGCGCCGAGCCCGGACAATCCGGGCAGCCCGCTCAACGGCCTGTGGGACCCGAACAAGAACACCAAGGTCGCCGGCTACATCTTCAACGAATTCAAGTTCGGCGAAATCACCAAGGCGCAGGTCGCCGCGCGTGTCGAGCACGTCAATCTGAGCGGCACCACACCCGCCTTCGTTCCGGATCTTTTCGATCTCAATGTCGATCCCGCCGCCATCGGTCCGGCAACGCCGCGCAATCTGAACTTCACGCCGAAGAGCGGCAGCGTCGGCCTGATCCAGAATCTTCCCTGGAATCTGGCGGCCAGCATCACCGGTCAATACACCGAACGCGCGCCGAAACCAGCCGAGCTGTTCTCGCGCGGCGGCCACGACGCCACCACGACCTTCGATATCGGCAACCCGAATCTCGGCATCGAGACGGCGAAATCGGTTGAGGTCGGTCTGCGGCGCGCGACGGGTCCGTTCCGGTTCGAACTGACCGGCTACTACACGCGCTTCGACGGCTTCATCTATCGGCGGCTGACCGGCAATACCTGTGAAGACGTCACGTGTCAGGTCGGTCCCGGTCTCGAACTCAATCAGGCAATCTACTCGCAGAAGGACGCGACCTTCCGCGGCGCCGAATTCCAGTTCCAGTACGATGTGCTGCCGCTGTGGGCCGGACAGTTCGGCATCGAGGGACAGTACGACGTCGTGCGCGCCACCTTCACCGATGGCACCAATGTGCCGCGCATTCCGCCGCAGCGGCTTGGCGGAGGCATCTACTATCGCGACGCCAACTGGCTCGCGCGCGTCAACCTGCTGCATGCTTTCGCGCAAAACGACATCGGCGGCATCGAGACCTCGACGCCGGGCTACAATCGCCTTCGAGCCGAACTGAGCTACACCTCGAAGCTCGCCAAGAGCGACTGGTGGGGCGCGAAGGAATTCACGTTCGGCGTTGTCGGCGACAACCTGCTCAACGAGGACATCCGCAACTCCGTGTCCTACAGCAAGGACCAGGTCCTGCTGCCGGGCATCGGCGTGCGCATGTTCGCGAATGTGAAGTACTGAGATGCGTCATTGATGAGCGCGAAGCGTTGCTTCTCCCTCTCCCCGCTTGCGGGGAAAGGGTTGGGGTGAGGGGCAATCCCGCCGCACAGCGCGATGCCCAGCCCCTCACCCGGATTGCTTCGCAATCCGACCTCTCCCCGTAAAACGGGGAGAGGTGAAAACAGAAAATATCCTTGCTGCTATAGCGCCCGAACAAACGTCCAGTCCGGGCGGACGGCGCCGCTGACGCCTTCAAATGCGCCCTCGACGAGTTCGTGCACCAGCAGCCGCGCGTGATCGACCGGTCCCGGCATTGTCGCCTGCCCCTTCGGAATCCGCTTGAACCCAACGCGGCTATAATAGGGCTCGTCACCGACCAGCAGCACCAGCCGGTGTCCCTTGGCCTTTGCATCCTTCAACGCGCGGTCGAGCAGCGCCCGCCCCACCCCGCGATCGCGGAACGGCGGCTCCACGGTGAGCGGCCCAAGCAGCAGCGCCGGCGTGTTGCCAATGCAGATCGGCAGTTGCCGCACCGAGCCGACCATCAGCGTGCCGATCCGCGCGGTGAACGACAAATCGAGCAGATGATCGACATGCTCGCGCAGACGATAGGCGCTGAGCACGTAGCGGCCCGGCCCGAACGTGCGCTCGTGCAGGCGCTCGATGGCCTGCTCGTCGCCCGGGGTTTCGGCCAGTATGGTCAGGGAAAGATCGGACATGATGGACCGCGAATTAGCATCTGGCGCGACCGGGGTCCACATTACTGAACGTCATGCGCGGGCTTGACCCGCGCATCCATCCAGAAAAGCCTGCCAGAAAGATGGATTGCCGGGTCATAGGCGAGCGGAAGCGACGCCGTTCTTCGGACGGCTATGCCCGGCAATGACATTCAGAGCATTTAAATCCAGTCCTCGGTCAAAGGCCGGTTATCCAGCACTTCCGCGATCCGCGCCCGCGTCCCGCGGGTGGTGTCGGACGGCAAATCCGCAACGCCGAAGAAACCGCAGGCCACGATTTCGTGGTTCGGCTCCGGCATCCGGTCCTGCCGGTACTGGCGCACGACATAGACCGCGACATGGTCGCGCGGCGACACCCGGCGGTTGAAAAACAGGCCATGCAGCAGCGGCTCGCCGGTCATCTCGATCCGTCCCTCCTCGATCAGTTCGCGTTTCAGCGAACTCAGAAAGGTCTCCCCGGTCTCGACGCCCCCGCCCGGCAGATGCCAGCCGGAAACATAGCTGTGCTTGACCAGGAACACGCGGTTCTCGCCATCGAGCACGACCGCGCGCACGCCGAGCGTCATGCCTCGGGCAAACCGCGAATAGAAATGAAAGACGCGCCGGATCAAAGGCTCGAATTTCAGGCGAAAGTTCGGGCTGTCATTCGTCAAAATCAGTTCCGAAATCCAGGACGGCGTCATGGCCGGATTTATTCCGGCCATCCACGTTCTTACTGACCATCAAGAAAGACGTGGATGCCCGGGTCAAGCCCGGGCATGACGATGTGCAGCATTTTGAATATCATGACATTTCGAGATAACGCATGTAACAGAAGTTCATGACGTCGTTCGTGCTGGCCCACCTATCCGATCCGCATCTCGGCCCGATGCCGCGGCCACGCCTGCGCGAACTCGCGGGCAAGCGTGCGATCGGCTATCTCAACTGGCAGCGCAAGCGGCACATGGTCCACCGCCGCGAAGTGCTCGGCGAACTCGTCGCCGACATGCATGCGCAGCAACCCGATCACATCGCCGTCACCGGCGATCTCGTCAACATCGCGCTGCCGCTGGAATTTGCCGAGGCCCGCAGATGGCTGGAGAGCGTCGGCACGCCGGAGGATGTGTCGCTGGTGCCGGGCAATCACGACGCCTATGTACGCGGCATCCGCGACCATTTTCCGCAAGTGTGGGCGGACTACTTTCGCGGCGACGGCGCCGCGGCGAACAGCGACGCGACATTCCCCTATTTGCGGCGGCGCGGGCCGCTGGCACTGATCGGCATGTCTACCGCTGTTCCCACAGCGCCCTTCATGGCGACGGGGCGGCTCGGACAGCAACAGCGCAGCGATCTCGAGAAGCTGCTGCCGCAGCTTGCCTCCGAGAAGCTGTTTCGCGTGCTGCTGATCCATCATCCGCCGGTGACAACACCGGGCCGCTGGGCGGCGCGGCTGCGCGATTCCGATGAACTGCTGGATCTGGTCGCACGCCACGGCGTCGAACTCGTGCTGCACGGCCATGATCATCGCCATGCCACGGTCTGGCTCAACGGCCCGCGCGGACGCATTCCCGCGATCGGCGTACCGTCCGCCTCCGCCATGGCGCACGGGCACAATCACCCCGCCGCCTACAATCTTTTTTCAATCGAACGTGCGGGCGATACGTGGCGCTGCGATCATCGCGTCCGCGGATTCGCCAACGGCATGATGCTCGGCGAGATCAAGGACGAGCGATTGATCTAGAGATTCGTCGTCATCCTTCGAGGCTCGCAAGAGCTCGCACCTCAGGATGACGTTTCCTTTCTTTCCGTCACCCTGAGGTGCCGGAGCGAAGCGAAGGCCTCGAAGGGCGACGGACGGAAGTTAAATCCCCCGCAGCGCCATCACCAGCGCGAAGCCGAACAGCGCGGCGAGACCGGCGGCGAAGCCGAACGCGAAGGTCCAGACAGCGCTGCGGCGTTTCACAGGAACTGCGACGGCGGCAGCGGGCGGTGCAGGAGCCGGCGTCACCACCATGGCATGTTCGCGTTCGATCATACGGCGCGCGATATAGTCGGTGACCGCATCGACCATCACAGGAATGTCGTGCGATTCAGCGATCACGATGCGGCCAAAGCGGGTGTCCTGCACGAAGCGGTAGATGCGCTTGTCGCGGCCCATCGCGATATGCGCGACGGCGTCGATCCACAGCCGCGGCGTGTCGCCCTGGCTGATGCCGCGGTCGAACAGATCGACCCCTGCGGGAATTTCGGAGAACAGCGAATCGAGCGCGTCGTTGAGAATTTCGAGCCGGGCGACTTCGGCGTCGCGCAGATCGACCACCACGCTGGTGCGGTCGGCGGCCTCAATCCGGGCTTTCCGCAAGGCGTCGCGCAGCCGAAACGGGTTCAGTTTGCCTGCCGAATCGTTCGGGACGCTCTGTTCCGCCATGACCTGAAAAACCTCGGGTTCGATAGGTTTATTTCAACACCCTTAATCTATCAGTAACCCTGTTCCCCCGCCAAGGCCTCGGCCCTTTTTCGTGTGTCGTTTCGCGGGGTTGTTCATGTCCCAAAATGAAAAAAACGGCCCTGTCCGGAAGCGGAACAGGGCCGTAAATTGGGGCGGGCGACGAACCCCGCCCGGGAGTTGTCAGCAGTTGTTGTCAGGAGCCCGAGCGGTTCGGTTCTTCCACGATGGAAAAGCGAACGCCCGCGCGATGACGGTTTTCTTCCGAAACCGCGCGCCATGCATCCTCAGCTTCCTTGCGGGTCTTGAACGGCCCCTGGACCTGGGCCGATCCTTCCACCAGCTTGTGGAAGTTCATCGAGCCAAACTCGCCGCCAATCACCCAGAAATTGCTGCCGCCGCTCATGTGAGTCTCCGTTGGTTAGCCTGAAGCGCAATCGACCGTTCTATGAGCATGATCTTTTCGGAAAATCGATACACTTTCCGTCATGCTCGGCAGCCGCTCGCGCCCTCGTCCTGTCTTGATCCTGAACACTATCTAGTCACGTTGACGCCGTTTGTAATGAAAATTTTGCAATAATCCAGCGTGGCGGTTCGCAAGTCCGCATCATCGCTACAGAAGGCGCTGCAAAATAAGGCGAACTTCGGATTCAAAATACCAGCACCGCCTCACAAACTCTCAGTCAGATGAGAACCCGAACGGAACGCTGAGCCGCCGGTAATCGTCGGGAAGCAGTTCACGGCCGATCGGAAGCTCGGATCGCGCGGCACATGTCGGACGATGGCAGACGCGGCATGCAACGCCAATCGGCGTCGGCGCATCGGCACGCGGCCCGGATTCATCGCTGGTATAAATCAGCTTTTCGGCATGCTCGGCAGCACATCCGATCGCAATTGCACGCTCCACGCGCACAGCGCCGAACGAGCCGCCACCGGCGGTGACCGTACGGGCAATCGAGAAAAATCGCTGACCGTCAGGCAATTCCAGCCACTGCGTCACGATCTGGCGCGGCGTTTTGAAAACCCCGTGAACAGACCACAGCGGACAAGCGCCGCCGTGCTTAGCGAAGGGAAAGCCAGCGCCGTCGAGCAGTTTGGAAATGTTGCCTGCCGGATCGACGCGGATCAAAAAGAACGGAACCTTTTCCGAGCCCGGCCGCTGCAATGTCGTGATGCGATGCGCGGTCTGTTCGAAGCTGGTTCCGAACTGACGCGCCAGCGCTTCAACATCGTAACGGCGCGTCTCCGCGGCTTTCACGAATGCAGAATACGGCATGATCAGCGCCGCGGCGGCGTAACTTGCAAGCGAGCGATGCGCCAGCAATTCGGCGCTCTTGCTGGTGAACTGGCCGGCTTTCAGCGCCGTTCCGATCTCATCCTGAAATTCGAGATAGGCAAGCTGCTGGGCCAACTGGAAATTGAAGCTCGCGGTGTCGAGCGAGTCGTCAAACAGGATTTCCTTGCGGTGACGATCCAGCCGTCTCACAGCGCCGAGCATGACATCGGGCGGCAGGTGGCGAACGCGAAGATTATGCCGACTGCTCAGCCGTTCGATAAACCAGCCCTGATCCGCATGGCCGTGCAAAATGCGCTCGGCCGCATCATCGAGATCGGCGAAGTTATTCCGCCGCGCGGCCAGAAACCGCCGGACTTCTGCAACCGGATCGTTGACGTCCAGACTATCCCGGCCTGAGCGCGATGCAGTCCCTGACAAACCGGGACTTCTGCGATCCGCCAGTGCGAGTTGTTCTTCGCGGTAGGCCGTGTAAAGCCGCAGGAACGCCTCCGCCAATCCCGGATAGCCGATTGCGATATCGCTGATTTCAAGCGAGGGAATGTCGATGTCGGCAAACATCGGCTCTTTCAGAACCGCCTGCATTCGCGCCGTATGATCGGCGCCGCCGTCGCCCGCGAGATCGGCCAGATCGATCTTGTAGGTGCGGGCCAGACGCAGCAGCATATCGGCCGTCACCGGCCGCTGATTGCGCTCCAGAAGCGCCACGTAAGGCGCGGAAATATCCAGATCGGCCGCCATATCGGCCTGGGTCAGCCCGAGGTCGCGCCGCAGCCGCCGCAGCCGCGGACCCATAAAAACCGAGCGAATTGTCGATGTCGCCATAGGCGGCCGCCTTGCCAAACTCACCAAATTGTAAAGTAATTACAGCATTACAATTAAAGTTTGTAAAGTCTGACAAGCTATCTTCGAAACCCCTAGCGATTGATCGCGTGATGCGTTGAAACAGGGGCAACTTCACAGGGGATCACAACCATGAATTACCAAACGCGCGGAATCACCGACCAAATTCAGGGCCCGTCTTCTTACCAGGCCGAGATCACTGCGGCTGAGGCCCTCCTCAAGGAGCAGCCGGCCTGGAACGGCGTGACCGCCGAAGCGGTCGCCCGCATGCGCCTGCAGAATCGTTTCAAGACCGGCCTCGACGTCGCCCGCTACACCGCGGACGTGATGCGCGCAGACATGGCTGCGTATGACGCCGATCCCACCAAGTACACCCAGTCGCTGGGTTGCTGGCACGGCTTCATCGCCCAGCAGAAGCTGATCTCGATCAAGAAGCACTTCGGCGGCAAGACCGATCGCCGTTACCTCTACCTGTCGGGCTGGATGATCGCGGCGCTGCGCTCCGAATTCGGACCGCTGCCGGATCAGTCGATGCACGAGAAGACCTCGGTGCCGGCGCTGATCGAAGAGCTTTACACCTTCCTGCGTCAGGCCGACTCGCGCGAACTCAACGATATCTTCCGTGAACTCGACGCCGCGCGTAAGGCCGGCGACAAGGCCAAGGAAACCGCGTTGATCGCGAAGATCGACAACTTCCAGACCCACGTCGTGCCGGTGATCGCCGACATCGACGCTGGTTTCGGCAATGCCGAGGCAACCTATCTGCTCGCCAAGAAGATGATCGAAGCAGGCGCCTGCGCCCTGCAGATCGAAAACCAGGTGTCCGACGAAAAGCAGTGCGGCCATCAGGACGGCAAGGTGACCGTGCCGCACGAGGTTTTCCTCGCGAAGATCCGTGCATGCCGCCACGCGTTCCTCGAAATGGGCGTGGACAACGGCATCATCGTGACCCGCACCGACTCGCTCGGCGCCGGCCTCACGCAGCAGATCGCTGTCAGCCACAAGCCGGGCGACCTCGGCGACCAGTACAATAGCTTCCTCGACTGCGACGAAGTTGACGCATCCAAGATCGGCAACGGCGATGTCATCATCAGCCGCAACGGCAAGCTGCTGCGTCCGAAGCGCCTGCCGAGCAATCTGTATCAGTTCCGCGCTGGCACGGGCGTCGACCGCTGCGTCCTCGACAGCATCACGTCGCTGCAGAACGGTGCTGACCTGCTGTGGATCGAAACCGAGCGGCCGAACATCGCGCAGATCGCCGAAATGGTCGATCGCGTCCGCGAGGTGATCCCGAACGCGAAGCTGGCCTACAACAACTCGCCGTCGTTCAACTGGACGCTGAACTTCCGCTGGCAGGTGTTCGACGAGTGGAAGGCCGCCGGTAAGGATGTCAGCAAGTACAACCGCGCCGAGCTGATGAAGGTGGAGTATGACGAGACGCCGCTGGCGATCGAAGCCGACCAGCTCATCCGCACCTTCCAGGCGGATTCGGCGAAGCGTGCCGGCATCTTCCACCACCTGATCACGTTGCCGACCTATCACACGGCAGCGCTGTCGACCGATAACCTCTCGAAGGAATACTTCGGCGACCAGGGCATGCTCGGCTACGTGAAGAACGTTCAGCGTGCTGAAATCCGCCAGGGTATCGCCTGCGCGAAGCACCAGAACATGGCCGGCTCCGACATCGGCGACGACCACAAGGAATACTTCGCTGGCGAAGCGGCCCTCAAGGCCGGTGGCGCTCACAACACAATGAACCAGTTCGGCTAACGAACGGCTCGACACAATCACAAAAACAAAATGCCCGGCCTCAAGCCGGGCATTTTTGTGTGCGGATGTGGAATGCGAATGAGACGTGCGCGGTCTGTTGAGATCACTGCAGTCTGCCGACAGCGCTACCGCGGATTCTCTACCAAAATAAGTAACGATATCGTCGTTATCGTTCAGTAACGCGCGACAACTATTAAGAGCCCTGCCACCTCCATGCGCGGCGAAATCCGGCCTTTTCAGCTTCGGCGACAGTGTAAGCATACATCTCCGGCGTCCGGGAGATCTTCACACGGTCGTATTGTTGATCAAACGGCAAATGATAAATTCTTTCTCTGTTACGTTCCGACACGTTGCATTTGATTAGTGGATAATCGGAGATGCGGGCAAGTTCGTGAAACTGAACATTCAATTTTCTGGCCACTTCCTTCGCAACGCCTGATAGTTTTGTCGACGTATACAAAACAGGATTAAGCCCAATCTTTTGGCTTGGATTATCAAAGAGAGACTTTACTCCATCAATTTTTAGTGCGTTGAAGCGAAAAGCATACTCCAGCGACGATCCGAATAACTGAAATATATGTTTCTCGTGAATCTCTTTATGAGATGCCCAATACTTGCATTGAACAATCACCAACTGAGAGCCGCGTCGGGCAATCACGTCACGTCCCATGTCCGCGAAGCCGTCGATTGCTCCGGTAAATTGAACTTCATAACCTTGAGTTTCGTACAGATAACCCACGTATCGCTCATAATCCCTTCCTATTTCCCAATTCGATTTCTTTCTCCTCGTCCAATTTTCGAGCGCCTTCTGATATTTTTCTACATTGGGTAATTTTGTATACTCAGCTTCGCTAAGCCAGCTTCGCGCAGGATCATCTTGATCGCCCTGCTCATAGCCGCTGACATCGACAGCCGAGTCCGGCACATCGTCTCCCACATAGTTAGAAATCCAAGGAAACAATTTTTCGTAATACTCAGCGCGATATCGCAAAATACGCAACTCTCGCTCGGCCTGCCTTTTCTTTCTCCCGTACTCTCTAACCTCGTCTGCCGCTTTCTTCGCAGGATGCTTCTTTCTCTCTAAATGATCCGCATCACGCATTGCCACAAGCAAGCCCAAGTCGGCGAAAGCAGAGGCAAGCCAAGGAAATTGCGACTTTCGTTGCTCGATAATCTTAGTTAGCCCCTCAACAAGAAAATCCTTTTTAGCGATGATCGCATTCGATGAACTACGATATTCTGCAAGTTCTCGACTGTATTTTTGTTGAAGCTCCAATTGCTCGCGTCGTAGAGCACTAAGCTCAGCGCGTGATTTAGAATGCTCTGATTTCTCCTTACTCGCTGCCGAAGCTCTATTCCAAGCAATCCATGCTGCAATTGCGAGCGCCGCGAATAGCCAAAAGACCAGAACAGAATTTTCGCCCCGCATTGAATTTCACCGCTGTCTTGTTGCCGGACTTGACCCGGCGCCCCATCCAAACAAGAGTTACGCATGTTTGATTTGATGGATGGCCGGGTCAAGCCCGGCCATGACATTTGCGGGAGACACGATGTGTTTGGCATTCTACGGTTATTACCTACGACGGGCCCGCTAGCTACGATTGCAATTGCGGTATCACTCATCGCCTCCCCCGCCCTCGCCCAGAGCGGTGCACGCTGCCATGGCGGCCAGAGCTTCGATCAGTTTCTTGCCCAGTTGAAACAGGACGCGGTCGCAGCCGGGGTCTCGCAGCGTGCGATCGCTGCCGCTTCCCCCGGCATGGTGTACGACCAGGGCATCGTCAACCGCGACCGCGGCCAACGTGTCTTCGGCCAGATCTTCACGGAATTCTCCGGGCGCATGGCGTCCGAAGGCCGCAGGGTCAAAGGACAGCAACTGATCCAGACCTACGCGCAGGCCTTTGCGCGCGCCGAGAAGGAATACGGCGTGCCGCCTGCGGTCATCACGGCGTTCTGGGCGCTGGAGAGCGACTTTGGCGCTGTCCAAGGCAAGCTGCCGACGCTGCGCTCGCTGGTCTCGCTGGCCTATGATTGCCGCCGCTCCGAGATGTTCCGGCAGGAAACCATCGCCGCGCTGAAGATCATCGACCGCGGCGATCTTTCGCCGAACGAGATGATCGGCTCATGGGCCGGCGAACTCGGCCAGACGCAATTTCTGCCGCGCCATTACTTCGATTACGCCGTGGACTACGACGGCGACGGCCATCGCAATATGCTGCGCAGCGCGCCTGACGTAATCGGCTCGACGGCGAACTACAACGCGAACGGATTGAAATGGCGGCGCGGCGAGCCGTGGCTGCAGGAAATCCGCGTGCCCGCGAATCTTGAGTCTCGTTTTCCTTGGGATCAGGCCGACCTCACCATCAAGCATCCGCGCTCGAAGTGGGCGGCATGGGGCGTGACCTATGCCGACGGGCGTCCATTGCCGAAGGACGAACTGCCCGCTTCCGTGCTGCTGCCGATGGGCCGCACCGGACCCGCGTTTCTCGCTTATCCGAATTTCGCCGCTTACACCGAATGGAATAACTCGCTGATCTATTCGACCACCGCGGGCTATCTCGCGACCCGCATTGCGGGCGCGGGTCCAATGCGAAAACCCGCAACGCCGGTTGCGCAATTGCCGTTCAACGAGATCAAGGAATTGCAACAACTGCTGGCGCGGCAGGGTTACAATGTCGGCAAGATCGACGGCATCCTCGGTCAGCAAAGCCGCATCGCGATCAAGACCATGCAGATGAAATACGGCCTGCCAGCCGATTCGTGGCCGACCGCCGAATTGCTGGCGCGGATGCGTGGCGGGCCCGGCTGATTTTCCTGCCTGCCCGCGCCTTGCAAGCTGACGGAGAACATCTACATCGGGCGAGCCTGTTTCGCGGCAAGATTTTTCCCTGAAAGGTCGCTCATGACATTCTACGATGGTTCAGCTCCGGTGTTCATTCGCACATTGAATGCGCTTTCCGCCATTCTCACCAAAGCCGAGGCCCACGCCGCCACAAACAAGATCGCGCCAGGCGACCTGCTCGAGGCGCGGCTGCACCCGACAATGTATCCGTTGACGAAACAGGTTCAGCTTGCGTGCGATTTCTCCGGCAAGGCCTGCGCGCGATTCACGCAGACCGAACTGCCGGTGATGGCCGACACCGAAACCACTTTCGCGGAATTGCAGACGCGGATCAAAAAAGTTCTGGCGAACATCGAGGCGCTGCCACCCGCCAAATACGAAGGCGCCGAAACGCGCGAGATCACGTTTCCGGTCGGTCCCGGCAAGACCATGACGCTCACCGGCCAGCAATTTCTCAACCACTCGGCGATGCCGCAGTTCTTTTTCCATTGCACCACGGCCTACGACATTTTGCGTCACAAGGGCGTCGAGCTCGGCAAACGAGACTTCCTCGGCGTGGCATAAGTTGCACGGGCCGAAGCGCACGGCAGATTTGTGCTGGAAACATCGAAGACAGGAGATGGCTTATGCCGTCTTCGCTTCGTGTTTGAATGAAATCTTCTTCAGCATCGCGGAAAACGCTGTTTCTGATGGCGAACACATGTCTGCCATTCGCTGCGGCTGAATCCGCACTTTTCAATCGGCTGTGACTTGCGTTTCCAGCAGCGCGATACTTACATGCATCTGCATTGAACTCGTCCTCAGGAAAGAGCAGCCATGTCCGCTTCCAAACTCTTCGATCCCTACAAGCTCGGCGCCGTCACGCTCACCAATCGCGCCGTCATGGCTCCGTTGACGCGCAACCGCGCGCTCGCAGGCTTCGTACCCAATCCCCTCGCTATCGAATACTACGGACAGCGCGCCTCGGCCGGACTGCTGGTGACCGAAGCGAGCCAGGTCTCGCAGCAGGGTCAGGGCTATCAGGACACGCCCGGCATCTATTCGAAGGAACAGGTCGCAGGCTGGCGCAAGGTCACCGATCGCGTTCATGAGCGCGGCGGCCACATCTACATCCAGCTCTGGCATGTCGGACGTATTTCTCACACCACGTTGCAGGAGAACGGCGGCGCACCGGTCGGGCCCTCCGCGGTCCGCGCCAACGGCAAGACCTTCGTCGGCGGCACCTTCGCCGACGTGTCCGAGCCTCGTGCGCTGGAACTGAGTGAAATTCCCGGCATCATCGACAGCTTCAAGCGCGCCTCCGCCAACGCGCTCGCAGCCGGTTTTGACGGCGTCGAAATTCATGGCGCAAACGGCTACCTGCTCGACCAGTTCGCGAAGGACGGCGCCAACAAGCGCACCGACGCCTACGGCGGCTCCATCGAGAACCGCGCACGGCTGATGCTGGAAGTTTCAAAAGCCGTTGCAGCTGAAGCCGGCGCCGAGCGCACCGGCATCCGCATCTCGCCGGTGACGACCGCCAACGACATTTCCGACAGCAACCCGCAGCCGCTGTTCGATCACATCGTCGATCAACTCAATGCGCTGAAGCTCATCTACATCCATGTCATCGAAGGCGCGACCGGCGGTCCGCGCGACATCGCACCGTTCGACTATGACAGCCTGCGCAAGCGCTTCAACGGCGCCTACATCGCCAACAACGGCTATGACTTCAAGCTGGCCACCGAAGTGCTGGACAGAAACAAGGCCGACCTGATCGCGTTCGGCAAGCCGTTCATTTCGAATCCGGACCTCGTCGAGCGGCTGAAGCTCGGCGCGCCGCTGAACGATTTCGACAAGGCGACGTTCTATGGCGGCGGCGCAAAGGGCTACACCGATTATCCGGCGCTCGGCCGTCAGGCCGCGGCGGAATAGCGCTGTCGCGAATATCCAGGAATCAAGAAGGCCGGATCGCATTCCGGCCTTCTTTCGTTTGGGGAGAGTTTATGCGGGAAGCGGGTCCAGTTGCCCGGCGAGGAACCGCGTGGCGGCGCGTTCGGCCTCGCGCGCGTTCTTGAACACGCGGCCGTCGAGCGGATTGAACTTATGCACTGCCGCGAAAAAACGAAAACCTGACTTCTCGCGAACAACGATACCTGCGGCTTCCGAACTGACTTCGATGATGTAGGTGTCCGACATGTTTTTATCCCGTGCCCCGTCCCTTAGGGTTTCTTCACGCGCACTAACTCCGAAGGGCTGAAAAAGTTTCAGCCTTTTGAAGCCCTCAACACACCGTCTCTTCCCGACTCATATCAATCCAGTATGCACATCCCGGGCCAACAGCAGAGTGCCTGTATTCAACCCGAAATGACTCAAAAGCGAACGTTCCAGTGACTCCGGCGTGTGCAGGCCGCCGAACCTGTAGGCGCTTCGCGCGACAGTTTTATAACTGGAATCCACAGGCCGGAAGATCGTCAGCCATGCCGCGACAAAATAGCAATGCCGGTTCCGTGCAATGCCACAAAAGCGGACGAACAAATTCGTGCAACCGTCATAGTTGCGAAAAATTACCTAACGCGTTGAGGAAGAATCGTTTGGTCAGGCGCTGACGGACGGCGAACCCTGACCAATCATCTGTGGATGACCATTATCGTCCACCGCGACATAGGTGTAGTTCCCGTCGGTCACCAGAATCAGTTCCGATTCATTGCGCCGCTGCACCCACGCTGCGACATGCACCGTGATCGAGGTGCGGCCGACGCGTACAGTCGTCGCGTATACCGACACCACATCGCCGACATAGACCGGCTTGCGAAATGTCATCGCATCGATCGCCACCGTCACGTTACGGCTTTGCGTCGTCTTGTAGGCAAAGATGCTGCCGGCCAGATCCATCTGGCTCAGCAGCCAGCCACCGAAGATGTCGCCGTTCTGGTTGGTGTCAGCCGGCATCGCAAGCGTGCGGATGGAGAGTTCACCCTCTGGTGCGGTGGGCGCGGGCGCGGCGTGAACGGGCGTATTTGCCATCGATGAAATCCGTCAAATAAAGCCGAACGAAAATATGTCTCAGGCGAACGTATCCCACCCAGCATCCGGTTTAAAGCGCTCGCCGAATTTCGCTTCGAGCATCTTCAATGCTGCGACGACGTCCGCAGTGCCGCGGGTGCGAGCATAATTCAGCGGACCGCCGCGGAACGGCGCGTAGCCGGTGCCGAAGATCATCGCGCCGTCCACCACATCGCCGTTCTCGACAATGCCTTCGCGCAGACAGGCGACGCACACGTTCGACATCGGCAGAATAAGGCGGTCGATCATCTCCTCGGTAGGCTGAATGGGCGATGGTATCTTCACCGCCTTGCCGTCCTTCCACTCGTAGAAGCCCTTGCCGGTCTTGCGGCCAAGTTCGCCCTTCTTCACCTTTTCGCGCAGCCAGTCCGGCGCGGCGGGCAATGCTTTTTCGCCGAACTTCGAGCGCAGCATATCGCCGACCGCGAGACAGATATCGAGCCCGACCTGATCGGCCAGCTCAATGGGCCCCATCGGCATGCCGAACTTCTCGGCTGCGGCATCGATGACCGCCTTGTCGACCTTCTCGTCGTGCATCACCATCGCTTCCAGCATGTACGGCGTCAGTGCGCGGTTGACGAGGAAGCCCGGCGAACTCTTCACCGGCAGCGGCAGACGATCGATGGCGCCGACAAACTTCAAAGCTGTCGCCAATGCGTGGGGATCGACGGTGTCGTGGCTCACCACTTCGACAAGCTGAAGGCGCGACACCGGGTTGAAGAAATGCAGGCCCAGCAGCCGCTCGGGATGCTTCAGCGTGGTGCGCAGATCCTGCAACGGAATGCTGGAGGTGTTGGTGGCAAGGATCGCGCCGGGTTTCATGACCGGCTCGAGCCCGGCATAGACCTTCTGCTTCAGCTCGAGTTTTTCCGGCACCACCTCGATGATCAGATCGGCGTTGCGCACGCCCTCCCCGGTCATATCCGGCATCAACCGGTCGAGCGCATCGCGCAGGTCGGTCTTCTTGCGGATGATCTTGCCGAACAGCTCTGCCGCCCGCTTGATCGCTCCGGCAATCGGCTCGGCCTTCATGTCAGCTAATGTCACGCGCAGACCTTGATAGGCACACCATGCGGCGATGTCGCCGCCCATCGCGCCCGCGCCGATCACGTGAACATGCTTCACGGTGTTGCGACCATCGGCGAGTTTCTTCATCTGCTCGCGCAGGAAGAACACGCGGATCAGGTTCTGCGCAGTCGGCGTCACCATCAGATTGGCGAACGAAACCTGCTCGGCCGCCAGCATCGCCTTCCGGTCGCCGCCGTGCTGTTCCCACAGATCAATCAGTGCGTAAGGCGCGGGATAATGTACTTTTGGTGCAGTCTTCGCCGCCTCGCCGCGCATACGGTTGGCAAGAAGGCCGCGCACCGGGCCGAGATTCATCGCCTGCGCAAGCAGGCCCTGCTTGTGCGGCCGCAGCCGGCCGAAAATTGCGTCCTTTACGGCATTGCGCACGTGACGCTCCTGCGTCACGGCATCCACCAGGCCCAGCGACTTCGCCTTGCGCGCGTCGATGGTCTTGCCGGTCAGCATCATCGTCATGGCTTCAAGCGGGCTGACGAGATGCGTGAAGCGTGCAGTACCCCCTAAGCCCGGATGCAGGCCGAGCATCACCTCGGGAAATCCGAAGCGCGCATTGTCGATGGCGATGCGCGTGTTGCACGCCAGCGCCACTTCCAGCCCGCCGCCGAGACAGAAGCCATGGATCACCGCAACGCTTGGAACCTTCAGCGCTTCCAGCCGATCGATAACCGCATGTGCGCGCGCCATTTGCGTTTCGACCTCGCGCGGATCGGTCACGCCGCGAAATTCGTTGACGTCGGCGCCCGCGATAAAGCCCGACGGCTTCGCGGAGCGAACGACAATGCCGGCAGGCCGATCCTGCTCCAGCGCGGCGATGACGGTCTCGAATTCCTCCAGAACGCTCGCGGAGAGCGTGTTGGCGCTGGTGCCCTCGCGGTCGAACAGCAGCCAGGCGATGCCGTCGCCGTCGCGCGTCAGCTTGAAATTCTTGTATGGCCCCGCGGCCGGGTCCGGCCCGAGTTCAAGGACGCGGTCTTTGAGAACATCCATGATGCGTGAGTCCATGTCCGTTCCCTTACACTGTCTCGATCAGCATCGCGCCGCCGAGGCCGCCGCCGATGCATTCGGTGGCGATGCCGCGCCGGGTGCCGAGCCGCTTCATCGCATTCACAAGATGCAGCACGATGCGATTGCCGCTGGTGCCGACCGGATGGCCCAGGCTGATCGCGCCGCCGTCGACATTAAGCTTCGCGCGGTCGATCTCGCCCGCCGCGCCGTCCAGACCAAGCACCTCGCGGCAGAACTTGTCGTCGTTCCACGCGGCGAGACACGCCAACACCTGGGAGGCAAACGCCTCGTTGATTTCCCATGTCTCGATGTCCTGTAATTTAAGCTTGTTGCGCTTCATGAGTTCGGCGGACGACAGCACCGGGCCGAAACCCATGATGCTCGGATCGAGCCCCGCCCACTGGCTGTCGATGATGATCGCTTTCGGCTTGAGGCCGTATTTGTTGACAGCGTTTTCGGATGCCAGAATGGTCCAGCATGCGCCGTCGGTGATTTGCGACGAATTGCCCGGCGTCACCTGGCCCCACGGCCGCTCAAAGGCGGGCTTGAGTCTTGCAAGTTTATCCATCGACGAATCCGGCCGGACGCCGTCATCGTGATCGTAGAACTTGCCGTCGCGCGCGAACGAAGTCTCGACCTCGCCTTTCAGGAAGCCCTGCTCCTGCGCATTCGCCAGCCGCCGGTGACTTTCCACCGCGTAGGCATCGGCCTGCTCGCGCGTCACACCCATCAGATGCGCGACGACTTCCGCGGTTTGTCCCATGTTGAGGTCGGTGATCGGATCGGTCAGCCCGCGCTCCAGCCCGATGATCGGCTTGAAGTCCGACGGCCGTACTTTCAGGAACGCCGCCACCTTCGACAGCGAATCCTTCGCGGACGCAAATTTCGCGAACCAGCGCACGCCCGATTGCGGAAACACCAGCGGTGCGTAACTCAGGGCTTCCGCGCCGCCCGCCAGAATCATGTCGGCGTTGCCGGCCTCGATGGTGCGATAGGCGGTGTCGATCGACTGCATGCCGGAACCGCAGTTGATCTGCACGGTGAACGCCACCATGCGCTCGCCCATGCCGAGGCGAAGCGCCGCGACGCGCGCCGGATTCATCTCGTCGGCGATGACATTAACGCAGCCAAGGATGACCTGATCGAACGCATTGGGCGCAAAAGGCTGCCGGGCCAGCAAGGGCCGCCCGGCCTGGACTGCGAGATCGACCGGGGTGAATGGACCCGGACCGCCTTGTGCTTTCAGGAACGGTGTTCGTGCGCCGTCAACAATATAAACCGGACGCGCCATCAGCTTGCCGCCCGGTCCGGCGAGGTCTGTTTGAGATCTGATTCCTTAAGGTCTTGCCGCTTTTTGTAGATCGGCGACAGCGCTTCCGGCGCGAAGTCATCGACCTCGATCACCAGCGCGACCGCATCATGCGCCGCCTTGAGCTTGGCGCCTTCGTCGGCGGTGATAACGCCTTTCTTCACAGCTTCGCTCCAGTCGCGGATTTTTGCGGCATGCATTTTCTTCTCGATCGCCTCATTGGCAGTGACCAGCAGGAACGCTCGCTCCAGCCGTGCCAGCGGGCCATCGTCATTGGCATGATAAAGCCCCTCAGTCAGCCGGTCGCGCACCGCACCGGGCGCAAGGATCAGTTGCGCGCAGCGATGCACAACTTTATCCGACGGACCGAGCGGATTGGCGCCAAGCGGCTGAATCAGAAATTTCAGGATCACGCCCACGAAGCGGTTCGGCATATTGGCCATCACCTCGGCCAGCCGATTCTCGATGGTGCGGATGCCGCTCGCCATCACCCATTCGAGCGCGGCGAAATCGGCTTCCTGACGGCCCTCGTCTTCCCAGCGCTTCAACGCTGCGGAGAGCAGATAGAGTTCCGAGAGAATGTCGCCGAGCCGCGCCGACAGCATTTCCTTGCGCTTGAGTGCACCGCCCAGCGTCAGCAGCGCCATGTCGGAGCACAGCGCAAAGGCGGCAGAGTAGCGCGAGAGCTGGCGATAGTAGCCGGTCGCTTTGCCTGCATCTGGCGCAGGCGCGAAGGCTCCACCGGTCCAGCTCCGGCCCCAGGCGCGGAAAGTGTTGGTGATGGCGTGGCCGACATGCTTCCAGAATGAGGTGTCGAAATCCGCCAGACCTTTCTTCTGGTCGGCGTCGCCGATGGCGTTCATTTCGCTGAGCAGATAGGGATGCGCGCGCACCGAGCCTTGTCCGAACACGATCAGGTTGCGCGTCAGGATGTTCGCGCCTTCGACCGTGATGGCGACCGGCACCGAGCGGTAGAGATTGCCCATGTAGTTCTGCGGCCCGTCGATGACGGCCTTGCCGCCGTGAATATCCATCGCATCGTCGACGGTGATGCGCAGGCGCTCGGTGGCATGCAGCTTCATGATGCCGGAGACCACCGCCGGATGAATGCCCTGATTGAGCGCAGCGCAGGTCAGCCGCCGCGCGGCATCGAGCTGATAGGCCGTGCCGGCGATGCGCGCCAGCGGCTCCTCGATGCCCTCGAATTTTCCGATCGGGACCTTGAATTGTTCGCGGATACGCGCGTAGGCGCCGGTGGCGCGCGCGCAATACGCCGCACCAGCGGACGACTGCGACGGCAATGAGATGCCGCGGCCCGCGGCCAGTGCCGTCATCAGCATCTTCCAGCCCTGGCCGATGCGCTCCTGTCCGCCGATGATGAAATCCATCGGAATGAAAACGTCCTTGCCCCAGTTGGGACCGTTCTGGAACACCTGCATCGCCGGCAGATGACGGCGGCCGATGCTGACGCCCGGCAGGTCGGTCGGAATCAGCGCCACCGTGATGCCGAGTTCTTCCTCGCTTCCGATCAGATGATCCGGATCATACGCCTTGAAGGCGAGACCAAGCAGTGTCGCCACAGGTCCCAGCGTGATGTAGCGCTTGTGCCAGTTCAGCCGCAGGCCCAGCGTCTCCTTGCCGTTGAAGGTGCCCTTGCAGATGATGCCGGTGTCGATCATCGACGCGGCGTCGGAGCCAGCCTCCGGGCTGGTCAGTCCGAAGCAGGGAATCTCGCTGCCCTCAGCAAGACCCGGCAGCCATTTGTCGCGCTGCTCCTTGGTGCCGAAGTGCATCAACAGTTCACCCGGCCCCAGCGAGTTGGGCACCATCACCGTGACAGCCGCCGTCACCGACCGCGACGAAATTTTCCTCACCACTTCCGAATGCGCATAGGGCGAGAAGCCGAGCCCGCCATATTCCTTCGGGATGATCATGCCGAGGAATTTGTTGCGCTTGATGAACTCCCAGACCTCGGGCGGCAGGTCGCGCCATTCCCAGTTCACTTTCCACTCATCGACCATTTCGCAAAGCTGTTCGACCGGACCGTTCAGAAAGGCCGTCTCTTCATCGGTCAGCTTTGCCGGAGCGAAGGCCAGCAGCTTCGACCAGTCGGGATTTCCGGTGAACAGATCGGCATCCCACCAGACATCGCCGGCTTCAAGCGCCTCGCGTTCGGTGTCGGACATCGGCGGCAGCGCCTTGTGCGCCCACGCGAAGATCGGACGGGTGATGAGGTCGCGGCGGAAGGAAAAGCTCATGGGACGATCCTTTTGTGGAAAGGCCAGCGTAACCACGGGGCTGAAATGCTAGGGCATGAACCCGAAATGCGGGAGTGAATTTCGTTTGGATCATGCCTCAACTCTAGTGATCCGGTTCTGACATTCGTATCACATCTTTCGCAGGCACCTTTACGAAAGTCAGAACCAAAGGATCACTAGAAATCATAATTTGCTGGTGTCCTTCGTATCCGACGTTTGCACGGGAGGCGCCGCAAAATGAAGCAAACGTCGGATACGGGACACTAGGTGGCGGCAATGCTGAAAACCGGCTTCGATGTTGTGCCGCGTTTGAAGCGAAAGCCCCCAAAAATACCTACGTTTCAATAACCTGCACGGAGGCGCAACGTTCCGCGCCAACGTCCTAAACAATCGGTAAAACTGTAAACTTCACCAAGACTTGAGCCAAAATACCGCTACCGCGGCCGAACCATCTCGAACATCATGTCGGGCCGGATCTGAGCATAGTCGCCCATCCGCCCCGCGCGCAGGATCGGATAGGCCTCGGCGGTCTGATAGACGCCGTCCCTGATCAAGCTCTTGTTGATATGGACCGCGACGACTTCCCCGAAGGTGACCCAGGCGTCGGCCTTCTTACCGTCGACCCCCTGAAGCTGGATCATCTGCGTCAGCTTGCACTCGAACGAGACAAGACTCTCGCCGACCCGCGGCACATCGACCTTGCGCGACGGGGCTTTGGTCAGTCCGGAAATCGTGAACTCGTCGGTCTCGTGCGGCACGCTCGCCGACGTCATGTTCATCTGCTCGGCGACATGCTTGGTCACCAGATTCCAGGTGAACTCCCCGGTCTCCTGGATGTTGGCGACACTGTCTTTCCAGCCGGTCGAGGAAAACCCGATGATCGGCGGCACGTAGCAGAAGGCGTTGAAGAAGCTGTAGGGCGCGAGATTGACGTGTCCCTTGGCGTCCTTCGATGAAATCCAGCCGATGGGCCGGGGGCCGACGATAGCATTGAAGGGATCGTGCCGGAGACCGTGGCCCTGCGAAGGTTCGTAGTAGTGGAATTCAGCCATGAAGTGCTTTGCCTGCTGCTGCGCCGCCCGACAGTTCGGGCGTGCCCAGCGTAAGGCCAGCGATGATAAAGTCTATCATTTGATCGAGGCTCGGCCCCGGCTTTTTCTCGCTCTGCTCGATCATCTGCGGATGGAAGAACCGCAGCATTCCGGCGCAAACGCACTTGGCAGCCAGTTCAACATCCTTGACGTTGAACGCACCGCTTTTGGCGCCGTCCGCGATCACCGCGGCGATCGCCATCATGATGCGCTTGATATGCGCATCGCAGACATCCCAGCTCTCTTCCATCGCGATGGCGACCATCTCGTGGATCTTTGAATCGCCGACGAAACGTTCGGCATTCATGATGCTGACCGTGGCCAGAAGTTCGTGCATCCGCTCGCGTGGCGAGCCGGGCTTTGCCGCGATCGCATCCGCGGCGTCCTCGACCTCGGCCATCAGCCGCCGCGCCACGCCTTCATGGATCGACTTCTTGGAATCGAAGAACCGGTAGATGTTCGCCGGCGACATCTTCAGCGTCTTGGCAATGTCGGCCACCGTGGTCTTGAGATAGCCGACATCACGAAACAGGCGCTCCGCCGTAGCGAGAATGCACGCCTTCTTTTCGGAATCGGTATCGCTGTCGTGAAGCAGAGTCATATCCGTATCATACCAAGGTTCGATTATTCGGCAGCGGTCGCCAGCGGCGGCGCGTGCCGGATCTGGCCCGGTTGCGCGGGCGCCGGGACCACGCCCTCACCCCGTTCGTCCAGACTCTTCCTGAACCATAGCGCATAGAGGCCGGGCAGGAACAGCAGGGTCAGGAATGTTGCAACGAACAATCCACCCATGATGGTGATGGCCATCGGCCCCCAGAAGGCCGACCGGGACAGCGGGATCATCGCCAGAATCGCAGCCAGCGCCGTCAGCACCACCGGCCGCGCGCGGCGCACCGTGGCCTCGACGATCGCCTCGCGCCGGGTCAGGCCATGCTCGACGTCGGTTTCGATCTGATCGACCAGAATCACCGAGTTACGCATGATCATGCCGGCCAGCGCGATCAGGCCGAGCAGCGCCACGAAGCCGAACGGACTGCCCGCGACGTTGAGACCCAGCGAAGCGCCGACGATGCCGAGCGGCGCGGTCAGGAACACCAGCACCAGCCGCGAGAAGCTCTGCAACTGGATCATCAGCAGCGTCAGCATGCCGATCACCATCAGCGGGAACAGCTTGTTGATCGACGCATTGCCCTTTTCGGACTCCTCGATCG
>JAFVHU010000090.1 GCA_017474385.1 Afipia sp. | reverse complement strand
GCGGCCAGGATCGCCCGGCTTGCCGAGACAAAGCGGCTCCATCTTCGCCCACTGGGCGTCAGTCAAAACGAATCGGTCCATCCAAAGCTTGAATCACACCCAAGCCCGGATGAGAATCCTGAATCCCAACAGACCCTAGTTCATGGCCATTGGGTTCTCGAGGCTAACATAGTTGTAAAGCATGGAGATGCGATGCTCATAACACAATTTCTCCGATGCACTACGCCTCTTGATCCAAAAATTTCTCAAGCTATGGGAAATCCCCGAAATCAAAAAGAGCGGGTAAGATATTCGTTCAACATTAAAAGAATTTACGCCGCCGCTAGAGACACAGACGCATTAAAGAAAGACTTTGGATCAACTTTGGAAGCTCTGGGGATTGAGCCCATTTTCCCAAAGCAATCCGAACAATCTGAGCAACTCCCAGCTTAGCCTTATCTGTCGGCGTTAGGATGATTGCCGCAGTTTGGAAAATAGAATGAAACAGATCACCCGATCCAACGTCGTCGCGGCATTGCTGTCGTTCAACGGCGGCTTCGTCGACACCGCGGGCTTCCTCGGTCTCGCCGGCCTGTTCACCGCGCATGTCACCGGCAATTTCGTCACGCTGGGCGCGGCGCTGGTCCATGGCAGCCACGGCATCGTCGGCAAGATCCTGGCGCTGCCCGAATTCATTCTCATCATCGCGCTGGCGCGGCTGGCCGGCACCGTGCTGCGCGCGCACAAATTGCCCGCGATGCAAATCCTGCTCGGAGTGAAGGTGGCGTTTCTACTGGCCTTCTTTCTTCTCGCCGTGCGCTACGGTCCGTTTCCCGACGCCAACACGCCGATGGCGCTGCTGACCGGCTTTGCCGGCGTCGCCGCGATGGCGATGCAGAACGCCGTGCAGCGCGTGCACATGGCCAGCCTGCCGCCGTCCACCATGATGACCGGCTCGACCGTGCAGGTTACGCTTGACGCCGTCGATCTGATGACCGGCGCCAAGCCCGAAACACGCCCGCAGGTGCGGACCCGCTTCGGTCGCCTTGCGCTGGCGATCTGCTTTTTCGCGATCGGCTGCGGGGTCGCCGCTGTGATGTATGTCTATGTCGGCTTCTGGTGTCTTGCGCTCTCGGTTGTCGTCGGTCTGGCCGCCTCCGTGATCCGGGTCGAGGAAGGCGTCCCCGCATAAGCCGCTTGCGCGCCACCCGCTCCGGTTGCAGGATAAGGACGGGCTGGGGATTGCGTTGTGCGTCGTGTCGCGTTCGCCGTGATGGCCGTCTTGCTGTGCGCAGGCTTGAGCGCGGGTCTTGGCGCGTGCTCCACGCGCGATCCTTATGTCGCCACTCCGGCAACCACGACGTCCGGCAACTGGAAAATCGAGAAGCAGGTCGACCGCGTCACCGGCATCCCAGT
Source organism: Afipia sp. (assembly GCA_017474385.1). Lineage (GTDB taxonomy): Bacteria > Pseudomonadota > Alphaproteobacteria > Rhizobiales > Xanthobacteraceae > Afipia. The sequence goes on along the minus strand of JAFVHU010000090.1, from coordinate 91,000 downwards.
GCCGAGCGCAACGAATGTCATCGACAATGCCTCGAATACGTTTGCCGAGCGTCCCGGCGTTGCATCGATGCAGCTTACATGTTTTGACGAACAGCCGCTGGTTCGCTTCGCTTTCGCATTCAAGGTTGGCACCGACACCAACTCGATCCTCGGCTATCGTTTCGACGAAAAGCCCGGCCACGACAATGTCGCCTCGCGTTTCCTTCAAGAACACAGGACTGTGGTGATCGAAGATCGGGCGGCGGTCATCACCTTCGTCAACGAACTTGCAGCGTCGAGCACACTGGTCGTCCGGCTGCGCTCGCTCACTGGTGGACGGACCACCGCGGACTTCAAACTCGACGGCGCGCCTGCCGCCATCGAGGCAGCCTTCGCCGGGTGCCCGCTGCCACCGCAGCCTGAGGCGAAAAAGAAGAAACGCGGCGCGAAGGCGTAACCGATGCTGCGATGCATCGTGCCTCAACTATGTGCTGGAAGAATTTCGCGCCTCGCGCGGCTGTGTCTGGACGCCTCCTGATCACCGTCCGAAACTCTTGGCGATTCTGATCGCGGAGGATCGCATGAGGTGGCCGGCTCGCCTTGCCCTGATGATTCCGCTGACGCTGTCTACCGCGACGGCTCTCGCAGTCGATCGCGGTCAATTCGGCGATGTCCCCGAACACATCCGCAAATGGTTCAAGGATGCGCGTAGTCCCGCCGGCGTGCCGTGCTGCGACGTGTCGGATGGGCACCGCACTGACTACGACGTCCGCGAGGGCAGCTACTGGGTGCCGATCGAAGGCACATGGTGGATGGTGCCGGAGAAGGCGATCATCCGCACCGGCGGCAATCCCACCGGCGGCGCAGTGGTGTGGTACGTCACGATCCGCGGCAACATCGAGATCACATGCTTCGTGCCGGCGGATGGATCGTGAGCACCTTCATGCCCGTCCCGGATAACTCACCGCCATGCCGGCGCGCACATCCTGCTGCACACCATATTGCGCGAACGGATAACGGAAGCCGTTCTTCGACAGCGCCTTCATGCCGGCGATGGCGCTGATGAGATATTCCGGCGGCGTCGCCATCAGCATTTCCTCGTCGAGCACGCCGCCGTAGCGGCGCTCGGCGAAACACGGGATCGACAGACTCGGTAATCGCGTGGTCAGCGCGCGGCCCCATGAATCCGCGCAGGCGGATTCGCCGACCACGCTCCAGTCGAACCGCTTGTAGCCGGACCACTGCAATCCGTTGATGAAATAGATCATCGCGCCGGGCGTCGCATAGAACAGCGCGATGTCGGGCGGATCGAGCTTGCCGGACGACAGCGGCCCGACGGCGAGCGCATCGTATTGTCCGTCCGGCACGCAATGCATCGCTTCCTGATGCGCCTGCGCATCCTGCTGCGTCGAGAACCAGACGCCGGTCATGTGCTGGCCGGATTGCCAGGCATCGGTCTTGGCACCACCGAGGCCGACAACCGCGCGGCACTGCGCGCCGACCAGATCGTCACTGGTGATGCCGACCGTCCAGCCGATCCGCGCCGCCTGCGCCACGATCTGATCCAGCGTGTGGACCGATTGCGGCCGGCGGATTTTCGGGATCGCTTCCATGTCCTCGCGCCGCGTGAACATCTTCATGCCGAACGGGATCGAACGCAGCTTCAGCAGCGCATTCAAATCATCGACGATCGCGGGCCAGTCATAGATCATCGCGTTTCTCCCGAATGTTTCTTGTTGTTGGCGAAGCTAAGGCATTTCTTGCGGAAGTCAGAGCATCAAATGAAAAGCCCGGAGCCGCATGATGCGGTCCGGGCTTGATTGCGTGGCGTATCGCAGTCGCGAACGCCTAGTGTCCGTCGTCGAGGCCGCCCATGTGCTTCTGCGAGTACAACTCAACGCCAATCTTCTTGACGAGGTCGATCTGGGTTTCGAGGAAGTCGATATGCCCTTCCTCGTCCTTCATCAGGCTCTCGAACAGGTCGCGCGAGACGTAGTCCTTCGCGCTATGGCAGTGGGTCGCGGCCTTCTCGTAAAGCTCGCGCGCCGAATACTCGGCCTTGAGGTCGCAATCCAGAACTTCCTTCACGTTCTGGCCGATGTGCAGTGGATCGAGCACCTGCAGGTTCGGGAAGCCGTCAAGAAAGATGATGCGGTCGATCAGCTTGTCGGCGTGCTCCATTTCCTCGATGGATTCCTTGCGCCACTTCTTGGCGAGATCCTTCAGGCCCCAGTTTTCCAGCATCCGGTAGTGAAGCCAGAACTGGCTCACGGCAGTCAGTTCGCTGCGCAGCGCCTTGTTCAGGAATTCGATGACCTTCGGATCGCCCTTCATGTTGCACTCCATGGTGGAACCGTCGTTGGACGGACCAAACTCAATTTAGAAGCGTTCTAAATCAGATTTTGCGCGAGCACAACCCCGGCTGGAGGAACCGGGGCGGACTCGCGAAAACTTGAATTTCTGAGGTTATTAGCAGGCGGCCTGGGCCAGAAGCACCGGCTGCGGGTCTTCGTTCGCCGCTTCATGCTGGCTGTGGGGGCATCCAGAGCAGCAAGCCTTGGCGCAGGCACCCAGCGCTTCATCCATGATTTTCTTGATGGTTCGGGCGCAACGGCCGCATTCGGCGCTACAGCCCAGGCAGCCGTAGACCTGCCCAGCCGTGCGCGGAAAATCCTTGGCTTGGGTCACAACGTTACGCACGTCGTGGTCAGTCAGGACGTTGCAGGAACAAACAATCATGGATGCTTGGAGGACCTGTAAGGACTGTTGACCCACAGGTATTGGAGCGAGGCCCCCGATGCAAAAGGAAAACAGCCACTTTTAAGCTATTCCAAACTGGCTAAGCCTCTGCGATCAAATCTAGAATTGATCTAAACTGGATCACCGCGCGCGATGGCGCGGCCTCAATGCGCGACGCACCGGATTGGGTTAAACGTCATTATCGCAAGAACGGGAGGACGGCGTGGCGCATATCGGACCTGACGGCCTCGGCACGATTTACGCGCCACCCTCCGACCGCGTGATCGCGAAGCAACTGCCGCGCATCGACCGCCACGCCGCCAACTTCATCGGCATGTCGCCGTTCTGCGTGCTGGCGACGTCCGGTCCCGACGGCACCGTCGATGCCTCGCCGCGCGGCGGCAATCCCGGCTTTGTCCGCATTGAAAACGAGACGCGCCTCTTGATGCCGGACCGGCCCGGCAACAACCGCATCGACAGCTTCCGCAACCTGCTGACCGGTTCGGGCTATGTGCAATTGATCTTCTTCGTGCCGGGCCTCGATGAAACACTGAGGGTCGGAGGCGAAGCGAAGCTCTCGGCCGATGCTGACTTGCTGGCCACGATGATCGAGTTCGGCAAGCCGCCCCGCGCCGTGCTGGATATCGCTGTGCGCGAAGTCTATTTCCACTGCGGTAAGGCGCTGATGCGCTCGAAGCTGTGGTCGCCGGAGGCGCGCGTGGCGCGCTCGGCACAGCCAAGCATCAGCGAAGTCATTCACGAACAGACCGGCCAGGGCACGCCCGAGACCCACGAGCAGGTTGAAGCCCGCTTCAAAACACAACTCTGATCCTTCTCACCGAAAGTCCCCCATGGAAAAACTGCTGCCGCTCGCGGAAAAAATCGCCGCGTCCCTGATCGCGCGAAAAGAAACCATCGCCATCGCGGAATCCTCCACCGGCGGATTGATCTCGGCGGCGCTGCTCGCTGTGCCCGGCGCATCGGCCTACTACCGCGGCGGCGGCGTGATCTACACACCGCGTGCGCGTGCGGCATTGGTGAACATCACGAAGGAAGAGATGGAAGCCATCGGCATGCGCGGCGCGACCGAGCCTTATGCCACCCTGCTTGCGAACCGCGCGCGCGAACTTCTCAACACGACGTGGGGCCTGAGCGAAACCGGGGCGACTGGCCCATCCGGCAATCGCTACGGCGACGCTGCGGGGCATTCATGCATGGCGGTTGCGGGACCGCTCGCGCGCGTCATTACGCTTGAGACCGGCGACAGCAATCGCATCGGCAACATGCGTGCCTTCGCGTTTCGGGCGCTCGAATTGTTCGCCGAAACGATGGATGCCGCGCACTGAATTAAACTGCATCGAATCGCGATCATGCGAATTATCCAGCATTTATCGGCAGATCGGGCTCTTACGGTTCCTGAATTAACCACGGAACCCGCTTCACCTTTCGTGAGCGAATGTTACGGGGTCAAAAATAGCATTGTTTTTGCGGAACAAATCCGCGTGCTAAACCTTAACGAGGGGTAGCGCCCCATTTTCTGGAATTGTTAACCCAACCCATCGCATTTTGGTCACATATGGCACGTACGTCCCGCACCATCACCCACACTCATTTTGAAGTGAGAGACATGCGAAAATTGCCAATCGCGATTGCTTCTGTTGTTGCCACGTTGGCAATTGCCGTGAGTGCCCCCGCTTCCGCCCAGGACTTCACTGCGTCCGTCGGCACCGAAACCGCCGCGCCTCAGAAGAAGGTCTCGATGTTCCAGTCGGCGATGAGCGAAGTCGCCATCATGCGCTATCGCGCGGCGCTGAAACTCCGCGCCGAGCAGGCCAAGTACTGGCCCGCCGTCGCCAACGCGCTGCGCGTCCTCGCACGCGAGCCGCAAGTCAACGAAGCCGCCGTTCGCCGCTTTGCACCGGCCGCGTCCGCGCTGTTCGCCAGCCTCGATGAGGACCAGAAGCGCACTGCGATGGGCCTCGTGCAGAAGGCCGGCCTGCAGCAGTACGCTTCACTGTTCTGATCATCGGCCACGCGAATTGTCCGCGCGGCTCTCGAAAATTCCAGCGGCGCTTCGCATTCGCGAGGCGCCGTTTTTAATGCGCCGCGCCTGATCATGGCGGAAATCCGGCCCCGCCATTCAGTTCCCGTTCAACGCACCTGTGAAACCTTCACCGTCGGGACCCGTTATCTCAGAGGTCACAACGACGAAAGGGTGAAGCCATGAAGAAGGTTCTTTTCGCGTCCCTTACGGTCGCAACGATCGCTGGCTCTCTCGCGATCACGATGCCGGCCGCGCAGGCGCAACATCACCACGGTCATGGCGGCGGCGCCATCGGCCTCGGCATCCTCGGCGGTGCCATCGCAGGCGCGGCAATTGCCAACAGCGGCGGCTACTACGGCCCGGGCTACGGCTATTACGGTGCCGGCCCCGTCTATTACGGTGGCGCGCCCTGCTACTGGCAGCGTGAGCGCTTCTGGGACGGTTACGGCTGGCGCGTCCGCCGCGTTCAGGTTTGTAACTGACACAACTGATCGCCGGGTGGCCATTTTTTGGCCGTCCCGGCTTGAAAGAAAGTAACGCTCCGGACGGCAAAAGCCGCTCCGGGGCGTTTTTTGTAAAGGTCCGGACGCCAGAATCCGCTATACTGGTGCCGGGACACCCGCTGAATCGCCGGTGGGGGATGACGCCGGTACTTTCTAGCAGGGGCCAAATCGGGCTATCTTGAGTTCCGTCATTGGACCCTTGCAGACCAATCGCCTTGCGCCGGGCTCTGGCGTGATCTGAGGAGAGACAAACATGAAGAAGGTTCTTTCAGCGTTCCTCGCGGTCGCGACGATCGCTGGTTCGCTTGCAACCGCGATGCCTGCCGCGCAGGCGCAACATCACGGCGGTCACGGTGGCGGTGACGGTGCCGCCATCGGCCTCGGCATTCTGGGCGGCGCGATCGCTGGCGCCGCGATCGCCAACAGCCGCCCAGCTTACGGCTATGGCTACGCTCCCGGCCCTGTGTACGTCGAAGAACCCGCCTGCCGCCTCGTGCGCGAGCGCTTCTGGGACGGTTACGCCTGGCGCGTCCGCCGCGTTCAGGTTTGCGATTGATCTGACCGCTTTCTCACGATTACTTCGTGAGACATGAGTTTCAAAACCCGGCCTCGCGGCCGGGTTTTTGTTTTGGGGTAAGTTTTGAATACATCCTGAGTTTTCCACTTGTCATGGCCAGGCTTGTCCCTGCCATCCCGACAATCGAGGTACGGTGCTCAACGCATCGGGATCACCGGGACAAGCCCGGTGATGACGACTGTGGGTGTTGGCCTTCTATCGTCCCGCGCTCATCGCGCGCAGCACGTCCGCGCTCGGCCAGCAATCGACCTTCAGCCCCGCCTGCTTCTGATAGGCGCCAAGCGCCGCACGGGTCTGCATTCCCGCCTTGCCGTCGAGCTTTGAACTGTAGAGGCCAATGCGCGTCAGATGCTTCTGCATCGCCTCGACATCGGCGCTGCGTAGTTGCGTCGACGCCGACCACGGCGTGGCGAACGGCTGGCCGCCCGCCATCCGGTCGGCGAGATGGCCGACGAACAGCACGTATAGGTCGGAGAAATTGTATTCCTTGATGACGAAGTAGTTCTTCGTCGTGAGGAATGCCGGGCCGTAGATTCCCTCTGGCTGCAACAGTGATGCCTCCTGCGCCTGCTCGGCGGCGCTGAGACGCAAGCCGCGCACCGGCACGAAACCCTGGCGCAGCCATTCGGAGATCGGCTTGGTCACTTCCGGCACGCCCTGCGAGCAATCGGCATTGGCCGGCGCGCGGACTTCATAGGCCCAGCGCAGGCCCGGCTCCCAGCCCTTGTTCTTCAACTGCTGCGCGGCGGACGCGAGCGCATCCGGCACCGACGTCCAGATGTTGATGTGGCCGTCGCCGTCGAAATCGACGCCGTGCTTGGAGAGTTCAGACGGCAGGAATTGCGTCAGTCCCGTCGCACCGCCCCATGACGTGCGCAGATCCTTGCGCGTGACGTCGCCGTTCTGGATCAGCTTCAGCGCCTCGATGAATTCCCCGCGGTACTGATCCTTCCGCCGCCCGACATAAGCCTGCGTCGCCAGCACGCGCAGGCCGTCATACGGCAGCGCGTAGCGGCCGTAGTCGGTCTCGCGGCCCCAGATCGCCAGAATGATGGTGCCTGGCACGCCGAAGCGTTGCTCAATGGCAGCGAGCGTGGCGCGATGCTGCACACTCAGTCGCCGTCCCTCGGCGGCGAGCCGTTCGATGGACGCTTCCTTCACGTAGTCCGCCGGCACCTGTACGAACTCGGCCTGCGACGGCGCACCGGTCGAGGGACGCCCGGGCAGCAGCAGGTCCGGCAGCTTGTAGTCCGGCTCCAGCCCGCGCGTCTGCGCGTCGAACGTCGCGCGCGAGATACCGGCTTTTTGCGCGTCTGGCCAAAGCGAGGCGATGAACTGCGTGAATCCAGCGTCGACGGCAAGAGCTGGCGCGGGAGCAAAAAACAACAAGACCGTCATTGCGAGCGAAGCGAAGCAATCCAGACGGAGCCATCGCCCAGTCAGCGCTGGATTGCTTCGTCGCTTCGCTCCTTGCAATGACGAGTGCCTGTGCATCAATGCTTGCCGTGTCCTTGCCCGTTCCGTGCGCCTTCGCCGGCTGGCACTAACACCGGCCCATTCGAAATGCGATCGACATAGGCGATGCCGATGGCGGAGAGGATGAACATGCCATGGATGATGGTCTGCCACATCACGCCGGCTTCGGTGTAATTGGAGGTGCGCCCGGCGACGCCGAGATTGCCCGCCTCGATGAACGTGCGCAGCAGATGGATCGAGGAGATGCCGATGATCGCCATCGCGAGCTTGATCTTCAGCACACTAGCGTTGACATGGCTCAGCCACTCGGGCTCGTCGGGATGGCCCTTGAGATGCAGCCGCGACACGAAGGTCTCGTAACCGCCGACGATCACCATCACAAGAAGATTGGAGATCATCACCACGTCGATCAGACCGAGGACTACCAGCATGATCTGCTGCTCGGTAAAATCGAACGAGTGCGTGATGAGGTGCCAGAGTTCTTTCAGAAACAGGATGACGTAGACGCCCTGGGCGACGATCAAACCGACATAGAGCGGAAGCTGCAACCAGCGCGATCCGAAGATCAGCATCGGGATCGGCCGCAGCGCAAGATCGGCGCGCGTCGGCAATAGGGTTTCGGGCGTCATGGTCATCTCTGGAGTGCTCCGGCTGGCGGTCGTCTAACGGCTGTCAGCTAAGGAACATGTCAGATTCTGTCGAGGCGCGCTGTAGCGGCTTTTAACCGCAGCGGATTTTCCGATTCGACATCATCGCGTCAGATTTGTGAGGCTGCGCCGCTACTTGACGATCACGATAAAAATCCGCGGGAACCGCAGCAGCACCTTGCCGTCAGACTGAGGCAGATAGCTCGCGGCAATGCGCGCGGTATAGGCCTCCAGAAATTCCCGGCGCTCGGGTATTTCGAGCGGATCGAGGAACGGGCGCAGTCCCGTGCCCTTGACCCATTCGACGATGGCCGGTGCATCGTCTAGCACGTGATTGTAGACCGTGTGCCAGATGTCGATGCGCCGGCACAGCGGCCGCAACGCGTCGTAATAAATGCCGGGCCTCGGCAACTCGCCCCTCGCCTCCAGCGCGTGCGCAAGCTGCGTATGAAACTGCGGCAGGCGCGCAACCTCGCGCATCAACACGTGCGACGGCTCATCCATATTGTCCGGCATCTGAACGGCCATCGATCCGCCGTCCGGCAGCGCCATGGCAAGACGCATCAACTGCTTGAGGTGGTTCGGAACCCACTGAAAGATCGCGTTGGCGAACAGCACGTCCGTGCCGGCCGGCGGCGCCCAGTGCGAAATATTCGCCTCGATGAACGTTTGTTGCGGCAGCCGCTCGCGGGCCTGACGCAGCATGTCCGCGGATGTATCGATGCCGGTGATCTTCGCCTGCGGCCAGCGCCTGGCGAGGAGTTCGGTGGAATTTCCCGGCCCGCAGCCGATGTCGACCACGCCCCGCGCGTCCTGAACCGGAATTTGCGCCAGCAGGTCGCGCGCCGCCCGCGTCCGCTCGTCCTCGAACTTGAGGTATTGCTGCGCATCCCAGTCGGCCATCGTGACGCTCCAACGCACGCGCGTAGTCCGCAAAAGTGGATACCGGTTTTGCGGATAGACTACGCGCCAGATATTACCGGACGACCCTTGTACGTCACCCGATAAACGATGGCCAGATTTCGCAGCCGACACTAGCGATGTCTCGGCCGTTTGTCCGAGCGCCAGCACCGTCTTCTAGCGTTGGTTCACACAGGATCGCTTGCGGTCTTGGGAGCAGCTTCCGTGCCACCAGTCCACACAAAACCGTGTTCCCGCATGAGCCGGATTCGCGCCTAAAGATATCCGTGGCCGATGGTCTCCAGCCGCCGCGTCGGCAACAGAAAGATGCGGCGGCGGTCGTCGGGATCGGTCTGGCGCACGATCATCCCGCTTTCTTCCATGTCATCGAGATGACGCGAGACGGTCGCTTCGGTCACGAAGATCTCGAAATAGGTCGCGAGTTCCTTATGCGTGATCGGGCGGTCGGCGAGCCAGCGATGCGCGACGATGCTGAACATCATGTCGGCCTCGAACACGCTGCGCCACGACCGGTTCAGCACATTGGCGGCGATCACCGTGCGGCGAAAGTCCGCGCGCCACTGAACGTAAGCGACATCGATGGCCAGTGCGGCGCGCTCCTGTGCATCGATCGTGCATTCGCTGAGATGGAACGTGACCGGCGCGGAGGCGCTGATTTCCTCGGACGTCAGTGCCTTGTCGTCGTCCGCCATTGCCCCCGGCCCCCTTTTGCTGCGTTACCGCGTCAGCTTCTTGTATTTCACGCGATGCGGGATCACCGAATCCTGGCCGAGACGGCGCATCTTGTCCTTCTCGTAATCCTGGAAGTTGCCCTCGAACCATTCGACATGGCTGTCGCCTTCGAAGGCCAGGATATGCGTGGCGATGCGGTCGAGGAACCAGCGGTCATGGCTGATGATGACGGCGCAACCGGCGAAATCCTCCAACGCCTCTTCCAGAGCGCGCAGTGTATCGACGTCGAGATCGTTGGTCGGTTCGTCGAGCAGCAGGACGTTGGCGCCTGACTTCAGCATCTTGGCGAGATGCACGCGGTTGCGTTCACCGCCCGACAGCGCGCCGACCTTCTTCTGCTGGTCCGCGCCCTTGAAGTTGAACGACGAGCAATAGCCGCGCGAATTCACTTCGCGCTTGCCGAGCAGGATCAGTTCGTTGCCGCCGGAGATTTCCTCCCACACGGTCTTCTTGCCGTCGAGCGCGTCGCGCGACTGATCGACATAACCGAGATGCACCGACTCGCCGACCGTGATAGTGCCGGCGTCGGGCGTCTCCTGCTTGGTGATCATCTTGAACAGCGTGGTCTTGCCGGCGCCGTTGGCGCCGATCACGCCGACGATGCCGCCAGGCGGCAGCTTGAAGGTGAGATCGTCGATCAGCAGCCGTTCGTTGAAGCCTTTGCTCAGACCCTCGAAGTCCACCACATTCTGGCCGAGGCGCTCGGCGACGGGAATGGTGATCTGCGCGGTCTGAGTCTGCTTCTCGCTGGCCTGCTTGAGCAGGTCCTCATAGCGCTGGTAACGCGCCTTGGATTTGGCCTGGCGTGCTTTCGGGGATGAGGCGATCCACTCCTGCTCGCGGGCGAGCGTCTTCTGGTGCGCGGCGTCCTCGCGGCCTTCCTGCTCCAGGCGCTTCTGCTTCTGAACCAGCCACTGCGAATAATTGCCCTCGTAGGGGATGCCCTTGCCGCGGTCGAGTTCGAGAATCCACCCCGTTACGTTATCGAGGAAGTAGCGGTCATGGGTCACGATCAGGATCGCGCCGGGATAGTTGCGCAGATGGCCTTCCAGCCACGACACGGATTCGGCGTCGAGATGGTTGGTCGGTTCGTCCAGCAGCAAGAGGTCCGGCTGGTCGAGCAGCAAACGGCACAGCGCCACGCGGCGGCGCTCGCCGCCCGAGAGCTTGGTGACATCGGCATCGTCCGGCGGGCAGCGCAGCGCGTCCATCGCCTGATCGACCTTGCTGTCGAGATCCCACAGGCCCTGGGCCTCGATCTCGTCCTGCAGCTTGGTCATCTCGTCGGCGGTCTCGTCGGAATAGTTCACCGCGAGGTCGTTGTAGCGGTCGAGGATCGCCTTTTGCTTGGCGACGCCTTCCATGACGTTCTCGCGAACCGTCTTGGTGGCGTCGAGCTGCGGCTCCTGTTCGAGATAGCCGACCCGCGCGCCGTCGGCGACCCAGGCCTCGCCGTTATAGTCCTTGTCGAGACCGGCCATGATCTTGAGCAGCGTCGATTTGCCCGAGCCGTTGACGCCGAGCACGCCGATCTTGGCGTCCGGATAGAACGAGAGATGGACGTTATCGAGCACCTTGCGGGTGGGATAGGCCTTGGTCAGACCTTGCATGAAGTAGACGAACTGGCGAGCCATCGTGATCCTTTGACGGTTCCGGAAAACTAGTGGTCCGATTCTAACATTCGCATCCCACTTCGGCAGGCGCTTTAGCGAATGTTAGAATCAAAGGACCACTAGCAAATATAAGTTTCTAGTGGAGTTTTTGGATTTGACATTCGCGTTGCGGACCCGCGGTGAGGTGGGTAGCGAATGTCAAATCCACTCCACTAGGTTTTGCGGGGAAATTTGCTGCCGTTGATGTAGCGGCGGGAACCGCAAAGGGCAACCACGGAGCGGGCCAGCAAAAGTGGAAACCGGTTTTGCGTCCAGCCCGCTCCTAGCCAAAAACGAGCCTCCCGAAGGTAGGATTTTGGAAAGCCTAACGACAGGATTTTCCAGCACCGCTAGACCGTTGCCGCGACGAAAACGGCTTTTTAATCGAATCCGCGCAGGTTGTGGTTTCGAACCGCGGACAGACGCGCCGCGACCAATAAGCAAGCGTCACACAAATCAAGAATACGGATCGTCGAGCAGAAGCCATGACGACGCACAACACATCGATCACATCCGGTATCGCGGACATGCCCGCACCCCGCACGGCCTCCCCCTCCAAGGGATTGCTGGCCGAGATCGGCGAGTTCTGGCGCACCTTCATCAAGGCGGCCTTCGACCCTTACCACCCGGAACAGCACTATATGCGCGGCCCGGGTCCAGCCTGTGCGGCCAAGCGCAGGGCTGCGAAGTAAACGCCCGTCGCCGAAGCCAAGCCCATTGTCACTCTTTTATCAATTGTCATCACCGGGCTTGTCCCGGTGATCCCGATGGATTGAGCACTGTGCTTCCCTTGCCGGGATGCCCGGAACAAGTCCGGGCATGACAAGCGAGTGCATAGAGATAGCTCACACATCACTGCGACGTGCGTTGCTTCACTTCTCCCCGCTTGCGGGGAGAGGTCGGATCGTGGAACGATCCGGGTGAGGGGCATGGCCACGCGCTCGCCCCTCACCCCAACCCTCTCCCCGTCAACGGGGAGAGGGAGCGCCACCTTCCCACTGACAAATGATCAACGAGGCAAAACAAATGCCCCTGCGCTGCGCAATTCTCGACGACTACCAGAACGTTGCACTGAAATTTGCCGACTGTTCCCCGCTCAGGGACAAGATCGAGACCACCGTTTTCGACAAACCGTTCGCCTCATCTGACGAGGCCGTGCGCGCCTTGCAGGATTTCGAGATCGTCTGCGCCATGCGTGAGCGCACGCCTTTCAGCCGCGAGGTGCTGACCGCGCTGCCGAAGCTGAAACTGCTGCTGACATCGGGCATGCGCAACGCATCGTTCGATCTGGAGACCGCGAAAGAGCGCGGCATCACGGTGTGCGGAACCGGCAGCGTCGGCAATGCCACCGCGGGGCTGACCATCGGGCTGATGCTGGAACTGACTCGCAAGATCGGTTTCGAGAATGCGCGCATGCATGCGGGCGAGCCGTGGCAGACCACCATGGGGCAGGATGTCGAAGGCATGACCCTCGGCGTCGTCGGGCTCGGCAAGCTCGGCACGAAAGTCGCGACCATCGCTAAGGCTCTCGGCATGAAGGTGATCGCCTGGAGCCAGAACCTGACGCCGGAAGCCTGCGCCGTCGCGGGCGTGAGCTACGCCTCCAAGGACGAGCTGTTCGCCACCGCCGACATCGTCACCATCCACGTCATCCTGAGCAACCGCACGCGCGGGCTGGTCACCGCTGCGGATCTCGCACGCATGAAGCCAACCAGCTATCTCGTCAACACCGCGCGTGGGCCGATCGTGGATGAGGCCGCGCTGCTGGGTGTGCTTCAGCGCAGGAAGATCGCAGGCGCGGGGCTCGACACGTTCTCGCAGGAGCCGCTGCCGGTGGACCATCCGCTGCGCAAGCTCGACAACGTCGTGCTGACGCCGCATCTCGGCTACGTCACCGAAAACAATTACCGCCGCTACTATGGCGACATGGTCGAGGATATTGCCGCGTGGCTCAGCGGCTCGTCGATAAGGGTGATACAGCCAGGCTGAAAATCTTCCTGCCGTCATTGCGAGGAGCACTTGCGACGAAGCAATCCAGTTTTCTTTTTAGCCCTGTATTGCTTCGCTTCGCACGCAATGACGGAAAGCAAAAAGCCCGGCGCGAGGCCGGGCTTTCGCCTTTGTCTTCAAACTAAAATCCTGATTTAGCGGATCGTGACCGGCGCAGGCATCGGCGGCACAACCGTCGGTCCCTGATTGGGCACGCCCATCGAGGCGGTCGGACGCGGCGGAGGCGCGCCGTTGGCCATTGGCGCGGGTGCAGGTCCGCCCTGATACGGCTGCGCGGACGCGGTCACCGGCTGCGACAGTGCGGGCGGCTTGCCGCCCGGCAGCACCACGACGCGGGTACCAACCTTGGTGCGCTCGAACAGGTCGGTGACGTCCTCGTTCAGCATGCCGATGCAGCCCGACGAGACGAACTGGCCGATGGTCGACGGCTGGTTGGTGCCGTGGATGCGGTACACCGTCGAGCCGAGATACATCGCGCGGGCGCCGAGCGGATTGCCGTCGCCGCCGGCCATGAAGCGCGGCAGATAAGGCTGACGCTCGATCATTTCCGTCGGCGGATGCCAGTCCGGCCACTCCGCCTTGCGGGTGATCTTTTGCACACCGGTCCAGGTGAAGCCGTCGCGGCCGACGCGCACGCCGTAGCGGATCGCACGGCCATTGCCGAGAATGTAATAGAGGTGCGTGTTCGGCGTATCGACGATGATGGTGCCGGCCGGCTCCTTGGTCGGATAGCTGACCTCCTGGCGGCGCAGGTTCGGCGGCAGTTCCTTGCGCGGGCCGGTTTCGGGCTGTTCCTCGGGCGGCAATGCCGACATCACGGAGCGGCCGTTGGCGCCTTGCGCCGTGCCAGGTGCCTGCAGATCAACCGCACCGGTCGGACCGCCATCGATCGCGCCGGGCGGACGCGGACGATCGGTAAAATCAGCGCCCTGCGGCGGACCGCGGTCGCTGTAAATCGGTGCCGGACCACGGTCGGAATAGGCCGGCGCAGGCGGCGAATAGGCCGTGGGCCGGCCATAGCGCGGATCATCCGGCGACATCACCGGACCGCGCGGGTCCAGTCCCGGCTGCTGGTAGCTCTGCTGCTGCGGAGCGGACTGCTGGTAATTCGGCTGCTGCTGATAGCCCGGAGGCGACAGCGCGGTGCCGCGGTCATCGCCGTCAAGGCGGTCGAAATCCGGCACACTGCGATCGTCCCGCGCGTCGTAGGGCGCAGGCTGGATCGGCTGCGAATAGCCGGGAGGCGGCGGATAGGACTGCGCCAGTGCGACAGACGCACCTGCCAAGCCGGCCACCGCGGAAACCGCAAAAGCCGTCGTGAAAGACTTGGCAGAAAAACCCTTGGAAAGCCGATTGAACATCATGCCCCTTATATAGCGCGAACCCGCCACCGTATCGTTAACGGCAGTTCGCGCAGGATAGCGGCGCATTCAAGACATTCGTTGGAAAAAAGCGCCCGGAATGGCTGACTTTTTCGCGAGATTGCAGCCGGGCAACAGGTTCCCGCCAATGTGACGCAGTCCCCAGCTCCAGCCGAACTTTTTCCGGGCAAATTCGTGGCGTGCGCTATCCTTTCCGTGGGGCTTGATTCGTGGCTTTCGCTCCCCCTTCAGCACCCGGTTTTTGCGTTTTCCAGCGTTCGCATGCGTTCCGTTTTGGCTCGATACCTTCGCGCTTCCACCGCCGAAGGCAGGACACGTCACAATGCTCCCCGGACTCCGAATCCTGTTTGCGACGACGGCGCTGGCGATTTCCGTTCTGATCTTCGGCCTGGGCGCGGCCGCGCTGCTGCGCGCGGCGCATGAGGAATTCGCGAGCCTGCCGTCTTGGCGGCTGGCGCAGCAGCCGATGCTGGCGCCGCAGTTCGAGCTTAGCGGACCGACGCTGGCGATGCTGCGGATCGAGGCGCTGAATGCGAAGCCGGCTCCGGAGAGAACAATACGCCAGCAGGTCATCATCCGGGACATCCCGCGCGACCTGCCGGGCGTGAAGCCGGTCGAGATCGCTAAGCTGGACACCGGCACGATCAAGGACTCCGAACAAGCTCCAGCCGACCCCGCTCCGGCCGCAGAGACCACCGCCGCTCTGAATGCACAGGCCAGCGCCGAGGCCCCGGCCGCGGAATCCACGAATGTCCAAACTTCCGAAGCAGGTGCGCCCGAGACAAAGGTTCAGGACGAGAAACCTCAGGAGGTGAAGCCTCTGGAATCAAAGCCAGCCGACGTAAAGGCCTCCGAGTTCAGGATATCCGAAGCGAAAGCCGTCGACGCGACATCCGAACCCCGCTTGGCCGAACCGAATCGAGTGGACCCGAAACCATCTGAAGCGAAGCCGACTGAAGCCAGGTCCTCGGAAACCGGAGCCTCTGAACCACGATCAACCGAGACGATCGCATCTCTCGAACGATCGACGGAAGCGACGGCCTCGGCGACGATACCCCGGCTTGCGGCGAAGAAAACCCGCCGCGTCGACCCGCGTGTCGTCGCACAGCGGCGTCAGATCGCACGTGCTCGCGCCGAGGAACGCGCGAAGGCCGAGCAACTGCGACAGCAGCAAAAAGCAGCATTTCCGCTGTTCGGCGGTTAAGATCGCTTGGCTATGTCAGGCCCGTTCTGCGCGAGCCGCTTGAACATCGGATAGCTTTCCGTGCCGAACTTGAAGAACGGCGTTCCTCCATTCTTGTAGCCTGCCGCGCGATAGAATCCGTGCGCGGTTTTTGTGCTGAACAAAGTGGTACCGGAGTTTCCCTGTTTGAGGCTGACCGCTTCCAGACCCGCGAGCAGCAATTTGCTGACGCCCTGAAAACGAAAATCGGGCGACACATAGTTGCACGTGATCTCGCCGTCGTTGTTGACCACACCCACAGCGGCGATCAGCCCGTTGTGGTCGGCCACCAGCACGGTGTTGCCAGTATCCTTGAGCCATGACGCGAAAACCTCGGGCGTCTTGTTGGCCAGCCACTGGCCGAGTATCGCTTTGTCGTTGCCATGATCGGCGACGCATAGTTCCGCAATCGAGCGCCGCAGGGTGTCGCAGGCCTTCGATGCATCTTTCAGAACTGCCGGGCGAATGTGCATTGGCGTCTTTGTACCTGACGCCGGTGCTGGCGGCTACGCCGGGCCGGCCGCGACCGGCGGGCCGCCCTGCTCGCCCCACTCCGCCCATGAGCCGTCATAGAGCGCGGTGTCGGCGATGCCGAGCCGGTACAGCGCCAGCGTCAGCACGCCGGCCGATACGCCTGAGCCGCAACTCGTGACAATCGGTTTGTCGAGATCAACACCCGCGCCGGTAAACGCCGCACGCAAATCCGCAAGCGGCTTCATCGCGCCGGTGTTGGCATCGAACAGGCCTGCATAGGGCACGCTCCGGGCACCGGGAATATGTCCGCCGCGCAGGCCCGGACGCGGTTCGGGCACACTGCCCTCGAAACGCGCGCTTGGCCGCGCATCAATCACCTGCTCGTCCTTGCTCTCAAGATTTCCGATCAGTTGCTGCATGCTGCGGACACGTTTGGCATCGAACGTTGCCTTGAACGTCGCGGGCTTGGGCTTGATCTCTCCGCTCTCGACCGCGCGCCCTTCGGCCAGCCACTTCTTCAGGCCGCCGTCGAGCACGCGCACATTGGCGTGGCCGAACGACAGGAACATCCACCATCCGCGCGGCGCCGCAACCCATCCGCCGGCATCGTACAGCACCACGGTGTCATCGTTGCCGATGCCAAGCGCACCGATGTCGCGGCCGAACTGTTCGGCACTGGGAAACATATGCGGTAGCGAGCTTGTGTGATCCGACACCGCGTCGACATCGAAGAACACCGCGCCGGGAATGTGCTGCGCCAGATAGTCGTCCTTCGGCAGCGGCAGGATGCCGGGCAGCTTGAACGTGGCATCGAGAACCTTCACGCGCGGATCGTTCAGATGCGCGGCAAGCCATTCGGTCGAGACGAGAGGATCGGTTGTCATGTCTGATACATCCCCAGATCGTCATTGCCGGGCATAGCCGTTCGAAGAACGGCGTCGCTTCGCTCGCCTACGCCCGGCAATCCATCTTCAGGATGGACACGCGGGTCAAGCCCGCGTGTGACGTTTGTGATTGAATTACTTCTTCGGTTCGACCTTCTCGATCGGACCGCCGGCGGCCCTCCATGCGGTGAAGCCGCCGCCGAGATGCGCCACCGGAGAGAGGCCCATGTCCTGCGCGGTCTTGGCGGCCAGCGCCGAGCGCCAGCCCGAGGCGCACTGGAATACGAACTTCTTGTTTTCCTGAAATACCGGCTTGGCGTAGGGGCTTTCCGGATCGATCCAGAATTCCAGCATGCCGCGCGGGCAATGAAACGCGCCGGGAATGCGGCCTTCACGCTCGATCTCGCGCGGATCGCGCAGATCGACGATCACGACTTCATTCTGCCCGACGCCGCCTTGCGGAAAACGTTCGACGGCTTCAGCCGCATTGATGGTCTCGATCTGGGCGTTGGCCTCGTCGAGCAGTTTCTTGTAACCGCGGGTAATGGTAGAGGGCATGGAGGACTCTGTCGCTAAGTAAGGGAGACGACGTCTACCACATCTCCATCAACGAGTCGTCCCCGCGTAAGCCTCTCCGTCATTCCGGGGCGCGAGCTTTTGCGAGCGAGCCCGGAATCCAGCAGTTGGGTCCGATGAACTCGTCGAGATTCCGGGTCCGCGCAAGAGCGCGTCCCGGAATGACGATGCGAAGAAACTACCGCGTCAATTCCTTCATCGCGCCCTCGAGTCCCTCAAGGGTCAGCGGGAACATGCGCTCCGAGAACAGACGGCGGATTACGGTGGTGGATTCCGAATAATCCCAATGCTTGCGCGCGACGGGATTGAGCCAGACCGCGTGCGGATAGGTCCGCGTCACGCGCTCCAGCCACACCGAGCCCGGCTCCTCGTTGACGTGTTCAACCGAACCGCCCGGCACCACGATCTCGTACGGCGACATCGACGCGTCGCCGACGAACACAACCTTATAGTCGTGCGGATACTTGTGAAGAATATCCCAGGTCGGAGTACGATCGGTGAAGCGGCGCTTGTTGCTCTTCCACACGCCTTCATAGAGGCAGTTGTGGAAGTAGAAATACTCCATGTGCTTGAACTCGGTCTTCGCCGCCGAGAACAGTTCCTCGACCTGCGCGATATGACCGTCCATCGATCCGCCGATGTCGAAGAAGATCAGGACCTTCACCGCATTGCGCCGCTCGGGGCGCATGTGCACGTCGAGGTAACCGTGGTTGGCTGTTTCCCGAATCGTGGTGTCGAGATCGAGTTCGTCAGGCGCACCGGTGCGCGCGAACTTGCGCAAGCGGCGCAGCGCGACCTTGATGTTGCGGATGCCGAGTTCGACGTTGCCGTCGAGATCCTTGAACTCGCGCTTGTCCCAGACCTTCACCGCGGAGAAGTTGCGGTTCTTCTCCTGACCGATGCGCACGCCTTCGGGATTGTAGCCGTTCGCGCCGAACGGCGACGTGCCGCCGGTGCCGATCCACTTGCTGCCGCCCTCGTGGCGCTTCTTCTGTTCTTCAAGACGCTTCTTGAGAGTCTCCATGAGCTTGTCCCAGCCCATGCCCTCGATCTGCTTCTTCTCTTCCTCGGTGAGATATTTCTCGGCGGCCTTGCGCAGCCACTCCGCCGGAATCTCGGCCTTCTCCATGGCGTCGAGCAGGCTCTCGAGCCCCTTGAACACCGTGCCGAACACGCGGTCGAACTTGTCGAGGTTGCGCTCGTCCTTCACCAGCGAGGCGCGCGACAGATAGTAGAAATGTTCCACGCTCTGATCTGCGAGGTTGGCGTCGAGCGCCTCCATCAGCGTCAGATATTCACGCAGCGTGACCGGCACCTGCGCGTCGCGCAGCGATGTGAAGAATTGCAGGAACATGGGACTTAGATCGCCTCCGAAGCCGCTTCCGTCAAGGGCGGGCTGTCGCCTCTCTGACGGGATTAGAGCGATGAAACTACAGGGTTGCGGGCCCTTCGTCTGCCCGCGCCTACCCAGAAAACCGCCCTGCAAGGCAGGCTTGCGTTCGAAAACAGCACTGGCACCAGCTCGTGTGATAGTTCACAAAGTCCGTCAGACCTGCTGCACGTTCTTAGCGGACTTTGTGAACTGAAATCACACGAGCAACTATGTTTTGCCAGTGTCCTTTCAAATCCGAAGTTCGCCCGGAAGGTGCTGCAAAAACAAGCGAACTTCGGATTTGGGATACTGGCGCGCTGTGTCATTTCAATTAAACTGTTGTTTGACGCCCCCCGGACTGCTCCAGCCGGAGACAGTTCGCGGCGTTGACCGGGGACGCGCGACGCCCCGAGGCGGGAGTCGCAGCGTTTAAAACAAGGGGTTGCATTCATGGGCATTGATTCCGTTATCGTTTGGCTGATCGTTGGCGCGATTGCAGGCTGGCTTGCGGGTCTTATCGTCAAGGGCGGCGGCTTCGGCCTGCTCGGCAACATCGTCATCGGCATCGTCGGCGCAGTCGTCGCCGGCTGGCTGCTGCCGCAACTCGGCATTCGTCTCGGAACCGGCATCGTCAGCGCGATCATCAACTCCGCAATCGGCGGCGTTATCGTGCTGGTCATCCTCTCATTGATCCGCCGCGCGTGACGAACTAAACGGCTTCGGGAAGCGACCGCCCATAGAGCGGTCGCTTCTTTCTTGAAACGAAACGGCGGCGACATTCTTTCCAATAGAACAAACGAATCCAGACAAACTCACCAAGGCAAACTTCGATGAAATTTACCGGCACCAAGAATTACGTCGCCACCGATGATCTCAAGGTCGCGGTCAACGCCGCGATCGTGCTCGAACGTCCCCTGCTCGTGAAGGGCGAACCCGGCACCGGAAAGACCGTGCTGGCGGAAGAAGTCGCCAAGGCGCTCGATGCGCCGCTGCTGACCTGGCACATCAAGTCCACCACCAAGGCACAGCAGGGCCTTTACGAATACGACGCGGTGTCGCGCCTGCGCGACAGCCAGCTCGGCGATCCACGCGTGTCCGACATTTCCAACTACATCAAGCGCGGCAAGCTGTGGGACGCCTTCACCAGCGAGAAGCGCCCGGTTCTCCTGATCGACGAAATCGACAAGGCCGATATCGAATTTCCGAACGATCTGCTGCTCGAACTCGACCGCATGGAATTCCATGTCTACGAGACCGGCGAGACCATCAAGGCGAAGCAGCGCCCGATCATCATGATCACCTCGAACAACGAGAAGGAACTGCCGGACGCGTTCCTGCGCCGCTGCTTCTTCCACTACATCAAGTTCCCCGACATCGACACCATGAACTCCATCGTGGAAGTCCACTTCCCCGACATCAAGAAGCGTCTGGTGCAGGAAGCAATGAAGATCTTCTTCGAGGTGCGCGACGTGCCGGGCCTGAAGAAGAAGCCTTCGACCTCCGAACTGCTCGACTGGCTCAAGCTGCTGCTCAACGAAGAGATGACCGTGGAGCAACTCCGCGAACGCGATCCGCGCAAGCTGATCCCGCCGCTGCATGGCGCACTGCTCAAGAACGAGCAGGACGTGCACCTGTTCGAGCGCCTCGCGTTCCTCAGCCGCCGCGAAGTCTAAGCGAACGCTCAAGCATCGAATTGAAAAAGGCGAGAGAGCCCCGGCTCTCTCGCCTTTTTTCGATTCCGGGATTTCGGGCCTGCGAATTAGAACGGCACACCAGCGCCGGCGCGGAATACGCCGCTGCGTCCGTCATCGACGCCAACCGCACCCTTCAGAGTGACGGTCTTGTCGCCCACACGGACGCCGAGGCCTCCGCTCGCCTCTCCACCGGGACCGGCCGACGTGTTGAGTGCAGAGTAAGGATTTCCGCCGCCGGTGAGACCACCGACACCAGGCACCGCCCCGGTCACCCCACCCACTGCATTGGTGACCCGGCTCGGCACCGATTGCGCCTGAGCGCCCGTGACGAACAGCAGCGCAATGCAGATCACCCCAAATTTCAGCATGCTTGGAACCCCGTGACTGTTAGAAGCGATACGGACGAACGTGTTGCACAGTTTCACGCTAAAATGACGACAATTTCAATGTTCCATTTTCAAGGAAAACCGGCCCTTCGCACCGAACCTGCTCGCTCGCCGTCCGTATCGGCCACTCCTAGGAACGCAACGGTCGCCAGACTGGCCACTGCCGCCCGGCCCGCCTAGACTGCCGCCTCGGATGCGAGGTGCCGCTTGACCAAAAGGCACGTCGATCGCCGCCTGACAGCCATTCTCGCCGCGGACGTCGCCGGCTACAGCCGGTTGATGGGCGCGGACGAGGAAGGCACCCACGCCCAACTGAAGGCGCACCGCCACGACCTGATCGACCGGCGCATCAAGAAGCATCGCGGGCACATCATCAACACCGCCGGCGACGGGTTGCTGGCGGAATTCGCCAGTGCGGTTGAAACCGTGCGATGCGCAGTCGAGATCCAGCGCGCGATGATCACGCGGAATACGAACGTGCCTGACGAGAGCCGGCTCGAATTCCGCATCGGCATCAATATCGGCGACGTCATCGAGGACGGCAGCGAGATTTTCGGCGACGGCGTCAACGTCGCCGCCCGGCTGGAAAGCATCGCGCCCAGCGGCGGCGTCTGCATTTCCAGGCAGGCGCTGGACCAGATCGAAGGCAAGCTCAAGCTGCAGTTCCGCGAACTCGGCCGCCAGAACCTCAAGAACATCTCTCGCCCCATCGAGGTATTCGCAGTCGAACTGGATAGCGGTGGTTCGAACGCGGCGCGCATCCTGACCGGCGCGAATCTCAAGCAGGAGATTCGTTATTGCAAGGCCGCCGATGGCGTCCGGCTGGCTTTCGCGAAGGTCGGCAACGGCCCGCCCTTGCTGCGCACGGCGCACTGGCTGGGGCATCTCGAATACGACTGGGAGCTACCGATCTTTCGCCGCCTCCTACTCGAACTGGCTTCGAGCTTCTCGCTGGTCCGCTTCGACGCACGCGGCAACGGATTGTCGGATTGGGATGTCGGCAATATCTCGCTGGATCACTGGGTGAGCGACATGGAGAGCGTCGCTGACGCGGCGGGCCTCGACCGGTTTCCGATACTTGCGCTGTCGCAAGGATGCGCGGCGGCGATCGCGTTCGCGGTCAAGCATCCGGATCGTGTTTCCCATCTGATCCTGTACGGAGGTTTTGCCGCCGGGGTCTACAAGAGCCCGAACGTGACGCCCGCCGCGCGCGAGCAGTTCGACGCGATGAAAACGCTGATGAAGTTCGGCTGGGGCGCGAACGAGCCAACCTTCCGCCAGCTCCTCACGGCGTCGATGATCCCCACTGCGACGAAGAAACAGATGGACGCCTTCAACGAGGCCCAGCGCGTCAGCGCGTCGGCGGAATGCGCCGTCAGATATCTGGAAACTGTTATCAACTTCGACGTCAGCAACCTGCTGCCACAGATCAAGGTGCCCACCCTTGTCATGCATGTCCGCGATGACCGCAGGGTGCCGATTGCGTCAGGCCGCGAGATCGCGGCAGCCATTCCCGGCGCGCGGTTCGTCACGTTGCCCGGCAAAAACCATATCCCGCTCGAACAGGATCCCAGCTTGCCGATCTTTCTCGACGAGACCCGCAGATTCCTCGGCAACGGCTAGATCCGTTGCCGCACATCACATTCTGCGGCGGGCCTTGGCCCTGCGCATGATGACCATCTGGGATCGCACACCGTAGCCGATGCCAAAACCGACCACGAACACCAGAACAAGAACGAATATAGCCTCGGACATGGTTGCCTCATGGCGAGGGCCGCCGATCGCAATATACCGGTCGACGACCCCGTCTTGTTATTAACGGACATGGGCAATTGTCCGCAATCAGACGTTAGTCCGACGGTTTGCGCGCGCAACGACAGCCGTGTTTAAACCTTAACGTTAGCCGCGAAGGTTAATTCCGGAACCATCGTCATCCTGAGGTGCGCGCTCTTGCTTATGCGCCTCGAAGGATGGCGGCACGCACCATCATCGTCATCCTTCGAGGCTCGCCGAAGTCGGCTCGCACCTCGGGATGACGCCGCCTACTTCTCCCGCGTCTTCTCATGCAATTGATAGGTCAGATGCGCCTTCACCGTCGGCCATTCCGAGGCAACGATGCTATAGACGACGGTGTCGCGCAGCGTGCCGTTCGGAGCGATCTGGTGGCTGCGCAGGATGCCGTCCTGTTTCGCCCCTAGCCGCTCGATCCCGCGCCGCGACTGGTGATTGAAGAAATGCGTGCGAAACTCCACCGCGATGCTGTTCAACGTCTCGAAGGCATGGGTCAGCAGCAGCAGCTTGCACTGGGTATTCACAGCAGTCCGCTGCACCCGCTTCGCGTACCACGTCGATCCGATCTCGACCCGCCGGTTGGCGGCATCGACATGCATGTAGGTCGTCATGCCGGCGACCTTGCCGCCGGCATCCTTCACCGTGAACGGCAGCATCGTTCCCGCGGCCTGCAAACCGAGACGCCGCTCGATCTCGGACTGCATGGTCTCCGGTGACGGGATCGACGTGTACCAGAGCTTCCACAATTCGCCGTCGCGCACGGCCTCCGTGAGGTCGGCGACGTGATCCCGCGACAGCGGCTCGAGCCGCGCATGTGATCCTTCGAGAACGACCGGCTCAAGCCATGCCATGGGATGCGCCTTACTTGTTCAGAAAGTTCAGGGGTAGGCCGCCGCGCGGCCAGTCCATCGCCACCAGTTCGCCCTTGCCGGACAGCGTGATGTAGGCGGTCTTCAGTTCAGGCCCGCCGAACGCGATGTTGGTGGTGACGTTGTCGCCGGTCGGCACCTGCTCCACCAGCTTGCCATCCGGAGCGATCACCGAAATGCAGCCCGAGATCAGCGTGGCAACACAGACGTTGCCGGAGGCTTCAACGCCGAGCGAGTCATACATCTGATAACCGCCGAGACCCGAAATCGGCCTGCCGATTTCGCCGCGATAGATCGGCTCCATCGGCGCGATCTGGCCCGGCACACCGATGGCGAATGCCCACAGCCGCGCTGTCGGCGTCTCCGCGACATAGACGGTCTTTTCATCCGGCGAGAGGCCGATGCCGTTGGCAGGCAGCATGTGCGGCACGGCTTCGACGAGTTCAGTGCCGCCCTTCTTCATGTAGTAGACGGCGCCGACGTCGAGATCATGGGCGCGGCGCTTGCCGAGATCGGTGAACCAGAGCCCGCCCTCCCTGTCGAACACAAGATCGTTGGGCCCCTTAAGTTGCCGTTCGCCGCAATGGGTGAACAGCGTTTCGATCTTGCCGTTTGAGAGATCAACCCGCTGCAACGAGCCGCCGATATATTCCGACGGACGCGGGCTGCCTGGCATGATGTTGCCACCCGGACCGGGCGCCCAGGAGAAGCCGCCGTTGTTGCAGAGATACATCTTGCCGTCCGGTCCCAGCGCCGCGCCATTCGGTCCGCCCGGAATCTTCGCGATGATTTCCTTGCGCCCGTCGGGATAAACCCGTGTCAGCGTCTGACGCCGGATTTCCACCAGCACCACCGAGCCATCGGGCATCACCACCGGCCCTTCGGGGAATTCGAGACCGGTTGCGATGACGCGGACGTTAGACATGAAGACCTCCCGGAATTTTCTGATTGTTTGTATGTGCGTGGGGACGAACGATCTATCGGGTGAAAAGCCACCAGAGCGGCGCGATCACGGCGATGAGGGCCAAGGCCATGAGAACAAGACGGCCGAGCTTGTGAAGCGGCGACGAGCTGGAAAAATCACGATCAGGCTTCCTGTCGAGCCATCGTCTGAATCGCGCCAGAAGCGGGCCGTAATCACCACCCAGCCAATCCAACATGCGGGCCCTCACCATTCGACGAAGCAAATCCTATCGGCTCGTGTCTCTCGTGACCAGCGCGAGGACGCAGGGCTGGCATCTGGATGTCATCACCGGGCTTGTCCCGGTGATCCCGATCAATCGGCACCGTGCTCACCTCATCGAGATGGCCGGGACGTAGGCGAGCGAAGCGACGCCGTCCTTCAGACGGCTATGCCCGGCCATGACGAACTCTAGGATTTGTGTGTGAAGTCCCGATACACCAGCGCGGCGGCGGCGATGTCGGACAGCGCGTTGCCGACTGCCTTGAACACCGTGATTTCCGATGCACTGATGCGGCCCTTGCGTTCGCCCCGGCACAGTTCGGCAAGCGAACCCACGACATCGTCGGCAGCGATGACGCCGTCGCGGATCGGGTCGAGCAACTCGCCGCTTTCCTTCAGCGCGTCGTAGGTATCGAGCCAGATGCGTCCACGCCGGAATACCTCGTTATCGGCCTCGCGCATGAATGGCGTGAAGCTGCCAACCAGATCGAGATGCACGCCGGGCTTCAGCCACGCGCCCTTGATGATCGGCTTGTGCGCGAGCGTCGCGCAGCTCACGATATCCGCCTCGCCCACCGCGCGCTCCAGATCGGTCGCGACATAGGCATCGATGCCCCTGGCGCGGAGATCGAACACCAGCCGTGCCGCGCCAGCCTCATGGATATTCCACACCGCGACCTTGTCGATCGGGCGCACCGCGCGAAACGCATCCGCCGTGAGGCTTGCGATCCGGCCCGAGCCGACCACCAGCAATTTTGTCGCGTCCTTGCGCGCGAGGAACGCTGCGCCGAGCGCGCCGATGCCAGCGGTGCGCCGCGATGTAATCTCGTTGCCGTCAATCAGCGCGACATGCTGTCCGGTTTCGCCGTCGCACAGCAGATAGCTCGAAAACAGTCCCGGCAGCGCACGCTTGCCGTTTTCCGGAAAGATCGTGACGATCTTGATGCCGATAAACGCCCGCTGCCAAGCGGGCATGATCAGAATGGTCGCGGTCGAGCCGTCGGGCTGCGGCATGAAGTGATGATGGCGCAGCGGCACGTCCGCGCCCTCGGTGAACGCTTCGCGCAGCGCCGGGATCAACCGGTCGAACGGCAGACTGGCGCGGGTGCGCGCAGCATCGATGACGAAGGGAGATGGTGTTGTTGTCATGGCGCTCTTTCCTCTTCACGCGCCGAACTGACTCCCTCTCCCCGCCTGCGGGGAGAGGGTTGGGGTGAGGGGCATATTGCAAACAATCTCGATTTCAAGAAAGCGCCCCTCACCCGGATTGCTTCGCAATCCGACCTCTCCCCGTAAGAACGGGGCGAGGTGAAGACGCGCTGTGCCCTGCCCGCACCTTGTCCATCAGCTTTTTCCGGAAGGCGCGATCGCGCTTGAGATGCCATTCACGGCTCATGGCTTCATTACGGGTCTGGAACGGCTCCGTGTGCAGCAGTGTCCAGGCCCGCCCGCGTGTCGAGCGCGCACCGGTGCCGGCGTTATGTTTTTCAAGGCGCTGCGTGACATCGTTGGTCCAGCCGACGTAGGAGATGTAACGGCCCTTGTGAAAGCTGCCGAGCACGTAGACGAACGCGACGGGTTTTGATTTCGCTACGCGCAGTTTCGGTTTCGCTACGCGAGGCTTGGACTTCGCCACGCGGGACTTTGATGCTGCTGCGCGAAGCTTGACCGCGGCCCGTGTCACTTGGCGGCGGGCGCCTTTGGCGCTTCTTTCGGCGCTTCCTTGGCCGCTGCCCCGTTGGGCTGCTTGCCGAGCGCCTGCACCTGAGCCTGCAATTGCGTGACGGTGTTCTGCAGCCCGATCACGGTTGCTTTCAGCGCATCGATCTGCCGGTTGGCGGCGTCGATCTTCTGCTGGTTCTCCAGCGAGGCCTTGGTCAGCGACGCCTTGAGGAAGTTCACATTGCTCTGGAGGCAGCCGGTGCGGCGCTCCATCGTTTTCTCGGCGGTGCAGATTTCAATGCCGGGCACGTCCTGCGCCATCGCTTGATGCGGCACAGCCGCGAGCAGCACAGCGGCAATCAGGAATCTCATCATGTCCGGTCTCCTCAAAGCCTCGCCGTATCGTGCACGTTTCCGCGCGTTCCGCGCAAACTGTCTCATAACGTGACGGCGATGGCAGCCAAGACGTTGCGCGATCTTAAGGTTTGGAACGCGGGTGGAACGAAACGCGCCCGAATCAGCGATTCATACCATGCTAGCCAGATGGCTGACCGACATCTTGTGTCGCATGCGCGCGGCGCGTCCACATCATGCTGTGCGAGGGTTGCGCGGATCAATCGAAACGTCGAAAACAGGCCATCAATCGTTAACGCGCCGAAAAGAGAGCGAAGCCCGCAATGGCCGACCAGCGAACAGACCTGCACGGTGTGTTTCCCTACCTCGTCTCCCCGACCACTGCCGACGGCAGCATCAAGACCGATGTTCTGGGCAAGCTCTGCGACGACATGATCAAGGCGGGCGTCCATGGGTTAACGCCGCTGGGCTCGACCGGCGAGTTCGCCTATCTCGGCCGCGAGCAGCGCACCACCGTGGTGAAGGCGACAGTGGAGGCCACCGCGAAACGCGTGCCGGTGATCGCGGGCGTGGCGTCGACATCGACAGCGGACGCGGTCGCGCAGGCGAAAGCCTATCAGGCGCTCGGTGCCGACGGCATTCTGGCCATCCTCGAAGCCTATTTCCCGGTGAAGGACGCGCAGATCGAGGCGTACTTCCGCGCCATCGCCGACGCCGTCGGCATTCCGGTGGTGATCTACACCAATCCGAACTTCCAGCGCTCGGATCTCACCCTCGACGTGATCGCGCGCCTCGCCGAGCATCCGCGCATCCAGTAAATCAAGGATGCTTCGAACAACACGGGCCGTCTGCTGTCGATCATCAACCGCTGCGGCGACAAGATGCGCGTGTTCGCGGCGTCGGCGCATATTCCCGCCGCGGTGATGCTGATCGGCGGCGTCGGTTGGATGGCAGGACCAGCCTGCATCGCGCCGCGCGAAAGCGTGAAACTCTACGATCTGTGCAAGGCAGGACGCTGGGACGAGGCCGTCGCGCTTCAGCGCAAGCTGTGGCGGGTGAACGAGGTGTTCGCGCGGTTCAATCTCGCGGCCTGCATCAAGGCCGGGCTGGACATGCAGGGCTACGCCGTCGGCGACCCGATCACGCCGCAAACCCCGCTGACCGCCGAGGAACGCAAGATTGTCGCAGGCGTCCTGGACGGGCTGGGTTAGCCATTCGGCTGGAACGCCCGGCGCCATCAAGGCGTTGAAATCGGCCGCAGGAGATATCAACTTAACGATCTTATCCAGCCGCAAACCGAGGGTGCCGCGATGGTCAAGGTGGTCTACGAGGTGGTCGAGCACGACGGCGGCTGGGCTTACAAGTTCAATAACGTGTTTTCGGAGACCTTTCCGACCCACGAGGCGGCCCGCGCGGCCGCCACTCGCGCCGCGGCGGAACAGCGGGTGCCCGGCCGAACCGAGGTGATCCAGTTCGAGGACGGCCAAGGCAACTGGCGCGAGGAAACCGTCCGGGGCACCGACCGGCCGTCCACCGAGGTGCTCGACAATAAAAAGACCCGGTAACCGTCCGGTCCTTTTTGCCGCACCCCGGTTTCCCTCAAGACAAAAACTGTTCTAGAAGACCGCCATGAGAGCGGGCAGAGCACTTCAGAACTGGCTGGATACGCACGGACTGGGAGCGATCATCGTTGCCGTCCTCGGCATCATTACGTCGCTCGCCCTCATCCTCGTGGTCGGCGGATACTACATCGTCACACCATAAGTTCCGGCATGTTGCGGGTTCGCTGCGAACCCGGCGGCGCCGGCATCAACTCCATATCCATTTCAGCGAGATCGACAGTGGCCGCCCCGACCGACATCCTGTTCAGTGAAGCGATCTCGTTCCTTCAGGCCGGGCGGACGCGCGAAGCCGAGAAGACCCTGCGCAAGCTGGTGCGCAGGACCTCAGATCATCCGCTGGCACTGAGCGTGCTCGGCGCCATTCTTGTCGGCACCGGAAAGTATGACGAAGCCGAGCGGTTTCTGCGGTCCGCGGTCAAGCTCAATCCGAACGCCCATGTCGCGCTGTACAACCATGGCCTTGCGCTCAAGGCGCTGGGCCGCCCGGACGAAGCGCTGACGCAGTTCACGCAGGCGCTTGCGATCAACCCGGACGACGCCGAGACCCTGAGCAATCGCGGCACGGTCTACAACGATCTCAAGGACCATCAAGCCGCGCTCGCCGATTTCGACAGGGCGGTCGCGCTGCAGCCGAACTATGCGCTGGCCCATCACAACAGGGGCAACGCGCTGTCCGGCCTCGCCCACTATGACGATGCACTGGCGGCGTATCAACGCGCGGTGGCGTTGATGCCCGGCCTCATCGACAGTTGGGCCGCCATCGGTCTCAGCCTGCAAAAGCTGGAGCGGCACGACGAATCTGCGGCGGCGTATGAGACGGCACGGCGGCATGCCGAAGCGGCAAACGCTCGCCGTCAATAGCCGCCGCCCCAGGAGGCAACGGCAGAATCGAGCTTACTGTTCGTCGCGGAAATACGGCTCGACCGGGCCGGTCAGCTTGATGGTCAGCGGATTGCCGAAGCGGTCCTTGGATGAGCCCGCAGTCACACGCACCCAGCCCTCGCTGACGCAGTATTCCTCCACATTGTTCTTCTCGACGCCCTTGAAGCGGATGCCGACATCGCGCGAGAGGACCTCGGCGTTGTAAAATGGGCTGCGGGGATCGGTGGAGAGGCGGTCGGGCAGTTCGCTCATCGTCATATCCTGATTCACGTTATCCTGAAGTGGTCTTAAATCACGGCATCCCGAATTACAGGAGCTTTTCGATATCGCGGCTCAGCGCGCCGGGTGACGTGGTCGAGCCGTAGCGCGCGACGACCTTGCCGGCGCGGTCGACAAGGAACTTCGTGAAATTCCATTTGATCGACGCGCCGAGCAGTCCTGGTTTCTCGCGCTTGAGATGATCGAACAGCGGCAGCGCCTTGTCGCCGTTGACATCGATCTTGGCGAACATCGGAAACGTCACGTCGTATTTCTGCGAGCAGAACGTTGCGATCTCCTGCGCACTGCCCGGCTCCTGCCCGCCGAACTGGTTGCACGGAAACCCGAGCACCGAAAAGCCGCGCGGGCCGAGCGCGCGCTGCAACTCCTCGAGCTGCGCGTATTGGGGCGTGAAGCCGCACGCGCTCGCGGTGTTGACGATCAGCAGTACCTGCCCCTCATAGGTCTTGAGCGGGCGCTCTTCGCCGTTCAGCGCCGCAGCCGAGAAATCGTAGACCGTCGTCAATGGTGCTCTCCGGCCAGAACGCGGACACTCCGCTTGCTTTGTCTGGGCATGATCTTATCCGAAAACCGGTTCCCGCTTTCGGGATAATGCCCTCAGGTGCGAAAGCCGCCCTTTTGCTGATTGGCGAGCCAGTCGGAGAGCTTGGCCGGGGCCTCTTTCTTGGCGGGTTTCGCCGCCGCTTTCTTCGCCTTGGGAGGCGGCGCCGACGCAGCCTCGGCGGCCTCCTTGGCGAGACGCAGGGCGCGCAGCTTTTCCATATTGGCGCGCACGGCGCGGCCTTCGGCGTCGTACTGCGACATCGCGCTGTCGGCTTCGCGCTTCTTTTCAAACTGCTTCTGGCCGTGCGGCGTCCGCGTTTTATCGGTCATTGTTGTTCTCCGGACGGAGGCATGATTCCGAGAGTGGAACCGCCTTTCGGGCTGCTGAGCAGACCCTTTAACCGATCCGGACTGCCCTGTCTTGGGGCGTATCCTAGGCCGTGAACCCGGCCTCGAAAGCCGCCCCAATGGCTCAATTGACCCGATATTGGCCAGGAGGCGCCAAGCCCTGCCAGGACGGAGCCTCGGAAAGCCACAATTGTTCAACATTTTGCGGCAGAATTGACGGCTTTCCGCGACCGGAAACCCGCGATCGAGAAACCCATTGGCGATCAAGACAACATATCTCGTGCTGATATGCGGCGCAGGCATCCTTGCCGGCGTGGGCGGATGGCTGCTCGGCGATCAGTTGTTCTTCCAGCAAGCGTCAGCCTCGCTGACGCCGGACGAGCCCGCATTCGACGCCCGCTACCCGGTCTCCAACACGATGATGAAGCAGGACCGCGTGATCGCCTCGCCTGCCCCTGCCGAGAGCACGGACGCCGGTTTGCCGAACGACATGTACGAGACCGCGCGCGCCTGGATCAACGCGCCGGTGACACTGCCGCGCAGGCTCACCGCGAAGTCCGAGAAGCCGTCGCGTCTGTTCCTCAACGACACCCAGATCGCCGGCATCAAGAAGCGGCTCAACCTCACGGCCGCACAGCAGAAATACTGGCCGCCGGTGGAAAACGCGATGCGCGAAGTCACGCTGCAAATCGAGGATTATCAGAAGCGGCTGAAGAAGGATCGCGACGATTCGTTCGATACTGAAAGCGACGCCATCGCGCGCCTGAAAACCGCGACGCGCGCGCTCTACGCGCAACTCAACGGCACGCAGAAGAACGACCTCGCGCTGTTGGTGCGCATGGCGGGTCTTGGTCCGGCCTTCGCCGAACTCACCGGCACCAAGGCTGCGAAGAACGAGAGCGAAGATTCAAGGTGACAAGCGTCAACGTCAGACTCCACGCTTGAAGTCTTCTTTGTTCACTTGGAAGTTCTCGGTACGAATATCGACAAATACACCATTCCCTACTGGCTTGAGCCACGGATGAGAGCCATTCCACCAAGGCAATTGGCGCTCTATTCCGGTCGTTATCGGCTCACTCGGGACGATCTCAAGTGTGGCCCGCGTGAGTTTCGCGCCATCACCAAAACTTTTACCGATATCGAGTGGATCGACTCGTTCGACTGTTCCCGGATCGCTGAGATCACGAAATCGAACCAGCAGAGGCAGGCTTGTCAGCGGCAACTCGTATTTGCCAGAGAGTTTTCCGAGTTGACGCAACCCTTCTTCAACCGGACGCGGCAGATTTCCGTGAGGAAAATTTGCTGCACGAAAGACAATCCACTCCGGAGATGAGCGGCTATCGGTATCACCCTTCAACAAGGCAAACATACGCCCTCGCTCACCAAGATCGATCGAGACTGCCTCTCCCCTGACATCAATCGATAGCTCCGAGTGGGACAGAAAAGTGGAGCTCTTGCCATAAGTAACTTCGACTACGCCGGAACCCGTTCTCGGTTCGCCTCTCACTGTCGCTTCAAGCGTTAGGCGATAGCGCACCGTCGCGCTTGGAAAAGCAACCATGAGAAGCGCGATGCCGGCGACGATCAGCGCGACAAGAATCGCCAGCCATTTCCCCAACCGTTTCATCTATTGAGCCCCCATATGCCCGCATCGAGCGCGGGCAAATACTAAGGCATTGGGACTTTACGAATGGAACGGTATGAAGCGGAAAGATTTAGATAGATTTTAGCGGAGCGGCCGCAAGCACCATTCTTCAATTCCTGAACTCGTTGGTCAGTTCGCCGACGCCGTCGATGGCGACGGTGATGGAATTCACCGCCTCCTTCATCACGCCGACGCCGAGCGACGTGCCGCAGGCGATGATGTCGCCGGGCAACAGCGTCATGTCGTGCGAAATCTTGCTGACCAGTTCCTGCGCCGAGAAGATCATGTCCGAAATCTTGTAGGACTGCCGCTCCGCGCCATTGAGGATGGTGCGCACCGTCAGCGTTGCCGGATCGATATCCGTGACAACAGCCGGACCAAACGGGCAGAAGTCATCGAAGCCCTTGGCCCGCGCCCACTGCGGAAACGTCGGATCCTTGTTGAGAATGTCGGCGGCGGTGATGTCGTTGACGCAGGTGTAGCCGAGAATGAAATCGTCCGCTTCTTCAACCGAGACCGCGCGGCAGGTCTTGCCGATCACGATGGCAAGCTCGCCCTCATAGGCTACCTTGCCGTCATACCATGCAGGCCGCTGCACCACCGCGTTCGGCGAGGTGGCCGTGGTCGGAGCCTTCAGCAGAAACAGGGGCTCCGGCGGCTCCGGCTGATTCAGCTTCGCTGCCAGCGCGTGAAAATTGTTCCACAGCGCGACTATCTTCGAGGGCGTTGTGGGCGCGAGCAGTTCGACCTCGGACAGCGCCAGCGTCTTGCCGTTCGCCTTCGGACTGTCGAACATATCGCCGTGATGCACGGTGATGTTCTGGCCCGATAGCGTGCCGAACCCGATCTGATCCTGATGGCGAAAGCGAACCCAACTCGTCACGGCGTAATCTCCAGGTAATTCGTCGTCCCCGCGAAGGCGGGGACCCATAACCACTCAACTCGGTTCGATGCGTTGATGTCGCAACCAATTCTTTCAACGACCCGAGACCTAACGATAATCCAGGGAGTATGGGTCCCCGCCTTCGCGGGGACGACCCGCGGAGTTGTGTCACCCGTTCAATATAACTCCGCGATCTTGGCACGCTGCGCCACCAGCGCGAGCACGATGTCGATCGACGGTGTCGGGATTTTCGACAGTGTGCCCATCTCTTGAACCACGGTGACCAGCGGATCGATTTCCATCGGCCGGCTGCGTTCGAGATCCTGAAGCATCGAGGTCTTGTGCGCGCCGACCTTGCGTGCGCCTTCGATACGGCGTTCGACATCGACGCGGAACTTGATCCCGAACTTCTCGGCGATGGTCTGGGCTTCCACCATCATGGACTTCGCCACCGCCCGCGTGCCCGGATCGCTGCCGATCACATCGAGCGTGGCATGGGTCAGCGCACTGATCGGATTGAAGCAGACGTTGCCCCACAGCTTGAGCCAGATTTCGTCGCGGATGTTCTCGAGCACCGGAGCCTGGAGGCCGGCCTTGACGAACATCGCCGACAGCGCCTCGACATCGGCGCTCTTCTCGCCGGAAGGCTCGCCGAGCGGAAAGCGGTCGCCGTAGACGTGGCGGATGACGCCGGGCGCTTCGATTTCGGTCGCCGGATAGACCACGCAGCCGATGGCGCGCTCCGGTCCCAGCTCTTTCCACTGACGGCCGCCGGGATCGATGCTCTCCAGTGCCGAGCCTTCGCACTCGTTGCCGTGCTTGTAGAAGTACCAGTAAGGAATGCCGTTGACCGCGGTGACGATGCGGGTCTTCGGTCCGAGTAGCGGCTGCATCGCCTCGATCACGCCGGTGATCGAATGGGCTTTGAGGCAGATGATGATGTAATCCTGCGGACCGAGTTCGGCGGGATTGTCGGTGCAGCGCGGATGCACCACACGCTCCTCGTCGCCGATCAGAAGTTTCAGGCCGTTGGCCTTCATCGCTGCGAGATGTGCGCCGCGCGCCACCAGGCTGACGTCAGCACCCGCCTGCGCGAGCTGCACGCCGAGATAGCCTCCGATCGCGCCCGCGCCGTAAATACAAATCTTCATGGTGTTTCCCGAAATATCGCGAGGCGAAAAAAGAACAGAGCGCAATCACACCACCGGGGAGATCATGTGACCGCGCTCTGCAGGGAGAACCGTCAGACAACAAACGCAGGTTGGGTCGCTTGGGGTTCGGGAATGGCAACAAGGCCGTCTGTGGCGTTGATATCGCGCATGCTGATCACGCCGATCAGTGTGTGGTCGTCGATCACTGGCACATGCCGGATGTGATTGTCGATCATCAGTTCGCGCACGTGCTCGATCGAGTCGGTGGATTGGCACGACACCAGCTTCTGCACCGAGATCAGCGCGGAAACCGGCATGGCGAGGCCGGCCTGCCCGTGCTCGGAGACAGCGCGCACGACATCGCGTTCCGAGAACATGCCGACGGCAACATTGCCTTCGGTGCGGCAGACGTCCTTCACGACAAGCGCGCCGACATTGTCGTTGCGCAGCAGCCGCGCGGCGGTGGCGACGGTTTCGTTCATGCGGACGGTGGCGATACGGGTGCTCTTCCTGTTCAGGATGTCTCCGACTCTCATCACAACCTCCTCGCTTGTGGGGATAACCTTCCCCGGGTGGACGGTTCATGCCGGAGGACCGATGGCCCTCTCTGATGACCTGAGATTGGTATACATTATGCCAAGAGTCAATCGGAACGAATTCCTAATTTGCAGTGGCATGCCTGCGGCGGACCGAGCATTTTCGAGAACGAAACGGCGGCCACCATGCCGTCACCACTTCGCCCTTTGCAGCGGAGTTCGTCACGACTTTGCCTTATGCAGCGATACGTGCTTTGATTGGCTATCAAGGTGTTGAGATAGCGCTGGATTCTCGTTGAACGGACTGTATGCGGTTCAATCGTCGTCCCGGCGAAGGCCGGGACCCATAACCACCGCACTCTCAATCAAAAAAACGTTGCCTCATCTCACACGACACCAAGCATCGGGAGTATGGGTCCCGGCCTTCGCCGGGACGACGCTGTACAAACATCAAGCGCCCAAAAAAAATGCCCGGGACAAGCCCGGGCATTTCGATGATTGGTTGTTGATGAAAACAGATTGACGTCAGTCTTCGTGCGATCGCTCTCACGCGAGAACTTAACCCTTCAATACATCCACCAATGTCTTGCCGAGACGCGCGGGCGACGGCGAGACGCGAATGCCGGCCGCTTCCATCGCGGCGATCTTGGATTCGGCATCACCCTTCCCGCCGGAGATGATCGCGCCGGCGTGGCCCATGCGGCGGCCTGGAGGTGCTGTGCGTCCGGCAATGAAACCAACCATCGGCTTCTTGCGGCCGTGCTTTGCTTCATCCTTGATGAACTGCGCAGCGTCTTCTTCCGACGAGCCGCCGATCTCGCCGATCATCACAATCGACTTCGTGTCGGGATCGGCAAGAAACAGTTCAAGCATCGAGATGAAGTCGGTGCCCTTTACCGGATCGCCGCCGATGCCGACAGCCGTGGTCTGACCGAGGCCTTCAGCGGACGTCTGATACACGGCTTCATAGGTCAGCGTGCCGGAGCGCGACACGATTCCCACATTGCCCTTCTTGAAAATGTTTCCGGGCATGATGCCGATCTTGCATTCGCCCGCCGTCATCACGCCGGGACAATTCGGACCGATCAGCCGCGAGCTTGAACCTTCGAGCGCGCGCTTCACGCGCACCATGTCGGTCACCGGAATGCCTTCGGTGATGCAGACGATCAACGGCACTTCGGCATCGATCGCTTCGCAGATCGCATCCGCAGCACCCGGCGGCGGAACGTAGATCACGCTGGCGTCGGCGCCGGTTGCCTCGCGTGCCTGCGCCACCGTGTCGAACACCGGCAGGCCGAGATGCGAAGAGCCGCCCTTGCCGGGCGACGTGCCGCCGACCATCCGCGTGCCGTAGAGTGCTGCCTGCTCCGAGTGAAAGGTGCCGTTTTTGCCCGTAAAACCTTGGCAAATCACCTTGGTATTGCTGTCGATGAGGATGGACATTACGCGGCTTCCTTTCGTGTGGCGCGAACGATCTTCTGCGCGGCATCGTCGAGATCGTCTGCGGCGACGACATTCAATCCGGATTCGGCAATGACCTTCTTGCCGAGTTCGACATTGGTCCCTTCCAGGCGCACCACCAGCGGCACGCTGAGGCCGACCTCGCGCACCGCGGCAACCACGCCTTCGGCGACGACGTCGCAACGCATGATGCCGCCGAAGATGTTGACCAGGATGCCCTTCACGTTCGGATCGGAGGTGATGATCTTGAAGGCTGCCGCAACCTTTTCCTTGGTCGCGCCGCCGCCAACATCGAGGAAGTTCGCCGGCGTCGCGCCGTAGAGCTTGATGATGTCCATGGTCGCCATCGCGAGTCCGGCGCCGTTGACCATGCAGCCGATGGTGCCTTCGAGCGCGATATAGTTCAGATCGTACTTCGACGCCTCGATTTCTTTTTCGTCCTCTTCGGTCAGGTCGCGCAGCTTCACCAGCTCGTGGTGGCGATAGAGCGCGTTGGAATCGAAATTGATCTTGGCGTCGAGGCAACGAAGCTCGCCCTGCTTTGTCACCACCAGCGGGTTGATCTCCAGCATCGCCATGTCGGTGGACAGGAAGGCGTTGTAAAGTTGCGCGGTGAGTTTCTCCGCCTGCTTGGCGAGATCGCCGCTCAGGCCCAGAACCTGCGCAACCTTGCGGCCGTGATGCGCCATCACGCCGGTCGCCGGATCGACGGAGAACGTCACGATCTTCTCCGGCGTGTCGTGCGCCACCTTCTCGATGTCCATACCGCCTTCGGTCGACACCACGAATGCGATGCGCGAGGTTTCGCGATCGACCAGCATGGAGAGATAGAATTCCTTCTCGATGTCCGAGCCGTCCTCAATGTAAAGCCGGTTGACCTGCTTGCCCGCAGGTCCGGTCTGCACCGTCACCAGTGTGCGTCCGAGCATTTCCTTGGCGAAGCTTGCGACTTCATCGATCGACTTCGCCAGCCGCACGCCGCCCTTCGCGTCTGCCGGCAATCCCTTGAACTTACCCTTGCCGCGACCGCCGGCATGGATCTGCGATTTCACAACATAGACCGGGCCTGGCAGCGACTTCGCCGCGGCGATCGCTTCATCGACAGTGAACGCTGGCGCGCCTGCCGACACCGGCGCTCCAAAGCCCTTTAGAACGGCCTTTCCTTGGTACTCGTGGATATTCATGACGTCCTCCCAATGCGCGCCGGTATACCGGGCGAGCGTTCTTCGGGCGAAAAAATCCCCCGAGGTATTATGTATACCAATGAGAATGCCTAGGAATTGCCGTGAGTCAATCGCTTTTGCGGCGGGCGGAGAAAAGAAAAACGCGCCTATCCGGAGATGGGCGCGTCTTTCGAGAGCGTTAGTCGTCGATCGATCAGGCCATCTGTTGCGACTTGGCGACCACAACCTTGCGCCACGGCTTCAGCACAATGATCGCGAGGAGCGAGGCGAGAATGTTCGCACCGGCCGCCACGATGAAGACCATGTCCCACGTGCCCGAGCTTTGCTGCATGTAGTTCGCGACGGGAACGAGCAGCGCCGCCGTTCCTTTCGCGGTGTACAGCAGGCCCGCATTCGTGGTCGCGAACTTCGATCCGAAGGTGTCCGTGCAGGTCGACGGGAAGAGCGAGTAGATCTCACCCCAGGCGAAGAACACGAAGCCCGACAGCAGCACGAACCAGACCGGATCGTGACCCCAGAGGTAGAGCATGTAGATGCCGACGC
Source organism: Afipia sp. (assembly GCA_017474385.1). GTDB lineage: Bacteria > Pseudomonadota > Alphaproteobacteria > Rhizobiales > Xanthobacteraceae > Afipia. The sequence continues at coordinate 52,794 of JAFVHU010000090.1, read as the reverse complement.
CTTCCATGCCGAACGCGATGAACATCGTGTTCTCACGGCCGATCATATCGGAGATCCAACCGAAGAACGGGCGTGTCAAACCGTTGAGCACGCGATCGATGGTCGCGGCGAACGTCACCGCGGTCATCGTCATCGCCATCAGCGTGACAGGAACGCTATCGACTTTCCAGTCCACGGCGATCGGCTTGAGGTTCGCAGTCACCATCAATCCACCCGCGCCGACAATGACGAACATGAAGTACATCAGCCAGAAAATCGGGTGCCGGAGGACTTCAGTCGGCGCGTAGTTACGGCGCGTCTGCTGAAGAGCTGCATTCATCACAGGCGGCGGCACTTGTCCCGCTTTCGGCGCGAACATCAGGAACGAGAGGATCACGATGATGATGCCCTGTCCCAGACCGAAATAAAGAAAGGTGTTCTGGAAGCCGTCGTTCTTGATCATCGCCTGGATCGGCGCGACCGTGAGCGCGGAGCCCGCACCAAAGCCAGCCGCGGTGATACCTGCAGCAAGACCGCGCTTGTCGGGAAACCACTTCAGCGCGTTGCCGACGCAGGTGCCGTAAACGCCGCCGGCACCGATGCCCGCGATGATCATGCCGAGATAAAAACCGTTAAGCGTTGTCGCCTGTGCATTGATCGCCCAGCCGATCGCACAAAGAATACCGCCGACAAGAACAACGATGCGTGGACCGTACTTGTCGACGAACCAGCCTTCGACGGGGACCAGCCACGTTTCGAACAGCACGAACAACGTGAATGCCCACTGGATCGACGCGCGATCCCATCCGAATTTTTGCTGAATGTCGGGGACGAAGAACGTCCAGCCGTATTGATAGTTCGCGATCATCACCATGGCGCCAACGCCGATCGCCAACTGAACCCAGCGATAGGTATCGCTGACTCGTGCAGCCGCCGGGGCCGCCGCCGTATGAACCGTATCCGTCATCGTTCCTCCGAGTGCGCCCTTGCTCTGTTAAAGTTCGGCAGGCGCTACAGGCGCGGAGGCTGGTATATGATATGCCAGATTGCAAGAGGTATTCGAGGGAACTGCGACTTTTTAGCTATGCACCTTCGTCATAGGTTTGCGGAACAAGAAATGGCTCCGGCGATCGCCGGAGCCATTTGATAGGACCATAATCTTTCAGAGAAGCTTTGCGACCGGCACCTCGTATCCGAAACGCAGACCCTCTTTCTCTTTACTTACATTGCCGTTTTCGGTGCGCGCGACGACAGCCGCGTCCATCCGTTCGAGATCAAGGGCCAGAACAGAGCAATCAATCCCAGGGTCATGATCGATCCGACAAGACCGTTGGAGAAGAAGACGCTGAGGCTGCCCTGCGATCCAAGCAATGCTTGCCGGAATGCCTCCTCCGCCTTGTCGCCAAGCACGATGGCGAGAACGAGCGGCGCCATCGGATAGTTACACTTCTTCATGACGTAACCGACCACGCCGAACACCATCATCATCACCACGTCAAAGGTGTTGTTGTGCACGGTGTACGCACCGATTGCGCACAGAACCAGAATGACAGGCGCGATGATGCTGAACGGAATACGCAGGATTGCGGCGAACAGCGGCACGCAGGTCAGTACCACGATCAATCCGACGAAATTGCCGAGATACATGCTGGCAATCAGGCCCCATACGAAGTCCTTCTGCTCGACAAACAGCAGCGGCCCGGGCTGCAATCCCCAGATCAGCAAGCCACCGAGCAGCACCGCAGCCGTCGGCGATCCCGGTACGCCGAGCGACAGCATGGGCAACAGCGCAGCAGTGCCTGCCGCATGCGCGGCGGTCTCGGGCGCAACCACGCCCTCGATTTCACCCTTGCCGAAATTCTTGCCCTGCTTCGACATGCGCTTGGCGATGCCATAGCTCATGAACGATGCAGGTGTCGCACCGGCGGGCGACACGCCCATCCACACGCCGATGAGACACGAGCGCAATGACGTCGCCCAGTAGCGCGGGAGTTCTTTCCATGTCTCCCACACCACCCTTGCATTGATCTTGGCCGGCTTGCCTCTGAAATTGAGTCCCTCCTCCATGGTGAGAAGAATCTCGCCGATTCCAAAGAGACCGATGACCGCGATCAGGAAGTCGAATCCGCTGAGCATTTCGGAAAATCCGAACGTCAGGCGCAATTGTCCCGTGATGCTGTCAAGCCCAACTGCCGCCAGCGCGAAGCCGATCATCATCGCGACAATTGTTTTGAACGGCGGCTCCTTGCCCATGCCGATGAAACTGCAGAAGGCGATGAAGAACACCGCGAATTTTTCTGCGGGCCCGAACTGAAGCGCGAACTTCGCCACCAGCGGCGCAACCAACGTGATCATGATCACGGCAAACAATGCGCCGACGAACGACGATGTGAATGCCGCAGTGAGCGCCTCACCGGCCTTGCCCTTCTGCGCCATCGGATGACCGTCGAATGTCGTGGCCACGGACCACGGCTCTCCGGGTATGTTGAACAGCACCGACGTGATGGCGCCACCGAACAGCGCGCCCCAGTAGATGCACGACAACATGATGATCGCCGATGTCGGAGGCATGCTGAACGTCAGTGGCAGCAGGATCGCCACGCCATTCGCGCCGCCAAGACCGGGCAGCACTCCGATCACCACACCGAGAACGATCCCGATAACCATGACCAGGATGTTGAACGGCTGCAGTACCGTCGCGAAGCCGTGAAACAGATTTACGATTTCTTCCATATCAATGTCCTCAGCCGCAGCAGGAATTTCTAGAGACCAAGCAACTCTTCCAGCGGGCCTTTTGGCAGCGGAATGAGGAACCATTTTTCGAAGAACATGTAGACCGCGAACGGCGTGCCGAGCGCCACGGCAGCCGTCGTGGTCCACGGGTATTTACCCAGCCACTTCATGAACAAGGCAATGAGAATCACCGAGGCGACGTAGATGCCGAGATACGGGATGCTCAGACAGTAAATGGTGGTCGGTATGAAGACGGAGAGGACCTGGCGAAGCTGTCCCCAATCCGCGAAAAGCTGACCGTCATCAGGCTCCATCAGAAGCTGGATGCAATTCACGCAACTCGCCAGCACGATGATGATGCCGACATAAAAGGGAAAAAATCCGGACTTGGGACCATCCGGTCCCCACCCGGCTCCGGCTTTCATGCTGCCGATAATCGTGATCACGCCGAACAGGATGCAAAACACACCGACGCCGAACTCCGTCCACCGATGCGACGGTCCGCGCTGGCCAACTCCAGAAGAATGCTCGCTCATATTTTCCCCCACACTGAAGCTTTCGCCGGCGGAGCTCTGTCCGCCGGCAGCATCTGTCGTTGAAGTTATTGTGGTGCAGCCAGGAAGCCGGCATCTTTCATCAACGCCTGGTGTCGATTCTGTTCGTTATCGACCCACGCCGAATACTCAGAACCGACCATCATGGTCTGATTGAAGGCGCCGTCCTTCATCAGGCTCTGCCATTCAGGCGTTTCACGAACTTTCTTGAATACATCCACGTAATAGTCGACCTGCTCTTTGGTCGCTTTCGGCGATGTGAAGAACCCGCGCAGCATCACGTACTCGACATCGAGTCCTTGCGATTTGCACGTCGGAATGTCGCCCCATGACTTTCCGTCGGCGATTGCGTCCTTGTAGGGGAGCGGCTTGGCATCGAACACGCAGAGCGGGCGGACAGCTCCACCACGCCATTGCGCGACAGCTTCGATCGGATTGTTGACCGTGGAATCGACATGCTTGCCGACGAGCTGGACCGCAACTTCACCACCGCCGCGATATGGGATGTAGGTGAACTTGGTGTTGGACGCTTTCTCGATCGCAACAGTGATGATCTGGTCTTCCTGCTTCGATCCGGTGCCGCCCATCTTGAACTCACCGGGTTTCGCCTTCACGGCCTCGATGTAGTCCTTCACGGACTTGTAGGGGCTGTCCGCGTTCACCCAGAGGATGAATTCATCGAGCGCCATCATCGCGACCGGCGTGAGATCCTTGTAGCTGAATGGAATGCCGGTTCCCAATGGCGTCGTGAAAAGGTTGGACAAGGTAATCACCAACTTGTGCGGGTTGCCTGCTGAACCTTTGACATCAAGGAAACCTTCACCACCGGCGCCGCCAGCCTTGTTCACCACCACCAGCGGCTGCTTCATCAGGTTGTGCTTGGTGATAATGCCCTGGATGGTGCGGGCCATCTGATCCGCGCCGCCTCCGGTGCCTGCTGGGACAACGATCTCCACCGGCCGGGTCGGCTCCCATGCCGCCGAAGCGGGGCTGGATGCGACACCTGCGCCCAGCGAAGCTCCAACACCCAGTGCAAGACCTAACGTTCGATAAGACGACCACATCATTGCGTTTCTCCCACCCGTTGTTTCACGCCGCTCAACGGCGGCTTAATTCCAAAATCTGCCTTGCGGCAGCCTGCGGAGTTCGATCCCTAGTGACGTTCGTTCGCCTGCCTCCAGGAATGTTCGTGAAGAGTAGTCATGGCTGGTTCCGATGCACGCTGCATGGCAACTTCACAGCCACGTCGCTGCAACCGGTCAGGTAAAATCGTTGCGGGGAAGTTCGCGCCAACAGCCATGGCCCGCCATCCGCCTTTCGGCGCAGCCGCCTGGACACCGCGAGAACGGTATCAGCCATGGTCCCTCTCCCAAGGCGCGCTGTTCTATTGAAGACTGACAGCTGCTGCCTGAGACGCATCGTTGTATGCGATATGCCAGGACACAAGAGTTATTCTAGACACCGCTGCGCGGCACTGCGGTATCGGCCAGTGTACTCGCACAACAAAAAAAGCCCCAGAAAACCGGGGCCTTTCATGACATCATCAAAGATGACGTTCGCGATTATATGCGAGCTCTCAGTAACTTAATCCTCAGAGTCCGAACCGCGGCAGATCGCCATTCTTGGCGGAGATCTGGGCGCTCTTCATCAGGAAACTATCAACGAAAGCAATCAGCTGACGGAACAGCCCGTTTGAAGAAGCGAAGCCGATGGAAGCAGTCTTGGACATGGGAAGGGCCTTTCGGAACCAATGAATTCAGCGCTGGCATCGCGCTGCGTCATGGCCAATCTAGGTATACCAGATACCAGATTCAATCCGATATTTTGCATAGCAGCATTTTCGATAGTGCATCGCAACATCAACCTCGGACGCGACGAAATGTCTCAACTTTCCCACACAGTATCAACGGCTTTAAGGTATCTAAAGACCACAAAAAAAGGCCGGCGGAATTCGCCGGCCTTTGGTCTCGCAAGTTAGATGACTTACTCGGCTGCTTCGACTTTGCGGGGTGGCGAGAGAGCACCCGAATTGTGGGTCTCAGCAACCTGATTGTCATTGAAGCCCAAGACCTGCTTCAGGATCTCGTCGGTGTGCTCGCCCAGCAGTGGCGAGCGCGTCACCACAGTCGGGCTGTCCGATAGTTTGATCGGATTACCGACCGAAATGTACTTGCCGCGAGTTGGATGATCGACTTCGACGAGTGTACCGGTGGCATAGAGAGACTTGTCCTCGGAAATTTCCTTCATCGACAGAATCGGACCGCACGGAATGTCGTCCTTGTTGAGAATTTCCATCGCCTCGAACTTGGTCTTGGTCATGGTCCACTGTTCGATGCGTCCGAAAATCTCATTCAAGCGCGGCAGACGCGCCGCCGGCTTGGCGTAGTCCGGGTGCGTCTTCCAGCCGGGCTCGCCGATCACATCGCAGATCTTTTCCCAAACCGGAGCCTGGGTGATGAAATAGAGGTAAGCGTTCGGATCGGTCTCCCAGCCCTTACACTTCAGGATGCGGCCGGGCTGACCACCGCCGGAATCGTTGCCGGCGCGCGGAACCGCGTCGCCGAACGGAATGCCTTCGCCAAACTGGCTGTATTCCTTGAGCGGACCGTGGGCGAGACGCTGCTGGTCGCGCATCTTGACGCGCGCCAGGTTGAGCACGCCGTCCTGCATTGCCGCAGTGACCTTCTGGCCCTTGCCGGTGGTCGAACGCTGATAAAGCGCGGTGACAATACCAAGCGCGAGATGCAGGCCGGTGCCGCTATCGCCGATCTGCGCACCCGTCACCAGAGGAAGACCATCGCGGAAACCGGTGGTCGATGCAGCACCGCCGGTGCACTGCGCGACGTTCTCGTAGACCTTGCAATCCTCATACGGACCGGGGCCGAAACCCTTGATCGATGCCACGATGAGCTTCGGATTGATCTTCTGGATGGTTTCCCAAGGAAAGCCCATGCGATCCAGCACACCCGGACCGAAATTCTCGACCAGCACGTCGCACTTCTTCATCAACTCGGTGAGGACTTCCTTGCCCTTCGGGTTCTTGGTGTCGAGCGTGATCGAGCGCTTGTTGTGGTTCAGCATCGTGAAATAGAGGCTGTCCGCATTGGGAACATCCATGAGCTGACCGCGGGTGATGTCACCTACGCCGGGACGCTCCACCTTGATCACGTCGGCGCCGAACCATGCCAGCAGTTGCGTGCACGTCGGCCCTGACTGAACGTGGGTGAAATCGAGAATCCGAACGCCCTTCAGCGCCTGTGTCATCGTCTAATACTCCGTATCGGTCGACGCCTTCTGACGCCGAGTGCGAGGACTGAAAATGGCAGGGAGCGACATGCACCCAGCCGTGTGACCAATCATTTCTTCTTCAAGACGCTTTGTGGATTGAGATTGCCGATGCGGCCGCTTTCGCTGCCCGCAGCCGGATCGATCACCGCATTGATGAGCGTCGGCTTGCCCGAGTCCATAGCGGCGTTGACCGCGCGCTTCAACTCATCGGGGGTCGTTGCGTTGACTCCGACGCCGCCGAAGGCCTCCATCATCTTGTCGTAACGCGCGCCCTTTACGAACACCGTAGGCGCGACGTCCGAGCCGCCAGAGGGATTGACGTCGGTGCCGCGGTAGATGCCGTCATTGTTGAAGATCACGACACAGACCGGCAGCTTGTAGCGGCAGATCGTCTCGACCTCCATGCCGGAGAAGCCGAATGCGCTGTCACCTTCGACCGCGAGCACCGGCTTGCCGGTCTCAATCGCGGCGGCGATGGAATAACCCATGCCGATGCCCATGATGCCCCAGGTGCCGACGTCGATGCGCTTGCGCGGCTGATACATGTCGATGATGCCGCGCGCGAGATCGAGGGTGTTTGCGCCTTCGTTGACAAGGATCGCGTCGGGACGCTCCTTGATGATGGTGCGCAGAACGCCGAGCGCGCCGTGGTAGTCCATCGGCGAGTTGTTGTTCATCAGGCGCGGCGCCATTTTGGCAACGTTATCGTCGCGCTTGGTCTGAACTGTTTTGGTCCAGTCCGCCGGCGGGGCCGGCCAGTTACCGCCCATGCCCTGCACGAGTGCCGAGACGCACGAGCCGATATCGCCGACCACTGGTGCGACGATCTCGACGTTGGAGTCCATTTCCTTCGGCTCGATGTCGATCTGGATGAACTTCTTCGGCGCGTCGCCCCATGTCTTGCCCTTGCCGTGGGACAGCAGCCAGTTGAGGCGGGCCCCGATCAGCATGACGACGTCGGAATCCTTCAGCACTGTGGAGCGCGCCGCACCGGCGCACTGCGGATGTGTGTCAGGCAGAAGGCCCTTGGCCATGCTCATCGGCAGGAATGGAATGCCGCTCTTCTCGATCAGAGTACGGATCTCATCATCGGCCTGCGCGTAAGCTGCGCCCTTGCCGAGGATAATGAGCGGCTTCTTCGCCGACTTGAGCACATCGAGCGCGCGCTTCACCGATTCGGGAGCCGGAATCTGCGCCGGCGCCGCATCGATGACTTTTACCAGCGACTTTTTGCCGGCGTCCGCATTCATCACCTGCCCGAACAGCTTCGCCGGCAGATCGAGATAGACACCGCCCGGACGCCCCGAAACCGCAGCGCGGATCGCGCGCGCAACGCCGATGCCGATGTCCTGCGCGTGCAGCACGCGAAACGCCGCCTTGCACAGCGGCTTCGCGACTGCGAGCTGATCCATTTCTTCGTAGTCGCCCTGCTGAAGGTCGACGATTTCGCGTTCCGACGAGCCGGAAATCAGAATCATCGGGAAGCAGTTGGTCGTGGCGTGGGCGAGCGCGGTGAGGCCGTTGAGGAAGCCCGGCGCCGATACCGTCAAACAGACGCCCGGCTTCTTTGTCAGGAAGCCTGCAATCGACGCGGCGTAGCCGGCATTCTGTTCGTGACGAAACGAAAGAACACGAATGCCTTCCGCTTGCGCCATACGGCCGAAGTCCGTGATCGGAATACCGGGCACGCCGTAGATCGTATTGAGGCCGTTAAGTTTGAGCGCGTCGATGATCAGATGAAAACCATCTGTCAGCTCCTGCTCCGCATCATTCGCAGTCGTCGCCTCTAACTTACTCGCTGCCGTCAGCATCGGTGGCCTCCCTAGTCTCTTTTTTTGGTCGTTTGGTCTACGTAAAGATTTCCTGTCCGTGGGTTTCGACGTAAGTCGCAAGCCCAAGCGTATGGTCGCGGGCGCGCTTTTCAGCGAGCTCGGTATCGCGCTCCTCGAGCGCTTCGATGATGGCAAGATGTTCCGGCAGGGACACTGCGGTGCGTTCTTCCCGGCCGATCGTCAACTGCCGGTAGCCGCGCACGTGCAACAGAATGTCATTGGTCATATCGACCAAAACCTGCGACTCGCTCAGCGAAATCAGCGCCTGATGGAACGCGATGTTCGCCTTGGAGTACTCTTGGATGTGATCCTGCGGGAGACGATCCTTGTTGAAATCCTTGAAGAAGTTGCGCAGCGCCGAAATGTCTTTTTTGCGCGCCGTGGTCGTGATGAGACGCGCGGCCATACTTTCGAGCGCAGCCCATGCGCGGATCATGTCCACGATTTCGGCCTTGGTCTTGCGCACGACCACAATGCCGCGGCGTGGAACCGTCTTGACGAAACCATCCTGCTCCAGCATCGCGATTGCTTCGCGGATCGGCGTGCGGCTGACACCCAGATGTTCAGACAGCGCTCGCTCGTCGAGCATGACGGGCTCTGGGCTAGCGTAGATGTCCATTTTGAGGATGGCTTCTTTCAAAGCGTCATAGGCCTTGTTTTTGAAACTTGCCTCAGGCGCAATGCGAACGATCGCAATGTCCTGCTCATTCAATGGTGCCTTCGATATTTTCTGAGTAACCATGAATCATCTCCCTCTCTTCCAGAGGGGCTGTATACCACGGAAGCGTTGTCCAAGTTCTTGGCATACCAGATGCCAGCATGTCAAGCAGGCTGGCAGCTCTCCCAAGGTCTAGCGAAGAGGCTTGACAAAGATGGTTCTTGGCATACCAAATGCCAATGATGGACATGTTGTCTGCGCGTCCCTGAACACGTGCAAGCAAACGCCAAGATGTGGTGATCTAAGCGCCGGGAATGATCGTCCGACAACTCGCGCGCGACCCCAGATTTCAAAAATGGACGTGACAGGAGGAAGTAAATGGCTCATTCGCAGGACGCAGCTCGCAAGATCGACGTCGGACAACAGGCAAAGGCCGAAGTTCGGAAAATTCTCGACACCGTAAAGGCCGACAAACGCACCAGCCTGACGGCGCCGGAAGGCAAACTGGTCTGTGACGCTTACGGAATTCCGGTTCCCAAGGAAGGCGTGGCAAAGTCCGCCGCCGAAGCCGCGAAAATCGCGACCGGCATGGGTTTCCCGGTGGTCATGAAGATCGTCTCCCCCGACATTCTTCACAAGACCGAAGCAGGCGGCGTAATCGTCGGCGTGAAAACCGCCGCCGACGCTGAAAAAGCCTATGAGACCATTCTGGCAAACGCCAAGAAGTACAAGGCCGATGCCAAGATCGAAGGCATCCAGGTTCAGCAGATGCTGCTGGGTGGCACCGAAGTCATCGTCGGCTCGATCACCGACGGCTCGTTCGGCAAGCTCGTGGCCTTCGGCCTCGGCGGCGTGCTGGTCGAAGTGCTGAAAGACGTCACCTTCCGCCTCGCGCCGGCGACCAACGCCGATGCGCTGTCGATGCTCGACGGAATTCAGGCCCACGAAATGCTGAACGGTGTTCGCGGCGGCGATCCCGTCAACCGCGAGGCTCTTGCGGACATCATCGTCAACGTTTCGCAGCTTGTCAGCGATTTCCCTGAAATCGTCGAACTCGATCTCAATCCGGTTTTCGCCACCAAGAAGGACGCGATTGCCGCAGACGTGCGCATTGTTGTCGATTTCGATTACAAACCGCGCCCTGCTCCGCGCTCGAACGAAGAAATCGTCACCGCGATGAACCGCATCATGATGCCGAAGGCGGTCGCCGTGATCGGCGCTTCGGCCGAAGCCGGCAAGATCGGCAACTCGGTGATGAAGAACCTGATCAACGGCGGCTACAAGGGTCAGATCTACCCGATCCACCCGAAGGCCGATGAGATCATGGGCATCAAGGCCTACAAGAGCGTCAAGGACGTTCCCGGCACCATCGATACCGCGGTCTTCGCGATTCCTGCGAAACTCGTCGCCGCAGCGCTTACCGAGTGCGGCGAGAAGAAAATCCCCGGCGCCGTCCTGATCCCGTCGGGTTTTGCCGAAGCGAACGAGCCTGCGTTGCAGGAAGAAATCGTCGAGATCGGCAAGAAGTATAATGTGCGTCTGATGGGGCCGAATATCTATGGCTTCTATTATACGCCATCGAATCTCTGCGCGACCTTCTGCACCGCTTATGACGTTAAGGGCTCGGCGGCCCTGTCGTCGCAGTCGGGCGGCATCGGTATGGCCATCATCGGCTTCTCGCGTTCCGCCAAGATGGGCGTATCGGCGATCGTCGGTCTCGGCAACAAGTCCGACATCGACGAAGACGATCTGCTCGCCTTCTTCGAACAGGACCCGAACACCACGATCATCGCGCAGCATTGCGAAGATCTGAAGGACGGCCGCGCCTTCGCGGAAGCCGCCAAGCGCGTCTCCAAGAAGAAGCCGGTCGTCGTTCTGAAGGCCGGCCGCACCTCGGCCGGCGCCAAGGCGGCCTCGTCGCACACCGGCGCGCTCGCCGGTAACGACAAGATCTATGAGGACGTGCTGAAGCAGTCCGGCGTCATTCGCGCCCGCTCGCTGCGGCAGTTGCTCGAATTCGCGCGCGGCATTCCGGTGCTGCCGACCCCGAAGGGCGAGAACGTTCTTATCATCACCGGCGCAGGCGGCTCAGGCGTGCTTCTGTCGGACGCGGTGGTTGACAACGGCCTGTCGCTGATGGCGATGCCGCCGGATCTCGATACGGCGTTCCGCAAGTTCATCCCGCCGTTCGGCGCGGCTGGCAACCCGGTGGACATTACCGGCGGCGAACCGCCAATCACCTACGTCAACACGGTGAAGCTCGGCCTGTCCGATGACCGCATTCACTCGCTGATCCTCGGCTACTGGCACACCATCGTCACGCCGCCGATGGTTTTCGCCAGGAATATGGTCGAGGTGAAGAAGGAGATGGAGGCCAAGGGCATCAGCAAGCCGATGGTCGCCTCACTGGCCGGTGACGTCGAGGTCGAGGAAGCCGCTGAATATCTCTATCAGAACGGCATCCCGGCTTACGCCTACTCGACCGAACTTCCGGTCGAAGTGCTCGGCGCAAAATATAAGTGGGCACGCGGCGCGGGCCTGCTGTAAGTTCTGACAATGGGTGCCGCCTCCAAAGGCGGCACCCGATTTACTCCCAGCACGACCTTCACTTCTATCCGCGGGCCGTAGGTAGGCGATGAAGAAAAGCGTGATCCGGCGAAAGTCTGTCGAGCCGCGGGTCGGCATTGAGGCAGAACCCGAAGGCCGGGATGGCGGCGTCCAGTCGGTCGACCGCGCCCTGACATTGATAGAAACTCTTGCCGAAGACGATGAAGGCTACCGGCTCACCGACCTGGCGGTGCGCACTGGCCTGTCCACATCAACCGTACATCGCCTGCTAACGACGCTTGAAAAGCGCCGGTTTGTTCAATTCGATCGCAGCGAAGCCAAGTGGCACATTGGCGTGCGCAGCTTCTCCGTCGGCTCGACGTTCGCGCGGCGGCGGAACTTCGTCGCCCATGCCATGCCCTATCTGCGCAAGCTTCGCGACCAGACCCGGGAAACCGCCAATCTCGCCGTGGTCGACGACGAAACCATTATCGTTCTGACGCGCGTGGAAAGCCGCGAGATCATGCGCTCGCTCACCAAGGTCGGCGGCCGGGTGGCGATGGTTGCATCCGGCGTCGGCAAAGCTGTGCTGGCGACTTATTCCGATGAAGACGTAAGTGCGATTATCCATCGCCAAGGCATGCCGCGGTTGACGGAGAAGTCGATCGTGCGGCCTGGCGAACTGTTCAAGGCGCTGCAAACAGTCCGGCAGCAGGGCTATGCGGTGGATGACGAAGAAGCCCGTATCGGCCTCCGATGCGTCGCTGCCGTGGTCTACAACGATTGCAGCGAGCCGCTCGCCACGATTTCTGTGTCCGGAATGACATCTCGGGTGACCGACGAACGACTGCCGATCATCGGCAATATCGTGCGCGATGTCGCAGCCGAACTGACAGTTGCTCTCGGCGGAGTCATGCCGGCTACCGCGCGCAAAAACTGACCGTGGCGCCATCCGGTTCGCGCAAACCGTTTTCACTTTTACTTCGCCCTAGCTATCTGATCCCGCGAGAGATTTTCGCACGGGCGTCGTATCGCGGGAAACAAATTCAAGGCCGTTGAGCCGACCTGCACGCCTCGCGATGATTGCACCCGAACTTAACCCATTCGAGGTGTGACATGGCGAAGATGCGGGCAATCGATGCGGCAGTGCGTATCCTTGAGAAGGAAGGCGTCGTCTGTGCGTTCGGCGTTCCGGGCGCCGCGATCAATCCATTGTACTCGGCGCTCAAGAAGCGCGGCTCGATCAATCACATTCTCGCGCGCCACGTCGAAGGCGCGTCGCATATGGCCGAGGGATATACACGGGCCAAGGCCGGCAATATCGGCGTCTGCATCGGCACATCAGGTCCGGCCGGCACCGACATGATCACCGGGCTTTACTCAGCTATCGCGGATTCGATCCCGATCCTGTGCATCACCGGACAGGCACCCCGCGCACGCCTATATAAAGAGGATTTCCAGGCCATCGACATTGAATCGATCGCAAAGCCCGTCACGAAGTGGGCTGTCACTGTGCGCGAGCCTGCGCTGGTGCCACGGGTTTTCAGCCAGGCCTTTCACATCATGCGCTCCGGCCGCCCCGGTCCGGTGCTGATCGATCTGCCGCTCGATGTGCAGTTGGCCGAAATCGAATTCGACGACGAGACCTACGAGCCCCTACCGGTCTACAAACCTGCCGCGACACGCAGGCAGGTCGAGAAGGCACTCGAAATGCTAAACGCTGCCGAGCGCCCGCTGATCGTGGCCGGCGGCGGTGTCATCAATGCCGATGCCTCTGACCTTCTCGTGGCGTTTGCCGAGATCGTCAATGTTCCCGTGGTGCCGACGCTGATGGGCTGGGGCGCAATCCCGGACGATCACGTCCTGATGGCCGGAATGGTCGGCCTTCAGACCAGCCACCGCTATGGCAACGCCACCATGCTGGAGTCGGATTTCGTGCTCGGCATCGGCAACCGATGGGCCAATCGGCACACTGGATCGGTCGAAACCTACACCAAGGGCCGCACCTTCGTGCACGTGGACATCGAGCCCACACAAATTGGCCGCGTGTTCAATCCGGATTTCGGCATCGTCTCGGATGCGAAAGCCGCGCTTGAACTGTTTGTCACGGTAGCGAAGGAATGGCGCAAGGCCGGCAAGCTGAAGGAGCGTCAGGCGTGGCCTGCGGCGGTTCAGGACCGCAAGCGCACCATGCTGCGCAAGAGTCATTTCGACAACGTGCCGATCAAGCCGCAGCGCGTCTATGAAGAGATGAGCAAAGCCTTTGGGCGCGACACCTGCTACGTCAGCGTGATCGGTCTCTCACAAATCGCCGGCGCACAATTCCTTGGCGTATATCGCCCGCGTAACTGGATCAACGCCGGACAGGCCGGCCCGCTCGGCTGGACCCTGCCCGCCGCGCTTGGCGTCCGCGCTGCCGATCCGGAACGCGAGATCGTTGCGCTGTCCGGCGACTATGATTTCCAGTTCCTGATCGAGGAGTTGGCCGTCGGCGCGCAGTTCAAATTGCCTTACATCCATGTCGTCGTGAATAATTCCTATCTGGGCCTGATCCGTCAGGCGCAGCGCGGCTTCGAGATGGACTACCACGTGCAGCTCTCGTTCGAGAACATCAACGCGCCGGAGCTTGGTGTTTATGGCGTCGATCATGTCGCGGTCGCGGAGGGCCTTGGCTGCAAGGCAATCCGCGTCACGCATCCGGAAGATGCGCAGGCAGCCTTCGCAACAGCACGCGAGATGATGGCGGAATATCGCGTGCCGGTGGTGGTGGAATTCATCCTCGAGCGTGTCACCAACATCGCGATGGGCACGGAGATCGATAACATCGTCGAGTTCGAGGAAGTGCTCGATCTGCCGCTCGATGACACACCGGCGAGCCCGGAGAAGACGTCCCGCGGCAAATTGCTGCCCGTCTAACAACAAGACAAACAAGAAAAGGACATTCCGTCGTGCCAAAGTTTGCAGCCAATCTAACCATGCTCTTCAACGAGTTGCCGTTCATCGAACGCTTCGCAGCAGCGAAGGCCGCCGGGTTCGCGGGTGTGGAGTATCTGTTTCCCTATGACTTCGAAAAAGCGGTTCTCGGCGAGCAGTTGCAGCAGCACGGCCTCACCCAGGTGCTGCATAATCTGCCCGCGGGCAACTGGGGCGCGGGCGAGCGCGGGATTGCGATCCTTCCCGATCGCGTCGCGGAATTCCGCGACGGCGTCAGCCGGGCCGTCGAATACGCCAAGGCACTGGATTGCCGCCAAGTGAATTGCCTTGCCGGCATTGCGCCGGCTGGCGCCGATCCAGCGGAGCTTCGCGCCGTGTTCGTGGAGAACCTTCGCTACGCCGCGGATGCTCTTGCAAAGCATCGCATCAAGCTGCTGATCGAACCGATCAACACCCGCGACATTCCCGGCTTCTTTCTCACCGGAACGGAACAGGCAATCCAGATCATTTCGGAGGTGGGATCCGAGAATCTCTTTGTCCAATACGACATCTATCACATGCAGATCATGGAGGGCGATCTGGCCCCGACCATGAAAAAGCATCTCGGCCGTATCGCGCATATCCAATTGGCCGATAATCCCGGCCGCAACGAGCCCGGCACCGGTGAAATCAACTATCCCTTCCTGTTTCGCTATCTGGACGAGATCGGGTATCGTGGCTGGATCGGCTGTGAATACAAGCCGAAGACCACAACCCTTGAAGGTCTTGGGTGGTACGAACCGCATACGGTCGATGCGTAACTAAAAAACTAGGGAGATCAAAGAATGACCGATATCGGTTTCATCGGCCTCGGCATTATGGGACGGCCGATGGCGGGCCACCTGCAGGCCGCCGGACATCGCCTGTTTGTGCTGGAGAAGTCTGCTGCGGCGAAGGACCTCGTTGCCGCCGGGGCCATCGCCTGCAAGTCAGGCAAGGAGATCGCGGAGAAAGCCAACGTCATCATTATTATGGTGCCAGATACGCCAGACGTTGAGTCGGTGCTCTTCAATGTCGGTGGCGTCGCAGAAGGACTTTCAAAGGGTAAAGTCGTCGTCGACATGAGCTCGATCTCGCCGATCTCGACAAAGGAGTTTGCAAAGAAGGTCAATGCGAAGGGCGCTGACTATCTGGATGCCCCAGTCTCCGGGGGCGAAGTCGGCGCGAAGGCCGCATCACTGACCATCATGGTAGGCGGACCACAAAGCGCATTCGACACCGTCAAGCCGCTGTTCGAGAAGATGGGCAAGAACATCACCCTGATCGGCGGCAACGGTGACGGCCAGACCACCAAAGTCGCCAATCAAATCATCGTCGCGCTTACTATCGAGGCCGTCGCCGAGGGTCTGCTGTTCGCTTCAAAGGCTGGCGCCGATCCGACGCTGGTGCGGCAGGCGCTGATGGGCGGACTTGCGACATCGCGCATTCTCGAACTGCACGGGGAGCGCATGATCAAGCGCACGTTCAATCCCGGCTTCCGTATCGAGCTGCACCAGAAAGACCTCAACCTCGCACTGGATGGCGCGCGAGCACTCGGCCTGTCGTTGCCGAATACATCGATGGCCCAGCAGTTCTTCAATTCTTGCGTGGCCCACGGCGGCAAGGCCTGGGATCACTCCGCAATGGTGAAAGCGCTGGAAACAATGGCCAACCACGAAGTCGCAAAGGGCTGATATCTACGACAAACACCTTGAATTTGACGGCGCGGTGAAACAACACCGCGCCGCTCTTTCATGTGCGTCAGTCGGCTGTCCATCCACCATCGATCATCAAAGATGACCCCGTCATCAGCGCTGACGCATCGCTGGCAAGAAACACAATCGCGCCCATCAGATCCTCGACCGTGCCAAGGCGCCCGAGCTTGATCTTCTGCAATACGCTCTCCTTGAACGCCGCGTTTTCAAAGAAGGGTTTGGTCATTGGGGTCTCGATGAAGGTCGGACAAAGCGTATTGACGCGAATCTTGCTGGCAGCAAGATCAAGCGCCATTGCCTTCGAAAATCCCTCCATCGCCCACTTCGAGGCGCAGTAAAGCGAACGATTGGCACCGCCGACATGGCCCATCTGCGATGACATATTGATGATCGAGCCGAACACACCGGCCGCGACCATCCGTCTTGCAACGGACTGGGCCGCGAAGTATGCGGCACGCACATTCAGATTCATGACAACGTCGAAATCCTCCACCGGCACATCGGTGAAGTGATTTGGCCGATTGGTCCCGGCGTTGTTGACAAAGGCATGATACGGCTCGCGCGCGTCAACGGCCGCGCGAAACGCCGCCACGTCTGTTACGTCCAGCGCGAGCGTATCTGCTGAAAAACCCTTCTTGCCTAGGGCCACTGCCGCCTCATCGATCTCGCTCGCAGTACGCGCGCACAGCGTGACATGAGCACCCGCTTCTGCCAGAGCCGTCGCCGCGGCCAGGCCGATACCCCGGCCTGCCCCCGTAACCAGAGCGCGTCTCCCGTCGAGCCGGAAGGTCGGCGTTGTCGGCAGCGATGGTCCGCTCATTCCGCCGCGCTCGCATACGGCACATTGCGTCCGCCATAGCGCCGGACGCGAACATTGGCCTGCTCGGCGTGACCTGCAAAGCCTTCCAGCATGCAAAGGCGCGAGCAATACTCGCCGATCATGGCTGACGCTTCGTCCGTCAAGACACGCTGATAGGTCACGGTCTTGAGGAACTTCCCGACCCACAGGCCCCCGGTGTAACGCGCTGCCTTGTTGGTCGGGAGCGTGTGGTTGGTGCCGATCACCTTGTCGCCGTAGGCCACGTTGGTCCGCGGGCCAAGGAACAAAGCGCCGTAGTTGGTCATGTTGTTCAGGAAGTAATCCGGATCGCGGGTCATCACCTGCACATGCTCGGAGGCGATGCGGTCGGCTTCCTTCACCATCTCCTCTTCGGAATCGCAGACGATCACTTCGCTGTAGTCCTCCCACGCCTTTGCCGCGACCGCGCCGGTCGGAAGAATTTTCAGGAGGCGCTCGATTTCGGCCATGGTCTCGCGCGCGAGCTTCTCGGAGTTGGTGAGCAGAATCGCAGGCGAATTCGGCCCGTGTTCTGCCTGTCCAAGTAGATCGGTGGCGCACATCTCGCCATCCACTGTGTCGTCGGCGATCACAAGCGTTTCAGTCGGTCCGGCGAAAAGATCGATGCCGACGCGGCCGTAGAGCTGCCGCTTGGCTTCCGCCACGAAGGCATTGCCCGGCCCCACCAGCATGTCGACCGGTGCGATCGATTTTGTGCCGATTGCCATAGCGCCGACAGCCTGAATTCCACCGAGGCAGTAGATGACATCCGCACCCGCAAGATGCTGCGCAGCGACAATGGCAGGAGCCGGCTTGCCCTGAAATGGCGGCGCGCAGGTGATGATGCGCGAAACCCCGGCGACCTTTGCGGTAATCACCGACATATGTGCGGATGCCAGCAGCGGATACTTGCCGCCCGGCACATAACACCCCACGGAATTGACCGGAATGTTCTTGTGACCGAGGACGACGCCCGGCAGCGTCTCGACCTCGACGTCCTTCATCGAGTCACGCTGGTGCTGTGCGAAATTGCGCACCTGTTCCTGCGCGAACTTGATATCGTCTATGTTCCGCTTGGAAAGCTGCCCGACGCAATCCTTGATCTCGGCATCGGTCAGCCGATAGTCCTTGCGGTCCCACTGGTCGAACTTCACCGACAGCTCGCGAACCGCGTCATCGCCACGCTTCTCGATGTCGGCAAGAATTCCTTCGACTGCGGTGCGGACCTTTGTATCGTCTTCAGCCCGCTGGGCAGCATCACGGCTACGCTTGAGATACTTTACCATCAGATGTCTCCGCGATTACTTGATTGCCTGAGGATTGATTGGCGAGCCGGCCGCGCCCGGCAAATGCATTGGCGGTGCGGCGAAGAAGAATTCATATACCTTATCCTGAGCGCAATCTTCCGCGAGTTCCTTCAGATAGAAGATCTCGCCCATCGAGATTCCAATCGCCGGAATAACCACCCAGTGCCACGGCTGATTGGCTTCGTTGGTCTCGTTCGGGCGCACCTCGCACCCCCAAGTATCGGTGCAGATCGCGGCGATGTCCTTCTCGCGAATCCAGTAGCAGGTTTCGAACGCCATGCCCGGCGCATCACCGCCAGCATATCCCGACCAGTCCTTCTTTTTCAGGCAGCGCTCCTGATGACCGGTACGAACGATGACGAAATCGCCCTTGCGAATTTCGACACCCTGCTGCTTGGCGCAAGCGTCAAGATCGGCGTTGGTGATCGCATAGCCATCGTCGAGCGAGTCCACGCCCTTGAATCTTGCGACATCGAGCAGCACGCCTCGGCCTGCCATCTTGTCGCGCGTATGCTCGATCCCGAGTTTCTTTGCGCCGCGTGCATCGACCAGCTTGGCATCATAGCCGTTGTACATCTTGTCATCGAGAAAGATGTGGCACAGCGCATCCCATTGCGTGGAAGCTTGGCACGGCATGTTGATCGCGTCGTCCGCGTAACGCAGATACGGCGATGGAACATCCTGATTACCCGCCGCGGCATCCGTGCCGGTTGCCAGCATGGTGTGGATCGGGTTCCAGCGGCCGCCGAAAAGGCCGGACTGAATCGGCTCCTTCAGCGAAAGGCCAAGCGCGAACACCTTCCCTTTCTTGATCAATTTTCCCGCGTTGACGACGTCCTCGGGACTCACGTTGTTGAGTGTCCCGATCTGATCGTCAGCGCCCCAACGGCCCCAGTTCGAAAGCTTCTTGGCGGCTTCATAGATTGCTGCTCTGTCGACCTTCATGATGTTGTTTCCTTGGTTTATTTATCGATCGATAATTTTTTGGACAAGCGACGGCCCCGGCAGCCTCTTCCGGCTACACTGAGCAGTAACGCTCCATGATCTCGTCGTCGGCCAGCAGCGCGGCCGCAGTCGCGTGATGCACGACGGAGCCTTGGTCCAGCACATAGGCGCGGTCAGCGATATCGAGGGCCAGTTCGACGTTCTGCTCGACCAGCAGGATCGTCGTGCCTTCCGACTTCATCTTGCGGAACAGTTCAAACATCTCATCGACGAGCACCGGCATGATGCCCTCGGAGGGTTCGTCCAGCATGATGAGATCTGGCTTCGATATCATCGCACGGGCAATCGCCAGCATCTGCTGTTCGCCGCCCGACATCGTGACAGCTTCCTGATCCAGCCGCTCCGCCAGACGGGGGAAGATTTCTGCGATCTGCGCGATGCGACGAACCTCTTCCTTCTTCTCTGGCGACGCGACCAGGCCAAGCCGCAGATTCTCGCGCACGGTCAGTCCCTGCACGATGCGGCGCTCTTCCGGCACATACGCCAAACCCAGGCCGAAGCGGACGTGAGCCGGCTGGCCCAAGACTTCCTTGTCCTTGAATGTCACTGAACCGCGCGTCTTGTCGAGCAAACCGATGATCGACTTGAGTGTCGTGGTCTTGCCGGCGCCGTTGCGGCCGATCAGACAGACGATCTCGCCCTTGTTCACTTCAAGGCCAATGTCCTGCAATACGTGGCTCGCGCCATACCAGGAGTTCAGATTTTCGACGCGCAACATCGCTTCAGTGCTCCCGCTGGCCAAGATAGACCCGCTTGACCTGTTCATTCTGGCGGACTTCCGTCGGAGTTCCCTGCGCAAGCAGTTCGCCGTGGTGAAGCACGAGCACCCGGTCGCTGATGCCCATCACCAGCTTCATCTTGTGTTCGACCAGAATGACGGTGCGCTCCTTGGACAGCTTGACGATGAGATCCATCATCACACGGGTTTCTTCAGGGCTCATTCCTGCCGTCGGCTCATCGAGCAGCAGCAAACGCGGATTGGCGGCCAGCGCCATTCCGATTTCAAGCGCACGCTGCTCGCCATGCGCCAGTTCCTTGGCCAACCGCTCACGACGGTCCCAAAGCCCCACCAGCGCAAGCAGCGCGTCGGCCTTTTCAATGAGGCCGGGAAGCTTGGCCCGTGGACGCCAGATATCATAGCGCGACACAAAGGCCTGCAACCCCACGCGCACATTCTCCCGCGTCGTCAACAGCGGGAACACGTTGGTGATCTGGAACGACTTTGCGATCCCCATATGCGCGAATTCGTGCTGCGCTATGTTCGTCACATCGCGGCCCTCGAATTCGACCTTGCCGCTAGACGGCGGGAACGCGCCCGACAACAAGTTGAAATAGGTGCTTTTGCCAGCGCCGTTCGGACCAATGATGGATGTGATCGCATTGCGCGAAAATTCAGCGGAGATGTTGTTCAGGGCCACGAACTTACCGAACGACTTGCTCACGCCGGTGGTGCGCAGGATGATTTGCGATGAGGTATCAGTCGAAGTCATCATTTGTTGATCCACTTCAAGATCGTTCCCCAGATTCCGGCCGGGAAAAACAGGACGCAGATCATGAACACCGCGCCGACGATCAATTGCCAATGGACGGTCCACAGCGACACCAGATTCTCCAACAGCAGGAAAACGGCGGCGCCGACGAATGGACCGAAGAAGGTGCCCATTCCACCCAGCAGCGACATCATGACGACCATGCCCGACGTCTCAATGTGCAGGATTTCGATCGGCACGATGGAGAGGTGCAACGCCATCAGCGCGCCAGCCAGGCCACAGAATGCACCAGACAGAATGAATGTGATCAGCCGCGTCAGCGTTACATTATATCCGGACGCCCGCGCCCGCGCCTCGTTCTCGCGAACCGCCTCGATAACGGCACCGAATGGCGATGCAAGGATCCTCGACAGGACAAACAGCGCCATGATGACGAATGCCGCGACGACATAATATCGCGTCAACGGGTTGATAAAGTCGAACTTGAAACCAAGGATGTCGATGACGCGAACGTTGATTCCGCGCAGGCCGTTCTCGCCGCCAGTCCAGTCGACCGCCTGATAGAAGAGGTAGAAAACGCACTGCGAAAGCGCCATCGTCACCATGGCGAAGTAGATGCCACGGGTACGGATCGCCAGTGAACCGATCGCGGCGGCCATGACCGTGCCGCCGAGAATGCCCATGACAATCGCGACATACCACGGCCACCCGAGATGAACGATGGCGATACCGCAGAGATAAGCGCCGGTGCCGAACAGTGCGGCGTGGCCGAACGATAGCAGGCCAAGGTACCCGAACAGCAAATTGAAGCCGACGGCATAGAGCCCGTAGATCAGGATGTTCACCGCCAGTGCCGTGAATGGCATCACCAGCGGAAACACCAGCACGAAGATGCTCGCCAGGATCGCGCGATGACGCTTGGCAAAATCGAACCAGCTCGCCGACGCGACGTTCGGCTGGGTCAGGGTCTGAGAAAGCTCATTCATTACTTTATACCCGCCTCAGCTCATAAGACCCGCACGGCCAAAGAAGCCTTGCGGACGGATGAGGAGAACAATTGCCATCAGGGCAAAGATAGAAACCTTGGCCATTTCGGGCGCGAACAACGAAGTCATGCTGACGACCACGCCCACCAGCAACCCGGCGATGACCGCGCCGCCGATCGAACCCATGCCACCGACCACCGTGACGACAAAGGCCTCGGCGAGGATGGTCGCTCCCATTTCCGGAATGACGCCCTGCAGGGGGGCAGCAAGAAGCCCGGCCAGCGCCGCGATCCCCGAGCCGATCCCGAATACGAACAGCCAGACCCGTGCTACGTTGACACCGAGCACCCGAACGATCTGCGGATCGCGCGCGCCAGCACGAATGATCAGGCCGAAGCTGGTACGTTCAAGGAAGAGCCACAAACCGAGCAGAACTGCTGCCGCGACGCCGATAACGAACAGACGATAGAGCGGGAAGTACCCGACGCCGATATTGACGGCGCCCTGAAGAAGCTCCGGGGTATCGAACGGGTAACCGCTCTTGCCGAACGCTATACGAATAAGCTCAACCATCACGTAGCTGAGACCGAACGTCAGCAATAGCGGATAGTCGATGCCGCGGCCGTAGAGCGGACGGATCAGGAACCGTTCGACGACGAGTCCGATGGTTCCGACGATCAATGGGACGGCAACCAGACAAAGCCAGAAGTTCCCTCCCAGCGAAAGAAGGAACAGTCCGACATAAGCGCCGACCATATAAAAGGCACCATGCGCGAAGTTCACCACGGTCAGCATGCCGAAAATCAGCGACAAGCCGATGGCGAACAACACGTAGATCGCGCCGAGCGCTAACCCCGTGAAGAGTTGCAACGCGATCAGATCAAAGCTCATGCCGGCCATAGGTATCTCCGAGTAAGACGCGCGCCCGTGAGGGACGCGCGTCTGCTAGTACATAGTTCAGGACTTGTGGCCGAGTGCTTCGCAGGTGCGCAGGTTCCTTTCGCTCGGCTCTTCGGTCGCCAGCACGTTGAACACGTCGGACTCGCCCTTCTCCGGCTTCGACTTCGACTCGATGATGAGTACCGACTGCACGGCCTGGTGGTCGCACTTGCGATAGTATTCAGGGCCCTTGTAGTAATCATACTTCAAGGCCTCAACCGCGGCGATAACCTTGTCGGTATCGAGGCTTCCGGCAGCCTTGGCTCCCATCAGAAGCGTCTTGACGCCGGCATAACCCAGAGCGCCATAGTCTGACGGCACCTTGCCGCCATGCATCTTGCGGAAGCGATCATTGAATGCCTTCGCAGAGGCAACCTTATCCTCAATACCCCAGTAATATGAGGTTCCACCGACGACGCCTTCGAAGGCCTGCGCGCCGGCAGCGATGCGGCCCGTGTAAAGCAGGATCGGCGCAACGATCTTCATGCTCTTCTTCATGCCGAAGTCGGTCGCCTGCTTGAGTGCAATCTGCTGATCACGGCCGAAATTGCTGATGACGAGGATGTCCGGCTTCAAGGCCTGAATGCGCGGCAACAGTGCCGAGAAATCCGTGGTGCCGAGCGGATGGCGGATGTCGACGAGGCTTTCGATTCCGAATGCTTTGCCGGCTTCCTGGAAGCCGCGCACCATTTCATGGCCATAGGCATAGTCCGCGGTAAGGAACGCGACCTTCTTGCCGAACTTCGAGAACGCGTAGCGTCCCACAGCGCCCGCGGTCAGGTGCGGCGTGAGCGCTTCGTGGAACGTATACTTACTGAAATCCTTGGCCTCGTTGATTTCGTCAGACTGGCTGATCGAGTTGTAGATGATCTTGCGTTCCTTGGTGACGTTGTTCACCGCAAGCTGAACGGAAGCCGACAGACTGCCGACGATGAAGTTGACCTTTTCCTTCTCGATCAGTTCCAGCGTGCGGGTCGCCGCTTCACCCGGATTGAGCTTGTCGTCGCGGACCAGCAGCTCGGCCTTGCGGCCATCGAGGCCACCGGCCTCGTTGAATTCGGCAATGGCGACTTCCGCCGCGCGCACCTGGTCCTGGGCTTCGGTGCCGTAGGGGCCGGTCAGCGGGACAGGAAATCCAACCTTGATAGTCGCTTCCTGCGCCTGAAGAAGATTGATGCGAAACGGCGAGGCCGCCAGAACGGCGCCAGCGCTCGCTGTGGTCAGCAGGCGGCGGCGCGAGATCGAGTTAGAACCAGTCATTTTCTTGGCCATGTATTCCTCCGAGGTTGATATTTGTTTTGCAGCGTCGGTCAGATGCGTCCGAGAGCAGTGAGAATGACTCGTGGCGTTAGCGGAATTTCGGTCACGGTGACGTTGAACGGCGAAAGTGCGTCATTCACCGCGTTGGCAACAACCGCGGCAGCCGCCGCGGTCCCGGCCTCCCCGGCCCCCTTGGCGCCGAGCTCGCCATCCTGCGTCGGAGAAACGATGTGCCCGACATCGATATCCGGCATCTCGCCGGACATCGGCACCAGATAGTCCGCCATGTTTGCGTTGGTGAGCTGTCCGCGCTCATCGTAGATGCAGTGTTCGTACAGAGCTGCGCCGAGCCCCTGAACCACGCCACCGCGAATCTGTTCGTCCACGAGCTGTGGATTGATGATCGTCCCGCAATCCTCGACAACCCAGTGCTTGAGCAGCTTGATAAAGCCCGTCCGGGTATCGACCTCAAGCCACGACGCCTGAATACCGTTGGTGAATGCGAACGGATACTCGCGCGGCACGAAATGGCGCGTCGCCATCAACTCCGGCTGGAAACCCGGCGGCAAGGTATCAGGCCGGAAATAAACGATGCGGGCGAGTTCGTGCAGTTCGATGCGCTGCTGGCCGCCCTGAACGTCAACGACGGCGTTACCAGCGATGTCCAGGTCCGCCGGCTTGGCCTGCAAAATTGCGGCCGCGACATCGAGGATATTCCTGCGCAAAACCTTGGCCGCCTGCAGCGCGGCTTCGCCGCCAATGCCGGCACCGCGCGACGCCCAGGTGCCGCCGCCGTAAGGCGTGTTATCGGTATCGCCGAGAATGACGCGCACGCGCTCCATCGACACGCCAAGCACGCTGCCGACGATCTGCGCGGTCAGGGATTCCGATCCCTGCCCTTGCTCCGTGATGCTGGTCTGACAAATCACACGGCCGGTGGCATCCAGACGCACTGCGACGCCGTCCTGCGATGAAATTCGCGCGCCGCCGATGCCGTAGAACGCCGCGCTGGGGTTGGTCACCTCGATGAAACTCGCGATGCCAATACCGCGATAAATTCCCTGCTTGCGCAGTTCCCTCTGCTGGGCACGCAGCGCATCGTAATTCATCATCGCGACGAGTTTATCGAGCGATGCGTGATGCGACAGCGCCTCGAACCTCAATCCCGATGGCGAGCCGCATGGGTACTCATCGTCGCGGATGAGATTACGTCGCCGAATCTCAAACGGGTCCATCCCGATCCGCTGGGCGGCGAGGTCAACCAGTCCTTCCGTGATCGAGCATGCAATCGGATGCCCCACGCCGCGATATTGGCAGGTGACGTTCTTGTTCTGGAAAACGACGCGGGTTCGCGCCCGGTAATTTTTCGTGGTGTAAGGTCCACCGACCAGATTGACGACCTGATTGGCTTCGATGGCGCTGGTGCGCGGATACATCGAATAGGGGCCGATGCCGGTGACGTCGTCGATCTCGAATGCGTTGATCGTGCCGTTCTTGCTGACACCGATACGCGCCTTGCAGACGTGATCGCGCGCGTGAATGTCCGTATTGAAGCTTTCGACCCGATCCGCGACAAACTTGATCGGGCGGCGTAACAGTTTCGACAGGGCGAGAGTGGCCATCTCGTCGGCATAGATGTGAACCTTGATCCCGAACGAACCGCCGACATCTTTGCAAACCACCCGGACCTGAGCTTCATCAAGCCCCAGATGCTTGGCAGCGATGTTCTGCACCATATGCGGCGCCTGGGTGCCTAGATAAACAGTCAGGCGCTCGTCGCCGCTGTTCCAGTCAGCCAGCACCGCGCGCGGCTCCAGCGTGACCCCGGTGTGGCGACCGAAGACAAACTCGGCTTCCACAACCTCGTCGGAATCCTTGAACGCCTGATCGACAGCTCCGGCATCGAGATTGCGCTCAAAGGCCAGATTGTCTCCGAGATCGGGATGAATCACTGGCGTGCCGGGATCAAGCGCCGTGCGCATGTCCGTCACCGGAACAAGCTCTTCGTAATCCACCGCGATAACCTCGGCGGCGTCCTCAGCGAGCGCGCGGCTGGTCGCGATGACGGCCGCCACAGCCTCTCCCTGCCAGCACGCGCGGTCGACAGCGATCGCGTGCTGCGGCGCAGACTTCAAGCCCTTGAGATGTGACAGGACGCCAACCCACGGCGAGATGACCTTCGCGAGTTCCGCGCCGGTCACGACCGCGATCACACCGGGCATCGCTTTCGCCTCGGTCGCGTCGATTTTCAGAATTTTGGCATGAGCGTAAGGCGAGCGCAGAAACACGACGTGCGCCATCCGCGGCAGCGTCATGTCGCTGACGTACTGGCCGCGGCCTTGCATAAGCCGTCCCAGGTTGGGGCGTGGCACCGTCTTGCCGATGTACGAATTCGGACGGTCGAGAACCGAAAGACCGGGCTGTTTTACGGGACTATCGTTCATCACACCCGCCCCGCGCGTGCGCGAGCCGTCGCTTCCACCGCGTCGACGATCGCGTGATAACCCGTGCAGCGGCAGTAGTTGCCGGACAGATACTCGCGGATTTGCTCGCGGTCAGCCTGCGGCTCATGCGTCAGGATATCCTGCGCAGCCATCAGCATGCCCGGCGTGCAGTACCCGCACTGAAGGGCGTTGCGGTTTTGGAAGGCCGCCTGCAAATCGGAAATCTCGCCGCTGTCCGACAAACCTTCAATCGTTTCGACGGACGCATTCTCCGCCTGTACCGCGAGCAGCAAACAGGCGCGCACGATATCGCCGTTGACGCGAACGGTGCACGCACCGCAAACGCCGTGCTCGCAGCCGACATGCGTTCCCGTAAGGGACAGATGTTCGCGCAGAAAATCCGCCAGATTGAGCCGAGGAAGCACGTTTGCAGACACGCGCTCGCCATTTACGGTCAGCGAGATCGGCATCAGATCCGTCATGCCAGTTTCCCCGCTTCGAGATCAGGCCGGCTGAGCAATGTCACGACGCACCGTTCCATAAGCTGACGCGCCAGATAGCGGCGCATGGAAGCCGAAGCCTGCTGATCTTCTTGCGGATCGAGTTCGTCATCGAGCGCAGTCTGCGCATCGGCAAGCATCGAGGCGGTCACGGGTTTCCCGACGAGATGTTTCGAGGCACCCGCGAGCATCGGCTTGTCGCCCACCGCGAAGAAACCGAGCCTGAGATCGGTGAATACGTCCCGCTCCAGAACTCCGGATGCCGCCAACCCCACAATGGCGTAGTCACCCTTCCGGCGCGCATACTCGTGAAAGAAGTGAACCGAGTTCGGCCTTGCGACGGGGACCTCGACCGCGACCAGCAACTCTTCCGGCGACAGCAACGTCTCGTAGATTCCGGTGAAGAAATTCGCAGCCGGAACACACCGCTCGCCGTCCCTACCGCGCACAACGATGGTTGCACCGAGTGCGATAGCACACGCCGGAAGCTCCGATGCCGGATCGGCATGCGCAAGGCTGCCGCCGATTGTGCCTTTGTTGCGAATCGCCGGATGCGCGACATGCGCAATGGCCTCGGTCAGAAGCGGAGCGTGTTTGGCGATGTCTGAGGACTTCTGAACGTCGACGTGCCGGGTGAGCGCCCCGATCTTGAGCACGCCATTGGATACGGAAACTCCCCGCAATTCAGCAATCGCGCCGATATCGACCAGCAACGCTGGCACCGACAGCCTAAGATTCAAGGCTGGCATCAAACTCTGGCCACCGGAGAGAACTTTCGCCTGATCGCCGTGCAACGCAAGCAACTCCAACGCGTCATTGACGCTTGAAGCACGCGCATAGTTGAAAGCCGAAGCTTTCATTCCGGCAACCTCCCTCGCCTCATTTTATGATGGGCTTGGATTTTATTAGAGGGTGCCGGACATCAAAGGTCAAGCGTTGTTTATCGAACGATTATTTCGTCGCAGTGAACAAGCCATGACGCAAGCTGCCGGAAATCAACGCCATCCGCGGGGTTCGCGGCAAATAAGCGAGATACGACAAATCAAAGACAGGGTTACGGAATTCCCAACTGCAAAATCCTGGGCGCAACGGCTTTCGCGTTGCACAATTTCCTAACGCCGGATTGCCGGCCGAACAGCGCGTCGGCGCGATACTCGCTGCACACCAGCGCGTTTTTGAAAAATGAGACGCGATCGCTCGGCTTCCATTTTTAGAATTTCGGCGAACAACGCCGCCGCCGGAGACATCACCTTGCGTGCCGGCTCGATCAAAACGAACTCGGAATAAAACGGAGGATCCTCGAGCGGTCTGACATCGAAGCGTCCTTCGTCGAGGTCTGAGACCATCATCACAAACGGCAGAATGGCGACCCAATCGCTCGCTGCGACAAATTGCAGCGTTCCCATCATCGCGTCGAGCTCGAGCCGTTGCGCGACCGTCACGCCATTGGCGCTGAAATACGTTTCAATATTGCGGCGGCGGGTGTTCTGAGGGCCGGGCAACACCACTTTGAGCGGACCGAGGTCCGCGAGCTTGACCGGGTTCAGATTGTTCTTGGCCCGCTTCGCGCTGACAAGCATCTCCCGATCGCGGGCAAGAAGGCGGTGCGATATGCCGGTTGCACCCTCAAAGGCCGGGACAATGGCGAAATCCAGTTCGCCCTTCAGGATCATGTCGGTCAAAACCCCTGAATAGGCCTCGATGACACTGATTTCCGAGCCCGGAGCGGAGTCCAGAAACCTGTCGAGTGCTGGAGCGAGCAGCGATCTGGTAAACGTCGGCATCAGGCCGACACGGATCGCACCGCGAACGTGATTGACCGCGACACTTTGCTGCGCCGCCTCCAGCTTTTTCAGAACGTCAACGCACTCGCGATAATAAAGCTTTCCGGCCAACGTCGGTTCGACATCGCGGCCGTTACGTTCGAGCAACGCTGCCCCCAGCTCGGACTCAAGCTGTTTGAGGTGCTGTGAAATTCCCGACTGGGTCGCTCCCTCCCGCCTCGCGGCTGACGTGAACGAGCCCTCTTCGTAGACCGCAACAAAAGACCTGATCTGGCGAAGCGAAATCATTCATCAATTTTCCTAATGCGAGAGAGTAAGAATAATCATTTTTCTAATAGCCCACAATCGCTACTCTTGCGTTCAATCACAAACGTCTCGGGAAACGCGCAATGAAGCTGGGCTTTTTCACCATGCCGATCCATCCGCTGGATAAAGACTGGCGGCAGTCGCTGGCAGAGGACCGCGAAGCGTTTCTGCTCGCCGACGAACTCGGATTTACAGAGGCTTATGTCGGAGAGCATGTCACCGACAAGGCCGAGAACATTACGTCCTGCGTGACATTTCTGGCGTGGATCGCTGCTGCGACGAAACAGATCAAATTGGGCACCGGCACCGTGAACATGCCCAACACGCATCCGGCAACGGTCGCGGCGACCATCGCGATGCTGGACCACATGCTCGACGGCCGCTTCATTTTCGGCATCAGCCCCGGCGGGCTTTTGTCCGACGCCGAACTGTTCGGCAATCTCGACTTCAACCGTAACGAGATGTTCCTCGAAGCGATCAATCAGGTGCTCGGCATCTGGTCCGGGGAGCCGCCTTACAATCTTCAGGGCAAGTACTGGACGGTGTCCACGCAGCGAACGCAAATCAAGGAAATCGGCCAGGGCTACATTCCTCGCCCGCTGCAACGGCCGCATCCCCCGATTGTCGTAACAGCGGTCGCGCCCTTTTCAAAGGGTGTTATCGAAGCGGCCGTTCGCGGATGGGACCCGATCTCGGCGAACTTCCTGATGCCGGCTTGGGTCAAGAGCCACTGGCCGAAGTACGTTGAAGGCTGCGAGCGCGGCGGACGCGCCGCAGATCCCGCGAACTGGCGGGTCGCCAAGAGCGTCTTCGTGGCTGACGATGCTGCGACCGCCAAGGCTTATGCCACCGATCCGAATGGTCCGTATGTGAACTATTACCGGTCGCTGTTCACGAAGCTGAAGAAGAACGGACGAATCGAACTGTTCAAGACACGCCGCGATCAACCCGACGATGAGGTGACGCTGGAGATGATCTGCGACAAGCTGATCATTTACGGCACGCCGGACAGCGTTGCCGATCAGCTTCTTGCTTTTCAGGACGAGGTCGGCACATTCGGGACGCTGCTCTACGCCGGCAAAGATTGGAAAGATCGCGATCTCGGGCGAAGGTCCATGATCCTGACGGCGGAGAAGGTCCTGCCGCTGGTGAACGCAGGTTCGCCCAAGCAGGCAAGAGCCGCGGAATAATTGGTAAAGCAGGAATCTCCATTGGCCCTCACCGATCGCGTTCCCTATCAGGCCCTCATCGACCGTCCTAAACTGATGCTTCCCGGCGGCAAGAAGCTGGCGGTCTGGATCATTTTGAATGTCGAGGAGTGGCGAATCGAAAATGCGATGCCGCGCACGGTTCTCAGTCCGCCGATGGGGCAGCCGCTACTCCCCGATGTGCCGAACTGGGCGTGGCACGAATACGGAATGCGGGCGGGCTTCTGGCGACAGTTGAAGGCGCTGACCGATCGGAACATTCCGACCACGCTGGCCATCAATGGCAACGTCTGTACTTCGTATCCTCGCGTCGCGGCAGCGGCACGCGATGCCGGGTTCGAGTTCATGGGGCACGGCTTCCTGCAAGGGCCGATGCACAAGCTCGACAATCAGGGCGACGCCATCAAGCGAGCCGTCGACACCATCGCGAAATTCGCTGGCAAGGCGCCGCGGTCGTGGGAAAGCCCCGGATTGACGGAAACCAACGACACGCTCGATCTTCTTCGCCTGAACGGGATCGAATATGTCGCGGATTGGGTGATCGACGATCTTCCGCAGGACATCCAGACCCCACACGGCACGATCACGACGATTCCCTACACCGTCGAGACCAACGACATTGTCGTCCACGCGTTGCAGCACATGGCGTCGGATCAGTTCATGCGCCGGTGTATCGACCAGTTCGACCGGCTGTATCTCGAAGGCGACGAGAACGCGCGTGTGATGGCGATCTCGATTCATCCCTACATCACGGGCGTTCCGCACCGGATCAAGTATCTTGAGCAACTGCTCGACTATGTGATCGGCCACGACGGTGTCGCCTTGATGACTGCGAGCGAGATCGGCGACTGGTATCGCAGCCAGATGGCCCAAGCTTAAAATCCCGATTGGAGTGCAGACATGATCCGGGCCGCCATTGTCGGACTGGGATGGTGGGGACAGACCATTGCCAGCAATCTTGCGACAAGCGAAATCATCAAGCCGGTGCTGGGCATCGATCCGCTGGCGCCTATGCGCGCGAAAGGTGCGGCGCTAGGACTCGAAATATCCGAGGACTTCGAAGACGCTTTGGCGCGCCCCGACATCGATGCCGTTATCCTCTGCACCCCGCAGGATCGCCACGCAGCGCAGATCGAAGCCGCCGCCAAATCCGGCCATCATGTGTTCTGCGAGAAGCCGCTTTGCACGACCGGAGCCGATGCAGAGCGGGCCATTTCCGCAGTCAAGACAGCAAAGGTGCAACTCGGCATCGGACATGAGCGGCGCTTCGAGCCGGCCGTGATCGAAATGCGCAAGCGGTTCGCGGACGGCGAATTCGGCAACGCGCTCGTGCTGGAGGGCAATTTCAGCCAGGACAAGTTTCTCAATCTGCCGTCGGATAACTGGCGCCTATCGAACACGGATAATCCCGTTGGTCCCTTGTCCGCAACCGGTATTCATCTGGTCGATCTCTCGATCGCGATTCTCGGAAAGCCTACCCATGTCTGGGCACGGCTGGCTACGCTCGGGAGCCATTTCGCAAACGGGGATACGCTCTCGATCACCATCGGCTTCGAGAACCGCACGACAGCCACGCTGAACGCGGTCCTCGCAACACCTTTCATGGGCCGTCTGGCGCTGCTGGGATCAAAGGGCTGGATGGAAATCCGCGACCGGACCCATCCGGAGAATCCAACCGGCTGGGACGTGACGCGCGTTCAGCGTGATCGGCCACCGGAAACCGCTTATTATCAGCCTCATCCCGCGGTACGCGACAATCTGGAAGCTTTTGGACGGGCCGCGCTGGGCGAACGCCCATATCCCGTCACGCATGAGGAAATGCTGATGAACGTTCGCACGTTCGAAGCCATTCAGCGATCAGTTGCCAGCGGCCGCATTGAGCCGGTTTGATTTCACAGCCGGCCGCTTGGCACTGTTGCCGGACACGCGTGCAAATCCCGCGAGATATCCGTCGATCGCGTTCGCGATCATTTCTTCCTTTTCCTGAAGCGGCTCCATCTCGTAGATGTACCTTCGGACGCCGTAGTAAAAAATGCCGCCGTGGAAGACCCACGCCATTTCGATCTCGGATGCCGTCGGCTTGCCCTGCGTCGGCAAACCGGCTTCGAACCTGCATTCCTTGATGATGCGCGTCAGAATCTTGTCGCGTACGACGCCCACATACCAGCGGTTGATGTCGAGGCCCTTGAGGCCGGAGAACAGATAGATTCTGAGCCACTTCCGCGTGAAGATGACGTTGGTATAGGCCTCGTAGAACTGCACCAGGCGCTCGCGGATAGGCCGCGATCGATTGGTGAGAAGTTTCTCCCAGCCGGTGTCGAGCGGCTCGAGATAGACCTTGCGATAGACTTCCTTGATCAGTTCTTCCTTGCTCGGGAAGTAGCGATACAGCAGCGGCTGCGTCACACCCAGCCGGCGCGCGAGTTCGCGCGTGCCTCCGTTGAATCCTTCCTCGGAAAAGAACTCAGTCGCCTTGCGAACGAATTCCTGACGCCGGTCTTCGGGAGACAGGCGCTTCTGCTTGACGCGCGCAGCCGATGGTGACGGTTTCTTCTTCATGAAAACCCGCTGGGGTTATGCCCCAGGAACAAAGTGACCAAAATTTCCGCGTGCAAACAGCAACGGCTCTCCACGGTTGTAATCATAAGCCTCGACAGCACCAAGGAAAATAACGTGGTCGCCCCCGTAATAGCGGTCAGCGCTGCGGCATTGAAATGTGGCCACCGCATCCGCGAGGACCGGCGCATCGCCCAGACCGGGCTTCCACGAGACCCCAGCGAACTTGTCCTCGGCCCGCGTGGCAAATTGCTTTGCCAAGCCCTGCTGGGATGCTCCCAGCACGTTGACCGCAAAATGGCTCGCGTTCTGAAAGATGCTCATGCTTGGCGAGTAAGATACCAGGCTCCACAAAACGAGTGGCGGATTCAGCGAGACCGACGCGAACGAATTGCAGGTCAGGCCTGCCTGCCTGCCGTCCGGCGTTGCCGCCGTGATGACCGTTACGCCGGTCGCATAGGACCCCAGCGCGTTCCGGAAATCGCGCGGATCAATCGGCGAACTGTCGCTCGACAACTCGTTCCTGAAGTCCGCCGGGTGCTGCGATGCAGTGACCATGACCCCTGCCTCTCAAAGGGTCAAGTTTTCGGACGGCAGATCCAGCGCGACGCGACCGTAGTTGGTTCCGGCAGCGTCGAAACTGAACGCGATGTGCGCGTTAATCGCATGGGCATCGCGGAACTGCCGTTGCAGTGCGCCCGTGGTGTAAAGACCGCGCGCGCCGCTCGCCGAAAACAGCGTCGATACCGCTTCGGTACACAGTTTGACCGCATATGCGCCGTCGCGCCGATATCTGGTCTTCTCGGGAAGATCAGGGATGGTGCCGCGACGGGCATCAGACATCGCCTCAATGCAGGTCCGGCGCATGATGAGACGTGCCGCATCGATTTTGGCGGCAGCCTCGGCGATCTTGATCTGCGTCGTCTGCAAGTCGCCGAGTTTCGCGCGGTTGTAAGTCGAGGCGCGATGCTTGGCGATCCCGACGTAGTCATCAAGGCACGCCTGCGCATTGCCTAACCCTGCGCCTGACAGGACAAATGGAAACAGGGAGAATACGGGCAAGGCGTAGAGCGCACCGGGATTCACCGCGCTCCCCGGCGTCGGGCCGCCTGCGACGTCCTTCACCGCCAGTGTCATGTAATCCGGAACGAACACATCCTTGGCTTCGACATCGTTCGATCCGGTCCCCTTCAGGCCGGTCGAACTCCACGTGTCGAGAATCTTGTAGTCGGACTGCTTCAGCAGAAAGATCCGGTACTCGACGCCATCCGCATCGTCATCGGACGACACGATCCCTGCCAGCATATTCCAGGTGCTTGAATCCACACCCGACGAGAACGGCCAACGGCCCGACAGGGTATACCCCCCGGCCACTTTCGTGGCGCGGCCGGCGGGAAATACAAACGACGATGCAATGAGAGCATCGACATTTTCCTTCCAGATCAAATCCTGTGCGCGCACGTCGAACATGCCGAGCATCCAGTGATGGCTTACCAGGTTCGCGAGATTCCATGCGACCGAGGCGTCGGCAAGCGCGACAACATCGGCGAAATCAACAAGCGCGACATAATCAAGCTCGGAGCCGCCGACGCGCTTGGGCTGGAGAATCCTGAACAGTTTGGCTTCGTGAAGCTCTCGCTCGGTCTCCGGAGGAAGGCGCCGCATCTCCTCGGTCTTTGCAGCGCGCTCACGCAATTTCGGAACGAGCGCGTGTGCACGTTCCAGCATCTCTGAATATGCGTCGTCTTGACCGTTCGAACGCCGATCCAGATCGAGCTTATGGACAGTGCCTGACATGCTCGCCTCCCTGAAAACTATCGCGCCGCAGCTTTCCTCGGAGCATTTGGCTTGATATGCGGACGATCAAGATAGAGCGACGCTTTCAGTCCCTCATCGTCTTGAGTCGCAAATTCGGACAGCAATTTCATTTCCGGAATTCGCGAACGGTCCAGCGTATTCACATCCGGCCAGTCGATTTCGACCAGATTGCCGGCGGGGTCGCGCAGGTACATCTGCACGCAGCCGTCCGGCAGTTCGTTGACGGAATTGCGGAACGCCGAGGAATCAAGCGATCCGATCGCTTTCGCCTTCTCATAAGCTGCATGAAAATCGTCAACGTCGAGCGCAAAGTGCTGGTAAACCGGAACACTATCTTCGAGCTCGAACAAATGGAGCTGAAGATCTCCACAACGCAGATACTTGGTCTTGAAACCGAAATTGTAGGTTGGGATCAGCTCCATGCCCAGCACTGTCTGATAGAAACGAGCGGACTCTTCGAGATTCTTTGCGCCAATGGAAAGGTGGTTAAAACCAAGGACTTTCATTCTGCACTCCCGTAGGCTTGTTGAAGCTTTTATTTTATCACCCGATAAATAACGCAACGAAAACGGAATTGCAAGCACGGCGCGGCACAGTGCGCCGCACAAAGCGTGCAGCGCGCCAATCCCGTTCCTGTCAAATTTCGAATTTCCTGATGCGAAGCTGGCCCTTAGGCTCTTCGCGGTAGCCTAGTCTGGCTTACCCAGCGCTCTCAATATCTGCGGGCGCGATGACCGCGGGCGGTGAATTCCGCACAACGCAGCCTGCAGATCCTGGACACGTTCGGCGTTGCTGCCGGCCCGGCTGCCATCCGCATTGATGAAACTGTTTTCAAATCCGATCCGGCAATGTCCGCCCATGGCCGCGGCGGCGACCAGCGACGCGGTTTCGGATGCGCCGAAAGCGCAAACCCACCAATCGAAACGCTCAGCGCCTCCATTGTCCCGGACCTTTGCAACGAATGGAGCGAGTTCAGCGGGATTGCTCTCCTGAGCGACGGCGTAGCGGCCAAGCGGAAAGATGACGGAGTGCCGATGACCGGGGATGATTCCGCGCTTCACGAGGTCGAGCAGATGATCGAACTCATTTGCAGCATAAACGATGTGCTGGACAGCAATCCGCTGCTCATGGGCCCATTGATACAGGTCCGCAGCGGCGCCTTCCGCACCCGCGTCGGGGATCAATTCCTTGGTCGCAATGCTGACCGCCTCGGGACGAACGGCTCGCACCACAGCGATCTGCTCGTCCGGCCTGAACATACCGACCGCTTCGGTTGTGATCTGCACAACGAACTCTGGACCAGTGAGCCGCCGCACCGCCTCAGTCGCGGCCAGATAACGCGAAGCATCCAACGTATGACGCCCGTCCGCATCGCGAACGTGCATATGAATGGCCTGTGCGCCAGCGGTCTTGCACGCGAGCGCGTCCGTCGCGAGTGCGTCGGCTGTCAACGGCAGATTTGGATGTTCAGCATGGCCTTTGCGCGCGCCGTTCGGCGCGACCATAATTGTCAGATCGGCCATGCCGGCCCTACCCTTCGATGATGTGCTCAAACCGAGCGAATGAGAAGCGAAAGCGCGACTGCTCTACGACTTGGGCTTCTTCCGGTCAATTCCGTGCATCGTCTCAAGCACAGCGCAGACCGCTGCCGTGTCCTGCTCCCGGCGTCCAAGTGCAGAACCTGCGTGATAGACCTGCGATGCTGCGGCATAGACCGGCAGCGCACAGTCGAGATCGGCAGCGAAGGCGTCGATGATCGAAATATCCTTGAGTTGCATGCGGATCGTGGCCGTCGGCTCGTCATAACGTTCGTCGCGCATCAAGGGACCGCGCATCTGAAACATCCGCGAGGTGCCCGCACTGTCCGCAAGCGTATCGTAGACGACGGCGGGATCTATGCCTGCCTTGATGCCCAGAACCATGGCTTCCGCCGCCGCAACGTTATGGATCGTCACGAGATGATTGGCGATGTACTTCATGATACTGCCACGACCAAACGGCCCAAGGTAATGCTGCACACGAGACATGCCGGCGAAAACCGGGGCGCAGCGCTCGAAGGCCGCCTTGTCGCCGCTGCCCAGAATCACGAGGTCCTTGGCGACCGCCTGCGCGCCCGTGCCGCTGATCGGACAATCGAGGAGAACTTTGTTGTTCTTCTCCATCACATCGAATGCAGCCTGCTTGATGTCGAGCGGCAACGTGGAGCATTCGATGACGATCTGCCCGGCCCCTGTGGCCTGAGCGATGCCATCGACGCCGCTAATCACCTCGGTCAACGCTTCGGCCTTCGGCAACGACATGATGGTGATCTGCGCCGCTTCGGCAACCGCGCGTGGAGAACTCAGCGCCTGCCCTCCCATTGAGTCGAGCCGCGCAGCAGCAGCCGGCACAGGATCATACCCAACGACCGTAAAACCTGCCTCATGCAGATTGCGCGCCATTGCGGTGCCCATGATTCCGACACCAACGATACCAACGGTTTGATTCATTCTGTGCGCGCCTCTCGTCAACGGGATGGATCGTGACGCGCGCAATATCAGCAAGGGCCTTGATCTGACAACAGCAAACTGCCGGCGCATGCTAAGTGTTGAATGCGTTCCGCCGGTTCATCAGATTGCTTGCCGCGCCTTTTCTTCAAGCAACTTGACCATGACGAGGAGCGTCCGGTTAGCCGGCGTTGGAATCGAAAGCTCCTCGCCCTTCCGGACGACATAGCCGTTCAGATAGTCAATTTCGGTTTTTTTGCCGCGCGCCAGATCTTGAGCTGTGGACGAATACTGGTCAGGCATCGAACCAGCCAGAGCCAACACTGTTTCACTGATCTTCTCCGGTACAACGATGCCCAAAGCCGATGCGACTTCTGTGCATTCGCGCACGACGCTCCTGACGACTTCCGTGACGCCGTTGACTTTGGACAGCCGTCCGTAGGGCAGCTGCGCCACCGCCGATAGCGCGTTGTACGCACAATTCGTGATGAGCTTGACCCAAAGCTCGTCGGCAACCTTGTCGGAGACCGCGGTAGGTGCGCCGGCCTGTGAAAATGTTGCAGCGATACTTGCGCTCGAGGGTGAGGCGCCGATGATCAACTCGCCCCTGCCGTGGTGCTTGACGTGACCAGGTCCGGCCATTTCGGCCGCGACGTAGACAATCGCAGGCACGGCAGTCTGATCGATCGTAGTTTGCAGCCGATCAGCGTTATCGACGCCGTTTTGCAAGCACAAGACCACAGCACCGTGCTTCAAGTGCGGGGCGATCAGGCGCCCCGCAACTTCCGTATCAGCCGATTTCACACAAAACAGAACGATATCCGCGTCCACAACACCGACGGCGTCAGTCGTGGCGGATACCTGCACGTGATCCCTGAAATCGCGGTGTTCCAGCAGGAGGCCGTGCCGCCTGACCGCTTCTACATGCTGGGAACGCCCTATCAGGGTTACCAGATTCCCGGCCCTTGCGAGCATCGCGCCGAAATAGCAACCGACGGCTCCGGCGCCCATAACCGCTATTTTCATGCTTCGCCTCAAACCGGTTAACACCGCGCACATTTATTCATGAATTGAGCCGGTGAGCAAAGAACGACAGGATTTCATCACGCGCGGCAATGGTCGGCTGCCCTGCCTCGTCGATGAGATGAGCGGTCACCACGCTGTGAGGAGACGTGACATGGGTTGCAAAGAACGGTGGCAATTCCGTATTGGCCGCGCTGTCAGGAAGCACCCGCGCAACGAAGCGGTCGCCGAGCGCTTCGGAGAAGGCAGCAAAGCGCTGAGCCCTGCAAAACTTGTCTCCCGTGAAACGATAAGCCATGACGGTCAGGTCGTCCCGCTCCAGACGTTCCCGAACAGCGGCAAGTTCATCAGCGGATATGCCGGTAGCAGCCGGATCGTTCAACGGTAATGACGGCTGGGACACAACCGGCGCCAGCATCGAGGATTCCAGCATCATCGAGAGCGCGAAGTTTCCGGTGAAGCACATCCCGATCGCGCCAACGCCCGGACCGCCACACTCCTCGTGCGCATGCCGCGCCAGCGCCCGCAGCCATACGGTCACCGGGCTGGATTCGTTGGCAGCGAAAGCGCGGAATTCAGCGCTGACGCACGCACGCTGAAAAATCATTGCGCCCTCCTCCGCGCTCGGCAAGGCGCCGTCACGGCCAAACAGCGAAGGCATGTACACGGTGAACCCCGCATCGCGAACCCAGCGGCTGAACCGGGCGACATGTGGGCTGATACCAGGCATTTCCGCCATCACGATCACAGCGGGACCGGTTCCAGCCACGTGTACAACCTTGGTGATGTCGTTGAGAGTGATCCCGCGGGCCGTGAAGTCCTCGAGGGCATCGTCCTTGTGCATGGATCGGGTCGGCATCGGCTAGCTTCCCTTTGACTCAACAGTCAAATCGCCAGCCGGAGCTTTTATCGTGGTGAGGGGCATACCATCTCCTATAAGTCCAAATTATGGACTCAGCTTATAACCCACCTAGATCCAGTTTTGCAACTCAGATAAAGTGCGCACATGACCGATACTCCCCTCATCCGCCGCTCGCCTGTCCCGCCCGGCGATTGCAATCTTTGGAAAGCGTTTGGGCTGATCGGAGATCGCTGGATCCTGGTCATCCTCCGATCGGCGCTATACGGGCTCAGACGGTTCGACGATTTTCAGAACGAACTGGAAATCCCCCGAAGCGTGCTCAGCAACCGCCTCGCCCGGCTTGTCGAAGCCGGTGTGATGGAGCGACGGGAGTATCGCGAGGGTGGGCAGCGGGCGCGGATCGAATATCCGTTGACCAGGAAAGGCCAGTCGCTTGGTTTATCCTTCACCGCGTTGACCGAATGGAGCGATCACTGGATCGGAAACGGCTCCGGGCCTTTGACACTGCGGTCAAAGACAACGGGACAAAAACTTTCCGTCGCTATGGTCGATGAGCATGGCAAACCGGTAAAGAAGAATGACGTTGAGACCGTCATCACCCTCCCCTCGCGCCGGTCCGCGAAGAGCGCAAAATAGGAGAAGCCAGATCGTTGGCCCCGTCCTGCTTCCTCAGTTCATCGTCGTCTTCAACGTCGCAAAGGCGAGCTGGTCACACCGGTTGTTTCAGCACGTTGGCATCGATGGGCATCTTGCGCAGGCGCTTGCCGGTTGCGGCAAAGATCGCATTGGCAATTGCGGGAACGATCGCCGATGTTCCGGTTTCGCCCATACCGCCCGGCGGCTCCGTGCTTTTAACAACGTGGACCTCGATGGCGGGCGCTTCATTGATCCGCAGCATCTGATAGGTATCGAAGTTGGTCTGCTCGACGCGGCCATTCTTCAGCGTGATCTCGCCGTAGAGCGCTGCGGTCGCACCGAACATGATCCCGCTCTGGACCTGCGCCTGCACCGTATTGGGGTTGACCACGGTGCCGCAGTCGACCGCGCATACTACGCGGCGTACCCGAACGGCGCCGTCCTTCGACACCACACGCGCCAGGAGGCTGTCGGAAACCCCGGCAGCTCTACACGCACATACTCCACATGGAGATTCGACAGATCATAGACAAGATCGATCGCGCCTTCTGTCGAATCGGGATCGAGCCCATCCTTGAAATCCGGCGGGAGCCATCGTGCGATCACGGAAGAACCTGCAAAGCTGTTCTTCCAGACGCCGCAACTATTTCCGATCGATCTACTTCCGCGAGCCTGGCGGCATTCTGTTCGAAATCGCAACCGAGATCTCCGGCTTCGCCGTGGACGAACCGGTGGCAACGCTCGGTCAGGATCTGAAGCTGCCGAAGTTCCTCGAAGCCCACCGCGAGGAGATCGAGGGCGTACTCCCTCCCCTTGGAAAGGTTGCGTGATGAGTAACGAACTCAACTTCATCCATCGCTTCGAGCCGGGCAACCGGCTCGAAGCACCGCCGCTCCTGCTGCTTCACGGCACCGGTGGCGATGAAAATGATCTGATGCCGCTTGGCCGGGCCGTTTCGCCCGGCTCGGCGCTGCTGTCGCCGCGCGGCCAAGTGCTCGAGCATGGCATGCCGCGCTTCTTCCGCAGACTGTCCGAAGGCGTATTCGACGAGGACGATGTTCGCCGCCGCGCAGACGGGCTTGCGGATTTCGTGGAAGCCGCGCGTGCGCGCTACGGCATCGCCGCACCCCTAGCGCTGGGCTATTCGAACGGCGCAAACATCGCGGCCGCGATGTTGCTGCTCCGGCCGGATGTCCTCGCGGGCGCAATCCTGCTGCGTGCGATGGTTCCGCTGTCGCAACCGCCGCAGGCCGATCTGACCGACAAGCCTGTGCTCATCGTCTCAGGCATACTCGATCCGATCATTCCCGCGAGCAATTCGGCGCAGCTTGCGGCACTACTGACCACAGCGGGTGCGAATGTTCAGCATCCGGTTCTGGCCGCTGGACATCAGTTGTCGCAAACCGACCTGACCATCGGCCAGGAATGGATCAAGGCCGTCCGCTTCCTTCAGGCGGACAAAGCGGCCGCGGTCTGACAATTCTCAAAAACAACGACAGGATGCGCCAACAACAGCGCATCCTGGTCGCTTTAACATGCTCAACCGAGAGAGTTGATCACCGCAACAACATCGCCCGCGCGTAACGTCTGCCCGGGCTTGATGCGGATAGATGATATGCGGCCGGCGACAGGCGCCTGTACGCTGATTTCCATCTTCATCGACTCGATGATCGCAAGCGCATCACCCGCCGCAACATTTGCGCCTTCATCCACCAGAATT
This sequence comes from Afipia sp., assembly GCA_017474385.1. GTDB lineage: Bacteria > Pseudomonadota > Alphaproteobacteria > Rhizobiales > Xanthobacteraceae > Afipia. The sequence continues at coordinate 11,368 of JAFVHU010000090.1, read as the reverse complement.
TTCCAGACGTTGCCTGGCACCTCCGAAAACGCGCCTGTGTTGCCATCCGGAATATCTTCGGCATCGGTGCTCGCGCTGGCTCCAGCATCATCAGGCACCTCATCGATGCGCAGATCCTTCCAGCGCTGACGTTCGGCCTCGAAGGCTGCCTGCTGCCGCTGCTTGAACGCCCCAATGCTGTCGCGATCACGGACAAGAGCCTTGGCATAGTCAGCATAGGAAAATTCGCTCTCCTCGATCTTTAGCGGATAAGCGCCGTGCGGAAACGCCGCGCGGGCCTCCAGCAATTCCTCCGCGCTGACAGGAAAAAAGCGAATCTCGTCGAAGAACCGCAGCAGCCATGGATGCCCCGGCTTGAACACAGGCGTGGTTCGCCATGTATTCCACATTTGAATCGTGCGGCCAAACAATTGATAACCGCCCGGCCCTTCCATGCCATAGATGCACATATAGGCGCCGCCGATGCCCACGGTATTCTCCGGCGTCCAGGTACGTGCCGGATTGTATTTCGTCGTGACAAGCCGATGGCGCGGATCGACCGGTGTCGCTACCGGCGCACCAAGATAGACATCGCCCAGGCCGAGCACGAGATAGCTGGCATCGAAGACAATCCGCTTGACGTCGTCCTCGCTGTCCAGACCGTTAATGCGCCGGATGAACTCGATGTTCGACGGACACCACGGCGCATCGGCACGCACCAGTTCCTGATATTTCTGCATCGCCAGAACGGCCTGCGGGTCGTTCCATGACAACGGCAGGTGCACGATGCGGCTCGGAACTTTCATGGCATCGACAGGCGGCAGGCTTCGTTCAAGTTCTTGAAGAACATCCAACAGGCGGCGTCGCGAAAGAATCGTGCTGTCGTAATGGATTTGCAGCGAACGAATTCCAGGCGTGAGATCGATGATACCCGGCAGGTTCACCTTGGCGACAGCTTCCGCCAGAACATGAACGCGAAGCCGTAACGCGATGTCGAGTTCCATCGGGCCATATTCGACCAGCAGGTTGTCGTCGCCTGCCCGCCGATAGACCACCGGCAGCGGGCCATCATCGCTACGTCCAACGATGGCTGACCCGAGAGTTGAATTTCCATTCAATGGCAGCGGTCCGGCAACCGGATCGTCTTCCCGGGACGCCGCGACGAAACGAACGGTGTCGCCGGGCCGGAGCTGGCCGGTTTTCCAGAGCTCGTCGCGTGCCACCACGGCTGGACAAACGAAACCGCCGAGGCTCGGCCCGTCCGGCCCGAGGATGATCGGCATGTCACCGGTGAAATCGATCGATCCCACCGCATAGGCATTGTCGTGGATGTTGGAAGGATGCAGCCCCGCCTCGCCGCCATCCGCTCGCGCCCATGCCGGCTTGGGTCCTGTCAGCCGCACGCCGGTCCGCGCGCTGTTGAAATGCACCTCGTATTGCGCGGAGAACAACGTTGCGATGTCATCATAGCGAAAGAAATCAGGTGCGCCATGCGGCCCGTAGATCACCCCAATCTCCCAATCGCGAGTCAGCACAGGGCGCTCTTTAGTCGTCAAAGCACGCGGGGTCTTCAAACCGTCGGTGTCTCCAGCAATATGCAGGACGTCTCCGGCCTTCAACGCGCCGGTGGCGTGGCCGCCGAACATCCCGAGCGTGAACACCGCGCGCGATCCGAAAATCTTCGGCGCATCGAATCCGCCGCGTACGGCAAGATAGCAGCGCTGACCCGCACCCTCGATCTTGCCGATAGCAAGCGTCTGACCCGCCCGTATGACGACGGGTGAACCATGCTCGACCGCGACACCATCGAGTTTCGCCGACATCGTCGCACCGGCAAGACCGATCGTGGCGTCGGCGTTGAAGCGCAATGTCGGCCCGTTAACGGTCAATTCGAGGGCGGCCGTCGTCTCGGGATTCCCGACAATGGTGTTGGCCAGGCGAAACGACCGCTCGTCCATGGGGCCGCTCGGCGGAACACCGACATGCCACAGATGCAACCGGCCCGGCAATTCCTGCAAGCCGGATTGCGCACCCGGAGCCAGTACATCGATGCTCCGTGGGGAAAATACGAAGTTATTCAGAACATTGGTAGCGACGCGCCCGCTGCGGAAAACCTCCGAGTTAGCAATTGCGCGCAGATAGCCAAGGTTGGTTTCGATTCCAGCAACGGTTGAGCTGTCCAGCACGCTGACGAGTTTTTCAATCGCATCCTTACGCGTGTCCGCCGCGACAATCACCTTCGCCAGCATGGGGTCGTAAAACGGCGTGACCTCGACGCCTGTTTCGATCCAGCCGTCGACACGTGCACCATCCGGGAAACGAACATTAGTCAGACGTCCGGCACTGGGACGAAACCCGGCATTGGGATTCTCGGCGTAAACCCGCACTTCGATGGCCGCGCCCTTCGGCACCAGCGGGCCCAATCCAGCGAGAACATCTTCACCGGCGGCCTGCCGCACCATCCATTCGACCAGATCGATACCGAACACGGCTTCCGTTACCGGGTGCTCGACCTGAAGCCGGGTATTGACCTCAAGAAAGTAGAAATCCTCGCGCTCAACGTCGTAAATGAACTCCACCGTGCCGGCAGACTCGTAGGCCACGCTCCTGCCCAGCGCTACCGCTGCCTCATGAAGTCGCGTGCGCATCTCATCGCTCAGACCCGGCGCAGGCGTTTCCTCGATGACCTTTTGATTGCGCCGCTGCAACGAACAATCGCGCTCACCGAGCGCCACCACATTGCCCTTGCCGTTGCCGAATATCTGCACCTCGATGTGCCGCGCCTCGGCGACAAACCGCTCCAGATAAACCCGCGCATCGCCGAAATTCGCCCGCGCCGTGCGTTGCACGTTGGCGAAGCGTTCACGGAGTGCATCCGCATCGTAGCAAAGCTGCATGCCGATGCCGCCGCCGCCCGCGGTGCTTTTCAGCATCAATGGGTAACCGACATTTTCGGCTTCAGCCAAAGCCTCCTCAACAGTTTCGAGCAGCCCGGACCCGGGCAGCAGCGGAACGCGACTTAACCGCGCGATTTCGCGGGCCTTGTGCTTCAGCCCGAACGCGTCGAGATGCTCAGGACGCGGCCCGATGAAAGCAATGCCATGCTCCGCCAGTTTCTCGGCAAAGCCGCGGTTCTCGGAGAGAAACCCGTAACCCGGATGAACCGCCTGTGCGCCGGTCTCCAGACATGCTGCGATAATCGCATCAATGTTGAGATAGCTCTCTGCGGCTGGTGCTGGACCAACGCGGATCGCTTCATCCGCATCAAGAACAGGCCGGGTGAATCGATCGGCATCGGAGTAGACAGCGACAGACGCAACGCCCATGCGGCGCAATGTTTTGCCGATCCGCCCAGCGATTTCGCCGCGGTTGGCAATGAGGACCTTGCTGAACATGCGGTCAGTCCTCTTGCGCTTCGAAAATCATCACCTGGATCGGCGTCGGGGAAAACCCGTTGCAGGGATTGTTGATTTGCGGACAATTGGAGATCAGGCACAGCACATCCATTTCCGCGACCATTTCGACATAGTCACCGGGCTTTGAGACGCCGTCGACCACAGTGAAATTGCCGGATGGATCGATCGGCACGTTCATGAAGAAATTCAAATTCGGCACGATGTCGCGCTTCGACATGCCGTGTTTCGCTGCCTCGATCAGGAAATTCTCGCGGCAGGCATGGAGATATTTGGTACCATGACCGAAACGGACGGTATTGCTTTCGCACGAGCAGGCGCCCGCAGACGTATCGTGCAAGCCGCAAGTGTCCGCGGTGACGCGCAGCATGACGCGCCCCTCATTGGACATGATGCGCGTGCCGGTCCTGACATAGGCGGAGCCTTGCGCGCGCAGGGTGTCCTGTCCGCTGTAACGCTCCTGATAATCGTCGGCACGATAAAACAGTGTATCGACCGCCTGCTGGCCATGGCTGTCGATGATACGCAACGTCTGTCCTTTGCGAATCACGACGGACCACGGAGAATTGGCGGGAATTTCGGTGTCGAGAACGATGCGGCCCTGAACCGGAACGGTGTGAATCGTCATGGTTCATGCCTCCGCGCTGGAGTTGAGGAAGAAGGCGTTGTTCTCGAAGGCGCGCGCGGCTTCCGCGCTTGCCGTGCGGCAAAGGTCGTCGCGTCGAATGGACTCGGCGCGATAGCGCACGATCTCGGCGCTGCCCGATGTGTAAGCCGGCGAAGGATCCAAAGGATGCGGACAATTGGACAACGCCACCAGTACATCCATCTCGGCGCGCAGATCGATGAAATCGCCTGCCTGCCGGTGGCCTGCGTCCCACTGGAAGCGCCCTTCGGCGTCGACGTGCACCGGCGCGAAGAAGCTAATGCACGGGTGAACGTCGCGGCGGTCGAGACCTAGTTTCCCTGCTGCGAGAATGAAATTATCGCGCGTGTTGCGAAGTGTCGTCGTGTGATAGCGGGCTTCGTTGGTCGTGGCTGTCGAGCCGCCCGCGAGCGCGTCATGTGCACCGCCCGTGGTGTCTTCCACGATGCTGAACAGCACGCGGCCCATGTCGGACAGGATCACACGGCCCTTGCGCAGGGTGGCCGCCCATTGAACCTTAATGGTGTCCGCGTGATTTAGCCGCTCGCTTGCATCGGCCGCGCGCCATGCCAGCAGGCTGATACAAGATGTGCCGTCGGTGTTGACCAGCCGCAATGCCTCGCCGCGATTAAGCCGCGTGGTCCAGTACCAGCCGCCGGGAATAATCTCCCGATGGATGATCGCCGAAGTGGCGATCGCCGCACCGTCTCGCGGGGTGGGAGACGGCAGCGCACGCGGTGCATGCCCCTGCCCCGCCGCCTTCAATTCCTCGTAGCGCTTTCTGTTGGCCGCGACTTCGGCCTGCTGCTCCGTGGTCAGGATCATGGTTTGCCCTTTCTCAGACAGACACGCCGGGCCGTCCCGGCTCATGCTCCTTGTTTGGCCGGGTCGTCCCGGCCAGAGCGGATTGTTGCAAGCGGCCGGACTTCGGCAGTCCGGCGCGGATAGATTTCGAGATCGCGCGAAATGGTGGCGCCGTAGCGCTCGCGCTCCTCGGGCCGGTTGCGGTTACGTTCGAACGCGATCACACGTGTCGCCAGCCGGAACGCCTCGCTCAGGTCATGCGTCACCATGACGACGGTGAGTTCGGTTTCGTTCCAGAGCCGCTTCATCAACACGTGAATGTCGGCGCGGATACCGGGATCGAGCGCGCCGAACGGCTCATCGAGCAGAAGAATCCTGGGACCGCGCATGATCGCCTGGGCCAACGCGAGTCGCTGCTGCATGCCGCCCGACAGCGCCGCCGGATACTTCTTTTCCTGCCCAGACAGTCCGACCTCCGCCAGTAACGCCATCGCTTCGTCGGTTGCAGCACGCTTTGCCGCTCCGAACAGGCGTCCGGTGATCTTCGCTTGCTGAAGCTCGCGCCCGAGCAAGACGTTTTGCAGCACCGTCAAATGCGGAAAAACAGAGTAGCGCTGAAACACAACGCCGCGATCTGCATCCGGCTCCGGAGACAGCGGCTCGCCGTCGACGAGAATTTGTCCGCGCGTCGGGTTCTCCTCGCCGAGAAGCATACGCAGAAACGTTGTCTTGCCGCATCCCGAGGGGCCTACAAGCGCGAGAAATGCGCGCGGCTCGACGTCGAGCGTGATCTGCTCGAGCACGATGTGATCGCCGTATTCCTTCCAGACATTGTCGAAGCGGATCGCGCTCATTCCGCCCTCACCGACGCAAACCAGGGAAACGCCCTGCGCTGGAGCAGGCGCAGTCCGGCATCCATCAGAAAGGCAAGAAGCGTGATCCAGATCACGTAAGGAATAATGATATCCATGGCGAGATAGCGCCGGACCAGAAAGATGCGATAGCCGAGTCCGGAATCCGAGGCGATGGCCTCCGCGGCAATGAGAAACAGCCACGCCGGTCCAAGCTGGAGACGCAGCGAGTCAATCAGGCGCGGCAAGATTTGCGGCATCACCACGCGCAGCGCGATCTGCCACGTCGAGGCGCCGAGCGTCTGCGCCTTGATCAGTTGCTCGCGCGGCAGTTCCTGCACCTTCATCGCGAGGTCGCGGATGATGCAGGGCAATGTCCCGATCACAATCAGCGCGATCTTGGAATTCTCGCCGAGCCCCATCACGATGAACAAAATCGGAAGCAGTGCCAAAGGCGGCACCATCGATGTCACCGAAACAAACGGACCGAGCAACGCATTCGCACCCGGCAACAGTCCGATCACAATTCCAAGAATAAGCGCGGCGACGGTCGAGATGGCCAGTGCAGATCCCAGCCGGCCGAGACTCGCGAACGTATCGGAGAGCATGAGATAAGCGCCGGTGCGCGTATCGGCCTGAAATGCCATCTGCTTCACCGCCTGCGCCATACTCGATAGCGCAGGCAGCAATTTGTCATTCGGATTTTCCGCGAGCCTCGCATTCGAACCGAGGAAGTATGCGACTGCCAGCAATACGAACGGCAGCGCGGCGAGATAGAACCGCATCTGCCGGCCGGGCCGGATGTTGACGAGTCGCATGGCCGGGCTCCTATCGAAGCTGCATCAACGCTCCGCTCAGAGCTTGCCCTTGGCTGCGGCGTCCATGTAGGTCGCATCGAAGCGCAGCTTCACATTGGTCTTGTCGCCAAGCACCGATTTGTCGCCAAGTTCGATGCCGACGGCGTCAACGGACTTCGCACCCTTGCCGAGCAATTCTTTTTCGAACAGGAATTTACGTACGCGGTCCATCGTCGTCCCAACAGTCTTGCTCTTGGCGAAAGCCTCCGCGTCCGCGGGCTTGTCGAACAGTTTTGTTGATGCGAGCTGGCTGTCGAAGCCGGCGAGATCCGTGCCCGACGCCTTGGCCATGGCTTCCTTCGCCGCTTTGCCTTCAGCGCCCGCCGCGTTCATCTTGGTGATCGTCTCATACCAGATGCCGACCAGCGCCTTGGCAAAATCCGGATTCTCCTTCACCACCGCGGTATTGGCGACCATCAGGTCCATGATCTCGCCGGGGATCTGCGAGGAATCGAATACTTTCTTCGCATCCTTTGCGCCGAGGATTTCCGATACGATCGGATTCCAGGTCACCACCGCGGTCACTTCCGGTGTCTTGTAGGCTGCCGCGAGATCAGCATCCGAGGTGTTGACAACCTTGATGTCCTTTTCGGCGAGCTTCTTGGTCTCAAGCGCACGCGCCAGCAGATAGTGCGAGACCGAAAACTCGACCAGATTGATCTTCTGGCCCTTGATCGCCGCAAGATCCGACTTCCCCTTCAGGATGATTGCGTCATTGCCGTTGGAGAAATCGCCCACGATGACCGCGGTGGTATCGACGCCGCCGGCGGCGGGAATCGACAATGCATCCATGTTGGTGATGGTCACCGCATCGAAGGCGCCGGCGGTGTACTGGTTGATTGACTCGACGTAGTCGTTGAACTGTTTCACCTCGATCGTGATGCCGTATTTATCTGCCCACTTCTTGATGATGCCGGTATCAGCCGCATAGCCCCACGGCATCCATCCGACATAGATCGACCAGGCGATCTTGAAGTCTTTCTTTGGTGCCGCATAGGCAGCCGGGGCGAGCACTGCCGTCAATGCGGAGGCGACAACGACAGAGCGGAGAAAGGATGTGAGTTTGTTCATTGCAGATCCCTCTTGTAAAAAATTTACAAAAAGGGAATGGCGACAGACCATCGCTCCGCCAATCCCTTGGCCAACGAGGTCTCCCGGGCTTTTGTCCCGCCGTGCACCTGTGGGGATGTCTCCCCCACAAGCGGCCGCTCTCGGACCAGCACCCTGCATTGCGCAAAGCCGGAACCCTAGCAACCAACTCGACCACACAGATGCAGAAGGCGTGCCAAACGAAGAACCATTGAAACACAATGAATTTTCCGAACGGCCGCGTCGTGATCTGTACTGACCGGCCCTGCCCGAAGGCAGTTGCCTAATAACTGCGCACCCTATGCACTTATTTGAAACTGTCCTTTAGGCCTCGTCCCGCGCACATTCGATCATCCCGGTGCTCGAAAGGACGCTCGAGTGACTTTGACCCGAAACATACTCATCACGCTGGTGCGCGGCCTGCACGGCCGGTTCGGCTTCTTGCCGGAAAGTGAGCGGAGGGACTTCTCCAGCGCGGCCTACAAGCCCGCATCAGAAAGCTAGAATTGAGACTTTGCATCACACCCAGCGACCGAGCCGATACAGGCTGGCGTGGATGCCGCACGCTACCAATTCAAACCACTGAAAGGATTGGTGGAGCGGGCAGGACTCGAACCTGCAACCAGACCGTTATGAGCGAGGCAACTTATCGGAAAGCATCTGCAAATACAGTGTTTCTCGTGCGCTTACGTCGGCATTCATGCTGGTTTGTTCACGAATTTCTGTGGTATTTCTGTGGGGAAAAGAAACTAATTTTCGTTCGCAGCTCTGTGCCGAGTGGCGCGCCACTCAGAATAAAACTACGAACTCTTATATATTTGAAATTGCTATATAGTTTCTGGACACGCCTTGCTCAATCGCGCAGAGATCGGCATTGCCGCCCATTATCGTTTCCAGAAGAGGGCGATGTCACTTGTCCAGAATTCAGCGCTGGCTTCCGCCGGATCGAGCTTTGGTCCCCGGCGAGGTCAATGTCGGTGAATTCCTTGAGGCTGGCAATCATCCTCCAGGGTCGGCCTGAAAGGCCTGACGCATTCGCATCATCGGCCCAAGGTCTTAGCGCGACCAAGCCCTCCTTGTCCGTTTGTTAAACCAAATTATCCCGCCGCTGACGACCAGAGCGAGAGGCGCGAGGCCGGCCAAGAACACAAGTAAACGACCGATGAATCCGAACGATGCGCCGTTATGGAGCCAGAGCTGCTCGGTCATGTAACGATCACCTATCGACATGACGTCTGAGGTGCGATCGTGCACGATGGCGCCGCTCCAAGGGTTGAGCCAGATCGCTCCACGCGAGCGCAGCGCAGGATCTGCGCTCGGCGGACGGAACAACACGCGCCAGGTGTTGCGCAGCCCGTCCGGGGGATTCACGACAGCGATGATCCGTCCAGGCTGCGCCGCTTGCGCAATTGCCACAATGCGGGTCGCGGGCAAAAGTTGTGTTCCGGCTGGCGGCACCGTGACGGCCGGTGTGGGATACGGTGTGGCCGTCGAGACGAGTCCAACCAGCGGACGCACGACATTGGGAAAGACGGTGCCGATGCCAGTAGCGGCGATGACGATGAGCGCAGGCATCGCCCAGAAGCCCGCTGCATTGTGAAGATCGATCAAACGGACGCTGCGGCGAGACGCCTTTATGCAGCGAAACAGAGCGCCAGAAGCGGTGGTTCCGCGGCCACCAGAGGTAAAGGCCCGACAGCGCTGAGCACAGAAGCCCAATCCCGATCACCCCAACCAGTTCTCGTCCCCACCATGGGTAGAGCAAAAGCGTGTAATGCAGACGATAGATCGTAAAGGCGAATGAGTTGGTGTAGTCGCGCCGACCGAGTACCCGCCCGTTCGACGGATCCACCATGGTTGTCCACCGCGCCGGATAGCTGCCCTCCTCACCCCGGTGAATGTGCATCACAACCCAGACCGGCCAAATCCGGTCAGGAACAAGAATTGCTGCGATGCGCGCTGAATCAGCCTCGGCTGCGGCACTGAGCACGTCGTCAATGCTGGCGTCCCGCTCAGGGCCGGCTGGGCTGTAGAGCACGGGATTCAAAGCTGCGTCGATTTCCCGATAGAAGACATTGAAACTGCCGGTCAGCCCAATCAGCACCAGAAGGATACCGATTCCCAGACCGAGCCACCGATGCAGCCTCAACAATACGAACCGGGTGCGCCGCCGCCACGCTGCCACGTGACGGGTGATGGCGCTCGGTATTGTGTTGACGTTTGTCTGATGCGCCCGAACGGACATCTCAAGCCATCCCTGTACCGCTCCGGCGCGAGAATCCATTGCGTGCAAAGACAGCCATACCAGGTTCTCGAATTTCACCGCAGCGCGAGGTTCAGAAAGTTGCCCGGAGGCCGACGGTGACCGATCGCCCCGGGCCTGGCACGCGCCCGATCGGACTCGTATCCACGCCCCTGAAATAATAGTTGGCGTCCAGGATATTATTGAGAGCGACACTCAGTTCGGTGGTCTGCTGCGGCGTCGAAACGATCTGATACGACACTTTCGCATTCCAGAGCCAGTAGGCAGGTATCGGCCCTGTCGCCCCATCCTTACTCTCGACCGGGCTGTTCGCCGCGTCGGAAAATGCTTCACTCTGATAGGAAACGCCAGTCGCGAGCATCCAAGGACCAGTGCGATAATCAGCGGTCAGGTTGACAAGATGTTCGGACGAGAACGGCACGCGCCGTCCGGCATAGATGCCTTTAAGCTGAACCGCATGAACGTTCGTGTAGCTGGCCCCGAATCCGAGGCCAGGCAGAAACTGCGGACTCCAGCGACCAGCAAATTCAAGACCTTCGTGTTTGGTTGCGCCGAGATTGACGTAGAGTTGTTTGGCGCGATCGAATTCGATCTGATCTTCATAGTTAAAGCGAAAGGCTGTTGCCGTGAACTCAAGACCGTTCATCGGTGTAATGCGCGTTCCCGCCTCGTAGACGCGGGCAATTTCCGCCCCGACCGCGCCGCCTCGGGTCACTTGAGCAACTTGTGGCGGACGCAGGGAGCGATTGGTGTTGGCGAACAGGAACACTGCGTCGGTCAGTTTATAGCCGACCGCAAGCCCCGGCAGCCATTCCTGGCTGGTATTGCCCGATGCGAACCGGGTGATGCTGTCCTGGAAATTGGTTTCAACCAGCTCAAAGCGAGTCCCGGGGGTGATGCTCAGCCGCTCATCGAAGAAGTTAAACGTGTTGCTGACATAGGCGGCATAGCCATTCGTGCCGAACCGCCAATCTCGTTGCGGGATGGTTACTTGCGTCGCCAGCGAGGTGTTGTTGACGCTGAAATCGACGTCTTCGCGGACATAACGAGCGCCAATCGTCAGTTTCTGAGTAATACCGAGAGTTTCGTGGCCGACGATGAGTTGCGGCTCGCTTCCCATGACGTGAAAGGAGCGCGGGCTGTTCGAGACCGACGTGGTCTTTACGGCCGGATCGAACGGCTGGGCAAAGGTGAATTCACGATTGAGAGCGTGGCCGAAATTGGTCCAGATGAAGCGCGCGTTCTCGCCGAAATCCTGGGTATAGGTAACTGCACCGCGAACGGCGTCACCTTTGACTCCATCATACGGCCGTTGCGACAATGTAGGATCGCGCTGATAGGTTAGCGGCGTCAGCGCACCCGGCAATTCGGAATCGAGCCTGTAGTACTGTAGCTGAGTTCGTATGCGAGAGTTGTTCGACAAATTCACATAGCCGTCGGCCAGCACATTGATGACGCTGTTGTTC
>JAFVHU010000089.1 GCA_017474385.1 Afipia sp. | reverse complement strand
TACACCGCCGGGAAGATGAAGAAGAACCGCATCAAGACACTGGCAGGCGACCGGGTGACCATCGAAATGTCACCTTACGATCTCGAGAAGGGCCGCCTGATCTTTCGGCACAAGGATGAGCGCGCGGGCAGCGGTCCTCCTCGTGGCACCCCGCCGCGCGGACAGTTTCGCCGCAGGTAAACGGGTTTCTCCGCATCATACGGATCGCGCATGGCACGCGTCATGCGCGATCCCGCGCTTCCGGAGCACGCTGGGCGGGCATCAAAAATCCGCACTCGTCAGGATTGTTTTGGGGGCCATTTTCACGTAATATTGAGAGATCGATCTTCGGCCGGACGACATAGCTATCCACCGGTACAGCCGGTTTAGACGCTGACGACCTCATCCAAATTTCGATCTCACCAGCCCATTTAGACGTGGGCTTTGACTATATCTATCTTGAGAAGGACTACCTGCGTGAGCATGGGAACAGTGAAGTGGTTCAACGCGACTAAGGGTTACGGTTTCATTCAGCCTGACGATGGCGGAAACGACGTGTTCGTTCACATCAGCGCCGTCGAGCGCGCTGGTCTGGGAACGCTGCGCGAAGGCCAGAAGATCAGCTACGAAATCGTCGCCGATCGCCGTTCGGGCAAGTCGTCGGCCGACAATCTCCGCGCTGCCGGCTAACTGAAATTTCTGCGGCTCACGCTGCGGGATTTTCGGGCACCGAGAACCAGAACATCGAAAGGCCGTGCGGTTCGCACGGCCTTTTTGTTTTTCGGAGCAAGCGTGATCAAAAACAGCTCCTCGATCAGCTCGTATAAGTAACCGTGTCGGACTGGCGAGGCCGCGTGAAGCATTCTTCAGACAATGGTACGTTGGCCTTGATGATGTATCCGGTAATCGGCGTGAAGGTGTAAGTCACCTCGCTCCAGATCAACTGCGTGTTCGCAATAAGAAGATCAGCCGGGATCGTCGTAATCACCGTATCCTTGGCGTAACCGGCCGTGACCGTGACAGAGCTGGGGCCGCTGACGCTGCCGGTGTAGCTCCAGACCACCTTTGCCTTCTTCGATGCATCGATGCTGACCGCGGAGATTCTCTGCGTCATCGTCGCCGGCGTGACGGCATACGGCGTCATGATGGCGCTGCCCATCTTGAAGAAGTTGGAGATGTCCGTGGACGATACTTTCGTGCCCTGCGAGACAAGGTCGGACAGCGTGCGTGCGGTCAACGTCACCTTGCGGTCAATGGCAACGCCGCTCGAAACGTCGATCATTCCGAACAGAAGCGTCAGCACCAACGGCACGATAAAGGCGAATTCGACGGCCGCCACGCCGCGCTTGTCCCCGCCGAACCGGCCCGCAAGCCCCCTGCCGTGGCGGACATACTTGAAAAGCGAAATCAGCTTCATGATCGTTCGTTCCTCAAGGTTCGACGCGGAACGCAGCAGTCGCCGCCAGGAGGCGTTTGCTGTTGGACGTGTTGCGTCCGATGTTCGCGATGTTGTAGCCGAGCCCGGTCACGAACATCGGCCACTGATAAAAGGCGCGCACGACAACCGTGGCCGAGCTGCCGGCGGGCGCCGTCTGATAGGTGAAGTTATTGACGAAATTTCCTCCACCATCGATCGGGTCGGTGATGTTGACTGTCGCACCTTCGGCGTATGATTTCACATCGACGTAGACGTCCGAGCAAGTGAACATCACGCTGACCCGGTTGCAGAGATCCTGCTTGAACTGGGCCTGCGTCAGGCCGGCATCCTGCGCCTGATGCGTCAACATCAACCGCGCCGTATCCTGCGTACCTGTCTCCAGAATCTGTGCGGCGAAAAAGACCAGCGCCGTCTCCATGATAGCGAAAAGCAACACGAAGAAGATCGGAGCGACGAACGCAAATTCGACCGCGGCCGAGCCGCGCCGATCGCGACGAAACCGGCGCATCGCCTTGTTGATTGCGTTCATGGATGTCGCGGACGGGCGCATCGGGCTATCCTCAGCATGCAGCGGAAATAACTACCGCTGAGAATAGACGACAGAGATTGTTGAATGCTTGCGCCTGATCCGAACAACATCCGGCGCGGGATTAACCGGTTGTTAACGAATCAGCCGGTGCCCGGTCTCAGGGCCGCGCGCCGGCGGTGGTGGCCTGGCTGTTCAGGATGTTGGCCTGGCCGATGGCGGTTTCGAAATAGGCTCGCCCGTCGCCGAGGGTCACACGCCGCTGGCAATCGGGCGTGCAGCTATAGGACTCACGCTCCAGGCCGCGATAGACGGTGACCATCTTGTCCGCCGGGCCTTCGACCTGGATGGAACGGCTGGCGAGAACCTCGCCGGCACGGTCCATGGCAATCATGTTGGTCGAGCCGTAACCCTTGCCGGTCACAACGACCATGCCGCCGGGCTGAAGGTTAACGTCTGCGATCAGGGGATTTCCGACCACGATGGTCGCGACTTTCTCAGGCAGTTTGACCACCTTTGCCTGATCGACGAAAACCGCAACGGATTCATCGCCGGTTCCGGCGAACGTCGCGATCGGACACATCAGGAAACCGGCAACGAGAAAGCGCAGCGCTACGGCTTTATGCGCGTAACGGCGCGAGACATTGATCGACATACTCTACTCCGGGGCGTGTACAAGCCGGCAAAAGCGATACGCAGCGGTGCCGGCGCCCGACATGGCAAATCTGCCGTTAATTGATGAATGAACTGCAAACAGCGCGTCAGTGACGACCGCTACGCCGGGCACTCCTGCGGCAAACAAGCGAAAACAACGCAATTTGCGCAGCGCCGTTAAACCAGCATTTACCGTCACCAAGAAGAGGCGGATACCTCAGGCTTTCGGCAATCGAATTAACTGCGCTGCAATTCCTGCTGCGTAGGTTGACGCCATGGTCACGGTGGTTTCCGCCCCCGCAACGGCCAGAGTTCTACAGCCACGTGTACAAATGGAGTTATAGATGACCAAGCTCGTTGCTCGCTTCGTCAAGGACGAATCCGGCGCCACCGCGATTGAGTATGGCCTGATTGCTGCGGGCATTGCCCTCGCGATCATCGCCGCCGTGAACGGCCTCGGCACCACCCTGAACACGAAGTTCACCAACATCAACGCCTCGATCAAGTAATCGATCGCGTCTCGATGAAGAAAAGGCTTCGGGAAACCGAAGCCTTTTTTGTGCCCGGACCATTCCGACAGAAGTTCAGTAAAGCGTATGAAGCCGTCTCCCGCCGAGAAACGCACCAATTTCGGGCACTTCTTCGTGTCGCTTTCCCGCGATGAGCCGACCCGGCTGGTCTGCGCCGCTCTGGTCCTTGCCTTGTTCGCGGCCCTGTTCCGGATCGCCAGCATCTGGCCCGGCGCGTTTTAATATTGTTCATTTCTGCCGGTTAGCCTGCGGTGTCGCCCAATCGAGTCCCGCGGCTCAATCTGTCAGACCCGGCAAACCCATGATCCTCGATCTCGCGCGCGTCTTCCTGTTTCCCGCATTGATGGCCTTCGCCGCGGCGAGCGATCTCTTTACGATGACAATCCCCAACCGGATCTCGCTGCTGCTGGTGGCGGGTTTCTTTGTTCTGGCCGGTTTCAGCGGAATGCCGCTTTCCGAAATCGCCATGCATGTCGGGGCCGGCCTGACGGTGCTCGTCATCGCCTTCGCCTGCTTCGCCTTCGGATGGATGGGCGGCGGCGACGCCAAGGTCGCAGCCGCAGCCGGGCTCTGGTTCGGGTTTCCGCCGCTCGCTGACTATCTGATCTATGCGTCCCTGTTCGGCGGCGCGCTGACACTCCTGATGCTTCAGTTCCGGCAGTGGCCGCTGCCATACTCGCTCATTTCGCAGGAATGGCTGCAACGGCTCCACCGCAAGGACAGCGGAATCCCGTACGGCATCGCCCTCGCCCTTGGTGCGCTGATGATCTATCCCGAGACCGAATGGATGAAGGCCGTCGACCTCACCCGCTTCATCGGCCACTGAACCCTTCATCGTTCAGAATCGGAAATCCGCTTCAGCCACGCAACGTGCTGGAGACACTTGCGGACTTGCGAGCCGCCACGCGACGGCAACGTCTCATTAACGCGATTTAGATACGCCTCATTAACCATGCTTTGACGTTTAGCTGGTCAAATCCGACCACAGCGACAGGTCCGTCGCGGCGTGATGTGGAAAGTGAAAGCGTATGAATACCGCGCGGATTGTCGTCCTGGCC
>JAFVHU010000088.1 GCA_017474385.1 Afipia sp. | reverse complement strand
CGCATCATCCGCGAACCTTTTGGCCTTCACTTGCGGCCCACCATGGACCAGAATCGATTGGAGCGCCGTCCTTACGGAACTCGATGTAGAGCACAGGCTGGCTAGACGCTGCCGCCAGAATTGACGCGACCTGAGACGTGGCCCCCATCGTCGCGACCGGTTCTCCTGTTAGAACAAACTGTCCGATCGTGACCGAAATACGTTCCATACCGGCGATAAGCACATGATACCCGCCGCCCGCATTGAGGATCAAGAGCTGTCCGTAGCTCCGGAACGGACCGGAGTAAACAACCCAGCCATCACAAGGTGTTGTCACTTGGGCGCCGGGCCGGGTGGCGATGGAAATGCCCTTTTCTTGGCCTCCGGTGCCGTCGGAACCGCCAAAACTGCGGATCCGGGTGCCGTTAACCGGGATCCGCAATAGTCCTTTTGCGGAACTAAAGGCGATGGCCGGGCTCAGCCGCGCGGCGTCCTTCAAAGCGCCCAGATCGGGCTTGCCGTTGAGGGAGGCTGGCGTGCCTTTCAATTCGGCCGCCGCCGCGGCCTTCGCCGCCGCTTTGACCTCCTGCTCCATCTTGGCGATGAGGTCCTGAAGGTTTTCGGTTTGCCTGGACAGCGCAACGGCCCGCTGCCGCTCCGCTTCCATATCCTTTTCGGCCTCGGTCTGAGTCTTCTGCCGCTCCTGCACCAGCGCCGCGAGCCGTGCGCGGTCTTCATTCAGTTTGTCGCGATCGCCTGCGAGCCGGTCGCGCTCTTCCGAAATGTTTTTACGCAGGCTGACCAGTTCGCCCAGGTCACTGGCGAGCTTGGCCGCGCGTGTGCGCATCTCCGGGACCACCGCGCCGAGCAGCATCGCGGTGCGCAGCGATTGCAGCGCGTCCTCGGGCCTGACGAACAGCGCCGGCGGCGCGCGGCGTCCGGCGCGCTGCAGGGCCGCCAGCACCTCGGAGATTTCATCGCGGCGCGATTCAAGTGAGGCGCGAATCTGAAGCTCGCGCGCATCGAGCGGGCGCAGGCGGCCTTCGGTATCGGCCATCTTGCCTTCAACGTCGCGCACCTGCGAGGCAATGCCGATCAGTTGCTGGTTCAGCTTGGAGCGGTCCTGGCCGATGGCGGCGATGTCGGCCTTGAGCTTCTTCTCAAGCTCGGCGGCTTTTTTCTGCTGCTCGCGCGCAGCTTCCAGTTCCTGGGTGCGCTGCTTGATCGCTTCCGGATCGGGAGCGGCAACCTGTTTGACCGCGCCCTGCTGAGCGAAGGCTGGCGCGCTTCCCGCAACGTGCAGGGCGGAAACCATCAGCGACAACGGCAACACCGCTCCGCGCGTCAGCCGGCGCATTGTTGGCGAGCTTGCATAACCTGTCGCGTCAGTCACGTGCGGTTGGGTCTTTCATGCGCGTATGTCGCAAAAGTCGGCACCGGTTTTGCGAACAGAATACACGCCCAGTTATACCAAGCAGGTTATACTATGCGCGATGGTACGGGTGGCCGGATAAAATCGTCGCGGCCCGGTAAATCTGTTCCAGCAGCATGACGCGCACCATCTGGTGCGGCCATGTCGCCTTGCCAAACGCAACGCTCAGTTTCACCTTGCGCCGCAATTCAGGCGAAAGTCCGTCCGCCCCGCCGATTAGAAAAACAGCGGTTGGAACCGATTCGTCGCGCCAGCGGCCAAGATGCCGCGCGAACGTTGCGCTGTCGATGGTTTCGCCGCGCTCGTCGAGCGCGATGATGGACGATTTGTCAGGAATCAGCGCCGAGATCGCAGCGGCCTCATCCGCCATCCGCGCGGCCACGTCGCGCGCCCGGCTTTCCGGAATTTCATGAATCTCAAGGCCGCGAAATCCGAGCTTGCGGCCGATGTCGTCGAACCGCTCGCGATAGCGTTCGGCGAGCTCCCGTTCCGGGCCTTGCTTCAGGCGGCCGATGGCGATGACGACGATGCGCATGGCGCGCAAACTAACATGCGCGCAAGCACATGAACACGCGCAGGCTCGCCGCTTCTCAGCGTGCCTTTGCCGCCGGTTTGTCCGAGGTCCACATCTTTTCGAGATTGTAGAACTCGCGGACTTCCGGCCTGAACACGTGAACGATCACATCGCCGGAATCGATCAGCACCCAGTCGCAATTGGGCAATCCCTCGATATGAGGGGCCGCGATTCCGTTTTCCTTGAGACCTTTCGCGACATTCTCCGCGATCGCGCCGACATGGCGGTTGGCCCGCCCGGACGTCACGATCATGTAGTCGGTGATGGAGGATTTGCCGCGGAGGTCGATGGTGATCGTTTCTTCCGCCTTCATGTCGTCGAGGCGGGAGAGGATCAGGTTCAGCGTCTCGTCGGCGTCAGGTCGCGCCTTCAAGACGGGGGCAGGGGTCGCTTCAGCACGAGGCTTCGACAAGGCTGCCTTGGACAATACAGATGTGGTCAGGGACCATTCCTTTCACTGTATCGCGAGCGCCGAATCCTGGCGCCCACCTTCATCATACGCATGTGGGGTTAATGGTTTCAATCTT
>JAFVHU010000087.1 GCA_017474385.1 Afipia sp. | reverse complement strand
GTCGCGCAAGAACGCGAATGGCTTCCTGTCGCGGATCGACGGATTGAATTCGGCGCCCGACACGGCCAGTTCCTTCAGCGCAATGCGCAGGTTCATGATCTGCCATGAGTACTGCTTCTGCTGGGCGCAGATGTCGGTCACCAGCCGCCGGGTGTCGAAGCCGGACACCAGCGGCTGCGGTCCCATGCGCGCGCCGCGCCAGTTGAGCCACAACGCCGAGCGCGGCGGCACCAGCGACAGCCCGTGATGCGGTTTGCGCGGGCGCGGATGATGCACTCCGGCAGCATAATTCCACATCTTGTCCATGTGGGTCAGCGTGCCGCCGACCGTCGCCACCGCGTCGTGAAGACGGCCGTCGGCAAAACGGTGTGAGCCATTCAGCAACTGCGCGGGCGGCATATTCCAGTCGCGATGCCAGCTTTGTCGCACCCGTTCCAGATCGCCATTGATGCCACCGGCGGCCACCACCACCCGCTCCGCGCACGCCTCGAACGGGGTCTGGTTGTTTTCATCGACCCCGGACGCACCGTCGACGCCGCCGTCGCGCATCAGCAGGCGATCGACCCGATGCTGAAAATGGATGGTCAGCCGGTCGGCGTTGGCATGTTCGCGCAACGCCGCGATCAGTCGCTCCGCCAACCTCTTGCCGGTCCCCCACACCACATGAAAGCGCGGAACGGAATTGCCGGGACGGAATTCGCCACGCTCAACCCAGTTGATGAGCGGCAGAAAGCGCACACCGTAGCGGCGCACCCAGCGATGGACATCCGATGTGCTGCGTTGCACGTAAGCCTCGGCCCACGCCTTGGGCCATGTATCGTCAGAACCGAATTCGGCGAAGCTGTGCCAATCGCGAAGCGCCAGGTCGGTCGAGTCGCGGATGCCCTGGCGGCGCTGCTCCGGCGAGTCGACGAAAAACATTCCGCCGAAACTCTCGCGCGCCAGACCGCCGAAGACAGATTCCTCGTCCCGATCGAGCAATACCACCGACTTGCCGCTGTCGAGCAAATCGAGCGCGGTGGTGATCCCCGCGATCCCGCCGCCTATGACCAGTACCTCACTCCGATACACGCGCATCTGCTTCTCACGTCCGGCTTTTCGTGTCAGTATCCATGCAACAAGAAACCCATCGTAACTAATCGCCTCAGGGGCGGCATTGTCCGCGCAAACAACGAAAATTGTCCCGGCAGACCGGATGATCGGGCAGGTCCTCATACAAGACAGGACCGTAGCTGTCGGTTGGGTCAAAGCTATCGTTGCTGCTGCCCAGCGCGGCGGCGGCGATGAAGCAAAGATGCTGATCGCCGCCGGCATCGATTCTCTACCCAACGATCCGCTGGTTCGGATACCGCTCGATGCAGTGGTGCGATTATGGCGCGCCGCCATCGACTCGACCGGCGACAGCGCATTCGGCCTGCGCATGGGACAGGCGATCGAACCGACGTCCTTCGACGTGGTTGCGTACACGCTGGTATCAAGCAACAGCTTACGCGAAGCGATCATCCGCTTGCAGCGCTTCCAGAAGCTGATCAGTGACGGCGGCCGCGTTCAACTGGTCGAACGAAACGGGCTGGAATGGATGATGTATCAGTCGATGGAAGCGGACCTGCCGTTCTCGCCGCAACAGGTGGAAGCAGCGCTGGCTTGCTCAGTGACGCTGATGCGATGGGTTATAGGCGCGAGCTTTGCACCTGCCAGAATCTGCATGGCGCACGCCGCCATCGCTCCTTTATCCGTTTATCGCGACATCCTAGGGTGCGAGCCCGAGTTTCGCAGCCGCTTTAACGGCATCGGCCTGCCACCGTCGCAGCTCGACGCCTTGTTGCCCGCACGCAATCCTGAACTCTGCCACTTGCACGAATTGATGGCCCGCCGGCAGCTATCGGCGCTGAAGCATTCCCCTAACATCAAACAGCGGGTCGCAGCGATTCTGCAACAGCTTCTCACGCGAGGCATGGCCCAGAAGAAACAGGTCGCGTCATTGATCGGTATGTCGCCGCGCACGATGCAGCACCGTCTCGCTGAGGAGAACAGCAACTTCGTGGCGTTGTTGGACGAAGTACGGCACAGGTTGGCATTAAAATATATTGCCGAGCCAATGCTGAGCCTCAGTCAAATTGCGGAGTTGCTGCATTTCTCGGACGCCAGCGCGTTCTATCGAGCCTTCAGGCGATGGACCGGTCGCGCACCGGGCGAATATCGCCGCACGATCAATCCGCAACCGGCGATCCCTCGCACCGATTCGGAAAAAGCCGACGATTCTGCGCCCGACGCATGATTGTTCGCATCGCAAAGCGCGTCTGAGGCGCCGACCAAAGTACGTTCCCTCGCGTCCCTATAAGTAATTGGAATCGCACATTCCGAATTCCGAGACGGACCGCCGGAAGCCGACCATGCGGCACTCAGTCGCCATTCACCAACTTACCTTGGACTGGACCTGTCCCCGAAGATCTGCACGATCTATGCTGAATCCACCGATCACCTGCGGAAGATGCGGTGCACTTTTTCAATGCATCTGATCTAGAATTTTCCTCGCCTAGGCCAGAAGGCAGCAGCGCGGACCAGCACGGTTGTAACTGCCTAGGCGGCAAAGTTCCGGAGGGTCTGGTCGTTCACGGCGTTTCCGATCTTTTCACCGTCAAGGAGCACGAATTTCATTCGCTCAGCTTTGGGGTTTGTGCATGACCGGCGGTCGTTCGCCAAAATCAACGACCGAGCGTCGCAGGATACGGCCCGATTCATCGACGCTCAGCCGGCAGCGGCGGTTGCCGTAAAAAAAGCTCAAGCGAAACTGCCCCTCATGATCGTCGATCCCGCGTTCGCACACCGTGGTAATGGCGCGCTTCCGCATGAGTTTCGGGATGTCAGCAGGGTGTATATGAAGAAGATCGCTCAGCGTTGAACTGTCGACACAAAAGGCGCCATCTTCGATTTCGATGTGATGGCTGCTGGCGGATCTGTCGTTGGACTGTTCACGGGATCTGCGACTTTCCACCGGAACGTCATTCGAGGCAGAACGGTGGTCGTTTGGCGGCGTCGGAAGGGCAACGTTCCCAGGATTGCTTCGCATGATTTACACGCTCTCTTGCTGCTTGAACCGTAATAGATATATAATGTATGTATCTTATGGTTCAACCACGGAGAACCGCGATATGGATGGGGCCGCAGACGGATGGAGATGGGCAGTCGGCCTTTTCGCCGTCGCAGCTGTATGGGCTGGTTTGCTGCTCGGCGTGTCGTTTCTCGCCACCCCAGCAAAATTTCTGGCGCCCAGTCTTTCGATGAGCGTGGCGCTTGATGTCGGTCGACATACGTTTGCGGTTTTCAACAAGTTGGAGTGGCTGCTTGCTGCGACGGTGCTCCTGATGGCATTCGGGGCGCGTGCGCGATTAAGCGCCATGATGGTCATCGCGCTTTGCCTCGTGGTTGCCGTGGAGACGTTCTGGTTGTTGCCGCTGTTGGATCAGCGCGTCGGATTGATCATCTTGGGGCAGCAACCGCCAGCCTCGAACCGGCACAGCCTCTATATTCTGCTCGAGCTTGCCAAGCTCGCTGCGCTGATCGTTGTGAGCATCGATATGACGCGGCGGTTTCAGCGTCCGCTGAATCCGCTGTGAATGCGCGACCTTTTTGATGCGCGAGTACTCTCGCTGAGAGTCGCGATGTCCGTTGAGTAGTCGCGGCAGCATAATTTCGGCGCGAGCTTGCAAAAGATGCCGTCTGTGTATCTTTTGGGGATGAAGGATTCTTCGAGATGTCCCGGATGGCCTACAACTCTCGGAATTTGCGATGCGATTGACACATTTCTCGGACTACGCGCTCCGAGTACTAATGTACGCGGCCGTGCGTGGTGAAAACTTGATCACTATTGAGGAAACGGCCGAGTTGTACGGAATTTCCCGCGCGCATCTCATGAAAGTCGCAAACCAACTCACCCGTGCTGGCTACCTGAAAGCCATTCGAGGGAGATCGGGCGGTCTTGCATTGGCCAAACGTCCGGATGCGATCAGTCTTGGCGATGTCCTACGGGCCACGGAGCCGGATTTTGCCTTGGTCGAGTGTTTCACAGCCGACAACCGATGTCTGATCACGCCACGCTGTCGGCTGCGTGGTGCCCTCCACGAAGCACTCGCTGCCTTCGTCGGAACTTTGGACGGGTATACGCTGGCCGATCTGATTCTTAGTCCCAAGGATTTCGGGATCAAATCCGCGGTCTGATCGATATTTGTTCAACGTTTATCGTCCGTTTCCGGGATGGCGCTTGCATAAGCTGACAGTTCCTATAAGAGTCATTTTCAATATATCTTTTTTGGCCGGCCGGTGGAGTAGTACTCAATTTGACCGACTTGCAGCTCCGTGAAGCGAAGGAATTGGCGATGTCTGAAGACGTTCATGCCTCAGAACGAGTGATCAATGTGCGGGATATTGATCCACGTCATCGTCACAGGATCATCCTCCAGTTATTCGAACAACTTGGTTCGGATAGCAGTCTTCAACTGGTGGTAGATCATGATCCAAGACCCCTGCGTCTTCAGCTCGAAGCAAAACATGGAACGCGCTGCCGATGGACATACCTCGTTCAGGGGCCGGATGTTTGGCGAATCCGGCTTCAGCAAGGCTAGGAAATTTTACGGCTTGAGATTTGTTGGTGACGCCATCGGTCGCATACAGGTTGATGCTCGTTTCGTCGGATTGCGCGGGTACCGAAGCGATGTGAGGCTGAGGCGTGCTGATCCGGTGTCGAGGAGCGGTTGAGCACATGACAACCCAAAATACTCCGGTGCCGCGGCTGCGGCTCTATCAGGGACCTGCGGTTTTGTCCTACGGGTTCAGGCCATTTTTCCTGCTCGGCGCGGCTTATGCGGGACTTGCCGTTCTGGCCTGGCTGCCGGTGTTTCTGGGGGAGTTGACGCTGCAGACAACGTTCGCTCCGCGCGACTGGCATGTGCACGAAATGCTGTACGGCTATTTGCCGGCGGTCATCACCGGCTTTCTGTTCACGGCGATTCCGAACTGGACCGGACGGTTGCCTATTCAGGGTATGCCGTTGCTCGCGCTGGTCATCGTTTGGATCATCGGACGGCTTGCCGTGACATGCTCGGCGGGGATCGGCTGGTTCGCAGCCATGCTG
>JAFVHU010000007.1 GCA_017474385.1 Afipia sp. | reverse complement strand
GTCCGGGAGGCGCGATAAACGCAGACGGCGCAAGCTTGTCTGCGGGGTCACCGTCCGGGCCAACTACGTGGCTCTGCCGTTCGCGGCTGGACGCGGTGCGGATGAAGGCGGCGAAAGCCGTCCGGATCGGGGATGATTAGCTCTCCCGTCCGCACCCGGAAGTACGGTCCTCTCGCCCAAAATCGCCGCAATGGAGCGCCGCAAGGCGATGCGCTTTCGGAGAACCATCGCCTCGCACGCGATGCCGGAAGCGAGACAAACGCAAGGTGCGCCTTGCGGCGCTCCATGCCCCTCGTTGTTTCGAGGGGTGAGACTAAAAGCTCACCTCGCGCGTGGCGCGAGAGCAATACCGCGTGGCTGTTTGAAAATTGAATCTCGAATTAAAACTGTTGTCATGGCCGGACTTGTTCCGGCCATCCCGATAACGAAGGCACCGTGCTCACCCAATCGAGATCACCGGGACAAGCCCGGTGATGACAACTGCAAATGGCGCGCGACGACCGCCAAACATCATGCCTTGGGATCCCGCGCCTTGTTGACCGCGTCCGCCAGCGACATCTTCGCCGAACCCGGCTTCAGCGGCTTCTGCTGGCTTTCGTGCGGCGCCCATCCCGACAACCAGACAATGTCGAACGTCACGCGGATGCGGCCGTCCGGATCGGAAAACCGCTCAGCATAGATCTGCGCCATCTTGAGAAACGTGACGCGGCGCGATGGGGTGCGGCGGCGCTCGTTCAGAATGTTGGTCGCGCCCATTCGCCGCAGATCCTGCATCAGCGCAAATGCATTGTCGTAGCGCACCACAATGCGATCCACGTCCGTCACCGGCAGCGCGAAGCCCGCGCGCTGCAGCAGCGCGCCCAGATCGCGAAGATCGGCGAACGGCGCTACGCGCGGGGACACGCCGCCCTCGATCTCGGCTTCGGCGGCAGCGAACGACTGCCGCAGTTCGGTCAGCGTGTCTCCGCCGATCATTGCGGCAAGAAACAGCCCGTCAGGCTTCAGCGCCCGGCGGACTTGCGCCAGCACACCCGGCAAGTCATTGACGAACTGCAGCGCCAGCGCGGAGACCACAAGATCGACCGAGGCCGGTGCAAGCGCCAGCGGCTCGGTGTCGGAAACCGGCAACGCCACCGCGCGCAACTGTCTGACGCTGCCTCTCAACACGTTGTGTACCTGATCCCCGGACGTGCCGAGATCGATGCCATCGGAAAATTCGCGGAGAACGGCCTGCTGCCGTTCGGCCATATCCTCCGCCACGCGATCGAGCAGGAAGGACGCCGGTCCCAGCCGCACCGCGCGAGTCTGCCGGTCGCGCAACAGAGCGCGATCGAACAGGCGCGGCGGCATATCGTTCGGAGACGAGGTCATGGCTGGTAGGTACGCCTTCGGGGACTATTCTGGCAAATCCTGTTAGGTGCGCTTGTCACGGCCAACCGCCGGAACTAGCCTCTCACGGCGGGGAAGATCATGTCGGGGCTCGATCAGGCATCGTCACATCCTTCAGGCCGGTTGCGCAGCCGATTGCGCAAACCGTTTCTTGGCACGCTTCGAGCCTCCCTCGCCTCACTGCCACGCCTTGCCCTCGACATTGCCCTGCCGACGCTCTGCGTGTCGTGCCGCGAGCCAGTCTCCGGTGAAGGCGTTTGCGCGGCTTGCTGGGCCAAGCTGTCGTTCATCGCACCGCCGTTCTGCGCACGGCTCGGCATTCCCTTTGTCTACGATCCGGGACCGGGTCTCTTGTCGATGCAGGCCATCGCCAATCCTCCGGCTTACCAACGCGCACGCGCCGCGGTCCGCTACGACGATGTGGCGCGGACCATGGTCCATGCCCTGAAATATCAGGACCGCACCGATCTGGCGCCGACCATGGGCCGCTGGATGGCGCGCGCCGGTCAGGAACTCCTCAGTGAGGCCGATGCGCTCGTCCCCGTGCCGCTGCACTGGCGGCGCGGATGGAGCCGCCGCTATAACCAGTCCGGCGCGCTGGCCGCGGTGATCGGAAAATCCACGAACTTGCCGGTGATCGGGAACGCCCTGCGCCGGGTGAGGCCGACGCTGCAACAGGTCGGTCTTTCCAAAGCGGACCGTGCGCTCAACGTGCAAGGCGCGTTCAAGGTGCCTTTAGAGAACAAATCTGCCATGCAGGGCCGCCGGATTGTGCTGATTGACGATGTTTTGACCTCCGGCGCGACAGTTGATGCCTGCGCACGCGCTTTGTTGCGGGCCAGGGCTGCATCGGTGGATGTGCTGGTGTTCTCGCGGGTTGTGGACACGCTCTAGTGTCCCGAATCCGAAGTTCGCATGACTTTTCAACGCGTCCCATAGCGAACTTCGGATTCGAGTGGACACTAGAAATTATAATTCTAGTGTGGTTTTGGTTCGCAAGTCCGTAAACGAACCCGCTGCGAACACAATGCGGACTTGCGAACCACCACACCAGGCCCCCATATAATTTGGGTACTTCCCGTTTCACAAAGGCAAGCCATGCCCGCAGTCATCGAGATCTACACGCGCCCCGGATGCGGCTATTGCAGCGCTGCAAGGTCGTTGCTGACGCGCAAGAACGCGGCCTTCAGCGAATACGATGTCGCAGTCGATCCGAGCTGGCGCGCGGAGATGGTCGAACGCGCGAAGGGCGGCGCGACATTTCCGCAGATCTTCATCGACAGGCAGCATGTCGGCGGCTGCGACGAACTCTATGCGCTCGATCGCGAAGGCAAGCTCGATGGCCTGCTCGCCGGTCAGAAGGTGTCTTCATGACGGCCAGCATCGAAACCGGCGCTCCGTTTACCGCTGCCATGGTGCAGATGCGCACCGCGATGCTGCCGGAGACGAGCCTCGCCCAGGGTATCGCGCTGATCCGTGAAGCCAAGGACAAGGGCGCGGACTATGTCCAGACGCCCGAAGTCACCAACATCATTCAGCAGAACCGCAAGGCGCTGTTCGAACTGCTCGCGAGCGAGGAAGACGACCGTTCGCTCAAGGCGTATCGCGAACTGGCGCGTGAGTTGAAGATTTACCTGCACATCGGGTCGCTTGCGGTGCGCGCCAATCCCGAGCGCGCGGCAAATCGTTCGTTCCTGATCGGGCCGGACGGCAACATTCTCGCCAGCTACGACAAGATCCACATGTTCGACATCGAACTCGACGGCGGCGAGAGCTACCGCGAGTCCGCCAACTATCAGCCGGGCGAAACCGCCGTCATCTCCGATCTGCCATGGGGCCGGATCGGACTGACGATCTGCTACGACGTCCGCTTTCCCGCGCTCTACCGTGCGCTCGCCGAAGCCGGCGCTTCGTTCATCACGGTGCCTTCCGCCTTCACGGTCAGGACCGGCGAAGCGCACTGGAGCACCCTGCTGCGTGCCCGCGCCATCGAGAACGGCTGCTTCATCTTCGCCGCCGCGCAGGCCGGCAAACACGAAAGCGGCCGTGAAACCTATGGCCACTCGCTGATCGTCGATCCATGGGGTGAAATCCTCGCCGAAGGCGGTGTCGAGCCCGGCGTGGTGCTGGCGAAGATCGACCCGGCGAAAGTGCAAGCGGTCCGCAAGAGCATCCCGTCTCTGCAGCACGGCCGCCGCTTCGGCCTCGCCGATCCGAAGGCCGGACCGGAGCATCTGCATCTCGTACGAGGATCGGCATGATCCGCTATGCGCTGCGCTGTGAGCGCGGCCACACATTCGACAGCTGGTTTCAGAGCTCCGCAGCTTACGACAGTCAGCACAACCGCGGACTCGTCGCCTGCCCGATCTGCGAGTCCACCACAGTGAACAAGGCGATCATGGCCCCGCGTATCGCGCGCAAGGGGAAATCCAAATCAGCACCGGTCCCTGCGGCCGCCCCGGCCGACGACGCGGCACCGACATCGCTGGTGATGGCGCCGCAGGAGCGCGAGCTTGTGGCCAAGCTGAGGGAATTGCGCGATCACGTTCTCAAAAACGCGGACAATGTCGGCAACAAATTCCCCGACGAAGCGCGCAAGATGCACTATGGCGACATCGATCATCGCGCGATCTACGGCGAGGCGACCACCGAAGAGGCCCGTGCGCTGATCGACGAAGGCATCGAGGTGGCCCCTCTGCCTGTGCTACCCGGCGACAGAAACTAGATCAAACCGGCGAGCCGCCCGAGAACCCGATATGAGCCCCGATTCGATGTCCTGGTCCGGCTCATGGCAGATGTGGGCGCTGCTGTCGGCGGTGTTCGCCGCCCTCACCGCGATTTTCGCCAAGGTCGGCGTCGAAGATATCAATCCCGATCTCGCGACATTCATCCGCACCGTCATCGTGCTGGCGAGCTTTGCGGTCATTCTCTTCGCCACCGGACAGTTCAGCGCGCCCGGTCCCATCTCGACGAGAACCTGGACATTCCTCGTGTTGTCGGGACTCGCGACCGGCGCGTCGTGGCTCTGTTATTTTCGCGCGCTCAAGCTTGGGCCCGCGACGCTCGTGGCACCGATCGACAAACTGAGCGTGGTGCTGGTCGCGTTGTTCGCATTTGTGTTTCTCGGCGAACGGCCGTCGGCCAGCGGCTGGCTCGGGATTGCGCTAATCGCAACAGGCGCGGTGCTTCTCGCGGTGAAGAAGTAGTTCAGCCCGCCACCAGCATCGCCACACCGATCAGGATCAGCGCGATGCCGGAGATTTCCCGCACCGAGATCGGCTGCTTCATCGAATAGTAGGCCGCAACTTGCGCGAACAGCACCTCGACCAGCGCCAGCGTCCGCACATTCGCCGCGGCGGTCAGCGCGAAGGCGAGAAACCAGAACAGCGATGCGAACGAGCCCATGAAGCCAGCGAACATCGACGGCTTCCAGAGCCGGAAGATCGCCGTCATGGTTCCCGGCGCACGCACGATCAGCCAACCTGACAGGACAATGGTCTGCATCAGCAGCGTCGCCACCAGCGTCACGCTTGCGGCGGTGACGAAGCTGACCCCGGTCACATTGAGAATGGCGCCGCGATAGCCGACCGCCGACAATGCAAAGAACGAGGCCGCCAGCAACCCGAGCGCAGTCGGCTTGAGGCTGCCGAAGCCCTTCATGCCGCCGGGCCGCAGCGCGGTAATCACCACACCGATGGTGGCGATCACAATAGCCGCGACCTTCAGCACCGTGAGATGGTCCGCGAGAAACACAAATCCGAAGATCGCCGCCTGGATGGCCTCGGTCTTGAGATAGGCCGTTGTCACCACGAACGACCGCTCGTTCATGGCCATCAGCATCAGGGCGGTGGCGAAAATCTGCGCCATACCGCCGACCACCAGCCACGCCCAGAAACCGGCTTCGGGCCACGACAGCCGGTCGCCGTTAATGGCGAGAATCAGTCCGAGAAAAACGAGAGAAAACGGAAATCCGAACAAGAAGCGGATATGGGTCGCGCCCAGTGTCCCAAGCTGGGCCGTCAACCCACGCTGCAAGGCGTTGCGCACGACCTGACCCGCCGCTGCCAGCAGGGTGAAGGGTATCCAGAGCCAAACGAGCTGGGTCATGAAGGATTAGGGCCAGAGCGGCGGGAGCGCCGCATCCCAGAGGCCATTGTCGGCGGCCGTAGGTCAACCGGCACGATCTCATGCCGGCGTTGCACCGATCCTAAACCGCCGCTTCCGCGATCACCATGTAGTTCACGTCCATGTCGGACGACAGACCCCAGCGGTCGGCCAGCGGATTGTAGACCACGCCCGCCTGATCGCTGATAGCGAGCTTGTTGCGCTCGAGATGATGCGTGAGTTCGGCCGGCGTGACGAACTTGTCCCACTGATGGGTGCCGCGCGGCAGCCAGCGCAGAATGTATTCCGCGCCGACAATGGCAAGCGCAAAGCTCTTCCAGGTCCGGTTGATGGTCGAGGCCACCATCATGCTGGTCGGCTTGAGCAGCGCCGCGCAGCGATCGAGAAACATCCCGACATTGGCGACATGCTCAACCACTTCCATCGCCAGCACTATGTCGAAGCGCTCGCGCGGGTCCATCTCCTCGATGGTCGTGCAGCGGTAGTCGATGCTGAGGTGACCCCGCTCGGCATGAAGTTTGGCGACCGCGATGTTGGTGGCCGACGGATCTACACCGATCACCTGCGCGCCAAGACGCGTCAGCGGCTCGCACAGCAGGCCAGCGCCGCAGCCAATGTCGAGAATGCGCAGTCCCGACAGGCAATTCAGACTCTTCGGGTTGCGGTCGAACTTGCGGCACGCCGCATCGCGGATATAGGCCAGCCGCAACGGGTTGATCTTGTGCAGCGGGGCCATCTTGCCCTTGGGATCCCACCACTGTTCGGACAGTTCTGAGAACCGCGCGACTTCGCCGGGATCGACCGTGGACGCAGATGGAAAATTTGTACTCATACCGAGCGTTTACCGGGTTATCGACAATGCCTGTCGAAATTTATCGCGCCGTGATGTGATTGCGGAATTCGATCGGCGCACCGATCATCTTTATCGTCTTCGTGCCCTCCCCGACACCGTTAACCCTGACATCTCCCCACCCAAAAATCCGGCCCGCGATACTCTGGCTGACATCGACGCTTTCGATTTTATCCAGACTCATCTCAAAGGTCTCGCGCTTGATGAAGCCTTCCTTGTGGACCACCCGCAGGGACGTCACGTCCGTTTCCGTCGTCCAGCGCTGGAACCAGGCCCGAAACAGCAGGAAGCCGCCCACAAGCGCCAGAAGCACGCTCAATGCCAACAGCGGAAAGATGACCCCGCCGCCTGAGCCGAGCAGACAGGCCGCGGAGGCCGCCAGGCAAACCAGTCCCGGGAGATAGACAATCCCGTGAATCGTTGTGGAATACAGAATTTTCTCGCCCGGCTGCAGGATATCGTCGATATAGCGGCCCATTCCCGTCCCGTGTTGCTTGCTCGCGACCTGATGGGTATGTATAGCCGCCTTTTCGGGGCCGTGCTGCCGTTTTGCGCGGAACTGGCTCCTTACTGACAACCAGCCTAACGGGACCGCGCCATTCACCATGGGCCGCCTTGTGATGAAATTCGGCGGCACGTCCGTCGCCAACATCGACCGCATCCGCAACGTCGCGCAGCATGTCAAGCGCGAGGTCGATGCCGGTCATGACGTCGCCGTTGTCGTGTCGGCGATGTCCGGCAAGACCAATGAACTGGTGGCCTGGGCCACTGAGACCTCGCCGCTGCACGATGCGCGCGAATACGACGCCATCGTCGCCTCGGGCGAACAGGTGACGTCCGGTCTGCTCGCCATCGCGCTGCAGGCGCTGGGCATCCAGGCGCGCTCGTGGCAGGGCTGGCAGATTCCGATCCAGACCAGCGACGCGCATGCGTCCGCCCGCATCACCGGCATCGACGGCAGCGAACTGATCAAGCGCTTCAAGGAGCGCAAGGAAGTCGCCGTGATCGCCGGCTTCCAGGGCATCCACGAGCCGACCGGCCGTCTGACCACACTCGGCCGCGGCGGATCCGACACTTCGGCGGTTGCGATCGCGGCCGCGATCCATGCCGAGCGCTGCGACATCTACACCGATGTCGACGGCGTCTACACCACCGACCCACGCGTGGTGCCGAAGGCGCGGCGGCTTGAAAAGGTCGCGTTCGAGGAAATGCTGGAAATGGCGTCGCAGGGCGCCAAGGTGCTTCAGGTCCGCTCCGTGGAGCTGGGCATGGTTCACAACGTGCCGGTTTTCGTGCGCTCAAGCTTCGACAAGCCGGAAGATATCGATCCCCACGGCACGCCGCCGGGAACGCTGATTTGCAGCGAGGAGGAAATCATGGAGAGCCAAGTCGTCACCGGGATCGCGTTCTCAAAGGACGAAGCCCAGATCTCCGTGCGCCAGATCGACGACAAGCCCGGCGTCGCAGCGGCCATTTTCGGGCCGCTAGCGGATGCGAGCATCAACGTCGACATGATCGTGCAGAACGTGTCCGAGGACGGCAAGACCACCGATCTCACCTTCACGGTGCCGGCCTCCGAGTACAATCGCGCCAAGGACACCATCGCCAAGGCCAGAGACAAGATCGGCTACAAGGCGATGGACTCGGCGACCGACGTCGCCAAGGTCTCGGTGATCGGCATCGGCATGCGCAGCCACGCCGGCGTCGCGGCGCAGGCGTTCAAGGCACTGTCGGAGCGCAACATCAACATCCGCGCCATCACCACATCCGAGATCAAGTTCTCGCTGCTGATCGACGCTGCCTATACCGAGCTTGCCGTCCGGACGCTGCATACGCTCTACGGGCTCGATCAGGCCTAAATTCTTTCTCCGCGGTCCGCCACCGCGGCATTGTGCCGAAGTCAATTTGCTGGACTGCCTCTCATCTTTGGCAGGTGTTTTGCTTGGCAAAACACGCCTCAATTCGATATAGCCTCAGGATAAGGCACTCGCGCTCGAACCCCTGGTTCCGGACCGTCAGACACGTTCGGAAGCCGGAAAAGGGGCCAAGGCACGACCTGAAAAGTCGTTATTTTACTTTTAGTTAACGCTGTCGCAGCCGGTCGCAGGCCGCGCTGGAGTTGCAGGTAAGGATGTCAACGGATGCGGAGCGCGCTGGGAGGCCCCCGCGTCTTGTTGAGACGGCTCCGCGAAGTGATGGCCGAACAGGTCAGCGCTCAGGAACGGCTCGACAAGATCGTGGTGCTGATCGCCGCCAACATGGTGGCGGAGGTCTGCTCGACCTACGTGCTGCGCGTCGACAACACCCTTGAACTCTATGCCACCGAAGGTCTGAATCGCGACGCGGTCCACCAGACTGTGCTGAACGCACATGAGGGCCTTGTCGGTCTCGTCGCCTCTGAGGCGACGCCGCTGAACCTGTCGAACGCGCAGTCGCATCCGGCATTCTCGTACCGTCCGGAAACCGGCGAAGAAATCTATCATTCGTTCCTCGGCGTGCCGATCCTGCGGTCCGGCAACACGCTCGGCGTGCTGGTAGTGCAGAACCGCGCTCACCGCACCTACGTCGAGGAAGAGGTCGAGGCGCTGCAGACCACCGCCATGGTGGTTGCAGAAATGATCGCCTCGGGCGAGCTATCGGCCATTGCCAAGCCCGGCGCCGAGCCCGCCGCACGTCACTCGCTGCACAAGACCGGCGCGATCCTGTCGGATGGCATCGCGCTCGGCCATGTCGTGCTGCACGAGCCGCGCGTCGTCATCACCAACTACATCGCCGAGGATCTGCCGAAGGAGCTCAAGCGGCTCGACACCGCGATCCTGAAACTGCGCGCCGATCTCGACCGCATGCTGGAGCGCGGCGACGTTGCTGAAGGCGGCGAACACCGCGACGTGTTAGAGGCCTACCGCATGTTCGCCAACGACCAGGGCTGGCAGCACAAGCTGCACGAGGCGGTGGCGACAGGCCTCACCGCAGAAGCCGCCGTCGAGCGCGTGCAGTCAGACACCCGCGCCCGCATGCTGCGCTCGACCGATCCCTATCTGCGCGACCGCCTGCACGATCTGGAAGACTTTGGCCATCGCCTGATGCGGCAACTGGTCGGACAGGATCACGCGCCGTCGCGCGAGCAATTGCCCGATAACGCCATCCTGATCGCGCGCTCAATGGGCCCGGCGGCATTGCTCGACTACGACCGCAAGCGGCTGCGCGGACTTGTGCTGGAAGAAGGCACCGCCAATTCGCATGTGTCGATTGTCGCGCGCGCGCTTGGCATTCCAGCAGTCGGCGAAGTGGCGAACGCCGCAGGTATCGCCGATCCCGGCGACGCGATCATCGTCGACGGCACATCGGGTTCGATCTATATTCGCCCGTCGAACGAAATTCAGTCGGCCTACGCCGAACGCGTCCGCTTCCGCGCCCGACGGCAGGAACAGTACCGCGAGTTGCGCGACAAACCCTGCGTGACCAAGGACGGCCAGCCCGTCGACCTGATGATCAACGCCGGTCTCGTCATCGACCTGCCCCACGTCGACGACACCGGCTCGTCCGGCATCGGGCTGTTCCGCACCGAGTTGCAGTTCATGGTAGGCCAGAGCCTGCCGCGCACCAGCGAGCAACTCGCGCTCTATCGTTCGGTGCTGGATGCGGCCGGCGACAAGCCGGTCACCTTCCGTACGCTCGATATCGGCGGCGACAAGGCGCTGCCGTATATGGATACGATCGTGGAAGAGAACCCGGCGCTCGGTTGGCGCGCGATCCGGCTCGGCCTCGACCGGCCCGGCCTGTTGCGCGGTCAGATCCGCGCGCTGCTGCGCGCGGCCTCCGGACGTTATCTGCGCGTGATGTTCCCGATGATTTCGCAGGTCGATGAATTCGATCAGGCCAAGCTCGTCATCGAACGCGAACTGACTTACCTGCGCCAGCACGGCCACACGCTTCCCGAGCGCGTCGATGTCGGCACCATGGTCGAGGTCCCGGCGCTGCTCTATCAGATGGACGAGTTGCTCAAGCGGGTCGATTTCGTGTCGGTCGGCTCAAACGATCTGTTCCAGTTTCTGTTCGCGGTCGATCGCGGCAACTCGCGTGTGACAGACCGCTTCGATACGCTGTCGGCGCCGATCCTGCGCGCCCTGCGCGACATCGCGAAGAAGGCCAACGCGGCCGGCAAGTCCGTCTCGCTGTGCGGCGAGATGGCCTCGCAACCGCTCGGCGCACTGGCATTGGTCGCGCTCGGCTATCGCTCGCTATCGCTGTCGGCGACCGCGCATGGTCCGGTAAAGGCTCTGATTCTGGATCTCGACGCCAAGAAAGCTGAAGCCATGATTACGCCGCTGCTGGACGCGCCGGCCGGGAGCGTGTCGATCCGCAGTAAGCTGATGGAATTCGCCGAAGCCGAAGGGCTTTCGTTGTAGCGACGCTTCTGGACACGTCCGAAGCCCGTTACTGAATTCATCCTGATCGATCGAGACCAATGACCACACTGCCCGAAGTTAAACTCGATGCCTTGCTGGCGCGTCATGCTTCACTTGAGGCTGAATTGCTCGGCCAGGTGAATTCGGAGACCTATGTTCGCATCACCCGCGAACTGAGCGAACTGACGCCGGTGGTTGACGCCGTGAAAACGTATCGTTCCGCGGTCGACGAAATCGCCGGCATCGATGCACTGATCGCCGACCCGGCCACCGAAGCCGACATGCGGGCGATGGCGGAGGGCGAGCGGCCGCAGCTTGAAGCCCGGCGCGACGAACTCGCGCAGGATATTCGCATCGCCCTGTTGCCGAAGGACGCAATGGACGAGCGCAACGTGGTGCTCGAAATTCGCGCCGGCACCGGCGGCGACGAAGCCTCGCTGTTCGCCGGCGACCTGTTCCGCATGTATGAGCGCTTCGCATCCCTGCAGGGCTGGAAGGTGGACCTGATTTCGGCGTCCGAGGGCACCATGGGCGGGTACAAGGAAATCGTCGCCGAGGTGCAGGGCCGCGGCGCATTCGCCAAACTGAAATTCGAGTCCGGCGTGCACCGCGTGCAGCGCGTGCCCGACACAGAAACCCAAGGTCGCATCCACACGTCTGCTGCAACGGTAGCTGTGCTTCCTGAAGCCGAGGATGTCGATGTCGCCATCAAGAATGACGATCTGCGAATCGAAACCATGCGCGCACAGGGCGCCGGCGGCCAGCACGTCAACAAGACCGAGTCCGCGATCCGCATCACGCACATTCCGACCGGCATCGTGGTCAACATGCAGGACAGCCGCTCGCAGCATAAGAACCGCGCCAGCGCGATGAACATTCTGCGCTCGCGCATTTACGACGCTGAGCGGCAGCGCATCGACGCCGAACGCTCCGCCGAGCGCAAGGGTCAGGTCGGCTCCGGCGACCGCTCCGAACGCATCCGGACCTATAATTTTCCGCAAGGCCGCGTCACCGACCATCGCATCAACCTCACGCTCTACAAGCTGCCGCAGGTGATCGCGGGCGATGCGCTCGGCGAACTGGTCGATGCGCTAACCACCGAACATCAGGCAAAGCTGCTCGCGGAACAAGGCAGCGCGCTGTGAACGTGAACGACCCGTTCGCCGGCTTGACGATTGAAGCGTCCCGGCGCGCGCTGGCGGCTCAGTTCAAGGCAAGCGGCATCGAGACACCCGACCTCGATGCGCGGCTGCTGATCGGCGCGGCGCTCGGCCTCGATCATACCCGCCTCGCCGCGCAGGCGGCGCGCCTGATCACCACCGATGAATCAAAAGCGATCGCAAGTTTTGCGCAGCGCCGGATGGCGCATGAACCGGTGGCGCGCATTCTCG
This sequence comes from Afipia sp., assembly GCA_017474385.1. Lineage (GTDB taxonomy): Bacteria > Pseudomonadota > Alphaproteobacteria > Rhizobiales > Xanthobacteraceae > Afipia. The sequence continues at coordinate 5,784 of JAFVHU010000007.1, read as the reverse complement.
GCCACAAGGAATTCTGGGGTCTTGATTTCGAACTTTCCGCGGCCACGCTGGTCCCGCGACCCGACACCGAAACCGTCGTCGAGGCCGCGCTTGAGTTTTTCAGGAGCAACTCCGGGATCAAGCCGTTTCGCATCGCAGACATCGGCACGGGATCCGGCGCCATTCTGCTGGCGCTGCTGTCCGAATTTCCGGATGCGACAGGCATCGGCACCGATATCAGTGCGGCTGCTCTCACAACTGCGGAGTTGAATGCACGCCGCTTCGGCCTCGCCGGCCGGGCCTCGTTCGTCCAGTGCGATTATGCGGCTACATTGTCCGGTTCGTTCGATCTGATCGTCTCCAACCCGCCCTACATCCGATCCTCGGACATCGCCACGCTCGACCGCGATGTTCGCGATCACGACCCGCATCTGGCGCTGGACGGCGGCACGGATGGTCTGGATGCCTATCGTGCAATCATCCCTCAGGCAGCCGCCCTGCTCGGCCCTGACGGGGTCCTGATCGTCGAGACCGGGCACGATCAAAGCACGCCGGTGAGCGATCTGATGCGTGCGGCGAAACTAACTCTCCCACGCCCACCTGTGGCCGATCTGGGCGGCATTCACCGCGCTGTCATGGGGCGAAAAGCGGCATTTTAAAGGGTGCCCGGGCCAGAAAAAACCTCTTGGAATATTGCCCCGGAGCGACTACGTTCCGGCCACAGCATCGGTTCAGGGTCGTGGCCCCCGTTCATACGGGCCGAGCCAGAAGTCTCGAAAGGGACGCCCGCCGAGTGAAAGGTTCCTACAAAGGCAGGTCATGACGAGCGCGAAGGCTGAAAGAGCTGCGCTGCTTGAGACCGCAAAGCGAACGAAAGCCTGATATTGCGCTTGAACAATCAATCGCTGAACGTCACGCCTGCTGGCTCAGGCTGATCCGGCCCAGACGGCTCATTGCCTTCGGGCATTTGGAGAACGCGTCCTTGTTGAACGCGAAATACGGCAACTACGGTCTGACTATTTACGGTATCGCCGCCTGCGCGAATGCACCGCGCCGTGTCCGCACATCAATCATCACGATCCAGAATCGGTAAAAGGCACCACATGAGAAACGGCCCGAACAACAACAAGCGTATGCGCAGCCGGAACAACGATAATAATAACAACAATAACAATAACCGGCGCGGCCAGAACCCGATGACCCGGGTTTTCGAGTCCAACGGACCGGACATCAAAATTCGCGGCACCGCCTCTCATGTTGCGGAAAAGTACGTCCAGCTCGCGCGCGATGCGCGCTCGTCCGGTGATCCGGTCGCCGCCGAAAACTACTACCAGCACGCCGAACACTATTTCCGCCTGATCGCTGCGGCGCAGGAACAGTTCCGCCAGAACCAACCGCAGCAGCAGCCGATGCCGCGTCAGGACGGCGATGCCCTCGACGACAACAGCGACGACAGCGACAGCTATTCCAACTTCGGCGCGGAGCCCGGCTTTGTGCCGTCGCAACAGCAGCAGCCGCAGTTCCAGCCGCGCGAGTCCCAGCCGTATCCGCGCGAACAGCATCAGCCGCGCGAGCAGAACTTCCGTGATCGCGATCAGCGTTCGCAGCCTTCGGCACAGCCCTCCGAAGGCGATCAGGTGGATCGGCTTCCATCCTTCATTACGGGTGGAGCCCAGCCGCAACCGAACGGAACCAGCGCCGAAGGCAACGGCAATCCGAGCGGCGAGCGCTTCGGTCATCGCCGCCGGCGTCGGCCGCCTGGCCCGCGTCCTGAAGGTCAGGCCGGCCAGCCTGCGGGCGAAGATATCAATTCAGCCAGCGAATAAACGAAATCGATGATTCTGGTTTAACTGCCCGCCTGAGCGCTCCTCAGGCGGGCAGTTTTTGTTTAGCCGGCCGCAGGCCGATCGTCACGTCGTGTCGGCGTCGGCAAGAGAACCGGCGGCATCGACGGAATCAGGCGCGTACGCTCGCGATGTGCCGGGATCGCGCGATAAACCTGCTTCGACGCTTCCACGATGTGGACGCCGGCGAACGGCGACGACACCGCCGCGCTCATCCGCTCCCACGCCATCGCGGAACGCAGAACCCATGCGCTCTGAAACGGCGGCACGAACAGCGCTTCACCCCATGCGGTCGGCGTGAACCATGTCTGCCGAAGCAATTGCGTGATCTGCGAGCGTGAGTACGGACGGCCATGTCCGAACGGCGTGTTGTCAGTCCGCGTCCACACGCCGCGACGATTCGGAATGATCGCCATCATCCGGCCCGACGGCGCCAGCACGCGCCAGACTTCGCGCAACAGTCCTTCCGGATCGTCAGAGATTTCCAGCGCGTGAACCAGCAGGATGCGGTCGACCGCAGCATCCGCCAAAGGCAGTGCGAATTCATCGACCAGCGTCGACAATGTCGGCCGCGCCGTAGGCCATTTGAGGACGCCCTGGGCGGCGGGCATCAGCGCGATGCACCGCTCCGCATCCTCGCGAAACAGGCCGAGATACGGTGTCGGGTACCCGAGCCCGGCGACTCGCAAGCCATCCGCTCGCGGCCAGTACCGCTGAATGCCGCGGCTGATCAAACGCCGCGCCACCGCGCCGAGGCGCTGCGAATAGAAATTACGCAGATCGATCACGTCGATTGTCATGGTGCCAGCCTATCATGGGGAACGGCGCCGTGCAGCGACCACCAGGCGATCTCCGGAACGGCGTTAACGTATTTCACCGCGGATATGGCCGTGTTAGCGTGGCCCATCCGCGACAAATGGAGCTGTCATGACTGCCGAGATTCGCCTGTTTCCCTGCCTGTCCGACAATTTCGGCTATCTGATTCATGATCCGGTCACCAAGGCTACCGCGTCGATCGACGCGCCGGAGGCCGGACCGATCATCAAGGCATTGCAGCGCGAAGGCTGGACGCTGACTGACATTCTGGTCACCCATCATCACATGGACCATGTCGGGGGCATCGCCGAGCTCAAGAAAAAGTACGATTGCCGGGTGGTCGCGCCGCACGACAAGGCCGCGGCGATCCCGCTTGTCGATGAGCGCGTCAAGGAAGGCGCGACCGTCAAGGTCGGCAACCTCCGTGCGCGCGTGCTCGAAACCCCCGGACATACGCTCGATCACATTAGCTATGTGTTCGACGAGGACCGCGCACTGTTCTGCGCCGACACCCTGTTCTCGATCGGCTGCGGCCGCGTGTTCGAGGGCACCTATCCGATGATGTGGGAATCGCTGCTGAAGCTGCGCGCTCTGCCGAATGACATGCGCGTTTATTGCGGTCACGAATATACCGCGTCCAACGTCAAGTTCGCGCTGGGCATCGAGCCGAACAATCCGGCGTTGAAGGCACGTGCCGAGGAAGTATCGAAACTGCGCGCCGCGAACGAGCCAACGGTTCCGACACTGATCCGCGACGAGAAGGAAGCCAACACCTTCCTGCGCGCCGACGTTCCGGCTGTTGCAGCCGCTGTCGGCCTCGCGGGAAAGAGCCCGGCAAACGTTTTTGGCGAACTGCGCGAACGCAAGAACAAGGCGTGATGCGCGAACCTTTCTCATTGACCGCCGACGACATCATCGCGCGCCTCGGCCTGAAGCCGCATCCCGAAGGCGGATACTATCGCGAGACCTTTCGCGATCCCCGCACCGTCGATGGCGGCCGGACCGCATCCACCGCGATCTACTTCCTGCTGGCGCGGGGCCAGAAATCACACTGGCATCGCGTCGATGCCGTGGAGATCTGGCACTACCATGCCGGCGATGCGCTGACACTGCGGATTGCCGATGACAGTGGCGAGCGCGCAATCCGGCTCGGACCTGACCTGAATGCCGGCGAACAGCCGCAGGCCGTCGTGCCAGCCCATGCATGGCAGGCCGCCGAGAGCACCGGCGACTGGACGCTGGTCGGCTGTACGGTGGCGCCCGGATTCGATTTTGCGACATTCGAACTCGCACCGCCGGGCTGGTCGCCGGCTTAAGCCTTAATGATTGGGCATGATCTGGCCCGAAAACCGGCTTCCACTTTTCGGGATCATGCCCCTCGTTTAACGATCATGTCCTTCGCCGCGATCAGTCCGCCACCTGCGATCAACGCCGCCGCGATGGCGAGCGTCGCGGTGGGCTTCGCAAAGCCGGCAATGATCAGGAATGCGGTCGACAACAGCGGCGTGGCGTAGGACGCGGCACCCAATACGCGAATGTCGCCGCGCTTCATGCCAATATCCCACACAAAGAATGCGATCCCCACCGGCCCGATCCCGAGCGCTACAATGGCAAGCCATTGCGCCGTCGTCTCCGGCCAGATCGTCGTCTCAAGGACGAGATGACACACTGTCGCCAGCAGCGCGGTGGCGAGACAAAATCCGGCAACCGCGTCCGTCGGCACTGCCGCCAGTTTGCGAGACATCACCGAATAGCCGGCCCAGACGAACGCTGCGATAAACGCCGCGATGAAACCGGGAATATGCGCGGGATCGGGTGACGATCCGCTGTTGCCCGTGAACAGAAGAATCGTCCCGGCGAAGCCCAGAAGCGCGCCGACAATATGATGCGGCGCCAGCCGCTCGCCCGGCAGCAGCGACGAGAGCAGCACGATCAGCAGCGGCCAGAGATAGTTCAGCAGCCCCGCTTCAGCCGGCGGCGCGAGCCGCAGCGCCAGAAAGTATAGCGCGTGATAGCCGAACAGCCCGCCGATGCCGACCAGCCACACCAGAACCGGTTGACGCAGCGCGCGAACGGCAGAGGGACGCCATAGCCATGTCAACGGGCCGACGCAGGCGCCGATGGCGAACGTCATCGCCAGCAGTTGGAATGGCGGAACGCGGCCCGTCGCCACGGTGAGCGCGGCGAGCAGCGACCACATCACAATGGCGGTGAGGCCGACAAGAGTAGCGGTTGAGGACGTCATCGCGGATCAATGCCATTCAATCCGCGATAACGCCATATCCAGAAGCCGATTTCCGCTATTCAGGAATCGATCTCTTATTGCAGGTATTGTCCGCCGTTGATGGTCATCGTTGACCCCGTGACAAAACCGGCGTCGTCGGACGCAAGGAAGACCACGCCGCGCGCGATTTCCTCCGGTTCGCCGAGGCGGCTGACGGGAATCTGCGGAATGACATTCTTCTCAAGAACGTCCTTGGGCACGGCCTGCACCATCTCGGTGTTGATGTAGCCGGGGCAGATCGCATTCACCGTGATTCCGCCGCGCGCATTCTCGAGCGCCAGCGCCTTGGTGAATCCGATATCGCCGGCCTTCGCCGCCGAATAATTCACCTGACCGAACTGGCCCTTCTGGCCGTTGATCGACGAGATATTGATGATGCGCCCGAACTTGCGGCCCCGCATACCCTCGATCACCTGCCGCGTCATGTTGAACAGCGAACCGAGATTGGTGTTCATCACGGCGTTCCACTGATCAAGCGTCATCTTGTGGAAGGGAACGTCGCGGGTGATACCGGCATTGTTGACGAGAACGTCGATCGGCCCGATCTCGGCCTCGACTTTCTTCACGCCGTCTGCGCACGCATCGAACGCACCGACATCCCATTTGTAAACGGGGATTCCCGTCTCAGCCTTGAACTTCGCCGCGGCCTCATCGTTGCCGGCATAACTCGCCGCAACCTTGTAGCCCGCAGCCTTCAACGCCTTGCTGATCGCAGCGCCAATGCCGCGCGTTCCGCCTGTTACCAATGCCACGCGTGCCATATCAGGTATCCCCTCCGCAGTTCACTGAAGTGTTTTTGGAAAACAAGTATTCAGGCCAATTGCGATAACAGCAAGAAAAAATGCCCGGCAAACTGCCGGG
>JAFVHU010000086.1 GCA_017474385.1 Afipia sp. | reverse complement strand
GTTGGCATGGTCAGCCGTCAGAATTTTGTACAGGCTGTGTCAAGTTTGTCGCGCGGTCTGCCGGATCCGACGCCGGATGACACCAGTCTCCGTAATCGCATCCTTGCGACCATCGAGGATCACCACTGGGCGCCGATCGGGATCAATGCGATCGTCCGGAACGGCGTTGTCGATCTGTGTGGTGTCATAACGGACGAGCACGTTCGTCAGGCCATCATCGTTGCGACGGAAAATGTCCCAGGTGTCGAACAGGTCCACGATCACCTCGTGTGGGTCGATCCGATGTCCGGCATCTATCTTCTTTCACCGGAGGAGGAGATGGAGAATCCTTCCGTGCAGGCGAAGGCATCGTAAACGGTACTGATGCAACAAGCCTAATTCTCACGGTCAATCCTTGCTTAAATTCGCCTTCACCGTATTTCTGCTGGAACTGACACCCGGGCCGAATATGGCCTATCTTGCAGCGTTATCTCTAGCGCGCGGCCGCGTCGCGGGTCTCATTGCGACCGCGGGGATCGCACTTGGCCTCGCCACCCATGCCGTTCTTGTGGCTCTCGGTGCGGGAGCTGTTATTCAGAGCTATCCGGTTCTGTATGAATCGCTTCGATGGGCCGGTATCGCCTATCTCCTCTTTCTGGCTTGGGAAGGTTGGCAGCCTGCGCCGGACACTCTGTCCAAGGGATCACTTGTTCCAGGCGTTGCAGGGTCTCTTTTCTGGCGGGGATTTCTGTCGAACGTCTTCAATCCGAAATCGATTCTGTTCTTTCTGTCGGTCGTGCCGGGCTTCGTTGATCCAGCCAGCACGCAATCCATCGCCCTTCAGCTGGCAACGCTCGGCACGGTCGCCGTTGCTGTCGCTTCGATCGTTCATTCGGCCATCGTAATCGCGGCGGATCAATCGGGCCGATGGATCGCCGATAGCCGTATGCGCAGCATAATCCGGCGCACGCTCTCGGCGATATTTGCGCTGATGGCGATTTGGCTGGCTTGGGCGGTCATGCGTGGCTAACCGACGGAGCGCCATTCTTGCTCGCGATCGACCTGGAGGAAGAGCGTTGGCGTCGAAAAGTCACGCCCACGCGGTCACCTCGCCGCCAGACGACCCGGCATGGGCGCTGCCGGTGTTCCAATTCAAGGATCAGAACAAATGCGTCCGACAGGGGCGCCGAATGCCTGATGCTGAGCGCGGCACCGGTCGCTGAGAGATTATGAACTGTGCAGGTTACCAAGCGACTGCCAACAACGATCGATCCTTGTGAATCCTTGCGTCTGACCGCAACGCGTATCTTTTTCATTGCAGCGGGCTTGCGATCCGCGTCCACCAATCTTGAGTTTACATATCGATGTTGTGCAGCTTGCGGCGATTGCGCAGGATAATCTGGCGCGCACCGGAAAAATCGAGCACGCCTTCGTTATGAAGCTGTGACAGCACACGAGACACCGTCTCAAGCGTCAGGCCAAGATAGTCGGCAATGTCCCTCCGGCGCATCGGGAGAGCCATTGTGCCAGTGACCGCGAGGCGATGGTCCATCTCAAGAAGAAATGTCGCGACGCGCTCGAGGGCAGTCTTTCTACCGAGCAGCAGCATATGATCCTCGGCGTGCCGCAGATCACTTGCCGTCATGGTCCAGAGATTGCGGGCGACGTGAACGTCGGTGGCCGCTGCCTGTTCAAGCCCGCGGCGTTTGACGAGGCGCACCGTCGTATCGACAATGGCCTCTGCGGTCAGGCGATGGACGCTGCCGGATACCAGCCCGAAAACATCGCCTGGCAGATGAAAGGCGCCGATTTGACGCCGGCCATCCGAGAGCAGTTTGTAGGTGCGAACTGCTCCGCAGACTACCTGATAAACGTAATCCGCCGGCTCATCCTCTCCGTAGATTTCCTCGTCCCGTCCGTAGTAGAATTCGGTCGCAACAAGGTTGGCGTGACCGGCGATAATGCCAAACTGGTCCGCGGCCGGCACCGCGCGGATGACGGCTTGGCTACTGACGATTGCATCGGTGGATTGAATGAGCATGGCCATCTCCTTGGGCGGCAGATGGCTGTTTCTACAGTGGACGATGCACCGCTGGATATTTCGCTCGATACCTTAAGGGCTGCAACCTAAGTAGTTTACCGGAGGGCGCCGGCACGGCTGTTTCGCTGGACAGCGGCACGAATCTGGGAGGCCAGGCTCTCTTCTGCATCCGGGTTGAGGAGAACCAGATCAATTCCGGCAACTGTTGCCTTTACCTCGATATTTTCGTCGGAGTACCCCGTGATCAGAATAATCGGAGCAATCACGTTCCGACCGCGCAGGCTGCTTGCGACAGCTATGCCAGTCATGTTGGGCATCTTGAAATCGAGAACGAAGCAATCGAAGTGCTCGGTGGCTGTTGAGTCCAGCATCGCAGCGCCGCTTCTAAAGGTCTGGACATCGAATCCCTCCGCTTCAAGAAGGAATCGAAGCGAACTGAGGACGTCGAGATCATCATCGACCACGCAAATCCTGGATTTTGTAACAGGTGAGGCCATCGTGAGGGGCCCTGTAAAGTACGAGTGACGCATGCTCAAAACATAGCAGTGCGCCGAAATGCCGTCTTGACCTGCCTCAATCCTTCAGGATGCCGCCCCGCATCGCGAGCCGGACCAGCTCCGAGATGCTGCTCGCCTGCATCTTCGTCATGACGTTTGCCCGATAAACCTCGATAGTCCGGGGACTGATATTGTAATCGCGGGCGATCAGCTTATTGGAGAGCCCCGCGACAAGGCCATCCAGCACCTGCCTCTCACGCGGACTGAGCGAGGCAATTCGTAGTGAGATATCCGCGCTAATCGCCTCGTTCTTGGTGCTATCAGTCTGGCTCAGGGCGGCGCTGATCATGAGGACGAGCCGCTCGTCATCGAATGGCTTTTCAAGAAAATCGATTGCGCCGAGTTTCATTGCTTCTACAGCGAGAGGAATATCGCCATGCCCCGTCATCATGACGGTGGGCAGCGCCTTCGGCTCCTTCTTGAGCCGGCGCAGCAGGTCGATCCCGTCCATGCCGGGCATCCGCACGTCGGAGATAACACAGCCGAACGCTAGGTCGGGCAACGTTTCGAGAAATGTCAGCGCGCTATCGTAAAGCCTCACATTGAAGCCCGCCGAGCCGAGCAAAAAATCGAGAGAATCCCGCATCGCAGGATCGTCGTCGATGACATACACATTTCCCTTTTGCAGCATCATTCCAGACTCTCGCTCGATTTGGCCGGCAGCGTGAAGCGGAATGTCGCGCCGCCCGAGGGGTTGCTTTCAACGGACATCCGGCCGCCATGCGCCTCCACGATTGACCGACTGATCGAAAGTCCCACACCCATTCCCGTCTCCTTGGTCGTAAAGAACGTCTGAAACAGC
>JAFVHU010000085.1 GCA_017474385.1 Afipia sp. | reverse complement strand
GGCTTTCGCCGCCTTCATCCGCACCGCGTCCAGCCGCGAACGGCAGAGCCACGTAGTTGGCCCGGACGGTGACCCCGCAGACAAGCTTGCGCCGTCTGCGTTTATCGCGCCTCCCGGACGACGTGTGTGCGAGACACGCGCGCAGGCGCCGCATCCTGCTCCGCTTCATGAGCGCCCTCGAGAAGCGCCCCTCACGAACAGGACACGGTGAACTTAAGAGCGGTTCGGAGCGCGGGGATTTGTATCCCCATCACGAAATGTTGCAGGAGACGTTCGCTCGATATTTTTCGCCGTCATTCCGGGGCGCGCGTTGTCGCGCGAGCCCGGAATCCACAGCCACAAATGAGATTCCCGCAGTGGATTCCGGGCCTGCGCCAAGCGGCGCATCCCGAATGACGGTGGAGCGATCTTCTCGCCATCACCACCACGCGCGGTGGTTATGGGTCCCCGCTTTCGCGGGGACGACATCGGGTGTGTGGCGGTCGTCGCCGTTCACGGCTGTTATTGTCATCACCTACAGTTGTCATCACCGGGCATACCGTCTGAAGGACGGCGTCGCTTCGCTCGCCTATGTCCCGGTGATCCCGATGAATTGAGCATTGTGCTTCGACAATCGGGATGCCCGGAACAAGTCCGGGCATGACAGTGTTGCTGTCGAGGGTTCGCGAAAGTTTTACAAAGACCCTCTTACGCCGACTTCGCCTTGCGGGCGTCCTGAATCGCGCGCCACACTTTTTCCGACGTCAGCGGCATGTCGATCCGCGTCACGCCTTCGTCCGCCAGTGCGTTAAGAACGGCGTTTACGATGCTGGCCAGACTCCCGGCGCAGCCGGCTTCGCCGCAGCCCTTGGTGCCGAGCGGGTTCGATGTCGCAGGCGAGGGATGGTTGCCCAGCGTCATCGACGGAACATCGCCGGCGCGCGGCAATGCGTAATCCATGAACGAGCCCGTCACCGGCTGACCGTTGTCGTCATAAGTCACGCATTCCATCAGCGCCTGACCGATGCCCTGCGCGACGCCGCCATGAATTTGCCCGGCGACGATCATCGGATTGACCACGGTGCCGAAATCGTTGACGCCGCTGTAGCCGACGATCCGCACGTTGCCGGTGTCGGGATCGACCTCGACCTCGGCGACGTGGCAACCGTTGGGGAATGTCGAGGGCACGCCCTGCACGGTGTGATCGACATCGAGCGAGGAGGGCACACCTTCGGGCATTTTCGAATCCCGCAGCTTCGCGGCCAGGTCCATGATGCCGATGCCGCGATCGGTGCCGGCAATCGTGAAGCGCCCGTTTGCGAATTCCATGTCGCCTTCGGAGGCCTCCAGCACATGCGCGGCCGCCTGCTTGCCTTTCTCGATGACCAGCTTCGAGGACTCGACAATCGCGGCGCCGCTGGCGGTGATCGAGCGCGAGCCGCCGGTGCCGTTGCCGGTGTGAACGATATCGCTGTCGCCCTGCGTCAGCTTGATGGCGTCGAACGGCACGCCAAGCTGCGCCGCGAGCACCTGCGCGAACGGCGTGGCATGGCCCTGGCCGTAGTCGAGCGTGCCGGTGATGAGCCGCACCGTTCCATCGGCCTCGAAAACGATCTTGCCGAGTTCGGCGCTGGGAGGCGCTGTGATCTCGAGATAGGAGCCGACGGCGATGCCGCGCAGCTTGCCGCGCTTGCGGCTTTCCTTCTTCCGTTTGGCGAAGCCTGCGACATCGGCTTGTTCGACCGCCTTGCTAAAGACGCCGGGGAAATCGCCGCTGTCATAGGTGAGGCCATTCGCGGCCGCGTAGGGGATCTGCGCAGGCTTGATGAAGTTGCGCCTGCGCATCGCAAGGCGATCGATGCCCATCTCGTCCGCGGCACGGTCGATCAGCCGTTCCATGAAGTAGTTGGCTTCCGGGCGGCCCGCGCCGCGATAGGCGCCCATCAGCGTGGTGTTGGTCAGCACGCACTTGATGTCAACGCCAATCAGCGGCATGCGATAGACGCTGTTGATGTTCTTGGCGATGTTGAGCGACAGCGGCAGCGGCGCAACGCCGGTGATGTAGGCGCCGAGATTGCCAAAGCCGCGCACGCGCACGCCGAGAAATGCGCCGTCAGCAGCGAGCGCGAGTTCGCAATGCACATCCTGCGCGCGGCCGTGGCTGTCGGACAGAAAGCTTGTCGAGCGTTCGTCGGTCCATTTCACCGCGCGGCCAAGCTCCCGTGCAGCGTGCAGGATGCAGATGTATTCGGGATAGTTCGCGTTCTTCATGCCGAACGATCCGCCGACATGGTGAGTCCGCAGATGGACCTTGTCGTTAGCCACGTTCAGCGTTTTCGCCAGCGACGTGCGGTTGCCGGCGACACCCTGCGTCGGGATTTCGATGGTGAAGCGCTGGCTCTTCTTGTCGTAGCTGGCGAGCGCCGCGCGCGGTTCCATCGCGACCACGGCGAGGCGGGTGTTGACGATGTCGAGACGGGTGACATGGGCAGCATTTGCGAACGCGGCATCGAGCGCGGCGTCGTCGCCGGAATGATAATTGAGCGCGACGTTGCCGGGGATGTGATCGTAGAGCAGCGGCGCGCCGGGCTTCGCGGCGTCCTCCGCGCTGGTGACCGACGGCAGCGGCTCGATATCGACCACGACCGCTTCACCGGCGTCGCGCGCCTGCGCCAGCGTTTCGGCGACGACGAACGCCACCGGATCGCCGACAAAGCGCACCTTGTCGGTCATCAGCGGCAGGCGATTGGTTTGCGCCAGCGGCGAGCCGTCGCGGCTTTTCATCGGCAGGCCAACCGTGAAGGGATTGTAGCCGGCGCCCGCAAGGTCCTTGCCGGTCCACACGCCGAGCACGCCGGACATGGCGCGTGCCGCCTCCACATCGATGCCTTTGATCACGCCGTGGGCGTGGGTGCTTCGCACGATCCAGGCATAGGCCTGGCCCGGCAGGCTGATGTCGTCGGTGTAGGTTCCCTTGCCCCGCACCAGGGTATCGTCTTCCTTGCGCCGGACGGGCTGCCCCACCCCGAATTTTTGCAGTGCGATATCGTTTTCGGAAGCGAGGCGGGAGGGGTGATCGAGCATGAAAAATCCGCTGAAATCACGGCCTGGCGACGGGAAATCGCGCTCCGGCCGTTGGGTGTGGGCTGCTTGTTAAACTTAAGACGCCTGAATCGCAGTCACAATGCGTGATCGGGTATGCTGCGGTTGCGCCGGGCACGTACGCTGTTAAACTTTATTTGAACAGGATTGCCGTGGCGTGACGTCTGCGCCGCAGAGGGAATTGCATGACTGAGGACGTGCGGCTGCACGACGGTTCCGGACCGTCCATCAGCCCGCCAGTACCGGTTTCCGAGGAGGCGCATGGCCGTGGGCAGATCCGCGTTCATGGCGCGCCTGCGGCCTATGCCGCCCTCGATCTCGGCACCAACAATTGCCGTCTGCTGATCGCCCGCGTCTCGAATGACGGGTTCCGCGTGATCGACTCGTTCTCGCGGATCATCCGGCTGGGCGAGGGCATCTCGACCACGGGCCGGATCAGCGATGCTGCCATTTCCCGCGCGGTGGGCGCGCTGAGCGTCTGCGGCGACAAGATCCGCGCCAAGGGCGCGAAGCGGCTGCGCACCATCGCCACCGAAGCCTGCCGCGCCGCCGATAATGCCGACGCGTTTCTCGACCTGATCGAGCGCGAAACCGGCATCAAGCTTGAAATTATCGATCGCGACACTGAATCGACGCTGGCTGTGATCGGCTGTTCGCCGCTGCTGGACGCCCGCGCGAAAGGCGCGATCCTGTTCGACATCGGTGGTGGCTCGACGGAAGTGGTGCGGATCGAGCGCCCGGCCGGTGATCCGCATGCTGCGCCGGTGAAGGGACCGTGGATTTCACTGCCGCTCGGCGTGGTCACCCTCGCGGAGCGTTTCGGCGGCACTCACGTCACGCGTGAGTCCTACGGCGCGATGGTCGATGAAGTCGCGCACCATCTTGCGCCGTTCGCCGCCGCGCATGGCCACGATCTGTCCGGCATGCATTTGCTCGGCACCTCCGGCACGGTGACGACGGTGGCCGGCATCCATCTCGGTCTGCACCATTACGACCGGCGCAAAGTCGACGGCTTGTGGATGAATGATGCCGACATGGACCGTGCCATCGAACGGCTGCTCGACATGACCTATCAGGACCGCGCGCGCAATGCCTGCATCGGCACCGAGCGAGCCGATCTCGTGCTCGCCGGTTGCGCCATTCTCGATGCGATCCGCAAGGCATTCCCGCTGCCGCGCCTGCGCGTCGCCGACCGCGGCCTGCGCGAAGGCATGCTGGTGGAAATGATGCGGGCCGACGGCGCGATTCTGGCCTGCTGAATTCAGTCAGATTCCGTGACGGCGCGGCGGAAACGTCGTAAGGGGTGCGTGAGCGCATCTGCTCTTTGTCGGGCATGATCCTTTCCGAAAACCGGTTCCCACCTTTTCGGGGATCATGCCGCTGGAAACCAACTCTCATGGCGAAAGACACCACCGGACGGCTGCATGTGACGGTGAAGAGCGGCGGCAAGCGCAAGCTGTCGTCAAAACTCTGGCTGGAACGTCAGCTCAACGATCCGTACGTCACGCAGGCCAAGCGCGACGGGTTTCGTTCGCGTGCCGCGTACAAGTTGCAGGAGATTGACGACAAGCATCGCTTCCTCAAGCGGGGGCAGGTCGTGGTCGATCTCGGCGCCGCGCCCGGCGGCTGGAGCCAGATCGCGGCGAAACGCGTCGGCTCGCTGGAAGGCAAGGGCAAGGTCGTCGCCATCGACCTTCTGGAAATGCCGGAGCTTCCCGGCGTGACTTTCGCGCAGATGGACTTTCTTGATGACCGCGCCCCCGACAAGCTGCGCGCCATGATCGGCGGCGGCGCGGACATTGTGATGTCGGACATGGCCGCCAACACCACCGGGCACCGCAAGACGGACCAGTTGCGCATCATCGGTCTGGTCGAGAATGCGGCCGCCTTTGCCTGCGAAATCCTCAATCCCGGCGGGGTTTTTCTGGCGAAGGTTTTCCAGAGCGGCGCGGAGGCGGATTTGCTGGCCCAGCTCAAGCGCGATTTCACCACGGTAAAGCATGTGAAGCCCGCCGCCAGCCGGCAGGATTCGTCCGAGCGTTATCTGCTGGCGCTCGGATTTCGCGGGGATAATGGCGTTTCCACCTAACGTCATTCCGGACGGTCTGCGCAGCAGGCCGATCCGGAATCCAGAAGAGTACTTGAACGATAGGGATTCCGGGCTCGATTGCTTTGCAATCGCCCCGGAATGACCCGTTTTGAATTCATCCCAGCTTCTGGTCGCGGGCGTCGTGGGTCTGCTCCGCAGCAGCGGCTTCCGCGGCTTGCGGGGTCTCCACCACTGGCACCCGATGCCCCGAGATTTCGTGGCCTGCATCCTCGGGCAGCTTCCAGAACGAATACGCCGACAATGCCGAGATCACTGCGACGATCAGGAACGCCGGCCAGAAATCGCCCGCGCTGAGCTCCACGGAGTGGTTCGCGGCCATTGTCGCTTCAACGGTGAAGGCGCCGACCGCGACCCCCGCCGAAATCGCAAGCTGCTGGTTGACGCTGACAAGCGTCGTCGCGCGGCTCATCTCATTGGGCGTGACTTCGGCGTAGGCCATGGTGTTGATCGCCGAGAATTGCAGCGAGCGGAAGAAGCCGCCGACCACCAGAATGATCATGATCAGCAGCAGCGGCGTCGACGGGGTGAACAGCGCGCAGGCGGCGAGGAAGAACGAACTCACCACCGCATTGATGACCATGATGTTGCGGAAGCCGAAGGTGCGGATGATCCGTGCAGCCAGCGTCTTCATGCCGAGCGCGCCGACCGCCGAGGCAAATGTCACCAGACCCGACTTGAACGGCGAAAGGCCGAAGCCGACCTGCATCAAGAGCGGCAGCAGGAACGGCAGCGCGCCGATGCCAAGGCGATACATGAAACCGCCGGTGAGGCTGGCGCGCAGGGTCGGATGCCTGATCAGCGTGAAATCCAGCACCGGCGATGCGGTGCGTTTGGCGTGACGCAGATAGAACCCCATCGCGATGCCGCCGCCGACGATCAGTGCAACCACGATCTGCCACGACAGCAGCCCAAGGCCCGCCACGGAGAGGCCGAAGGCGAGACCCGCTACTCCCAACCCCGCAAGGACCAGTCCGACAACATCGAAGCGTTCGGGATTCTCGCTCTTGATCGGATCGATGTATTTCAGCGCCATCCAGATGCCGAGCAACCCGATCGGAATGTTGATCAGGAAGATCCAGTGCCAGGAGAAATAGGTGGTGATGAAACCGCCGAGCGGCGGCCCGATCACGGGGCCGATCAGTGCGGGCACGGTGACCCATGCCATAGCGTTGACCAGCGCGCTTTTGTCGATGGAGCGCAGCAGCACCAGCCGCCCGACCGGCGTCATCATCGCGCCGCCGATGCCCTGGATGATACGCGCGATGACGAAATCGGTGACGGACGTCGATAGGGCGCAGCCGATCGAGCCGACCATGAACACGCCGATGGCGACGCTGAACACGGCGCGCGCGCCGAAGCGGTCGGCGGTCCAGCCGCTTGCCGGAATGAAAACGGCGAGCGACAAGAGATAGGACGTGATCGCGAGTTTCAGCGTCAGCGGACTGGTGCCGATATCGGCGGCGATGGCCGGCAGCGAGGTCGCGATCACCGTCGAGTCCATGTTTTCCATGAACAGCGCACAGGCCACGATCAGCGGTATCAGGCGTTCCTTCTGCATCGGCTCTGCTGTGTGGAAGGATTTGAAGGAAAGGCGGGCGGTGGAGAATAGACCGCTCAGATAGGCGAGTCCTGCGCAGCGGGGTCAATAAACTCGTCGTGAGGGCACCTGTTCCGGAAAACGCCGCTGCCAGAGAGGGATTTGCAGATGTCCCATGCGCAAAAACCTCTGATTTTCGCGTGAAATGCTTTGAAACGTCATCCCGGCATGCTATCGACCACCGCCAACCCCATTGATGGGCTTCGATTCGAGCGACGCGCCAGCGGACCGCTCGATTTTGCACATCCTGAGGTTTTTACCGCAGCCACGGGCTGCCGAACGGAGTTGGCAATGGCAAAGCAGTTGGGTCAGGGTATTCGCGAAGCATTCACGTTCGACGACGTGCTGTTGAAACCCGGTCTGTCCGATATCATGCCGTCCGACGCCGATGTCCGTACCCACCTGACCCGCGCCATCCCGCTTAATATTCCAATCATCGCATCGGCGATGGACACCGTCACCGAAGCCGCCATGGCAATCGCGATGGCGCAATCGGGCGGCATCGGCGTGCTCCATCGCAACTTCGATCCCGACGGGCAGGCCGCGCAGGTCCGTCAGGTCAAGAAATACGAATCCGGCATGGTGGTGAATCCGCTCACCATCGGGCCCGACGCAAAGCTGGTCGACGCGCTGACGCTGATGAAGGATCACGGCATATCCGGCGTTCCTGTTGTCACCGGCGGCGGCAACGGACAGCCGGGCAAGCTGGTCGGCATTCTGACCAATCGCGACGTGCGCTTCGCGACCGATCCGGAGCAGAAGGTTTCGGAGTTGATGACGCATCAGAACCTCATCACGGTGAGGGAAGGCGTCAGCCAGACCGAAGCCAAGAAGATGTTGCATCAGAACCGCATCGAAAAGCTGCTGGTGGTCGATGACCAGTATCGCTGCGTCGGCCTCATCACCGTCAAGGACATGGAAAAGGCGGTGGCTTATCCGCTCGCCTCAAAAGATGCGCAGGGCCGTCTCCGTGTTGCTGCCGCAACCACCGTCGGCGATGGCGGTTTCGAGCGCACCGAAAAGCTGATCGAAGCAGGCGTGGACGTGATCGTCGTCGACACCGCGCACGGTCATTCCATGCGCGTGCTGGAGGCGGTCAATCGCATCAAGCGGCTGTCGAACGCCGTGCAGGTTGTCGCCGGTAACGTCGCGACCACTGAAGGCACGCAGGCGCTGATCGATTCCGGCGCGGACGCGATCAAGGTCGGCATCGGACCGGGCTCGATCTGCACCACGCGTATCGTTGCGGGCGTCGGCGTGCCGCAGCTCACCGCGATCATGGATGCGGTCGAGGCCGCGAAGAAGGCGAACATTCCGGTGATCGCCGACGGCGGCATCAAGTATTCCGGCGATCTTGCCAAGGCGCTTGCCGCAGGCGCAGACGTCGCGATGGTCGGCTCGCTGCTGGCAGGCACCGACGAGACGCCGGGCGAAGTGTTCCTGTGGCAGGGCCGTTCCTACAAGGCCTATCGCGGCATGGGCTCGGTCGGTGCAATGGCGCGCGGCTCCGCCGACCGCTATTTCCAGCAGGACATCAAGGACACGCTCAAGTTGGTGCCGGAAGGGATCGAAGGCCAGGTGCCCTACAAGGGGCCGGTGGCCAACGTGCTGCATCAGCTCGCCGGTGGCCTGCGCGCCGCGATGGGTTATGTCGGTGCGAAGGACATTGAGGACTTCCACGCCAAGGCGGAATTCGTCCGCATCACCGGCGCGGGCCTGCGCGAAAGCCACGTCCACGACGTCACCATTACCCGCGAAAGCCCGAACTATCCGGGCGGCGGCTAGGCGAGTGTCCTGAATCCGAAGTTCGCTTCATTTTGCAGCACCTTCCGTTGCGAACTTCGGATTCAAAAGGACACCAGCAATTATAAATTCTAGTGTGGCTTTGGTTCGCAAGTCCGCAAAGGAATGCGCTGCAAAAGGATGCGGACTTGCGAACCGCCACACTAGTTGTCCAATTTCGGCCCCAACGGCCTGTCAAAACACGCTACAATCGCGCGGCTTTCCTGTTGCTTCGCGCAATATGGCCGCACTCGTCCGAGCCTATCCCACGTCCATTGAACCGGCCGGGACCGGCCGCAATGTGCCCAACATTTCAGAAAAGAAGAACACCATGGTTGACTGGACAGACGACAGGATTACCGCGCTCTCCGATCAGGATCTGAAGAACCTGCTGGTCAACGCTGAGCGAAAGTCGGTCGCGGATGTCGTGGCGAAATGCCAGACCGAGCTTGAGAAGCGCAACGCCGCCAAGCCGCGCAAGGCCTCGAAGCCGCGCTCCGAACTGAAGGAGTTCGAGCACACGGTGTCGGAACAGCTTGCCGAAGTCGGCAAGGAGATGGCGGCAAAATACGATCTGTCCGAGGAGACAGCGAAAGCGAAGTCGGAGGGCGTGAAGGGTTTCAAGGCGCACCGGCTGCTGGACTCGAAAGGCTATGCCAAGCTCGGCGGCATGCAGCGCGACGGCTCGGTCGCCGTGGAGCGCTACATTTCCTACCGCCGCGGCGACAGCACGGCCTATCTCGGGGTGTTTCTCCTCAAGGATGCTTCGGCGGAAGATCACGAATTCCATGTGATCGCGCCGCAGGCATTTCTCGACGGCGGCAAGCCAGTTGCCGAAATTCGCCCGACCGCCACGGACAAACAGAAGCAGCCGGCGGACAGCGGACTTTCCTTCAAGGATTTGTCGAGCGCCGCAGCGGCGTTCGACCAGGCGCTGGCGAAACTCACGGCCTGAGGTTTCACTTATTTTTTGTCATGGCCGGGCTTGTCCCGGCCATCTCGATCATTAGGCCTCTGTGCCATACGAATCGAGATCACCGGGACAAGCCCGGTGATGACAAAATGCGGCTTGGTAGCGCTGGGCATTGTCCCTCGACAGCCACGACCCACGTATCAGCACATTCTGTTTTAAACGGAAATGAGCGGCATGGATGCCATGCCGCTCCGCGCGCGCGTGGCCACATGGCCATGCGCGGTTCTCTCGGCTAAAAACGCTCACGTTCATAGAAACCGAGGAAACACCATGTCCCAGTCAGCCAAGCGTATCGTCCTTGCGTCCCGTCCCGTCGGTGAGCCCAAGCCGGACAATTTCCGTCTTGAGGATTATCCGGTCCCGGCGCCGGGTGACGGGCAAGTTCTGTTGCGCACGGTCTGGCTGTCGCTCGATCCCTACATGCGTGGCCGCATGGACGATGGCCCGTCTTACTCCGCGCCGGTGCCGATCGGCGGTGTGATGGAGGGCGGCACGGTTTGCGAGGTCGTCGCTTCCAACAATCCGGGCTTTGCGAAGGGTGACTACGTTCTCGCGCATATCGGCTGGCAGCAGTACGGCCTGTCGGACGGCAAGGGGCTGCGCAAGGTCGATCCGAAGATCGCGCCGATCTCGACGGCGGTGGGTGTACTCGGCATGCCGGGCATGACGGCCTACACAGGTCTGCTTGAAATCGGCAAGCCGAAGGCCGGCGAGACGGTGGTGGTCGCTGCGGCGTCCGGTGCTGTGGGGTCGGCAGTCGGCCAGATCGCGAAGATCAAGGGTGCGCGCGCTGTCGGCATCGCGGGCGGCAAGGAGAAGTGCGATTACGTCAAGAACGAACTCGGCTTCGACGAGTGCCTCGACCATCGCGATCCGGATCTGGCCGCGAAGCTGAAGGAAGCTTGCCCGAAGGGCATCGACGTCTATTTCGAGAATGTCGGCGGCAAGGTATTCGAGGCGGTGTTTCCGCGCCTCAACGATTTCGCGCGCATTCCGGTCTGCGGCCTGATCGCCGACTACAGCACCATCTTCGGCAAGGACACACCCGCTCCGAAATGGGCCAACTCGATCATGCGCGCCATTCTCGTCAAGCGCCTGACCTTCCGCGGCTTCATCGTTCGCGATTTCGCAGCGATGTATCCGGATTTCATTCGCGACATGCCGCAGTGGCTGCGCGAGGGCAAACTCAAGCACAAGGAGTTCGTCACCGAGGGCGTCGAGAGCGCGCCGGAAGCGTTCATGGGTCTGCTCAAGGGCGCGAATTTCGGCAAGCAGCTCGTGCGCGTCGGGCCTGACAAGGCCTGATCTCAATGACAGTGGGTGGCCTTCCAGAAACGGAAGGTCACACCACTGTTGATGGCTCCAGCACCGAAAACAGATCGAGATTGATCTGTCCCGCCGCGCGAATGTGGCGGACTTCAAATCTGTCAGGTTGAAAGACGTATTCCACCAGCCCGACCTCCTTGATGCCGATCAGCTCCTGCTTTGCGTTGGACTTGATCACGAAGGAGGTCGACGGCGCCCAGATGTGGCGCACGTTGCCGAACGTGAAGTCCCGGCGCTGGTGGACGTGGCCGCAGGCCACCATTCGCAGGTTCGCGCCGTCGAGCATTTCGACCAGGCCGCTGCGCGCGGGCATCGGCACGTAGCGGAACGATGTGGCCGCGATCTCTTCGTCGCCGGGCGTCTCCTTGTAGAGCGGCTTGTGAATGAACAGCGCCACCGGCTTGCCGCGTACCGCGGACAATTGCTCGGCAAGCCATTCGCGTTGCTCGGCCTCGCAGGGGAGTGACGTGTTCATCACCAGCGAATTCAATCCGATGAAGCACCAGCCAGCGGCGTCGAACCGCCAGTGATCCTCGCCGAATGTCGCGATGAAGTTCTGCCGGTTTGCCTCAGACGCGCGCTGTTTGGGCTGCTCGCCGACGAGGGTCGGATTGTCACCGATGTCGTGATTGCCGGGAAGATAGCGGCAGTCGACGGGCAGCGCGTCGTGCAGAGCTTTTGCGAAATCGAGATCGTCCGGATGATCCGGACCGTCGAACGCAACGTCGCCGCTGTTGATGACGAGGTCGGGCCGGTTGTCGTCGATATGCTGGCTCACGCGGTGAAAGTTCTCGACGAACTCGGGAAACCGGGCGCCGAGATGTGTGTCGGTGATCTGGGTCAGGCGGAAGCTGGACGTCAAGCTGGACATGGCGAGGCTCCTTTGCGGAGCATTTTACATACGGCGCATGTCAGTGAGATGGCCTGATCACTCATACGGTACGTTTAAAACGCGCGAAGAAAATTGAAAATTTTTAGGTGATTGAAGTGAGTCCGAGTTGAAAATACGGTCTTGCAAATGCTTCGGTCATAAAAATTCTGGCGACCGGTGCTTCACAGCACGCGGTAACGGATAGCGAAGGTGTCGTCCGGTATTCCTCGTGCCGTTTCGGTGCGCGCGCCGGAAACGACGCGATCGACCATGTGCCACGGACCGAATTCGTCCGACGGGCTGGGGTTCGGCGGCAGCCGCAGCTTGAAGGCGCGCTGTGCCTGACCGGGCAGGCTGAGAACGACCATGCGCTCCGAGGTGCGGAACTTCAGCGGGACGTGGCCGCGCAGCACCGCGCGTCCGTCTTCGGTCGCACGCAGATCGCCGTCGAGTTGAGCGAGTGTCTGATTGAGATCGGTCAGGAGTTCGACCTGCGCATCGCGCTTCAGGTTGGCCCCAGCCACGGCAGGCGGCAGGCGGATTTCAAATTCCACCGCCGGCGCCCTGACGATGACTCCAAGATGCGTGAGCGCGGCGGTGCGCAGACCGAAAGCACCGGCCGTCAGCGCGCCGATCATCAGAACGACGCTGACGCCGCGCATGGCGACGCCGCGGAGAGTTTTCATGCCCTTTGTTGTGTAGGCCATCGCAGCACCCGGTCTGACCTTAAAAATGGAACTTCCGAGTATTGGTCGCTGTTGTCTGTGAAGAGGTTCACAGTCCGCCCGGAAATGATTGTCGGGGCGGGAAGGGGCCGTTAAGCACTGAATTTTGGGGTATTTCAAATGATGATTCAGATGATTTTGCTGCCGACATTCGTTCTGGTCGGCCTGACGTTCCTGGTGCTGTTCTGGCGGGGAAGCGATGCGGCGAAGCCCGCTGCGAACGGCGACTGGTTCAACTATCATCTCCATACGCTGTTTTATGTGGTGGTCGTGCTGGCGATCCAGACGCGGCATGCCGACCTGATCATGGTCCTGCTGGCATGGGTGTTCGTGGTGTTGCAGGTGTTTCAAGCCGGATTTCTGGTCACCAGCGCGAACTCGCGCGGATCGTTGTTTTTCATCTCCGGGGCACTGATCCTTCTGGCGATGTGGCTGTATTTCGCCATTCGCGTCTTGTTTCTCATCTGAGACGCGGCTAGGTCAGGCATCTGTTCTCTGAGCTTGCATGCCCTGAAAGACCACAATGACGCCTGCCGCGCGGCTGTCCGCAGCCATTGAGATTCTCGCAGCGATCGACACGCAGCGCATTCCCGCGCCGAACGCGCTGAAGGAGTGGGGCACCGCGCACCGCTTCGCCGGCTCCGGCGATCGCGCCGCCATCGCGGGGTTGGTGTTCGACGTGCTGCGCCGCCGGGCGTCGTCGGCGTGGCTGATGGATACCGATACACCGCGTGCGCGTCTGCTGGGGATGCTCAAGCTTGAACGCGGCCTCGGTGCGGATGCCGTTGCGGCGCTGTGCGATGGCGGGCGTTTTGCGCCGGAGGCTCTCACGGACACCGAACGTGCGGCGCTCACATCGCGGACGTTGAAAGATGCGCCCGCACATGTCGCGGGCGATTATCCTGAATGGCTCGATCCCCAACTCGCCGCCGTGTTCGGCGACGCGCGTGTGGAGGAAGCCACCGCGATGGCGAGCCGCGCGCCGCTGGACCTGCGGGTCAACACGCTGAAGGCAAAGCACGAGAAGGTGCTGTCGTCGATGAAGCATCTCGGTGCGCGGGCCACGCCATGGTCGCCATGGGGATTGCGGATCGATCTCGGGGCCGATGCGCGCAATCCGGGCATCCATTCGGAAGAGGATTTCATCAAGGGCGCCGTCGAGGTGCAGGACGAAGGGTCGCAACTCGCGGCATTCCTCACCGGCGCGAAGCCCGGCGAGCAAGTGATCGACATGTGCGCGGGCGCGGGCGGCAAGACGCTGGCGCTCGCCGCGATGATGCAGGGCAAGGGCCGGCTGATTGCGACCGATCACGACAAGCGGCAACTCGCGCCGATCCATGATCGGCTGTCGCGCGCGGGCGTCCACAATGCGGATGTGCGCACGCCGAAGGGCCCGGACGATACGCTGTCCGACATCAAGGCCTCGGCCGATCTTGTGGTGATCGACGCGCCATGCACCGGCACGGGAACGTGGCGGCGCAATCCGGATGCGAAGTGGCGGATGCGCCCTGGCGCACTCGAGGTTCGCATCAAGGATCAGATCGAAGTGCTCGATCGCGCAGCTTCGCTGGCAAAGCCGGGCGGGCGGATCGCCTACATCACCTGTTCGGTTCTGCCGCAGGAAAACAACGAGCAGGTCCGGGCGTTCACGGCGCGGCATCCGGACTATGCGGTGGTGCCGCCGGAGCAGACCATGGGCGTGCTGTGGGACAAGGCCGAGGATTTCGCCGCCGCCACGCTGCAATCGGACGAGGGTCTGCTGATGACCCCGCGCCGGACCGGCACCGACGGGTTCTTCGTGTCGGTGCTGAAACGGTCTGCGTAAGCGCGGTTAAGTCTGTCGATCGCGACGGGCCTTTTCCTTCAGGCGTTTGATCAGCAGCTTGGGAAAATCCCGCAACATCTGCCGCGGGGCGCGAAGCCGTGCAAGCTCTGCCTTCTGCGACAGCAGAAGGCTTTGACGATGATGGTCGTTGCCGATCGCGCGCCGTTCTGCCGTGGCCCACAGGTTAAGCTGATGCGCCAGCATCGAACGTAGCTTTGCCGGCGCGGTCTCGTAAATTTCCAGCATCGCGACGCTGGATTCCATCAGACGAAGACGGGCGTCATGCGGCAGGCCCGCGAAGTGATGGATGACCGGATCGTCCGCCATCGCGATGCCGGGGATCGAATTCCATGCGGTGTCGAGATGCCCGACAGACGATCGATCCGGCACCTCAGTGAGATCTGGCCCGAGGCCAAGGGATTCATTGAGCCCAAGCATTGCGTGAAGGGCAGCCTGATCACTCCATGGATGGTTCAGCTGTCCACGCATGGTCAGCATCCGCCGGAAGAAGTCCTTCGACCAGTTCGACCGGCGGATCAGATAGACACCTGCATTGTAGTGTGCGGGAACACGATACTCAGGGCAAAGGTCGCCATCGTGTTGCGCGGTGTCCGGTTCATGCCACGACATCAGGAGGTCAATGCCGGGGCGTGCGGCGTCCAGGATATCGCGATCGAGACGCAGGATCAGCGCGTCGATATCGAGCCAGACCACGAACTCGTAATCGCCGTCCAGCGCATCGAGGATCGGCGGGACTTTCATCCAGGCGCGGTCGAGGTCGGTCTCCTCCGGCCGGTGAACCCGCAGGTCATGTCCGTGGCGCGTTGCAAACGCCTGCATCCGTGGAAGCGTCAGATCCGCGAGCGCAGCATACTCGCTGCGCCGGTATGCCGTTACGATGCAGCAACGAGGCATTCAGGCAATCCGGTTGTTCGCAAAATCGGCGGTGGTTCATTCGATAGATCTGAAAGTTCATAGCCCAGTCCGGTTGACGGCAAAAGAGAGGCCGGATGCGGCTGCGCGCGATGAGAATGTAGCGTTTTCGCGGTGTTCGGGCGTCCCGGAGGGATCAGTCGGCCACCGCCAAAACCTGCCAATAAGCCGGTTTTTGCTGGCGTTCCGGGGTTGCGACTCCGCCCCCTGTCGCGTATTTCCTCTCCATGACAGCACACAGCCAGACCGCTCCAGCGACGCCCGACGAGGCGGCCGCTCACGAGAAGATTCTCATCGTCGATTTCGGCTCCCAGGTGACGCAGCTTATCGCGCGGCGCGTCCGCGAAGAGGGCGTCTATTCCGAGATCGTGCCGTTCCAGAAGGCCGAAGCAGCCTTCCGCGGGATGCAGCCCAAGGCCGTGATCCTCTCCGGCGGGCCGGCCTCCGTCCTCGATCAGGATGCTCCGTCCGCGCCGATGTCGATCCTGACCGCTGGCGTGCCGGTGCTCGGCATCTGCTACGGCGAACAGACCATGGCGCAGCAGCTCGGCGGCACGGTTGAGGCGGGACACCATCGCGAATTCGGCCGCGCGCTGATCGAGGTCACCGACAACTGCGCGCTGTTCGAGGATGTCTGGAAGGTCGGCGAGAAGCACTACGTCTGGATGAGCCACGGCGACCGCGTCACCAAACTGCCTGACGGTTTCCGCGGCGTGGCGAAAGCGCCGGGTTCGCCGATCTCGGTGATCGCCGATGACAAGCGCAAGTTCTACGCGATGCAGTTCCACCCCGAGGTGGTGCATACGCCGGACGGCGCCAAGCTGATCAAGAATTTTGTGCGCAAGGTCGCGGGGCTGAAAGGCGACTGGACCATGCGCGCCTTCCGCGAGGAAGCGATCGAAAAGATCCGCGCGCAGGTCGGCAAAGGCAAGGTGATCTGCGGCCTGTCGGGCGGCGTCGATTCATCGGTGGCTGCGATCCTGATTCACGAAGCCATCGGCGATCAGCTCACCTGCGTGTTCGTCGATCACGGCATGCTGCGCAAGGACGAAGCCAAGACCGTCGTCGACCTGTTCCGGCATCACTACAACATTCCGCTTGTACATGTTGACGCGTCGAAGACGTTCCTCGGCGAACTCGACGGCGTCACCGATCCTGAAGTGAAGCGCAAGACCATCGGCCGACTGTTCATCGATGTGTTCGATGAAGAGGCCAAGAAGATCGGCGGCGCGGATTTCCTCGCACAGGGCACGCTCTATCCCGACGTGATCGAAAGCGTGTCGTTCACCGGCGGTCCGTCGGTAACGATCAAGTCGCATCACAATGTCGGCGGTTTGCCCGCGCGCATGAACATGAAGCTGGTCGAGCCGCTGCGCGAACTGTTCAAGGACGAAGTGCGCGCACTCGGCCGCGAACTTGGCCTGCCGGATGTGTTCGTCGGCCGTCATCCGTTTCCCGGACCGGGCCTTGCGATCCGCTGCCCCGGCGAGATCACCCGCGAGAAGCTCGACATCCTGCGCGAAGCCGACGCGGTCTACATCGACCAGATCCGCAAGGCGGGACTTTACGACACCATCTGGCAGGCGTTCGCCGTGCTGCTGCCGGTGAAGACCGTCGGCGTGATGGGCGACGGCCGCACCTATGAGTATGTGGTCGGCCTGCGCGCGGTGACATCCACCGATGGCATGACGGCGGACTTCTATCCGTTCGACATGAAATTCCTCGGCGAGACCGCGACCCGCATTATCAACGAGGTGAAGGGCGTCAACCGCGTGGTCTATGACGTGACCTCGAAGCCGCCCGGCACGATCGAGTGGGAGTGAGGTAGGTTACTTAGGAGGACTTAGTCTGTGTCGGAGGATCAGCCGTTTTCCCGGCGGTTCGGCTATCAACTCGATGAGCCGCCTATCACTGTTCGTGAAGACGCGCCTGAGAACTTACGATTCGGCTTAGTTGTGCTAGCCGATGGTCTTGGTCTCACACCGCACAATGCTCGCCTTGAGGTTTGTAGCATCTTGCTCACTCGGCCGAATCCGAACAATTGGTCTGCGTATCCGAACGTATTTGATGAAGTTCAAGATCTCGTTGCGGATGCTCCGTGGTTTCGCGTGTACGATATCGCGGAAGGTTTCTACAGTCGCATAGCTGCAACTGATTGGAGTCGCGGAAATGAATTCGAAGCAAGGTTGAATGAATTTTTCCGTGAGCAGGGCATTGGCTGGGAAATGCGTGAAGGTCGAATCGTCGCTCGCGGTTCGGAAGCTTTTGCAAACGCTCTAACGAGCGCCATGGACGTTATGCGAGTCAGCGGCCGCGCCACCGCCGCAGGCGAGATGCATGAAGCGCTTCGAGATATATCTCGACGGCCAAGCGCCGATGTAACAGGCGCTATTCAGCACGCGATGGCAGCTCTGGAATGCGTTGCTCGTGATGTAACAGGTCGTCCCAACAAAACGTTAGGACAGCTCGTATCTTCGCTAGGACTACCAGCGCCTCTTGATGTCGCTTTGGAAAAGCTTTGGGGTTTTGCGTCTGAGCAAGGGCGCCACATTCGTGAGGGACGTCAACCTCGATTCGAAGAGGCTGAACTAGTTGTAACGATTGCGTCAGCAGTTAGCGTTTATCTGCTACGTACTGGCGACGGTCAGAGCACGAATTAGTGCCGCCAGTCATCGTTGATCCTGAAAAGGTCCGTACGTTCAAGGACGCCGAGAGTTTCTACAAGTGGCTCGCCAAGCACCATGACAAGAGCGACGAAGTCTGGATCAAGATTCACAAGGTCAATTCCGGTCTCAAATCGATCACTCCCAGGGAGGCCATCGATGTCGTTCTCTGCTGGGGCTGGATCGATGGCCAGCGCAAAGGTTTCGATGACCGAAGCTTCCTTCAGCGCTATTCGCCGCGCAGCAAGAAAGCGTCTGGAGTGAGATCAATGTCGGCAACGTCGCGCGGCTCATCGAAGAAGGAAGGATGACCGAGCACGGCTTGAAGCAGGTCGAGGCTGCGAAGGCCGATGGCCGCTGGGACCGCGCCTACAAGAGCGGCAAGGACATGAAAATCCCCGCCGATCTGCAAATGGCCATCGATGCCGAGCCAAAAGCCAAGGCCATGCTGGCGAAGCTCAGCGCGCAGAATCGTTTCGCACTGGCTTTCCGTACCCACAACATGAAAACCGAAGCCGGTCGCAAGAAGAAGATCGAGACGTTCGTCGCGATGCTCAAGCGGGGGGAGACGATTTACCCGCAACGCGAGAAATGAGCGCAGATGGGCCGATCGAAGCCTAGGAGCCTTAGCCGGTCTTGGAATTCCGCTTTGGCCTGCGCACTGCGCGCAACTTTCCGCTCTTTCCGCCGCCGCAGAACAGTTGATCTTTGCCGTCGGATTCAAGGCCAGACACGCCTGTTCCCGGCGGCATCGTGAGTTCTTCGAAGACTTCGCCGCTCTGTGGATCGATGCGCCGCAACGCGCTGTCGTCGCCTTCCCACACGCCGTGCCAGAGTTCGCCGTCGACCCAGGTGACGCCGGTGACGAAGCGGTTCGATTCAATAGTACGGATGATCGCTCCCGTCTCGGGATCGATCTGATGAATCTTCTTCTCGCGATACTGTCCGACCCACAGCGAGCCCTCGGCCCATGCCATTCCTGAATCGCCGCCATCGCCGGGCGCAGGAATCGTCGCAAGCACGCGGCCGGATGCCGGATCGATCTTGCGGATGTTTCTTTCGAAGATTTGAAACAGGTGGCGTCCGTCGAACGCCGTTCCCGCATGCGCGGGGACATCGATGGTCCGCAAGGCTTTCCCGCTTTGCGGATCGAAAGCGTTCAGCCGGTCACCGGAGGCGAACCAGACATTCTGGCCATCGAAGGTCACGCCGTGAACGTCCTCCGCGCCGGGAAAGGGGCCGTATTCGCGGAGGATTTCGGCTGCTGCTCGTTTCATGCTTCACCTGTGTTGCTGCGATGCCGCCAACCTAGTGCCCTGAATCCGAAGTTCGCCTCGTTTTGCAGCGCGCTCTATGGCGAACTTCGGATTCAAGAGGGCACTAGAATTTTAAAATTCTAGTGTGGCTTTGGTTCGCAAGTCCGCAAAAGAACCTGCCGCAGAATGATGCGAACTTGCGAACCGCCACACTAGTCACCCGGCAGAGCAGCAGGGAGTAACAATGCCGTCGTGAATCCCGGCACCGGCGGGGTCATCCAGCGGCGCGCGCGTGCGCGGCCGAACGATTGCACCTTGCCGGCTTCCGCAAGCTCATCGAGCGCGCGCTGCACGGTACGCTGGCTGGCGCCGAGCGCAAGCGCGAGCGCCGAACTCGACCACGATTCCCCGTCGGCAAGAAAAGCGAGCACCGACGCGTGCTCCTCTTCGACAGGCGTTGCCAGCACGACCACATCGCGTGCGCGAAGAGGTGCCAGTGCGAATCCGTCTTTGGTCGCGGTGATGTCCGCCAGTGGCCGCAACGCCTTGCGCAGACGCCCGATCTCGACGCGCAGCCGCGCGCGATGGGATTCATCGGCGTGCTTCGCCCGGAATGCCCGCGCGAGCAGCGCGCTTCGGGGCACATCGTTCGGCCACGCTTCGGCGAGCGTCCGCGCAAGCGTGAACAACACCGGACGCCTCGCAAGCGAGACCACCGTGCCTGCATTGCGCACGGCATAACGGCACGCATCCACGACCAGCGCCTTCGACGTGAGCAATGCTTCGACGTCTTCGAGCAGGAGAGGGCGCTGCTCGCCGCGCGCGATGAGGCGCGCGGCAGGTGTGTTCAAAACGCGCGACGCGGTTTCGACCTCCGCGAGAAGTGCCGGGATGCGGGCGTCACGTGCCGCGCGTTCGGCGCGATCGAGCGCGGTCCGCGCGTCCTTCGTCCGAAGGCGGCGCATCGCGATCCCGGCAACGACCAGTTCGTGTGCGGCCCGCCATGCGGGCGGAAAGGGCGCGGGGTCGAGTTTGGCGAGTGCACGCTCGGCTTCATCGAGGCGGCCAATGAGAAGAAGACGCCGGACTTCGAGGTGCCGCGCATGCGCCGCGTTCACCCAGTCGCCATGCTTTTCGAGCGCGGTGCGCGCCGCTTCAAGCGGCTTCGTCGGCCAGCCGAGATCCCGCGAGACCAGCGCGATCTCGGCCTCAGCAACGACGCATCTTGCACGGGCCACGGCCTCTTTTGGGCCGAAGGCGCGCGCGGCCTTTTGCAGAAGGGTCCGCGCCCTGACGAGATCGCCGAGCTGAGCCATCGCGATGCCCCGGAGCGCAAGAGCAGGCGGGTCGTTGCGCAGCGCAACCCGGTTCAGTGCTCCGAGGGGATCGCCCGTTGCCAGCGCGTGGGCCGCAGCCGTGATCAGCGAGTCCATCGGAATCCCGCCAAACTTGTCACTCCCGCCATCCGATATCCGGTTCTAGATCTATCGCGGAACACGAACGATCGGCAGTGAACGGCGTTACGTGACACGAGAGACGCTCTCATTCGGAGGTTCCGATGACCACGATTACAGCACCTGAGAAGCCCCGGAAACAAGGGCAGCACGCCATGAACACGCCGCCAATTGTATCGCCGCAAGAATGGGAGGCCGCGCGCGAGCAGCTTCTGGTCAAGGAGAAGGCCCAGACGCGCGCCCGTGACGCGCTGGCCGCCGAACGGCGGCGGATGCCATGGGTGGCGGTGGAAAAGACATACACGTTCGACGGGCCGAACGGCAAAGTGAGCCTGCTCGATCTGTTCGAGGGCCGCCATCAGTTGATCGTCTACCGCGCCTTCTTTGAGCCCGGCGTGCACGGCTGGCCGGAACATGCCTGCATCGGCTGTTCGCTGGGGGCCGACCAGGTGAGCAACCTTGCTCATCTGAATGCGCGCGATACGACGCTCGTTTATGCCTCGCGCGCGCCGCAGGCCGACATTGCGCGCCTGAAAGCGCGGATGGGCTGGGAGAAAATCCCATGGGTCACCATCACCGACAGCTTCGACGCAGACTTCGGCGTCGATCTATGGCACGGCCACAACGCCTTCATCCGCGACGGCGATCGCATCTTCCGCACCTACCTCATCAACACCCGCGGCGACGAGGCGATGGGCACCGTCTGGAGCTACCTCGACATGACCGCGCTCGGGCGTCAGGAGGAATGGGAGGACTCGCCGCAGGGCTATCCGCAGGAACGGCCGTACAAGTGGTGGAACTGGAACGACAGTTACGTTCCCGGCGCCGCGCCCGACCCGAAGTGGATTGCCGTATCCAATGCGGGAGAAGAAGCGTTCCGGAAGAAAGACGGCTAGTCGAGCGCGCGGAAGATGGAGTGCATCACATGATCTCCGATACGACCAGCTCAAGCGGCCATGAAGTCGTCTCGCTTCAAGGGTGGCTCAATGCAGCCACCCTCGGCGCAGCCAAATGGCTGGCTCTCGCGGCCGCGCCGACCTTTGCGATCATGGCGCTGCTGACGGGCATTCTTGGCGAAGGTGCGCCGGCGATGCTTTGCGCGCACGATGCGTCACCGCTGAGTGGCATGGCCGCGATGTACGGGCTGATGAGCGCGTTTCACCTGACGCCATGGCTGAAGCTGTTTTCCGGCCGGTAGTGCCGGAGACAATCTTCATCACGGCTAACCGATCCGTGACTGGATGACATCGATCGTTCCCGGTAATCTTCGGGGCGATTGAACAACAAGGACGCCGGGGCGCCAGTCCCGGCAACGAGGAATGGATCGATGACAATCTCGACACGTCGCGCGGTGTTGGCGGGAGCATTGCCGGTGGCCGCCGCACTGGTGCTGCCGCGTTTTTCGACGGCAGCCGAGGCTCTTCCCCGGATGACCGTCAATCGCGACCCGGCATGCGGCTGTTGCGGCGGCTGGATCGCGCATGTAAAGGCGGCCGGTTTTCCAGTCGATGAAATCGAATCTGCCAATCTTGCTCCGCTGAAGGCAAGGCTTGGCGTGCCTGTGGAGCTATCTTCCTGCCACACGGCTGAAATCGGCGGCTATGTCATCGAAGGGCATGTTCCTGCGGACGCGATCAAGCGCCTGCTTGCCGAGCGGCCGCAAGCGAAAGGCCTGGCCGTTGGCGGCATGCCGATCGGTTCGCCGGGAATGGAGGTTGAGGGAACTCCGCCGGAGACCTACGACGTTGTTCTGTTCTCGGCTGACGCGCAGCAGCGCGTGTTTGCGCGCTATCGCGGCGCGCAGGCGATATGAATCAAATCGCCGACGCGGGTGATACGCTCACTGTGTGTCGACGGGCTCGGTGATCCTGGCGTTGATCCAAGCGCGCGTCTGTTCCAAAACCTCATCGGAAAGCGCTGGATCGTCGATCGCCCGAGCGAGGATCACTGCCCCTACCATCGACGCAAAGGTTCCGATTGCCTCACGACGCCTGTCTACCGCGCTCGCCCCCGGGAGCGCTTCATCGATACGGTTGATCTGCGATCGAATGCCTTCTGTCATAGCCTGACGTACAGCCGCACTCTGGTGGCGGGTGTCCGCGACCAGACCTGCCGTTGGGCAACCCTCGGCGGCGTTGTCGCGGTGCCAAGGTGAAAGGTAGATGTCGAGATAGGTGCCTAGATCGTTGCCTTCGGCGACGTCCTGGGCGAGGGCATGGTCAATAGTCTGGACCACAAGGTCGTCCTTCGAACCGAAATGGCCATAGAAGCCGCCATGGGTGAGGCCTGTAGCCTTCATCACTTCGGCGACACTGACCGCCTCGAACCCCTTCGCGCGAAACAGTCGGCTGGCCGCATCCAAAATCCGGCAGCGGTTCTCCGCCATGCGCTCTCGACTGACTTTCATTCCAAAATCTCCGCCAACGCTGTTGACATTATTCATGATAGCCATCATGAATATAGGTATTCATGATGATCATCATGAATACAGGTTCCTTCGCGCGAGAGCAATGCCGTGACTGTTCCTCAGTCCTCACAATTGGAACTTCGGCCGCGGGAATCTTCGCGGAGCGCTGTCGCATGGCGCCCGAAACCACGTCGACCCACCACCCCTTGGAGACCATCGAATGCGTATTCTGAAACAATCTGCCGTTTTCGCGATCACCGTGGCTGCGGCACTCATGTCCTCGGCAGCGTGGGCGGACAATGCCTCGCCAGTCGGTTTGTGGAGGAGCGTCGACGACGTTAGCGGCAAGCCAAGGGCAGCGATCCGTATCACTGAATCGAAGGGCGTTCTGCAGGGCAGGATCGAAAAAGCGTTTCCCGCTCCGAACGAAGACGCGAATCCAAAGTGCCTGAAATGCGAAGGCGCGCTCAAGAACGCGCCGGTGGTCGGCTTGGTCATTTTGACCGGTCTGAAAAAGGACGGCGACGAATACACCGGCGGCCAAATCCTCGACCCGGACAGCGGACAAATCTATCGCAGCAAAATCCAGGTGGTAGAGGGCGGCAAGAAGCTCAACGTGCGCGGTTACATCGGTGTGCCGACGCTGGGTCGTTCGCAGATTTGGGAACGCCAGCAGTAAGTGGCCAAGTTCGGCAGAAAACGACTTAACGCAGAGAAATTTACATCATGAAGGCTTTCATCCTCGATCAATACAAAAAGAAGGGCGCTCTGCGCTTCGGCGACATGCCGGAGCCAGTTCTGCGGGAAGACGATGTTCTGGTTGAGATCCACGCGGCCAGCTTGAACCCGCTGGATTCCAAAATCAGGGACGGCGAGTTTAAGCCTCTCCTTCCGTATCGCACTCCCGTCATCCTGGGACACGACGTGGCCGGCACTGTTGTCCGCGTCGGATCGAATGTCCGACACTTCAAGCCGGGCGACGAGATATATGCCCGGCCACGCGATGGCCGGATCGGGACGTTTGCGGAATTCATTGCTGTGAACGAAGCTGACGTAGCGTTAAAGCCCAAGAATCTCAGCATGGAAGAAGCGGCTTCCATTCCCCTGGTAGGGCTGACAGCTTGGCAGGTGCTGGTCGAGCGAGCCGGGTTGAAGAAGGGGCAGAAAGTTCTTGTCCATGCCGGCTCTGGCGGCGTCGGAACAATCGCCATACAGCTTGCAAAGCATCTCGGTGCGACGGTTGCGACGACCACGAGCACAGCGAATGTCGATCTGGTCAGGAGCCTCGGGGCTGATGTCGTCATCGACTACAAGAAGCAGGACTTCGAGAAGGTCCTGTCCGGCTATGACGTCGTCCTTAACAGCCTAGACGGCGACACGCTTCAAAAATCCCTGAATGTGCTGAAGCCCGGCGGCAAGCTGATCTCGATCTCCGGGCCGCCGGACCCACATTTCGCAAAGGAACTAGGACTGAACTGGTTTCTGCAGCAGGTCATGCGCCTTCTCAGCTTCGGCATCCGGAGGAAGGCCAAGGGCCGGCAGATCAACTATTTGTTCCTGTTTATGCGCGCGAGCGGCGAGCAGTTGAGCCAGATCACATCACTGATCGAAGCCGGGATCATTCGCCCTGTCTTGGATCGGGCCTTCCCGTTCCAGGCGACCAATGAAGCCATGGCTTACATCGAAACAGGACGGTCGAAAGGCAAGGTCGTCGTCAAGCTGAGGTGAAGGCGGTGTTGCTTTTGCCTGGAAGCAAAGGGCCGCGGTGAGGACGTCCATTCATGCGTATATCTAGGGAAACGATCGTGAACATATCCCCACAAATCAGATCAATACAAAAGTGGAAAGACACACTGACCAAGAGCATCGATGTTGCAGGGACGAAGTTCGTCTATCGGCAACTCGGGCCTGCGGCCGGTGTCCCGTTGATCATGCTGAATCACTGGGGCGCGGTGCTGGATAATTTCGATCCGCGTATTGTCGACGGCCTCGCAGCGACCAGGCCTGTGATAGCCCTCAACTATCGGGGCGTCGGTGCATCGGGCGGCGCTGCGCCGCTCACAGTGGCAGAGATGGCCGATGACGCGATTGCCTTTATCCGTGCGCTAGGCTTCTCGAAAGTCGATCTGCTCGGCTTTTCTCTTGGCGGGTTCGTGGCGCAGGACATTGTGCTCAAGGAGCCCGATCTTGTTCGCAAGATCATCCTGACAGGCACCGGCCCGGCAGGGGGCGAAGGCATCGAAAAGGTCGGACCTGTGTCCTGGCCGCTTATCATCAAGGGTATGCTGACGTTCCGGGACCCGAAATTCTATCTCTTCTTCACCTCGACCGCGAATGGCCGCCGCGCCGCGAAAGCCTTTCTGGAACGGCTGCAGGAGCGCAAGGTCGATCGCGATAAGCCGGTCACGATGGGTGCATTCCTGAGGCAACTCAAGGCGATCAAGGCCTGGGGCATGCAGGCGCAACAGGATCTGGGCGCGATCCGACAGCCCGTTCT
Source organism: Afipia sp. (assembly GCA_017474385.1). Taxonomy (GTDB): domain Bacteria; phylum Pseudomonadota; class Alphaproteobacteria; order Rhizobiales; family Xanthobacteraceae; genus Afipia. Next base: position 86,411 of record JAFVHU010000085.1, on the reverse strand, counting down.
GGTCGCGAATGGCGATCAGGACAAGATGGTGCCGAGCAGCAATTCGATCGACTTGGCGCGCCGCCTCCCGAATGCAGAACTCGTGCTTTACGAGGACGCCGGGCACGGCGGCATCTTCCAGTATCACGAGGACTTCGCGAGAAAGGCGCTGGAGTTCCTCGCGCGCTGACGTCCGCGACCTCGCTAATGGACAACAGCGGCAAGCGGGCATTGTGCGCGCGTGCCGGCCGGCGCGATTGCTCACTCGCCGCCGCTCACCATCTCGCGCGCGATGCTGACGAAGCGTTCGATGGTCGGCGTGGTGTCGCCGGTGCGCCATGTGATCCCGGTCTCCAAGATCGGCGCGGTGCCTGCCAGATCGACGTAGCGCACGCCGGTGCGTGCGAGGTTGCGCAGCGACGCTGGCACAAGCGCGATGCCCATGCCGGCGGAGACAAGACTGATGATGGTCTGCATCTGGATCGCTTCCTGCGCGATCCGCGCTTGTCCGCCATGCGCTGTGTAGTAGCCGGTCACGAGGTCATGGAAGGCAGGCGCGCTCTGCCGTGGGAAGATGATGAGCGGTGCGCCGACGACGGAGTCCGGCGCGAGACGATCCGCTGACAACGACAGCGTGCCGTCGGCGAGCCAGCTTTCCGGCACGGCGGCGACCAGCGGTTCGGTCACAAGAGGCAGATAGGAGAGCTGTCTGGGCAGCGCGGCGTTCGGCGGCGGGATCACCAGACCGATATGGCCGTTGCCTTCGAGCAGGTTCGCGATCTGTACGTTGCTGGTTGCCTCGGTCAGCGAGATTTCGACATTGGGAAACAGCGACGCATAGCGGCGCACCAGCAGCGGCAGAATGCTGTAGTCGGCTGTGCTGACAAACGAGAGCGCCAGATGACCGGCGGTGCCGTCGCGCAACTGTTGCGCGATCTCGGGCAGGGCCTTCACGCCATCGAGCGCGGCGCGCACATGGGTCAGCCACTGCGCGCCGAACGGCGTCAGCGCTACGCTGCGTTTCGTCCGCACGAACAGTGGCGCGCCGAGTTCGCGCTCCAGCGTCATGATCGATTGGCTGAGCGGCGGCTGGGTCATGCCAAGCCGCTCGGCGGCGCGGCCGAAATGCAGGGTGTCGGCCACGGCCGCGAAATGCCTGAGCTGGCGGATGTCCATTCTGATACTTTTAGCGACCTAGTTCCTTCTGAATAATATATTTTACAGCGCCGGATAACCTCTTTATTGGAACCATTCCAATCAAGAGGGAACAATCATGCCGGCATACCGCTCCAGAACGTCCACCCACGGCCGCAACATGGCCGGCGCCCGCGGCCTTTGGCGCGCGACGGGCATGAAGGATGCGGATTTCGGCAAGCCGATCATCGCCATCGCCAACAGCTTCACCCAGTTCGTGCCGGGCCACGTCCATCTGAAGGATCTCGGGCAACTGGTGGCCGGCGAAATCGAATCCGCGGGCGGCGTCGCCAAGGAATTCAACACCATCGCGGTCGATGACGGCATCGCGATGGGCCACAGCGGCATGCTCTATTCGCTGCCGAGCCGCGAACTGATCGCCGACGCGGTCGAGTACATGGTCAACGCACATTGCGCCGACGCGCTGGTGTGCATCTCCAACTGCGACAAGATCACCCCCGGCATGCTGATGGCCGCGATGCGGCTCAACATTCCGACCGTGTTCGTTTCGGGCGGCCCGATGGAAGCCGGCAAGGTCGTGGTGAAAGGCACCAAGCGCTCGGTCGACCTGATCGATGCGATGATCGTTGCCGCCGATGACAGCTACACCGACCAGGAAGTTGCCGCGGTCGAGCGTTCGGCGTGTCCGACTTGCGGATCGTGCTCGGGCATGTTCACGGCCAACTCGATGAACTGTTTGACCGAGGCGTTTGGCTTGTCGCTGCCGGGCAACGGCTCGGTGCTGGCGACGCATGCCGATCGCGAGCGGCTGTTCCGCGAAGCGGGCCATGTGATCGTCGATCTCGCCCGCCGCTGGTACGAGCAGGACGACGCGACCGCGCTGCCGCGCAATATCGCGAACTTCGCGGCCTTCGAGAATGCGATGAGCCTCGACATCGCCATGGGCGGATCGACCAACACCGTGCTGCATCTTTTGGCCGCGGCACAGGAGGGCGAGGTCGATTTCACCATCGCCGACATCGACCGGCTGTCGCGCCGGGTGCCGTGTCTCTGCAAGGTCGCGCCCGCCAAGAACGACGTTCATATGGAAGACGTTCACCGCGCCGGTGGTGTCATGGCCATTCTCGGCGAACTCGAACGCGCCGACCTGATCGACACCAGCCTGCCGACGGTGCATGCGCCGACCATGGCCGATGCGCTGAACCGCTGGGACATCGGACGCACCAACAGCGAGTCCGTGCGCAATTTCTTCCGCGCCGCGCCCGGCGGCGTGCCGACGCAGGTGGCTTTTAGCCAGTCAGAACGCTGGGACGAACTCGACACCGATCGGGAGAAGGGTGTGATCCGCTCTGCGCAGCATCCGTTCTCGAAGGATGGTGGACTTGCCGTGCTGTTCGGCAACATCGCGCCGGAAGGCTGCATCGTGAAAACCGCCGGTGTGGATGAATCGATCCTCACATTCCGCGGCAAGGCGCATGTCTTCGAGAGCCAGGACGACGCAGTCTCCGGCATTCTCGGCAACAGGGTTAAACCGGGTGATGTGGTCGTCGTGCGCTATGAGGGACCGAAGGGCGGTCCCGGCATGCAGGAGATGCTGTATCCGACCAGCTATCTGAAGTCGAAAGGGCTCGGCAAGGTGTGCGCGCTGGTGACCGACGGCCGGTTCTCGGGCGGAAGCTCGGGCCTCTCGATCGGCCACGTGTCCCCGGAGGCGGCTGAGGGCGGATTGATCGGACTGGTTGAGACAGGCGATCCGATCCTGATCGACATTCCGAACCGCATCATCAGTGTCGAACTCGACGAGACTGTGCTCGCGGCGCGGCGCGGGGCGATGGAGGCCAAGGGCAATGCAGCCTGGAAGCCGGTCGACCGCAACCGTGTGGTGTCGCCTGCGCTGCGCGCTTATGCGGCGCTGACCACCAATGCCTCGCGCGGCGCCGTTCGCGACGTGTCTCAGGTCGAGAAGTGATAGCTCATTGCTGACGCGGGCTGGCTCGCGTCAGCGTTTAAGCAATTCATAGACGACAGGGTTGTCGGCGCACGCACTGAGGCCGCATTCCAGCAGCGTCGACATCACATTCAGTGCCGTCAGGCCGATGACGACCCACACTGCCGTGCGCGCGAAAGCAGGGACAGGTGGTGTGGTGAGCGTGTTGTCGAACTGCTTGTCGAACAACAGGATCGCCGAGAGCGCCACGATGGCTGCGACAAATCCCAGCAGCGCCCACGTATAATAGTGATAGCCGAGCAATGCCGAGCCGTAGCCGGCGTCACCCGGCATGATGTGCAGCAGAACCTGACGCGTCGAGACCATCGCCCCGACCAGAGCTGCCAGCAGCGACAGCGCATAATGGCTGGGACGCGGCCCGAAGCGGATGTTCAGCATCGGCCCGATGGCCAGTGCCGTGAACATGATGCGCTGGAGCAGGCACAGCGGGCAGGGCAGTTCATTCAGCATGAACTGCGCGGCGAACGCCGCCGCCAGTACGAATGCGACACCGTAGAGGCTGAGTGCGTTGAGCGTGACGGCGCGTTCCGGGCTCATGTGATGTGCCTCAGAATGACAGTTTCAGCGTATCGGTCGCGTGATGAAGATAGGTCGCGACACAGGCGACCAGCAGCACGGCGAACAGGGACATTGCAAGCGTTCGCGAGCCGCGCCACGCGACACACATCACGATGGCAGCGGCCAGAAACAGCGCGGTAAATTCCATCGTCGCTCCCCAGCGGATATGGACATACTCTACGCCAGATTCGGTGATCGTCGGTCTCGCATTTCAACAGCATAGCGCCGCCGGCGATGCTTTCGCTCCGCCGGCGGCGCTGCCTTGCGCTCGTTATCCCTTCACATATGCAGCCAGCTTCTCGAGCGTCTGCATGCCGAGTTCGACCGCACCGAATTTCATGACGGCATTTCGAGCTTCCACAGACGGGAAGATAGAATGCATCGTCAGGAGCGTTCGGTCCGCGCCCAGGGCTTTGAACGTGACGGCGACCTCGAAGGCTTTCGGATCGTTGTCGATGTCCGAACCGTGCCGATAGGCGAGGCGTTCGCCCGGCAAGATTTCGCGATACGCGATGCGGTTCGGATAGTCCGTTCCGTCCGGTCCATGCATGGTGAAGCGAAACAGTCCGCCGACGCGAAAGTCCCTCGCGAGCACCGTAATCGTGAAGCCGTTCGGGCCGTACCATGCTTTCAACGCCTCGGCTTCGGTGAAGGCGCGGAACAACACGTCCGGCGGAGCGTCGAATTCACGTTCCATGGTGATGGTGGGCTGATCTGCCGGTGAGCTTGCCCTGACCTTGAGAGTCGTTGCCGTCATGTGTCGGTTTCCTTTGACTGGATGTCTTTCAAATACAGATCGAGCTTGCCGAAGCTCTCCTCCCAGAACTGCCGATATTGATCGAGCCACTCGGTCGCTTCCTTCAGCGCCTTCGGCTCAAGACGGCAGGGCCGCCACTGCGCCGAGCGCCCGCGCGTGACGAGGCCCGCGGTCTCCAGAACTTTCAGATGCTGGGAAACGGCCGGGAGGCTCATGTCGAACGGCTTCGCCAGTTCCTGCACGGAGGTCTCGCCGAGCGCGAGGCGGGCGAGGATCGCGCGCCGCGTGGGGTCGGCGAGAGCCTTGAAGGTCATGTCGAGAGCGTCTGCTGGCATGGCTCAACCTATATTTAAGTAAATGCTTAAATACGATTTGGCGACCTGACAGTCAAGTCCAAAAGTCCGCTTGCATCTTGAACCTGCCTGCAAGAATGTTCGCTGTTTGTTCTGATGCGTAACGAGATTCAAATCATGCCCGAACAGCTTGTTTTTCAAGGGTTTGAGCGTCAGGCTCTGCCCGAGCCAACTGACGGATTGTTCCTGGCCCTCGTTCCACCGGCGGCCACGGCTGATCGCATCAGCGACCTGATTCAGCAGCTTCGTTACAGCCACGGACTGAGGGGCGAGGCGCTTTCACCGTGCAGGCTCCATGTCACGCTGCACTATCTCGGCGCATACAACGGTTTGCCTCAGAAACTTGTCGAGACGGTTTGCGCGGCGGTACCGGCGGTTTCCATGCCGCCGTTCGAGATCAGCTTTAATCGCGCCTTGAGTTTTCCCAACAAGAAAAAGACGAGGCCCTTTGTGCTGCGGGCAGGCAGGGACATTGTGGCGCTGCCAATGCTTCACCGCGCCGTTGGCGAAGCAATGAGAAGAGCTGGACTTGGACGGTGGGCGACACGGCATTTCACGCCGCACATGACGCTGCTTTACGACAGGCGGCTGGTGGATGAGCAACCGATTGAAGCATTTGGCTGGACCGTGACCGATTTCGTTCTGGTCCACAGCCTTCTCCGTAGGCGCAAGCACATTCATCTCGCGCGCTGGCCGCTGTAGCGCTAAATCCTGATTCAGAAATGCGAGGGGTTGAACTTGTCCATCACCATCTACGGCATCAAGAACTGCGACACGATGAAGAAAGCCCGCGCGTGGCTGGACAAGCACGGCGTCGACTACAGCTTTCATGATTACAAGACGGCAGGCGTCGACAAGGACCACCTTGCACGCTGGAGCAAGGCCGTCGGCTGGGAGACTTTGCTGAACCGTGCGGGAACCACGTTCCGTAAACTTCCCGACGCCGACAAGACAAACCTGACCGAGAAAAAAGCGATGGCGCTGATGCTCGCCCAGCCATCCATGATCAAGCGTCCTGTCCTTGATGTTGGCGGCAAGCTGCTGGTGGGCTTCAAGCCGGAGAACTACGCGGCGGCGGTCCGGTAGGCCCGCGCAAGCAGCCGCCACCGATGTGGTCAAGGCTTCGACCCATGCCTGGCGCGAATAGCCCATAAAATATCGTTGATCCGCGAATTTTCCTTGAGGGGTGCGGCGTTCTGGCGCACCGTCGCCGGACGTGCCATTTTACCGTTCGCGTTCCTCCCTCAGGATATCTCTTATGACAGTGACCGCCGCGCCCTCAGTACCGGCCTCAACACGATCGCCCTGGTATTCCATTCTCTACATCCAGGTGCTGATCGCCATCGCACTCGGTATTCTGGTCGGGCATTTCTATCCCGGCACCGGCAAGGCGCTGAAGCCGCTCGGCGACGGCTTTATCTCGCTAATCAAGATGATGATCGCGCCTGTGATCTTCTGCACGGTGGTGCACGGCATTTCCTCGATGGGCGATCTCAAGCGCGTCGGCCGCGTGGGCCTCAAGGCGCTGCTGTATTTTGAAGTCGTCTCGACCATTGCGCTGCTCGTCGGCCTCGTGGTTGGCGAAATCGTCCAGCCCGGCAGCGGCTTCAACATCGATCCTGCGACGCTCGATCCGAAAGCGGTCGCGACCTACGTGCACAAGGCGAGTGAAGACGGGATCGTCGCGCACCTGATGGCGATCATTCCCAACAGTTTCATCGGCGCTCTGGCGAATGGCGATCTGCTGCAGGTGCTGTTGGTCTCCATCCTGTCGGGCTTCGCCATTGCCTTTATGGGGCCGGTCGGCGAGCCGATCGCGCATGCCATCGACATGGCCGCGAAAGTCTTCTTCGGCGTGATCCGCATCATCGTCCGCGCGGCGCCGATCGGCGCATTCGGTGCGATGGCTTTCACCGTCGGCGCTTACGGGCTCGGTGCGCTATGGAATCTGGTGGCGCTGATCGGCACGTTCTATCTCACCAGCGTGCTTTTTGTCCTTCTGGTGCTCGGCGGCATCGCGCGTTTCTCGGGATTCTCCATCCTGCGCTTCATCGCCTACATCAAGGATGAGCTTCTGATCGTGCTCGGCACAAGTTCATCGGAGACTGTGCTGCCCAACATGATCACCAAGATGGAGCGGCTCGGCGCGTCGCGCGGCGTGGTCGGTCTCGTGATCCCGACCGGATACAGCTTCAATCTCGACGGCACCAACATCTACATGACGCTGGCGACGTTGTTCCTTGCGCAGGCGACCAACACGCACCTGACGATCTGGCAGGAGCTTGGCATTCTCGGTATCGCGATCATCACCTCGAAAGGCGCATCAGGCGTGACCGGCGCAGGCTTTATCACGCTGGCCGCCACGCTTGCGATCGTGCCGGATATTCCGATCGCGTCGCTGGCCATCCTGGTCGGTATCGACAAGTTCATGAGCGAGTGCCGCGCGCTGACCAACCTGATCGGAAACGGCGTCGCCACCGTGGTGATCAGCCGCTGGGAAGGCGAACTCGACAAGGACAAGCTGCACGAGGCGATGGCGCATCCCATCGAACTTGGCGAGGAGATGGAGCACATCCGCGCGAAGGTGTGATTTCTGAAAATTGAAACACGCTCTCTTCGCTCATTCCCGCGAGAGCGGGAATCCGGCACTTCAAAAAAAACGCGGGTCCCCGCTTACGCGGGGACGGACGGATGGATCTCTGTAGTTGGGATCGGGTCTAGACAAACTCGATGGTGTCGCCGGGCGCGATCCGGCCGGGCAGCTTGTGAAACAGGTCCCGGTCGATGACGGTGCGCAATTTGTAGCTCGGCGGCACGTCATTTGCGCGCATCAGGTTTCTGATCTCGAAGCCGCCGTCGTCGGATATCGTCTTCAGCGATGCGATGATCCGGGTGACCTCGGCGCCGTCCGAAAAAGGCATCAGCAGCCGCTCGTAATCGACCTTGCGGCCGTAAAGATCGTTGATCTGCGAGATCGTAAACACCGGGAGCCGCCGCCGGACACATTCGCGGTAGACCGGCATCACGACCGGCGCGAGCTTGACCCCCATGTATTCCTCGAGGTCGCGGCCCTTGCCGGCGGTTCCGAAGGCAATCGACATCCGGTCGCCGTCGCTTTCGATGAAAAACCGGGGAGCATCGGCAGTTCCGTCGACGACGATATAGACCATATCCTCTCTCTCATCGGCGAGGCGTTCAGGACGGTAGTCGTCGAATGCCGGCAGGCGTTCGTGCCTGGCATAAAGCCGCAGCCAGAAATTCAGGAGCTCGCGCTGCTTGATCGACTTTACGATAGCCGGACTTGCACTTTCGAAATCCATGGCCGAAGGCTCCCGATGGAAATTAGGGAAAGTCCTTGCCAGCAATCATCGGTCTTCGGTCGGAATATTTGGTGAAGAGGGGGCTTGGGCGAATATTAGGCTTAACGAAGTGTTTCCAGGCACCCGGAAGGTGAACTTCACGCCCTAGATAATAGGAGGCGCTATACTTTTTGCAGATTACGCAGTATTCGCTGGGCAGCATTGCAGCTTGCGCATCGCTAACAATTCGCTGCATATTCCCGGCCGAGTGCGGTGCGGGGGCGGCTAAACGGCCGAGGAGCGCGGCAACCAAAACGGTCACGCGTGGGGGGAGAACCTGCGTGAAGGCTGACAGGGGGAAATTGCTTGTCTGATGAGTTCATCCTTGAAACCAGCGGGTTGACCAAGGAGTTCGCGGGCTTTGTGGCCGTGAGCGACGTCAATCTGAGGGTTCGCCGCGGCAGCATTCATGCGCTGATCGGCCCGAACGGGGCCGGGAAGACGACATGCTTCAATCTGCTGACCAAGTTCCTGAAACCGACGCGCGGCGAGATTCGCTACAAGGGGCAGGACATCACCGCGATGGCGCCTGCTGATGTGGCGCGCCTGGGCCTGGTCCGTTCCTTCCAGATTTCGGCGGTGTTTCCGCACCTCACTGCGCTGGAAAACGTCCGCGTCGCCTTGCAGCGCCAGCACGGCAGTTCATTCGACTTCTGGCGCTCGAAATCCGTCCTCGACCGCTTCAATGGCCGAGCGCGGGAACTGCTCGACGATGTCGGCCTGAGCGAATTCGCGAATACGCCGGCGGTGGAAATGCCCTACGGCCGCAAGCGGGCGCTGGAGATCGCCACCACGCTGGCGCTCGATCCGGAAATGATGCTGCTCGACGAACCGATGGCCGGCATGGGCCATGAAGACATCGACAAGGTCGCCACGCTGATCAAGCGCATCTCGCAGAAGTATACGATCCTGATGGTCGAACATAATCTGAATGTCGTCGCCCACCTGTCCGATACGATCACCGTGCTGACACGCGGCAAGGTGCTGGCAGAAGGCGACTACGCCACGCTCACCAAGCATCCGCAGGTCAAGGAAGCCTATCTTGGAGCCGGCCATGAATAACGCCGCAGGCTCCCCGGTCCTGACCGTCAAGAATCTCGAGGCGTGGTACGGCGAGTCCCACATCCTTCACGGCATCAATTTCGACGTTCGTCCGGGGGAGGTCGTGACGCTGCTCGGCCGCAACGGCGCCGGCAAGACATCGACGCTCAAGTCGATCATGGGCATCATCGGCAAGCGCACCGGTTCGGTGTCGTTCGAGGGCACGGATCTGATCCGGCTGCCGGCCGAGAAGATCGCGCGTCTCGGCGTCGCGTTCTGTCCGGAGGAGCGCGGTATTTTTTCGAGCCTCGACGTCAAGGAAAACCTGCTGCTGCCGCCGATCATCCGTAGCGGCGGCATGACGCTCGATCAGATCTTCGAACTGTTTCCCAATCTGAAGGAACGCCTCAGCAGCCAGGGCACGAAGCTGTCCGGCGGCGAGCAGCAGATGCTGGCGATCGCGCGTATCCTGCGCACCGGTGCTCGCTTCCTGATGCTGGACGAGCCGACCGAAGGTCTCGCGCCGGTCATCATCCAGCAGATCGGGCACATGATCAAACGCCTGAAGGCGGAAGGCTTCACGATCCTTCTGGTCGAGCAGAATTTCCGTTTCGCCTCGACGGTCGCCGATCGCTACTACATCGTCGAGCACGGCAAGATCATCGACACATTCGCGAACTCAGAGCTCCAGGCCAACATGGAGAAACTGCACACCTATCTCGGTGTGTAACGGCAACTTTTAGAACAGAAAGTCCAAGAGTAACGACAACGCCGCAACAAGCGGCATCCAGGAGGGAAAGATAATGAAAAACACGATTTCGGCACTCATGCTGGGTACCGCGCTGATGATCGGCGCAGGAACCGGCGCCTTCGCACAGGATAAGGTCGTCAAGATCGGAAACCTGACCGACATGTCCGGGCTTTACGCCGACGTGGGCGGGCCGGGTTCGACCCTTGCCGCGCAGATGGCGGTCGAGGATTCCGGTCTTACCAAAAAGGGCTGGAAGATCGACGTCATTTCGGCCGACCACCAGAACAAGCCGGACGTCGGCACCACGACGACCCGGCAGTGGATCGACGTCGAAAAGGTCGACGTGATCGTCGACGTGCTGAACTCCGGCGTCGCCCTGGCAGTGAAGAACGTCGTCACCGAAAAGAACGCCATCATGCTCAACTCCGGCGCTGCGTCGTCGGATCTGACCAATTCCCAGTGTTCGCCGAACGTCGTTCACTGGACCTACGACACCTACATGCTGGCCAACAGCACCGGCACAGCGCTGGTCAAGGCCGGCGGCGACACCTGGTTCTTCCTGACTGCCGACTATGCGTTCGGTGCTGCGCTCGAGCGTGACACCACGACGGCTGTGACCAAGGCGGGCGGCAAGGTTCTCGGCGGCGTCAAGCATCCGCTGAACTCTTCCGACTTCTCGTCCTTCCTGCTTCAGGCGCAGGCCTCGAAGGCGAAGATCGTCGGTCTCGCGAATGCCGGCGGCGACACCACGAACTCCATCAAGCAGGCCGCTGAATTCGGCATCGTCAAGGGCGGACAGAAGCTTGCCGGTATGTTGATGTTCATCAGCGACGTCAATTCGCTCGGCCTGAATGTTGCGCAGGGCCTGAACTTCACCGAGACCTTCTACTGGGACTTGAACGACCAGACCCGCGAATTCTCCAAGCGCTATTCGGAGCGCATGAAGAACAAGGCCATGCCGACCATGGTGCAGGCGGGCGTCTATGCCAGTCTGATGCACTACTTCAAGGCGCTCGAAGCGATGGGCGGCAATCCGCATGACGGCGCCAAGGTCGTCGCCAAGATGAAAGAGATGCCGACCGACGATCCGCTGTTCGGCAAGGGCCTGATTCAGCCGAACGGCCGCAAGATCCAGCCAGCCTATCTCTTCGAGGTGAAGAAGCCTTCAGAGTCGAAGGGCCCGTGGGATTACTACAAGCTGGTTGGCACCACGCCTGCCGATCAGGCTTTCCGGCCGCTGTCCGAAAGCGTTTGCCCGCTGGTGAAGAAGTAATCGCAATCGCCCGGCGGCTTCACGCCGCCGGGCCTTCTCTCAATACCGCCTCCAACTGCGCGCGAAAGAATCGATACGATGCAAGCTCTCTACGCCCAGCTTCTGGTCGGACTGATCAACGGCTCGTTTTACGCGCTGCTTAGTCTTGGGCTGGCCGTCATCTTCGGGATGCTCAACATCATCAATTTTGCGCACGGCGCGCTCTATATGATGGGCGCGTTCGTCGCATATTTCCTTTTGAACCTTTTCGGCATCAACTACTGGTGGGCGCTGATCCTGTCGCCGCTGATCGTCGGCGCGTTCGGCATCTTCCTTGAGCGCACCATGCTGCAATGGCTGACGGGCCTCGACCATCTGTACGGCCTGTTGCTGACCTTCGGCCTGGCGCTGATCATTCAGGGCGTGTTCCAGAACTATTTCGGATCGTCCGGACTGCCTTACGCCATTCCCGATATTCTCAAGGGCGGCGTCAATCTCGGCTTCATGTACCTGCCGATCTACCGCGGTTGGGTCGTTATCTTCTCGCTCATTGTGTGTATCGCGACCTGGTACCTGATCGAGCGCACGCGGCTCGGCGCTTATCTCCGCGCCGCTACCGAAAATCCGACACTGGTGCGCGCCTTCGGCATCAACGTGCCGCGCATGATCACGCTGACCTACGGTCTTGGCGTCGGTCTCGCCGCGCTGGCCGGCGTGCTCTCGGCGCCGATCAACCAGGTGCGTCCGCTGATGGGTGCGGATCTCATCATCGTCGTGTTCGCCGTCGTGGTGATCGGCGGCATGGGATCGATTATGGGCTCGATCATCACCGGATTCGCGCTCGGCGTGATCGAAGGCCTGACCAAGTATTTCTATCCCGAGGCGTCCAACACCGTGGTCTTCGTGCTGATGGTGCTGGTGCTCCTCGTGAAGCCGACAGGACTGACGGGGCGGGCGAACTAACATGACCACAATCACCGATAACGCCGCTCCCGTGAAGGGCCGCTCCACAACCGACGAGATGATCGCGTTCGTGATCATGGCGGGTCTGCTGGCCATCGTGCCGCTGACGGGGCTCTATCCGTATTTCGTAATGCAGGCGCTGTGCTTCGCGCTGTTCGCCTGCGCCTTCAATCTGCTGATCGGCTACAGCGGTCTCTTGTCGTTCGGCCACGCGATGTTCCTCGGCACGGCGGGTTACGTGACCGCGCATGCGCTGAAGGTGTGGGGCGTGTCACCCGAGATCGGCATCATCCTCGGCGTTGTTGCCGCGGCCGCGCTGAGCGTGGTGACTGGACTGATCGCGATCCGCCGGCAGGGCATCTACTTTGCGATGATCACGCTGGCGCTCTCGCAGCTCCTGTTCTTCATCTATCTGCAGACGCCGTTCACCCACGGCGAAGACGGCATCCAGGGCATTCCGCAGGGCATGATGTTCGGCGTGTTCAACCTGTCGAAGCCGACCACGCTCTATTACGTGGTGCTGGCGATCTTCCTGCTCGGCTTCCTGGTGATCTACCGGGCCATCAACTCGCCGTTCGGCGAGGTGCTGAAATCGATCCGCGAGAACGAACAGCGCGCGATCTCGCTCGGCTACAAGACCGACCAGTACAAGCTGCTCGCATTCATCCTGTCGGGCACGCTGGCGGGACTGGCCGGCGCGGTGAAGGTGTTCGTGGCGCAGAATGCGTCGCTGACCGACGTGCACTGGACCATGTCCGGCGAAGTCGTGCTGATGACGCTGGTCGGGGGCCTCGGCACCGTGTTCGGACCTGTTGTCGGCGCCTTCGTCATCATCGCCATGCAGCAGTATCTGGCCGGCTTCGGGCAGTGGGTCACGGTGATTCAGGGCGCGATCTTCGTGATCTGCGTGCTGACCTTCCGCCGCGGCGTCGTCGGCGAAATCGCCCATTATTTCAAGAGATCGCTGTAAACGACCGGTTTTACGGGTGTTTTGCCTCGATAAATCAGTGGATGACCGGCGTTTAGACGCCGGGCAAGTGCCTGTTGGTCTGCGAAACGGTTTATGACAGATATGTGACGCATTCTGTCGTGCCGGAGAAAGATCGATGCTTGGGTTGTTTCGTAAGCTGTTGCCTCGGGAGGAGCGGTTTTTCGACCTGTTCGCCCGGCATTCCCAGGCGGTGGTGCATGGCGCGGAAGCGCTGGAGGGAATGATGCGCGGCGGGGAGGAGACCCCGGTCTATTGTCAGCGCGTCAACCAGTTTGAGAACGACGCTGACCAGATCACGCGCGAAGTTCTGACCGCGGTCCGCCGGACCTTCATCACCCCGTTCGACCGCGGCGACATCAAGAACCTGATCACGGCGATGGACGACGCCATCGACCAGATGCAGCAGACCGCCAAGGCGGTGATGCTGTTCGAGGTGCGGATCTTCGAGCCGCCGATGCGCGAGATCGGCGCCATCCTCGTTCAGTGCGCCAACCTCGTCGGCCGCGCGCTCCCGCTGATGCAGTCGATGGGCCCAAACGTCACCACGCTGACGGCGCTGACCGAGGAAATCACCCGGCTCGAAGGCCGGGTCGATGATCTGAACGACATCGGCCTGAAGGAACTGTTCCTCAAGCACCGCGACGGCAGCGCGATGGACTTTGTGGTCGGCGCGGAAATCTACAAGCATCTGGAAAAAGTCGCCGACCGCTTCGACGACGTGGCCAACGAGATCAACAGCATCGTGATCGAACAGGTTTAAGGTCAGGACCACACAGTGGATGCTTCGCTCGCTTTCCCTATCCTGGTCGGACTGATCGGTGTTGCGCTGCTGTTCGATTTTCTTAACGGACTGCACGACGCCGCCAATTCCATCGCCACCATCGTTTCGACCCGCGTGCTGCGGCCGCAATACGCCGTGGCGTGGGCGGCGTTCTTCAACTTCATCGCGTTCGCGGTGTTCGGCCTGCATGTCGCGCAGACCATCGGCACCGGCATCATTCATCCGGGGGTGATCGATCCCCAGGTGATCTTCGCCGCGCTGATCGGAGCCATCATCTGGAATTTGATCACGTGGGCGCTCGGGATGCCGTCCAGCAGTTCGCATGCGCTGATCGGCGGATTGCTCGGCGCGGGCATCGCCAAGGCCGGATTATCCGTCATGGTCTGGAGCGGCCTGTCGAAAACGCTGCTCGCGATCGTGCTCTCGCCGTTCGTCGGCTTCCTGCTCGCGCTGTTACTGACGGCGATCGTGTCATGGGCCGCGGTGCGCTCGACGCCGTTCGCGGTCGATCGTGCGTTCCGCATCTTGCAGTTCGTCTCGGCGTCGCTGTATTCGCTCGGCCATGGCGGCAACGACGCGCAGAAGACCATGGGCATCATCGCCGTGCTGCTTTACTCGCAAGGCTATCTCGGGGGCGAGTTCAGCGTACCGTTCTGGGTGGTGATTTCGTGCCAGGCGGCGATGGCGCTCGGCACGCTGATGGGCGGCTGGCGCATCGTGCGCACCATGGGACTGCGGATCACCAAACTCAATCCGATGCAGGGATTCTGCGCGGAGACGGGCGGGGCGGCGACACTGTTTATGGCGACGTGGCTCGGCATTCCGGTTTCGACCACCCACACCATCACCGGCGCGATTGTCGGCGTCGGCGCGGCCCGGCGGCTGTCCGCCGTACGCTGGAACGTCGCAAGCTCGATTGTGATGGCGTGGATCTTCACGATTCCGGCCGCCGCGCTGGTCGCAGCGGCCACTTATTACGCCGTGACGCTGGCGGGCTGGCGCTAGGGCATGATCCCGAAAAGTGGAAACCGGTTTTCGGAAAAGATCATGCCCAGAAAAGTTACGCGACGACCTTGAGCCCGACGATTCCGGCGACGATCAGTCCGATGCAGATGATGCGGAGGGTGGTCGCCGGGTCACCCAGCAGCCAGATGCCGAGGATGGCGGTTCCGACCGTGCCGATACCGGTCCAGACTGCGTAGGCGGTGCCGACCGGCAGCGTCTTCA
Organism: Afipia sp.; assembly: GCA_017474385.1. Lineage (GTDB taxonomy): Bacteria > Pseudomonadota > Alphaproteobacteria > Rhizobiales > Xanthobacteraceae > Afipia. The sequence continues at coordinate 71,236 of JAFVHU010000085.1, read as the reverse complement.
GCGACAGGCCGAGCAGAAGGACGCTGGCGATCATGCTGACGATGGTGAACACCGACGGCATCAGGCGCGTGAAACCGTCGGTATATTTCAGGCCGATGGCCCAGCCGATCTCAAGCAAACCCGCAACAAACAGCATTGTCCATGCCATGGCTAAATACCTCCATAACAGGGCCGTCCCTGCGGATATGTGTGTGAATCGAGGCCGTCCTCGAGGCTGAACATGGCTCATCGGCAAAGAAGATGCAAGTGCATGGAGTTCAAATACCCTTGATCCTGCCGCGTTTCTTTGTCACACGCTCGCATCATGTCCGACACCGTTGCCATCGCCGCTGCAGAGCCCTCGCTGACGCCGCTTGCCGAAGAAGTGGCGCGCCGGCGCACGTTCGCGATCATCTCGCATCCTGACGCCGGTAAAACGACGCTGACCGAAAAGCTGTTGCTGTTCGGCGGCGCGATCAACCTCGCAGGACAGGTCAAGGCCAAGGGCGAGCGGCGCAACACGCGCTCGGACTGGATGAAGATCGAGCGTGAGCGCGGCATCTCGGTCGTGACCTCGGTGATGACCTTCGAATTCCAGGACCACGTGTTCAATCTGCTCGATACGCCGGGCCACGAGGACTTCTCGGAAGACACCTATCGCACGCTGACCGCGGTCGATTCCGCCGTCATGGTGATCGACGCCGCGAAGGGCATCGAAGCGCGGACGCTGAAGCTGATCGAGGTGTGCCGTCTGCGTGATATCCCGATCATCACCTTCGTCAACAAGATGGACCGCGAGAGCCGCGACGTGTTCGATCTGCTCGACGAGATCGAGAAGACGCTGGCGCTCGACACCACGCCGATCAACTGGCCGGTCGGCCGCGGCCGCGATTTCATGGGCACCTATGACATCGAAACCGGTGGCATCCGCCTGCTGGAAGGCGGCGGCGCCAAGACCGGTGCAGCGGAAAAGATCGAGATCTCTGATTTGGCCGGCCGCAACGCCAATCTCGATGCCAATGAGATAGCCGACGAACTCGAACTGGTGAAGGAAGCCTCGAAGCCGTTCGACCTGCAGTCGTTCCGCGAGGGCCACCTGACCCCGGTCTATTTCGGCAGCGCGCTGCGCAATTTCGGCGTCGGCGATCTCCTGGAAGGTCTCGGCCGCTTCGCGCCGTCGCCGCGCGCGCAGGACGCCGACAAGCGCAAGGTCGAGGCCGAAGAGCCGAAGATGTCCGCCTTCGTCTTCAAGATCCAGGCGAACATGGACCCCAACCACCGCGACCGCATCGCGTTCGCGCGGCTGTGCTCGGGCAAGCTGACGCGCGGCATGAAGGCGAAGCTGGTGCGCACCGGCAAGAACATGAGCCTGTCGTCGCCGCAGTTCTTCTTCGCGCAGGATCGCGCCATCGCGGACGAGGCGTTCGCCGGCGACGTGGTCGGCATTCCCAACCACGGCACGCTGCGGATCGGCGACACGCTGACCGAGGGCGAGGACATTACCTTTGTCGGTGTGCCGTCATTCGCGCCGGAAATCCTGCGCCGCGTGCGCCTGACCGATGCGATGAAGGCCAAGAAGCTGAAGGAAGCCTTGCAGCAGATGTCGGAGGAGGGCGTCGTGCAGGTGTTCCGTCCGCGCGACGGCGCGCCTGCGCTGGTCGGCGTGGTCGGCATGTTGCAGCTCGACGTGCTGAAAGCGCGGCTCGACGCCGAATATTCGTTGCCGGTGGATTTCGAGATCAGCGAATTCCAGCTCGCGCGCTGGATTTCATCCGACGACCGCAAGAAGCTCGATGCGTTCCTGTCGGCGAACAATTCCGGCGTCGCCGATGACGTGGACGGCGATCCGGTGTTCCTGGCCAAGAACGAGTTCTATCTCGGCTACACCCGCGAGCGCGCCGAGGGCATCGTGTTCTCGTCCATCAAGGACGTGAAGAAGAAGACCTAAACGCTTCTTCCTTGGCGGATTCAGTTTTCAAACAGCCGTGACTTGCGTTTCAACGGCGGTTGATTCCATGCGATGGGAGCATACGTGTGGTCCCGTTGCCCGGACCAACAGGCCGTCCCATGCTGCGGCGCGTGTCATTCTTCATTCTCCTTGCTCTCGCGGCTGTGATCGCTGCCGCTGCGCCATCTCCCGCGCAGTCGCTGCGCGAGATCAACCCGACGCCGTTTTCACATTCGCCATGCAGCGTGTTGGGCGAAGGGCCGTGCACGCCGTATTTCTGCAGCACGTTCAATAACGGCCCGTGCATTCCGGAGATCGATTATCCCTACGGCGAGAATCTGCAGGTCACCGTGCTGAGCAAGCCGGACGACAAGGACGCGCCGAAATACGTCAAGCCCGATCACGATCTCGATACCATCGGCGATCTGTTCGCCGCGATTCGCTCGTGCTGGATGCCGCCGCCTGAGAACGAGGCGCAGGCGGGTATGCAAATGTCCGTGAAGTTTTCCTTCAAGCGCGATGGGGGGCTGATTGGGCAGCCCCGGCTGACCTACGTCACGCCCGGCTCCTCTGAGCAGACGCGCAAGGTTTATCTTGGCGCGATCAATACATCGCTTGAAAACTGTGCGCCGTTATCCCTGACCAAGGGACTCGGCGGCGCCATTGCGGGGCGACCGATCATGATACGTTTCGTCGATAACCGCACGCTCAAGCCGGACATTCCGCCGCCGCAACCTTGAACGCGTCAGCCCGCCCGCTTCTCCACATTCGCTTTGATATTCGCGAGGCCAATCGCCGCTTCCGCATCCATCGCCGCGATCTGCTCATCGGTCGGCGGCTTCCTGCGCGCGGGGTTGCGCAGGGTACGCGTGAACTTCGTGCCGCCGCTGACGTCCTCGCAGGTGTACTGAACGACGATGGGCCCGATGAAATCGGTCTCGGCCTGTACGATCCACAGCTTCGGGCTGACGCAACTGCGCACGATCCAGTTCAGCGACACTTCACCGGAGCGGATGTGCCATTTCTCGTGAAACAGTTCGCCGGTCTCGAGCGGGCGGTTTTCGCTGTCGATATGATGTGATGCCGCCAGCCATTCGGGCCAGGACTGCGGATTGGTGACGTAATCGAACACCGCTTTCGCCGGCGCATTGATGACGATGTCGTGGCTGCGCTCGAAGGCGACGGTGACGGGGGCGTTCATGGCGTTCTTCTTTTTCTTTCGTCATCACCGGGCATAGCCGTCTAAAGGACGGCGTCGCTTCGCTCGCCTATGTCCCGGCGATCTCGATAAGTTGGGCACTGTGCTTCGATGATCGGGATGGCCGGGACAAGCCCGGCCATGACAGCGTGCAAGACCTTAATTGATCCGAATGTCCCCGCGCTTGATGACATCGGACCACAGCTTGATCTCGGCGTCCATCCGAACGCGCAAAGCGCCCGGCGTGGATGGGACTGGCTCCATCAACTGCGTTTCCAGCCGCTCGCGCACGCTCGGTTTGGTCAGGATATCGTTCACCTCGTCATTGATCTGCGCAATGAAGGCGGGCGGCGTACCGGCGGGCGCGATCAGCGCATTCCATGCATCGGATTCCACATCGATGCCGCTTTCCTTGAGCGTCGGCACATTGGGAAGGAAGCGCGAGCGCTGCGCGGTCGCTACCGCGAGGATTTTGACCTGGCCGGCCGCGAGTTGCGGCGTCACGGCGATAGCAGGCAGGCACGCCGCCTGCACGTCGCCGCGGATCACGGCGGTGATCGCCTGCGGCGATCCGCCATATGGGATGTGTACCATGGTGGAGCCCGCGCGCTGCGCGATCGCTTCCATGGTCAGATGGGACAGCGAGCCCGCGCCAATCGATCCGAAGGCGAGGGGCGTCCCCTTGCGCTTGAGCATCGCCAGAAACTCAGCCACCGAATTGATATTCAGGCTCGTGGGCACGACAAGCACGCTCGGCAGCGACGTCAACATCGTCACCGGCGCGATGTCCTTGGCGGGATCGTAGGGCAGTTTCGAGAACAGCAGCGTGTTGATGGCGAGCGGCCCGCCGAGGCTGATGCCGAGCGTCGCGCCGTCGGGGTCTGCCTTGGCGACGGCGTCGGTGCCGATATTGCCGCCGGCCCCGGGCTTGTTCTCGACGATGAAACTTGCGCCCGGATGGCGGGCCTGAAGATCGTCGGCGACGATCCGCCCGACCAGATCCGGCGTCGAGCCCGGCGCATAGGGTACAATGATTTTCACGATTTTCGGCGGCCAGGCCGGCTCCGCCGCATGGGCCTTCAAGGCGGGCGCCGCGAGAGCCAGTGCGAGTGCGGCGATTGCAAGGGATTTCATAGGGCCGGAAAGAGTTTGGAGCAGGGTTGCGATGCGGAAGCGGCATTGCGCGCCGCACCCTAAAAGTGATACCGGGGCACAGTGCCGCCGGACCTTATCAGGATCGGCTGCGCGGTGGAAATGTCTCGGAAAGCGGTGCTGAAAACCGCTGCGAGCAGAGCGGGAAGGGAGGGCGGCAGATGGGCTTGTTGATCCTCATCGCCGGATTGGCGCTGTTTCTCGGCGTTCATACGCTGACCACGTTGCGTGGTCCGCGCGCCACCGTCATCGCGCGGCTCGGCGAGGGCGGTTACAAGATTCTCTACACGCTGGTTTCGTTCGCAGGGCTCGCGCTGATCGTGTGGGGCTTCAGCACCTATCGCGCCACAGGGTGGATCAATGTCTGGCATCCGCCGGTCGCCATGCGGCACCTCGCGCTGGCGCTGATGCTGCCCGCGGTCATCCTCGTTGTAGCGTCCTATATCCGCGGCAACATATATCTGAAGCTGAAGCATCCGATGCTGGCCGGTGTGAAGCTGTGGGCGCTGCTGCATCTTCTTGCGAACGGCGATCTCGGATCGATCATCCTGTTCGGCTCGGTTCTGGCCTGGGCGGTGTACGACCGCATTTCGCTCAAGCGCCGCGAAGATCCCGGCGCGCCGCCGATTCCTGTCGGCGGCGTTGGCAACGATCTGATCGCGGTCGCGGTCGGTGTCGTGGTCTATGCCGCGCTGGCCTTCGCATTCCATCCTCTCGTAATCGGCGTCCCTGTGATTGGAGCTTAAGACATGTCCGTGCAGACAGCGGTGAAGCGCAAGACCGCGCCCGATATCCTCAAGCGCAAGGGTGGCGATCCGATCGTGATGCTGACGTCGTATCACGCGCACACGGCAGCATTGGTCGACCGGTATTGCGATGTCATCCTTGTCGGCGACTCGCTCGGCAACGTGATGCACGGTTTCGAGACGACGGTGCCGGTCACGCTCGACATGATGATCCTGCAAGGCCGCGCGGTCATGCGCGGCTCGAAGGAGGCGCTCGTCGTGGTGGATATGCCGTTCGGCTCATATGAGGCCTCGAAGGAGCAGGCGTTTCATTCCGCCGCGCGCGTCCTGAAGGAAACCCATTGCGGCGCCGTGAAGATGGAAGGCGGCGTGCGCATGGCGGAGACCATCGAGTTTCTGACCACGCGCGGCATCCCGGTGATGGGCCATATCGGTTTGACACCGCAGTCGATCAACACGCTCGGCAGCTTCAAGTCGCAGGGCAAGGACGAGGCCATCAAGATCGCGGCAGGCGAGAATGGCAGCGGTCCGTTTCAGCAGGATGCCATCGCGGTGGCGCAGGCCGGTGCGTTCTCGATGGTTGTGGAAGCCGTAGCCGAGCCGCTGGCGCGCCGCATCACCGAAATCGTTTCGATTCCGACCATCGGCATCGGCGCAAGCAACGCCTGTGACGGTCAGGTGCTGGTCCTCGAAGACATGCTGGGGCTTTCGCCGTGGGTGCCGAAGTTCGTCAAGCGCTACGGCAATCTCGGACCTGGCATCGAGGCCGCGATTCAGGACTACGCAAAGGAAGTCCGCTCGCGCGCGTTTCCGGGGCCGGAGCACGTCTACGGCATCAAGCCGAAAGCCTGACACGGAAGAATGGTTACTCAGCAAAAAGCCCGGCGTCACCGCCGGGCTTGAGTTGAAAACTGGAGATTCAGCAAGCGATCAAACGCGGCGCGACTGTGAGGCCGCGCCGTTCACCATTCAGAACTTGTAGTTCACGGCTGCGCGCACGACATGGAATCTGTTGTCGAACGTTGTCACGAGATTGGACCCCGGTGCGACTGTCGGATTGAGAACCGTTTCGTTTCCGAGGTCGTAGTAAAGATATTCAGCTCTCACCGTCCAGTTGTTGGAAACCGCGTATTCCACGCCGCCACCGGCAACCCATCCAGACAAAGTCCGGCTTGTTGTGAGAGGGGTGTTGACACCGAAGCCGGTGAAGTCAGTGCGATAGTCCACGCCGGCAAAGGCGCCGCCGCCGGTGCCGTAGATTAGCCAGCGATCCCAGACCCAGCCGAGCCGGCCACGAATGCTGGCCAGCCAATTGACGTTCTGATCCGCGACATGGCTGGAGCCGAAGGGGCCGACCGGAGCGCCGCCCACGGTGATTAGACGGGTATTGTTGTTGCGGATGCCGGTGCCCGAAATGTCGCCTTCGATGCCCAGCAGCCAGTTGGGGGCGAACTGCCAGTTGTAACCAATCTGACCGCCGCCCACGACGCCGGCCTGGTTGCCGTTCCCGAACGAGGCCGTATCAAACCCCGGGAAGAGGTCGTTCCTCTGGGTAATGGATGAGTCACTCCAGCCGCCGCCAGCGTGAAGACCGGCGTAGAAGCCGGTCCAGCTCCAGACAGGAGCGACGATGGGTGGAGGGGCCTTGTACCGCGGGGCCATGTCCGCGGCAGATGCGCTGCCGTGTGTGAAGATCAAAGATGCGCTGCTGATTGTGACGGCCAAGCAGGCCGCCGTCGTAAGTAATTTCCGCATGATGCACTCCCCAAAAAAGTCTGAGTTTGGCAGTCGAGCCGGAAATGCCCTTGCGAAAATACCATCACAAAACGCAGCCAAAGGCTGTTACCAGCAAGTCACGTTCCCGCAGCAATTTGAAGGGGTTGGGTAAGTATCATTGGCTTACCTAAATGCGCTTCAGCATCGTTCGCGCGCGTCTGCTCAAAGGGCGTGCGATGCTTTGCGCATCATTTCGAAGCAAGCGAAGCAAATGAAAAAGCCCGGCGCATCGCACCGGGCTTGAGCTTTTAAACTGGGGAGAGAAAGCGATGGCGCGACCGTGAGGCCGCGCCGCCGAAAAGTCAGAACTTGTAGTTCACGCCGGCGCGGACGACGTGGATATGGTTGTCGAATGTGGTGAGGTAGCTGAGGCTAAGCGCAACGTCGGATTGACGACTGGCTCGCTGCCGACGTCGCGCGGCACACCCTTGGACTCAACGCTACCCCCATCCGGGATTTGAACCGGCTGTGTCTATCGAGCGACACACTCTTGGGCGGGCATTCGCCCCAAGGGTGGATGGATTTTATGGACGGCTATTTTTTCGCTACGCGCAGTACGCGATTGAGCGCGATCAAGGCTTTTATCGTTTCAGAGATTGATAATCCCGCGCTGTGTCTGGCTGACATCGCCGCGCATCAGGGCATTTCGCAGAGCTATGTCAGGAAGCTGTTTGCAGCGGAGGGGACGAGGTTCACGGCCTACGTTCTCGAAACCCGCCTCGAATACGTTTCGCGGATGCTGCTTGATCCCGACGCGCGCGCGCAGTCCATCAGCGCCGTCGCGCTGAAATGCGGCTTCAATGATATTTCGTATTTCAACCGGGTCTTCCGCAGACGCTACGGCTGTACGCCGTCCGATCTAAGGCGAGGGCGCAGCGAAGCTGATCCGGCGGAAAGCGCGACGGCGTAACGCCGAAGGCGTCGAGCGCAGATCTCAAAGTCTCGCGGACACGTCGGGCTTACTGCGATCGGCTGAGTTGCTCTTCGGTCACGATCCGCTCGATGTTTTCGGTCTTGCTCCGGATGCGGTATCGCACCCGGCCATCCGACTCGATCGGCATGCAGCCAATGATCGTGTAGACGTTCGACCGGATTTTCTCGGCGCGGCCCTGGGGCCCCTGGCCTTGGTGATGAACGTCTTCGTTTATCGAAAAGTTGTGTGCCATGGATTCTCCTGCTGCGGCGGGTTGTAGCACCCGGTCGGGGTAAAGCAACGACGCGGGCGCTCCGGGGCCTATAAACAGGTTAACGCTTTGATCCGGCTGACTTTGCCTTGCGGTCGCCATACCGGTACTGTATCGCCGCGTCACATCGGGGGAGCCGCGCTGGCTGCGCGGCTGATGGCGCGACCACATCTCTTTCAAAACAGGCCGGGCGGGACAATTAAGTGTCTGAAATATTTAATGAAATAGACGAAGACCTGCGCCGGGAGCAAATCAAGAAGCTCTGGGAGCGCTATTCGATCTTCATCATCGCGGCGGCGATTCTGATCGTCGCCGGCGTCGGCGGCTGGCGCGGCTACCAGTATCTTGAGGCCAAGAAGGCCGCCGAGGCCGGGTCCGCCTTCGAGGCTGCGATCGCGCTGTCCGAGCAGGGCAAGAAGAGCGAGGCCGAGGCCGCCTTCACCAAAATCGCGTCCGACGGATCCAAGGGTTATCGCGTGCTGGCGCGGCTGCGCGCCGCGGCGGACGCCGCCGCCGCGAATCCGCAGGCAGCGGCCAAGCTTTACGACGCCATTGCCGCCGACCCGAGCGTCTCCGCGTCGGAACAGGATCTCGCGCGTATTCGCGCTGCCGGGTTGCTGATGGAGACCGAACCCTATGCGGCCATGCGCCAGCGCCTTGAACCCGCGACCGGCGAGGGCAGGACCTATCGGCATACCGCCCGAGAATTGCTCGCGCTATCGGCTTACCGGGTCAACGATGCGACGGCTGCCCGCCAGTGGCTCGATATGATTGGCAACGATGCGCGCACACCAGCGAGCATGCGCAGCCGTGCCGAGGCCTTGCAGGCCTTGCTGCCGCCCGCCGCGAAAAGCTGAAGCGGAGACATCGATGCGCCGCTCGCAACGCCTGATTGCCGCCACTGTCCTTGCTGCGATGTCGCTCGCGCTTGCCGGCTGTTCCGGCGGCAACTTCGATCCGACCGACGCGCTGGACTGGTTCGACACCAAGAAGAAAATACCCGGTGAGCGCAGGCCGGTATTTCCTGAAGGCGTTCCCGGTGTCGAACAGGGCGTGCCGAGGGATATGTACAAGGGCGCTGCCCGCCAGGATGCCCCCCCGGTTGCCGAGACCCCGCCGCCTGCGCCGGAGCCGAAGGCCAAATCCCGCAAGTCCGCGGCGCGCGAGGCCGAGCCGTTCCCGACGCCGGTTGACGATGCCAGCGCGCCCGCACCGAAGATGAAGAAGCCCAAGGGTACCCGCATCACGGCGCCGGAGCCTGATGCCGAACCGGCCGCGCCTGCGCCGCAGCGGCAACAGCAGGCCGCACCGCCGCAGCAGGCTGCGCCACAGCAGCAAGCGCCATCCGCTTTCCCCGCGCCGCTGCCGAGCGGGGGTTTTGGGCGCTGATTTAGCTCTCGACGCGGCTCTCCTTTGAGCCGCGCACTTTGAGCCCTTTATTGACACGAGGTCCGTAAAGGGCGAACGGATCATCCATGTCCTTCACCATCGCCATCATCGGCCGGCCCAATGTCGGCAAGTCGACCCTGTTCAACCGGCTGGTTGGACAGAAGCTCGCGCTTGTCGATGACCAGCCGGGCGTGACGCGCGACCGCCGCGAAGGCGACGGGCGCCTCGGCGATCTCGAATTCACCCTGATCGATACGGCCGGTCTCGATGAAGGCCCGAAGGGCTCGCTGACCGCGCGGATGCAGGAGCAGACCGAGGCCGCCATCGCCCTGGCCGACGCGCTGATGTTCGTGATCGACGCGCGCGCGGGACTGACGCCGAACGACCGCGCCTTCGCGGACTTCGCGCGCCGGGCCAACAAGCCGGTGGTGCTGGTTGCCAACAAGAGCGAGGGCAAGGCGGGTGAAGCAGGCGCGGTGGAAGCCTACGCGCTGGGGCTCGGCGATCCGATCCCGATTTCCGCTGAACACGGCGAGGGGCTCAGCGATCTTTACGACGCGTTGCGCGTACTGATGCCGGAGCCGGTCGAGACCGGCGACGAAGAGGACGATCCGGAGTCGTTCGAGAATGTGGACGGCGAGGATGAAAATCTGTCGACGCGCCCGATCCGTGTCGCCGTGCTCGGCCGCCCCAACGCGGGCAAGTCGACGCTGATCAACCGCCTGCTTGGCGAGGAGCGGCTGCTGACCAGTCCCGAAGCCGGGACGACGCGCGATTCCATCGCCGTCGACGTGATGTGGAAGGGCCGCGAGTTTCGCGTGTTCGACACCGCAGGCCTGCGGCGGCGCTCGCGCATCGAGGACAAGCTGGAAAAGCTCTCCGTCTCGGACGCGCTGCGTGCGGTGCGTTTCGCGGAAGTCGTCGTGCTGATGATGGACGCGCAGAACAAGTTCGAGGAGCAGGACCTGCGGCTCGCCGATCTGATCGAGCGCGAAGGCCGCTCTATCGTGATCGCGGTCAACAAATGGGATCTGATGGACCGCGCGCCAAACCAGATCGCCAGGCTGCGGGAGGATGCCGATCACCTGCTGCCGCAGGTGAAGGGCATGCCGGTGGTCGCGGTGTCCGGCATGATGGGCGAGGGCATCGACCGGCTGATGAGCGCGATTGAAGACGCCTATGGCGTCTGGAACCGGCGCGTCTCGACCGCTTCGCTCAATCGCTGGTTCGAGCAGGCGGTTCAGAACAATCCGCCGCCGGCGGTGTCGGGCCGCCGGCTCAAGCTCAACTACATCACGCAGGCCAAGGCGCGCCCGCCAAGCTTCGTGGTGTTCTGCTCGCGCGCGGACGCGATCCCGGAATCCTACCTGCGCTACCTGATCAACAGCATGCGCAGTTATTTTGAACTGCCCGGCACGCCGATCCGCATCACACTGCGGGAGAAGGACAACCCGTTCGCACATAAAGCGAAGCGGAAGTCTTGAACACAGCCGGATTCAGCACACCAGGGCGGGAACAATTTATCACTTAATGGATTGATTCAGGTTTCGCCCCGTCGGGGCCCGTACGTGCGGCTCCCGTTGTCCGTGTAGCGGAGGGTGCCATGTCGATCGGCAGGCCTAAACTCATTACGCTCCTTGCGCTGGTTTTTGGCGCGCTGTTCTTCGTCGCGGTCTATGACGCAGCTTCGGCAAGGCCGGGCGGCGGAGGGCATGGCGGCGGCGGAGGTTTTCGGGGCGGCGGTGGCCATGGTGGCGGTTTTCATGGCGGTGGCGGCGGCGGTTTCCGAGGAGGCGGATTCCACGGCGGTGGCTTCCGCGGTGGCGGCGCAGCTTTTCGCGGCGGCGGAGTTCGGATGGGTGGAGGACGTGCTTTTTACGCCCGGCCACACGTCTCGCGTTCTTTCTCAAGACCGAGCTTCCGGGGTGGACGGTCCTATGCCATCCATAACCGGCAATTTAACCGCAGCGCGCGGGTGAGTTCGTCTCGCCGCGCTATCGCGCGCAACGCAATGGGAACCTCCAGCACAAGAGCCCTGAACGTCACCCGGACCCGAAACGCAAACGCCGTGCGGAACGCGTTCAATGCCCGCCCGGTCAATCGCGCGTTGAGCAACAGGAATGCGCTGCGCAATCCGAGCACGCGGGCACTTGTGACGTCGCGCCTGGCGACGGCGGGCTGGCACAACCGCCATGGCTGGTGGCGTCATCGCCATGGCGGATTTGGATGGGTCGGGCCGGTGTTCTGGCCGTTCGCCTTCTACGATATCTACGGTTATTCGCTGTGGGGCTACGGCTACGACGCAGCCTTCTGGGACTATGGATATCCCGACATCTATGCCGGCATCTTCGCGCCTTACGGCTACGACGATCTCATCGGCTATTCCAGTTACCTGCCGGGCTATGCCGCCAGGACGAGGAGTGGCCGGGAGTCGTTTGCATCGGCCGATCCGAATGACCGCACGAGTCTGACGCAAATGTGCGGCGAGGACAGCCGCGACATCGCCGGGCTGCCGATCGACGCGATACAGAAGGCGATTCAGCCCGATGCTGCGCAGCGCGCGGCGCTCGACGATCTTGCCAACGCCTCGCTGAAGGCCGGGCAGGACATCAAGGCTGCGTGCCCGACGGACATTGCCCTGACGGCTCCGCGCCGCCTCGCGGTGATGCAGCAGCGCATCGAGGCCATGATCGCAGCGGTGAAAACCGTGCAGCCGCCGCTCGAGAAGTTTTACGGACTTCTCAATGACGAGCAGAAAGCGAAGTTCAACGCGCTCGCGCAGCGGCAGCGGCCCCCGCGATCCGGACAGACAGCGAATGCGGCGCAGCCGAGCTGCGACGTCTCGCAGCCGGGCGTGACCGACTGGCCAGGCACGATGATCGATCAAGCGGTGAAGCCGACCGACGCCCAGCGTAAAGGGCTGGAAGCTCTTCAGAACGCTGCGGCCAAGGCATCGGATATGCTGAAATCCTCATGCCAGACCGAAAACGCGAACACGCCGCCTGCGCGGCTTGCGGCTGTCGGCAAGCGGCTCGACACCATGCTGCAAGCGGTGAAGACCGTCCGTACGCCGCTGGACAGCTTCTACGGATCGCTCACCGACGAGCAGAAGGCGAGCTTCGACGCCATCGGCCCGAAGCGGGTGAGCGCGCTGGACGAGAACGCCATCGCCCGCAATGACGAGGATACACCGCGGCGCGCGCGAAGCCGGCGTCATCATCACTATGGCAACGTCGATTATATGATCCGGCGCATGATGTCGTTCGCTCGCTGAAGGCGCACGGCGAAGCGGCTGAGCGCTTCTAGTTCGCGCGCGTCCAGGTCGAGGACTTGCAGATCATGCCGCCCATGGCGCATCCCGCCGTGGTCAGCGTGCCGCCCGAGAGCGACATCTTGCCGGAATAGGTCTTGCCGTCCTCCGGGTTGAATGCGGAGCCCTTCCACGCATCCGTGCCGTCCGGCTTCATGTCGTAGAAGATGCGCTGGCCGACTTTGGCGGGCGTCTCGACACCCGGCTTGAGCCAGACGAGCGATCCGCAATAAGCGCCGCCGCCGCATGGGCCGATCTTGACCTTGGACAAGCCGGTATCGCGCAGCCATGTTCCGCTCGGATCGCCTGCGAATGCAGATGTCCCCATGAGCGCGAGAGCTGCAACTGCGGCTGCAATTTTGAATGCCATTTCGTTTCCCCTCAAATATGCGCCGACCTCTTCGTGCCGGCTTGCGCAAATTGAACAGGGGGAGCCGCCGAGAGTCAATCGTAGGGCATGACGGTGGACATCACTCCACGGGCGTGCGGAAACTCTTCAGTGTCTTCGACGGATAGTCGAAGAACTTTCCAGTCTCGGTCCACGATGGCGCGCACATCGGCACGATGAATTCCGCCGCCTGCTCGGGCGTGTCGAGAATCATCGGGTCTTCGCCGGGCATCACGGTGGCGCGCATGCGGGTACGGATCGGGCCGGGGCTGAACAGATTGACCCGGATCGGCGTGGACTGCGTCTCGTTCGCCCACACGCGCACGAGCGCATCGAGCGCGGCCTTCGATGCCGCGTAGGGGCCCATATAGGCGGTGGCCTTGCTGGCGATGCCGGAGGTGATGAACACCGCGCGGCCGGCGTCGGATTTTTGCAGCAGCGGCTCCATGCAGCGGATCAACTGGAAATTCGCGGTGGTGTTGACCGCGAACATGTTGTCCCAGAATTTCGGATCGGTGTGGCCGAGCGGCGAGGACGTCCCCGCGACGCCGGCATTGCCGATCAGAATGTCGAGCTTGCCGTGGCGTTCGTTCAGCGCGGCGCCGAGCCGGGCGATGCCATCGAGATCGGTCATGTCCAGCGGCACCAGCGTGGCGCTGCCGCCGTCGGCGCGAATGGCGTCGTCGAGTTCTTCGAGGCCGCCTTGCGTGCGCGCGACCGCAACGACGTGCGCACCGGCTCGCGCCAGCGCGCGCGCCGTGGCGTGGCCGATGCCGCGCGATGCGCCGGTGACGAGAGCGATGCGGGAAGCGAGAGGTTTGGTCATGCGATGCAGCCTAAGTTCACCCTCGCCCCGTTTGCGGGGAGAGGGTGGCGCGCCGCCATAGCGGCGAGCCGGGTGAGGGGCCTGCTATGGCATATCGATGCATGCGAATAAACCCATGCCGGACGGCCCCTCACCCGGATCGCCATAACGCGTTGCAGACGCGCGTAAACGCGCTTATGGCGATCCGACCTCTCCCCGCAGGCGGGGAGAGGTGAAGGAAGAAGGTATTTCCAAACCGTGATAAATGTCCGGCATGCCCCCGAACTCTCCACCCGCCGGATACCAGTGGCGGGCCATGTCGATCGCCGATCTGCCCTCAGTCAATGAGCTGGCCACCCGCATTCATCCGGACTATCCGGAGGATGACGCGGTGTTTGCCGAGCGGCTGCGGCTCTATCCGGAAGGTTGCCGGGTGCTGGAGGGTGAGCACGGCCTTGTCGCCTATGTCGTCAGCCATCCGTGGCGGCATCAGGAACCGCCGCCGCTGAATGCGTTGCTTGGCGCACTGCCGCCGCGGCCGTCGACGTTCTACATCCACGATCTCGCGATGGCGCCGGAGGCGCAGGGCACTGGTGCGGGAGCAAGCATCGTCGCGTTGCTCGCCGACCATGCATCGGCCAGCGGTCTGTCCAGCATGTCCCTGATCGCGGTCAACGGCTCTGCGGGCTTCTGGCAACGCCAGGGATTTGAAGCCGTTCATAATCCGCTGCTGGATTCCAGGCTGCGCAGCTATGGCGACGATGCCCGTTTCATGTCGCGGACACTTCAGGCATCCGGCTGGCATCCGTCGTCACAACAGATCGGCGCGCTGTATGAGCGGCATGCGATGGCGTTCGACCGGGATCGCGGCAGGCGGCTGGTCGAGCGCACCTGGTTCGAGCGATTCAGGGATGTCATGCCCGCCGGCGCGGACGTGCTCGATCTCGGATGCGGATCGGGCGAGCCGGTCGCGCGCTATCTGATCGAGACAGGGCATCGCGTCACGGGTGTCGATTCATCGCCGACGCTGATCGGCCTGTGCTGCTCGCGGTTTCCGGATGAGATGTGGATCGCGGGCGACATGCGCGACGTTTCTCTCTCTCGCCGCTTCGGCGGCGTTGTGGCCTGGAACAGCTTCTTCCATCTGACGCCGGACGATCAGCGCGCCATGTTTGCGGTGTTCCGGGCTCATGCGGAGCCCTGTGCAGCGCTGATGTTCACCAGCGGACCAAGGGCAGGCGAGGCGATCGGCGCGTATCAAGGCGAGCCGCTCTATCACGCCAGTCTCGATACGGCGGAATACGAAACGCTTCTCGCCGCGCACGGCTTTTCAGTCGTGCAGCATGTGGTCGAGGATCAGGATTGCGGAGGATTGACGGTGTGGCTCGCGCGGATGCAGTCCGGCTGAGGCTGGCCGCGGGGTCTGCTCGGCGATTTGTCCGCAATTTATCTAAAGTCGAGGGCTCATGGCGGAGGTTCTGATAACCGCAGAAAATGATACCGCCTTTCGCATCATTCCCTCGTAAAGTTCCACATACTACAGCGTGTGGCCCTTATCGCGAGGATTGCACCTTGTCCGTCAAAGAGTTTCTCAAGCAGCGGGCCGTCAAAGTCGCCGTTGGCGGCAACTACACGCTTCCCAACTGGTATGATCCGCAGGGAAAATTACGCACCTTCGCTTGCCGGACAACCCGCGTTTCACCATTCCGGATGATGGTCGAGGTGCCGGTCGTCGGAAAGGTCGGCGACCGCCTCACGTCCTATTTCCGCGATTTCGGCAAGTTCGATGGTCGCATCAGCGACACGGTTGCCGGTGGCTTCCTGGTCGAACTCGAGATGGTCCACGCGATGCGCGAGAAGTTCGCGGGCAAACTCACCTGGCTGGAAAAGAGGCAGAAGGATCCCAGCATCCGTGACGACAGGAATGATGCCCGCATCATCCCGGCGAATTCGCATTCCACTCTGACCTTGGCTGACGGTAATTCGCAGCCATGCTTTGTCATCGACATGTCAGCCTCCGGCGTCGCGGTTTCCGCGCAATTGCAACCGGAGATTGGAACGCCACTGGCTGTTGGCGCCTGCATCGGCCGCGTGGTCCGGCTTTTGCCCGATGGCTTCGCAGTCAAGTTCGTCGAACCGCAGAACCGCAACGACCTCGACCGGCTCATCATCCGGCCGCCCATACCTCTACGTTCCGCAGCCGTGAAAACGCGGCGTGTCGCAGACATTGATGTCGTGAACACGACATCAATGATGGTGGAGGGAGAAGGCTTCATCGTGAGCCATTTATCTCACGCTCAGCCATAGCCGTTCGAGAAGCGGAGGCTCTTCCTGTCATCGTTGTCCCGCTGCGGCGGGACAACACCCGAATATGAGAAGCTCTTAGCTCGCTTCCGCCAGCAGCGAGAGCTGGTGCTGCGGCTGCTCGACCTGGGTCTGGTCGGTGAGGTGCGTCGGATAGGCGCCGGTGAAGCAGTGATCCGCGAACTTCGGATTGGCCGGATCGCGCGCCGGTTCGCCCATAGCACGGTACATGCCGTCGATCGACAGGAACGCCAGCGAGTCCGCGCCGATGATGTCGCGCATTTCTTCAAGCGTATGTGTCGCAGCCAGAAGCCCGCCGCGGTCCGGCAGGTCGATGCCGTAATAATCCGGATTGATGATCGGCGGCGAGGCGAGGCGGAAGTGGACTTCCTTGGCGCCGGCGTCGCGCATCATGCGCACGATCTTTTTTGACGTGGTGCCGCGCACCAGCGAGTCGTCGATCAGGATAATGCGCTTGCCTTCGATGGCGGCGCGGTTGGGCGCGTGCTTCATGCGCACGCCAAGCTCACGCACGCTCTGCGTCGGCTGGATGAAGGTGCGGCCCACATAGTGGTTGCGGATGATGCCGAGTTCGAACGGCACGCCGGAATGCTGGCTGTAGCCGACCGCGGCAGGGACGCCGGAATCCGGCACCGGCACGATCACGTCGACATCGACATGGCTTTCACGCGCGAGCTGCGCGCCGAACGCCTTGCGGACCTCGTAGACCGAGCGGCCGCCGACGATGGAGTCGGGCCGCGAGAAATAGATGTATTCGAAGATGCAGGGGCGGGGCGGCTGCGGCGGGAACGGCTTGTGGATCTCCGTGCCCTTTTCGTCGAACACGATGACTTCGCCGGGCTCGATGTCGCGGACATACTTCGCGCCGATGATGTCGAGTGCACAGGTCTCGGAAGCAAGGATCGGGCAGTTGTCGAGTTCGCCTAGCACCAGCGGGCGGATGCCGAGCGGATCGCGTGCGCCGATCAGCTTCTTGTTGGTCAGCGATACCAGCGCATAGGCGCCCTCGATCGCGCGAAGAGCTTCAATGTAGCGCTCGATGAAACGGCCGCGCTTCGATTGCGCAACCAGATGCAGGATCACCTCGGTGTCGGTGGTCGATTGCATCATCGCGCCATGGCGGACGAGTTCACGCCGCAGCGTCAGGCCGTTGGTGAGATTGCCGTTGTGGCCGACGGCGAAGCCGCCTGCATTCAATTCGGCGAACAGCGGCTGCACATTGCGCAGGATGGTGCCGCCGGTGGTGGAATAGCGGACATGGCCAACGGCCATATTGCCGGGGAGGCGTTCGATCACTTCGGCGCGGGAGAAGGTGTCGCCGACGAGGCCGAGGCGGCGCTCGGAATGAAAACGGTGGCCGTCGTAGGTGACGATGCCGGCGGCTTCCTGTCCGCGGTGCTGGAGGGCGTGAAGCCCAAGCGCCGTGATGGCGGCAGCATCCGGATGGCCGAAGATGCCGAACACGCCACACTCCTCGCGGAGCGTGTCGCCGTTCAGATCCTTGTCCAGATCGTCATCCAGGTCGTAGTCGGATTTGGAGGGTGGAGTGGAGTGATCGCCGGAAGGGGTTTTCATATGGTCCACCGCGCCCTTGTCTGAGGCAGGACTAGAACTGAATCTAGCGTCCTGCGGCTTTGCCTTCGATCAACTGTTTCATACCGTCACGGGCTGTTTTCCCGTACCCGCCGTCGTTCCCCACCGTTGCCGTTGTGCGCGGTTCGGGAGCAGCATCGGTCTGCTCCTCGTCGCCCTTTTTCTTGAACCTCTTCAAGATGGTGTTCTCGGGGTCGTCCGGCAAGAGGCCCATCAGCCAATCGCCGGTTCCCTGCAACATCACCCGCGACTTGGCGTTACGGACCCAATCAGGCTGTTGTTTGTCCGGCACCAGCCAGGCGAAGAACAAAAACGCGACAACCATGATCAACAGACCGCGAGCGAGGCCGAACAGGAAGCCGAGCGTGCGGTCGAGCGCGCCGATCCGCGAATCGAGGATCATATCCGAGATGCGCACAGTGATGATCGACACCACGATCAGCGTCAGAATGAACACACCGGCCACAACGGCCACCGCCGCGACGGTTTCGTTGTTGAAGTAGGTCTTCGCGGTCGGCAGCAGCTTCTGATAGGCGTAGAGCGTGGTCAGGGCCGCTGCGCCCCAGGCGGCAATCGACAAAATCTCGCGCATAAAGCCGCGGATCATCGCCAGAAGGCCCGACAACAGCATCACGGCAAGAACGATAATGTCGAGAAGCGTTATCGGCATCGGCTGGTCAGATCCGCTTTCAGTTTCAAAACCCCGAATCAGGTTGTCTCAGGTCCAGATAGCTGACGGCCATATCGCACGTCCCGCAAGGGCCGGGAACCCGCAAAAACCCAGACATCAACGGCAAAACTGCATCGCTCTCCTAGATCGCCTGTTGCGGTTAACGATCCGTAGAGAGGCGCAATCGGCAGCCGTCGAAACTCGCGGGCTATATAGCGGCCGGTCACGCCAGCGTCACGTCGCGTTTGGTTCTCAACAGGCTTGATTCAGCCTGAAGCTGCGGTTTTCGCAGGACCTGTGGCTTTACGGCCCCGTGCGGCAATGTCGGCCACCAGCGACGTGAGCGATCCCACCGTATTAAGCGACAATCCGGCGTCGCCGCCGGTATCGCCGCGCGCATTTTCCGGCAGCACGGCGCGGCCGAAACCGAGCTTGGCGGCTTCCTTCAACCGGGCTGAGGTCTGCGCCACCGGCCGCACCGCGCCGGACAGCGAGATTTCGCCGAAATAGACCGCATCGACCGGCAACGGCGCGTTGGCGAGCGACGACACCAGCGCCGCTGCCGCCGCCATATCGGCCGCAGGCTCGTTGATCCGCAGGCCGCCGGCGACGTTGAAATAGACGTCGTAGCCGGAGAGCTTGACCCCGCAATGCGCCTCCAGCACCGCCAGCACCATCGACAGGCGGCTCGATTCCCAGCCGACCACGGCGCGGCGCGGTGTTCCGAGCGTTGTCGGAACGACCAGCGCCTGCAATTCGACCAGCACGGGACGCGTGCCTTCAAGACCGGCGAACACGGCGGTGCCGGGGCTGCCGAGATCGCGCTCGGACAGGAACAGTTCGGATGGATTCGAGACTTCGCGCAAACCGAGGCCGGTCATCTCGAAGACGCCGATTTCATCGGTCGGGCCGAAGCGGTTCTTCACCGCACGCAGGATGCGGAACTGCTGCGAGCCTTCGCCCTCGAAGCTCATTACTGCATCGACCATGTGCTCGACCACGCGGGGACCGGCGATCTGGCCGTCCTTGGTGACGTGGCCGACAAGAATGAGCGCCGCGCCGGACTTCTTCGCGAAACGAATGAGTGCCTGTGCCGATGCGCGAACCTGCGTCACCGTGCCGGGCGCGGATTCGACGGTGTCGGTCCACATGGTCTGGATGGAATCGATCACCACCAGACGGGGCGGCGTTCCTTCCGACAGCGTGGCGATGATGTCTTCGACGGACGTCTGCGCGGCCAGTTGCACGGCGGCGTCGGCAAGGCCGAGACGCGCGGCGCGAAGGCGGACCTGTGCGACGGCTTCTTCGCCCGAGATATAGACCACGCGATGCCCCGCGCGGGCCATCAGGCTGGTAGCCTGGGTCAGCAGTGTCGATTTTCCAATGCCGGGATCGCCGCCGACCAGCAGCACCGAGCCGCGCACGAAGCCGCCGCCGGTGACGCGATCGAGTTCGCCCATTCCGGACGACAGGCGAGGGGCTTCAGGGCTCGAGCCGGTGAGGGTTTCCAGCGCGAAGGGCCGGCCCTTGCGTTTGGGGCGCAAATTCGCGGGCATGGAGGTGGCGCCGGTCGTGTCTTCTTCCGACAGCGTGTTCCACTCGCCGCAGGACTCGCACTTGCCCTGCCATTTATTGTAGGCGGCTCCGCAATTCTGGCAGACGAAGGAGAGAACTGCGGCGCGGGCCATTAAGAATTCCGTCCTTCAAAACCGTCTGCATGTTTGTTCTTCTTTTGTTCGTTATTTTGCGGCAAAAGTCAACCTGAATTTCCGGCCCGGCAAAGCGCGATGAACTGTCATCACGCGAGGTGTTCGCGCGTGTTCAATCCGCGTTGACGCAAAACCCTTCCCGGCTGGACGGGCGAGGGGCCGCCATAGCAAACTGTTCAGACGTAACGGGGAGTTCGCTTTGGCCACATCTGATGACACCGAGCGGCGACTGGTGGCCATTTTCGCAGCCGACGTGGAAGGGTTCAGCCGCCTGATGGGCGCCGACGAGGTCGGGACGTTCCGCGATCTGACCGAACGCAGGCGGATCATGGACGAACTGATCGCGTCGCACCGCGGCCGGATCGCCAACACAGCCGGCGACAGCGTGCTGGCGGAGTTCGGCAGCGCGGTCGATGCGGTTCAATGTGCGGTCGCGGCACAGGAAGCTCTGGCCAACGCCAACAGCGAAGCCCCGGCGAGCCGGAAAATCAATTTCCGCATCGCGGTGTCCATGTCGGCGACGAAGCGATCCGCGCTGCCCGCAAAGCCATCGAGCTCGGGAGAAGGGATACCTTCGTTCTGGGGCAGGCGGGCTGGACGCTCGCATTGCTGGCCGACGAAGTTGAGCAGGCTGGCGATTATCTGGAGCGCGCGACGACTGACAGCCCGAACTCCGCGTTTGCCTGGTCGTTCCGGGGTGCGATCAATGTCCTGCTCGGCAACCATGAGGAAGCAACGGAGTACTGCAAACGCGCATTGCGTTTGAGCCCGCTGGATTCGTCGATCTTCAGCACCTACACCGCGCTCGCGCAGGCGGCATTCTTCTTGGATCACTATGAAAAGGCGCTCCGGTGGGCTGAGCTGGCGCGGCGTGCCAATCCGAGGTTCCTGGGCGCTCACGGCGTCATCATCGCGGCGCACGCGCTGCTCGGACAGACCGATGCCGCACGGAAGGCATGGGAGGCGGCACAGCAAATCAGTTCGGTGATGCGGATTTCAATGATCCGCGAGCGATTTCCGTTGCGGCGGGATCAGGATGTCGCGAAGCTGGCGGAAGGCTATCGTCTGGCAGGCGTGCCGGAATGAATAGCGCGAGATGAATGCGTCCTGCCGTAACGGCTCGCGCATCCAAGTAAAAACAATGATCGCGCGTGACCGGTTATTGCCGGCATGACGCGGCAATAAGGGAATGACGCCATGAAATGGATTGCCGCAATTGCCGGCCTTGTCCTCACAAGCGCGGTTCATGCCGCTGACGCACCGAAATTTCAGGTCGACGCACAGTGGCCGAAGCCGCTGCCCAATAACTGGATCATGGGACAGGCCGCGGGCGTCGCGGTCGATGCGCAGGATCACATCTGGGTGGTGCAGCGGCCGCGCTCGCTGACCGACGACGAGAAGGCGGCAAGCTTCAATCCGCCGCGCACGAAGTGCTGCATGCCTGCGCCGCCGGTGATGGAGTTCGACCAGGAAGGCAATCTGATCAAGGCGTGGGGCGGCAAGGGCGAGGGTTACGACTGGCCAGCCAACGAGCATGGCATCTTCGTCGATGCGAAAGGTTTCGTCTGGCTCGCAGGCAATGGCGAGACCGACGGACAGATTTTGAAATTCACCCGCGAGGGCAAGTTCGTGATGCAGATCGGCAAGTCCGGCCCGCAGACCGACAGCAAGGACACCACGCGCCTTGGACGTCCGGCCAACATGACCGTCGATACCGCCGCGAATGAGATTTATGTTGCGGACGGCTACTACAACCACCGCATCATCGTGTTCGACTCCGAGACCGGCGCGTTCAAGCGGATGTGGGGCGCCTACGGCAAGCCGCCGACCGACGAGAAGATGGGGGCCTACAATCCGGATGCGCCGCCGTCGCGGCAGTTCGCCAACCCGGTGCACTGTGTGCGGATCGCAAAGGATGGACTGGTCTATGTGTGCGACCGTCAGAACGACCGTATTCAGGTGTTCAAAAAGGATGGCAGCTTCGTGAAGGAGATGTTCATCGAGAAGGACACGCTGGCGAACGGCTCGGTATGGGATCTCGAAATCTGGAACGATCCCAACCAGACGTTTCTTATGAATGCCGACGGCGCCAACAACGAGGTCCGCACGCTCAAGCGCGATACCGGAGAGATTGTCGGGCGCTTCGGCCGCAACGGCCGCATGGCCGGCGACTTCCACTGGGTCCACAATCTCGCGCTGGATTCCAAGGGCAACATCTACACGACCGAAGTCGACAACGGAAAGCGCGCGCAGAAATTTCTGCTGGTCGGCAACATGGTGCTGAAGAAGCGGACCGCGAAGTAACCGCTATTGGTGTCCGTCATCCTGAGGTGCGAGCCATCTTGGCGAGCCTCGAAGGATGACGATTGCATTAAGCTTTCGCCGTCGCCCTTCGAGGCTCGCCGCCATGCGGCTCGCACCTCAGGGTGACGGCTTTTTGTTGCCCTTAGCTCGCGTCGATCACCAGTTCGGTGCGCACGCAGCGCACGTCGACTTCGAACTCCAGGCCGATCACCGGCGGCCACGCCGGATACCAGGCAAGGCCGATCTGGCTCACCTTGTCTTCAGCAAACACCGTATCGAGCAGCGGACGGATGTCGTGCACGGTGTAGATCTGCGCGGCGGTAACCTTGGTCCAGTCGCAGCCGAGCGCAGCGACGCGCTCGCGCAGCGTGCCCATGACGAAGCGCGCTTTCAGATCGAGTCCCTTTAAGGATACGTCGCGGCCACCCACGACGGCACCGTCCTTGATCTCGGGGAAACCTGAAATCAGGAAATCGCTGGAGGCTCCGGCTTCCGGAACGGTATAGGTGAAGGCGAAGAACATTGCCTCGCTCGGGATTTCCGTGATCGGCGCGAGATTGCTGCGCGCCAGCGGATTGATGTCGCCTGCCTTGCAGCCCCACTGATGCAGCGTCTTCAGATACTCACCGTTGAAGGCCTGAAACTGTTCGCCCGTCATCGCTGCTGGCGAGCGCAGTTCGCAGGCGGCCAGCGCGGTGATGGGGCGGCCTTCGCGTTCGAGATGCGCCTTGATGAAGGCGAAGCCGTCGGCCATCGGGACCGGATGCGCGAAGCGCACCCGGCGCAGCGCGAAGCCGGGCATCGCCGCGACACCGCTTGAGAACGGCCCGCCGGGCGAGACGATGAATTTGTAGTTTCCGGGTTTGAATTCCACGACATCGGGCATGCGATTGTCCTTCTTTTTATTTGGGCATGCCCACTTTCGGGATCATGCCGTTACTCGCCGCCTTTGTAGACGCGGGTATAGCGCCGGCCGAGACTGGTCAGCACTTCATAGCCGATGGTGCCGAAGTGGTGCGCGAGCGTATCGACAGTGATCTCGTTGTTGAGGAGTGACACCAGCGTGCCGCGCCGGGTTGCGCCGGGCGGGAGGGCCGTGATGTCGATCGCCATCAGATCCATCGAGATCCGCCCGGCGATCGGGCAACGTTTCCCGGCTATCATGGCTTCCGCACTGCGCATGTTGTCGATGCTGCCTGCGGCGCGGAAATATCCGTCGGCGTAACCTGCCGTGACGATTGCCAATCGGGTTGGCTGCCGCGCGGTCCAGGTGCCGCCGTATCCGACGTGCTCGCCTTTCTCGATGTTGCGGACCTGCGCCACGCGCACCTTGAGATCGACCACAGGCAGCATTGGCGTATCGGCTTCCGGCGTCGGATTGACGCCGTAGAGAGCCGCACCCGGACGCACAAGATCGAAATGGAATTGGGGCCCGAGAAAAATGCCGGAGGAGTTCGACAGCGAAGCGGGAACACCGGAGAACTGCGACGCGATTTCGCGAAACGCCGTCACCTGCCGTCCATTCGCCGGATCGTGCAGCATCTCGGCGCTGGTGAGATGGCTCATCACCAGCGAGATGCCGTGATTTCCGTTCTTGATCCGCGGCAGCAGCGCCTGCGCTTCCACGACGCGGAAGCCAAGACGGTTCATGCCGGTATCGATGTGGATGGCTGCCTGACCTTCCCAGCCGCTGGTCTTGCGGAACGCGTCCCACTCGGCAAGTTCGGTGGCGTCGCCGATTACCGGGCGGCAATCGATTTTCGCAAACTGATCTCCCGAACCCGGAAAGAATCCATCGAGCACGTAGATGGCCGAGGTGGGCGTGACCTCGCGCGCCGCGCGCGCCTCGTCCAGTGTGGCGACGAAGAAGGTTCTGCATCCCGCCCGCGCCAGCGCACGGGTAACCTGGGTGATGCCGCAGCCATAAGCATCGGCCTTCACGACGGCCGCGCAATCCGCGGGCACAGCCTTGCTTTCGAGCTTGCGCCAGTTGGCGACGATGGCGTCGAGGTCGATGGTCAGGATACCGGTCGCGCTGGGAGGCAAGCGCACGTCGGCGGTGTTCGCCACAGTGCTATCGGATGTCGCGGACTTGAGATCGGAAGCAGGAGTCATTGGCTCAGCAAAGGTTCGCAGCGAGTTTGATTCAGAATGTTGAACCAGACTCTAGCATACTCTTTGCGCGCGAAAGTACACCCGATCAGCCAAATCGCTCGGGCAACTGGCCGTCATGCGTGAGATCGCCGAACCGCGTGACGCTCGCGTCGAACTGCAGATTGATGGTGCCGGTGGGGCCGTGACGCTGCTTTCCGATTATGACCTCGGCTTTGCCGTGCACGTTTTCCATATCGAGCGCCCATTTCGCGTGTTCGGGCGTACCGGGGCGGGGCTCCTTGCTCTGGAGATAGTATTCCTCGCGATAGACGAACAGCACGACGTCGGCGTCCTGTTCGATCGATCCGGATTCGCGCAAGTCGGACAGTTGCGGGCGCTTGTCTTCGCGGTTTTCGACCTGACGCGACAACTGCGAGAGCGCGATGATCGGAACGCTCAGCTCCTTGGCCAGGGCCTTGAGGCCCGTGGTGATCTCGGTGATTTCCTGCACGCGGTTGTCCGAGCGTTTGCCCGACCCTGACAAGAGCTGGATGTAGTCGATGATCAGGAGATCGAGACCCTTTTGCCGCTTCAGCCGCCGCGCCCGCGCGGTGAGCTGCGAGATCGACAGGCCGCCGCTGTCGTCGACATAAAACGGCAGGTTCTGCATCTCTATGGAATGGTCGCGGATCTTATCGAAATCCCGCTCGCCGATGTCGCCGCGTCGGATCGAGCTTGAGGAGATTCCGGTACGCTCGGCCAGAATACGGGTCGCCAACTGCTCCGCCGACATTTCGAGCGAGAAGAATCCGACGATGCCGCCATCGACCGACTTCATCTGGCCGTCGGCCTGTACTTCGCCGCGCCACTTCTGCGCGATATTGAAAGCGATGTTGGTCGCAAGCGCCGTCTTGCCCATCGCTGGGCGGCCTGCAAGGACGATCAGGTCGGACGGCTGCAAGCCGCCCATTTTGGTGTCCATTTCGCGCAGCCCGGACGCGAGCCCCGACAGATTGCCGTCGCGGCTGTAAGCGGCGGCGGCCATATCGACGGCCACGGTCAGCGCCTTGGAGAATTTCTGGAAGCCGCCGTCGTAGCGCCCGGACTCGGCGAGGTCGTAGAGCTTCTTTTCCGCGTCCTCGATCTGCGCGCGCGGCGCGAAGTCCACCGGCGCGTCGAACGCGACGTTGACCATGTCCTCGCCGACGCGAATGAGATCGCGCCGGATCGAGAGATCGTAGACAGTGCGCCCATAATCCTGGGCGTTGATGATGGTGGTGGCCTCTGCGGCGAGGCGAGCGAGGTATTGTGCGACCGTCATGCCACCGAGGTCGGTGTCTGCCGGAACGAAAGTCTTCAGGGTGACCGGGGTCGCGATCTTGCCGGCGCGGATCAGGCTGCCTGCGGTCTCGAAAAACAGTTGATGGATCGGCTCGAAGAAATGCTTCGGCTCGAGGAAGTCCGAGACGCGGTAAAAGGCGTCGTTGTTGACCAGGATGGCGCCGAGAAGTCCCTGTTCGGCCTCGATATTATGAGGCGCAACCCGGTAGGCCGGCGTGCCGGCTTCCGGCGCGAGCTTGATAATGTTCGAATCAGTAATGGCCATAGTGAGAGAGTATGCTTCCAATTCGGCGAATACGGGGCGCGTATCAAGCACCGCGGCAGGGCAGGGTGAAAGCGCCATATGGTCTTATGCACGATTCACACAACTTGTTTCGAATGAAACCTGGATTGTCATCAGCGCTTGACCGGCCTATGCGCCTGCGCCAGCCCCTGGTGTGGTGGTTCGCAAGTCCTCATCATTTCTACGGCGCGGTTTTGCGGACTTGCGAACCAAAACCACACCAGAATCATAGTTTTCCAGTGTCCTTTTGAATCCGAAACTCGCTACCGATAATGCTGCAACATGAAGCGAGCTTCGGATTCAGGACACTAGGTTTATTCGCCCGCCAGCCGCAGCACCGGACGTTTCGCGGCTTCGACGCCACGCAGCCGTTCTTCCTCGCGGGCGATGTAATCGCGCGTGATCGGAACCGCGTCCTGCTTCCTGGTGAGCTGAATCTGGAACACCATGGCGTTCTGCTTGCGGAACGACATCTCGGATGCGCCCAGATAGAATTCCCACATCCGGACAAAGCGTTCGTCATAAAGCTTCGCGGCTTCCTCGCGCCGGGCGAGGAAGCGCTCGCGCCATGCTTTGAGTGTCTCGGCGTAGTGCAGCCGCAGGATTTCGATGTCGGCGACCAATAGTCCCGCCCGCTCGATCGCCGGCAGGACTTCCGACAGCGCGGGAATATACCCGCCGGGGAAAATGTATTTTGCGACCCACGGGTTGGTAATGCCGGGTCCTTCCGGACGGCCGATGGCATGCAGCATCATCACGCCGTCGTCGGTAAGCAGTTCCGCGCAGCGCTTGAAATAAGTGTCGTAGTAGTCGACGCCGACATGCTCGAACATGCCGACCGAGACGATGCGATCGAACGGGCCGGGCGTCTCGCGGTAATCCTGCAAGCGGAATTGCGCGCGGTCGGTCAGGTTCAGTTCTCCGGCGCGCGCATTGGCGACGCCGAGCTGTTCTTCCGACAGGGTGACGCCGGTGACGTTCGCTCCGGTCATTTCCGCGAGATAAAGACCGAGCCCGCCCCAGCCCGAACCGATGTCGAGGACGCGCTGGCCCGGCTTGACCTGTAGCTTGGCGGCGAGATGGCGCTTCTTGGCAAGCTGCGCGTCATCGAGCGTGGAATCCGGCGTCTCGAAGTAGGCGCAGCTATATTGCATGTCGGCGTCGAGGAAGAGCCGATAGAGCCGGCCGTCGAGATCGTAGTGACTGGCGACGTTGCGTTTCGAACGCTCGGGCGGATTGAACTGTTGCCAGTGCCGGATCAGGTAGCGAAGCCACCACCGGACCCTGGACCAGCGCGGCACCAGGTCGGGCTGGCCGAGCACGATTTCCAACAGATCGGTCATCGTACCGGTTTCGACCACGAAGTCGCCGTCGGTGTAGATTTCGCCGAGCGCGAGTTCCGGGTCGAGCAACAGGTGCCGTTCGGCTTCCTTTGTCAGAAATCTCACCGCGACCGGCTTTCCTGTGCCGTCGCCGCAGGTGAAGGAAGTCCCGCTCGGCGTCGTAAACGTCACCGAGCCGCGCCGAATGAACTGGCTCAGGAAAAACCGCAGCAATCGATCCATCGAACGCATGTCCAACGATCCAAAGTGGTCTCACATGCATCTAAATGTTGGTAATTTTTGTTCCGGTTTCAATCGCAATTTGCCCTAGGCCGCGATCGCGGAAGGCTGCTCTGCGTTTTTGTCCGGTGAGCCGATGGCGGCATGCCAAAAGTGAGCGGCTTCGTTGGTCTGTAACCGGCTCACGCAGTTGCGAAGTGTCCGTAACCGGGGGCTATCGCTTTAAGTTTCTTGGTCGTCGTCCGGATCAGTCCGGCGGGCTGCGTTTTTTCTCTGGTTGTGACGGTGATAGAGTCTCAATGAGTCCCGGCTTGTGCCGGGACCGTGGCCGGAGTGGTGCTTGTGATCACTTGGCGCGGCATCGTTGGCTTGATGTCTGCCGGACTTTTGTTCGGGGCCGTCAGCGCATCCGCGCAACATCAACATCCGGCGGAGGACGAGCCAATTCACGAGAAGTTTTATTCAACATGGATGAGGCCGGATAATCCTCATCTCTCCTGCTGTAGCCAACACGACTGCTACCCGACAGAAGCCCGCATCGAAGAAGGCGGCGTCTGGTTTGCCAGGCGCCGTGAAGACGGGAAGTGGCTTCGTGTTCCTCCTGAGAAAGTCGAGCAGAGACGAGACAATCCCGACGGGCGCAGCCATCTCTGCGCGCCCAGACCTGAGCGTGCGTACAGCGCGGACGTCTTCTGCTTCACCCCCGGCACCGGAATTTAATTCGGACATTAGGGGGCTAGAACGAAGCTCCCAGCAATATCAACAACGTTACCCTGATGCGAAATCTCGGTGCTTCCATTCGCGTCATAATCCGCTAAAGGTGACCCGAGGCTGAGGGCAGGGGTGAACCGCCATCCGTCCTTTGAATAGCTATGGATTTGGAGACCTTGGATGTTGAGCCGAGCGCTCATTTTGGCGGCGGTGGCTTTCGTGTTGGGCTGTTTCGGGGCGATCCCGGCGGATGCACAGAATCTCGAAGCCGGTAAGCCTCCCTCCCAGATTTTCTCCAGCACCTGCTCGCTCTGCCACAAGAGTTCGCGCGGATTGCTGAAAAGTGTTTCGCCCGGATCGTTGCCGGGCTTCCTGCGCCAGCACTACACCACGAGCACCGACATGGCCGCGGCCATGAGTGCTTATGTGCTCTCCAACGGCGCAGCAAATGCAGCGCCCGGCGGGGGCAATCTGACCAGACAGGGTCAGGAGGCGAAAACCGGCCCGAAACCGGCCCAGGAGCCGGGTCCCGAGCAGGCCGCCAAGGGCCGCAAGCCGACGCGCGAGGCGACAGGACCGGACGCCGACGGATTGCAGACCGGTGCACCTGATCCTCAGACGCTGACCGCCCGGCAGAAGGCCGCAGCGGAACGAAGGGCAGCGAGGCAAGCTGCCCGAGAGGCTGCCAAGGCCGGAAAAGACCCTGTGCCGCCGAAGATCGAAGCCCGGCACGAGGCGCCGAAGGATGCGCCGGCTGCGGATGCGAAGCCGGACGCGGATAAGGCTGATGCGGCCAAGGACGCCGCCAAGACCGAGACCGCCAAGGTGGACGGCACGCGTCCGGACCCGGTACCGGCCGTGACGCCCGCGCCGAAGGAGGCCACAAAGCCTGCCGAAGTGGCCGTGGCTCCCCCGAAGGATGATGCACCGTCGGGTCCGCTGACTATCGACATCGGGCCTGCGCCGACGCCGAAACCCGTGGTTTCGGCCGGTCCGCCGCCGGTTCCGGCCGGAAACCCGGCTCCGCCGATCTCCCGCTAAATTCGCCATTTGGCTGCGCAACTGGTTGCCGCGTGCTGACTGCCGCCTTGACTGGAGTTACGCTCTAGAGCGATACTCTAATTGACAAGGAGTAACGATGGCCGGTGCGCGCGACGATCTGCTGACTGCCGCTTTGGCGGTGTTCGATCAGGACGGTTTCGAGGGCGCGACAGTGGCCGCGATCCGCGAACGCGCCGGTGCATCCAACGGCAGCTTCTTCCACTTCTTCAACTCGAAGCGCGAACTGGCAGGGACGCTGTTTCTCGAACTGCTGCGGCGCTACCACATCGCGATGCTTGACGTGATCGATCCGCCGCCTGGCGCGGAGGAGGGCATCGCGCGCCTGATCCGCACGCATCTGGATTGGGTGGTCAACAACCGCAGCGAAGCCAATTTTCTGTTCGAGATCTCGCGCAGCGAGTGGGCGCAGGATGTGCGCGACGCGCGCAAGGCGCGGAACGCGACGGTTGCGGAAGGCGTCGAGGCATGGCGCGCGCCATTGGTCGCGAGCGGTGAACTGCTCCCGATGCAAGCCTCGCTGTTCTTCAGCCAGATCATCGGGCCCGCGCAGTTTGTTTGCCGCGCTTGGCTGTCGGGCCGCGATCCATCCGATCCGCGCGATCATGCCGATGCGCTGATCGCATGCGCCGTTCGCGCGCTGACGGCAAAGGGAGGCCGATAATGCTTCAGACAGATACAGAGTTCACGCCGCTCGCCGCGCTCATCCGCAACAACGTCATGCGGCAGGGATTCATGACTCACGTCGGCGCGGAAGTGACCGATCTCACGCGCGGCGGCTGTGTGCTATCGGTGGATCGCCGGCCGGAGTTGTTGCAGCAGAACGGGTTCTTCCACGGCGGCGTCACCGCATTCCTGATCGACAACGCAACCACGATTGCGGCTGCGACAGTGAAGGGGCAGGCGGCGCTGACCGCCGAGTACAAGCTGAACCTGCTCGCACCGGCGTCGGGGGATCGATTGATCTGCCGCGCGCGCGTCGTGAAGCCGGGACGGCAAGTGTCGGTCGTCGCGGCCGACGTGTTCTGCGTCATCGACGGCGCGGAGAAACACACCGCGACTGCGCTGGCATCGATTGCGATGATCGATCAGGCCATCGCGCCGAAGGTGGTCAGTTAAACAAAAAGCCCGGCCTCAACGAGACCGGGCTTGTTTGAGCGAAGTCGACATATCCCCGATGTCATCACCGGGCTTGTCCCGGTGATCTCGATTGATCAGGCACTGCGCCTTCATGATCGGGATGGCCGGGACGAGCCCGGCCATGACTGAACATCGGTGTCCTTACTTCTCTTCGGCAGGAGCGGCCGGTTCGACGACGTCGTCGTGCTGGGCTTCCGGATCGAAGAACTCGCCGGCAGCAGCGATGGCTTCGGCGGCTGCGTCGCGGTCTTCCTGACGGCTGTTGACGTCTTCGCCGCGGTTGATGCGCTCGGCTTCCGCTTCGGAGCGAGCAACCGTCGTCGACACATGCACTTCGACTTCAGGATGCACCGCGATGGTGATCTTGTGCTGGCCGATGACCTTGATCGGCGCGTCGAGCAACACCTGCTGACGGTTCAGCGAAACGCCGTCGGCTTCGAGCGCGGCCATGATGTCGCGCACCGAGACCGAACCGTAAAGCTGGCCGGTTTCCGACGCCTGACGGATGATGACGACGTTGCGGCCGTCGATCTTCTTGGCGACCTCGGTGGCTTCACCCTTGGCCTTGATGTTCTTGGCCTCGAGGTCGGCCTTCATGCCGTCGTACTTCTCGCGGTTTTCCTTGGTCGCGCGCAGCGCCTTGTTGCGCTTGAGCAGGAAGTTGCGGGCGAACCCGTCCTTCACTTTGACCACGTCGCCCATCTGGCCGAGCTTGGCCACGCGTTCCAGCAGAATGACTTCCATTTGAGTTCTCCGTTCGATGTCTGAATTGAGTTGATGATGTCGAGTTCAGTTGAATGTCAGGTTGTCGGCATGGGCGGTGGCCCGTGCCGCGTCCAGTAGGCTTGTCGAATTCCAAAAATTGCATCGGCGAGACCGAGGCCGACCATTCCAAGTAGCGGCCAGCCGATGAGCAGCGTGCCGACGTAGGCGGCTCCCAGTACGAAGGAGCGGCCCGAGAAAGTCTGAGTCACCGTGTGCAACACCGCGAAGCCGGTGGCGGCATAGGCCATCAGCAGTGCGGCCGTTGTGATCTGCGCCAGCAT
Organism: Afipia sp.; assembly: GCA_017474385.1. Lineage (GTDB taxonomy): Bacteria > Pseudomonadota > Alphaproteobacteria > Rhizobiales > Xanthobacteraceae > Afipia. The sequence continues at coordinate 39,524 of JAFVHU010000085.1, read as the reverse complement.
CGCCAGCAGTCCGCCGACAAAGCAGAGCAGGATGGCGACCAGCAGCGCGGCCAGCACCATCCTCGGCAGCGTGGTGGTGCGCAGGTCGGGCCACGGCCGCTTCAGCCGGCCGGATGTGGTGGTGATTTTCGCCGACAGCCACAGATTGAGTGTCAGCGTCATCATCGCGATGATGGTCGCCGCGCCCGGCGCGATCGCGACGAGTGCATCGACCACGCGTTCACTTTCGCCCGCGGATGTGCCCCGGCTGCCCATGATGCGCATCAGGCCACGGCGCAATGAGGCGTTGATGGTGTCGGCATCGGTGCCGAGCGTCAGCATCGCACTGATCGTGGTGATGGTTGCAAACACCGCGGCCCACATCAGGATGCGTCCGGTCGGATACCAATCGAGCGCGGGCGCGAGGTTCGCGAGTTGCGGATCGTTCGAGACCGGACGCGCCAGCAGCGTCAGATGCCCGAGCCACCACGCGGGCAGCGCGACGGTGAGTGCGAACGCCGCCATGTAGGGAATGCCGAAGATGGCACCGAGGCCGAGTGCTGCGATGACGCCGCCGATCAGCGCGGTGGCCGATCCCCAGCCGAGCGCCGCGACCATCAGCGGCAGCGGCGCGAGATAAAACAGCACAAGCGACATCAGCGCGCCCGAAATGATGGACGCGAACATCGTCGCCGACGCGAGGCCGGCCGCCAGTGCAATAAGAAGTCCTGTCATCATCAGCTGTCCTGCTCCTTTCGAGCAGTTAGAGGTTCCAGGAACCCCAACCATCCACGTCAGGCGTGACACCAGCGTGTTATGAGAAATAAACGTCGAGAAAGTGAGCGAGCGCGCGAATGCCGCGCGCTCGCTGTATCGTTTAGCGGATCACGTAAGGCAGCAGACCGAGGAACCGCGAGCGCTTGATGGCGCGGGCGAGTTCACGCTGCTTCTTTGCCGATACGGCCGTGATGCGGCTCGGCACGATCTTGCCGCGCTCGGACACGTAACGCATCAGCAGCTTGGAATCCTTGTAGTCGATCTTCGGCGCGTTCGGGCCCGTGAACGGGCACGTTTTACGGCGGCGGAAGAACGGACGGCGTGCACCTGCTTCAGCCATGGTTCTTACTCCTCTACCGACGCGGTTGCGTCTTCGTCACGCGGACGGCGCGGACCGCGGTCACCACGGAAGCCACCGCCTTCGCGGTCGCCGCCACGGAATCCGCCGCCTTCACGATCGCCGCGAAAGCCGCCGCCACCGCGCTCATCGCGGTCACGATCGGCCTTGCGCATCATGGCGGAGGGACCTTCCTCCAGCGCGTCGACGCGGACGGTGAGATAACGGATGACGTCTTCGTTGATACGTTCCTGACGCTCGATCTCGGCGACCACCGCTGCGGGGCCGTCGATGTTGAGCAGCATGAAGTGAGCCTTGCGGTTCTTGTTCATGCGATAGGTGAGGGAGCGCACGCCCCAGTTCTCGGTCTTGGTGACCTTGCCGCCGAGACCTTCGATCACGCCGGTAATCTGCGTGGTGAATTCCTCGACCTGCTGGGCGCTCGCATCCTGACGCGCGAGAAAAACATGCTCGTAAAGAGGCATGGGAGTCCTTTCCAGTGTTAGCGCGGTTCCTGGCGGCAAGCCCTTCGAGACCTTCGGAAAGGACCTCGATATTGCTCAGAAGGCGGAAGCACGGGACGACGGACCGACTGGTCCTGCCGCAACAATCGAAGATGATTGGTGAGACCGTCCGTTCAGCTCCCGGCCGGGATCCACGGATGGCGCGGTTATAAGGATTCTGGGGCTGGTTGCAAGGCAAAACAGGGCTTATGGAGGCCTGAAAAACCCCTCAAAGGCCCATTTTGCCGAAGCTTTTAGGAGCCTCGGCCGCTTGTTACCCCTATTTTGTGTCCGCCAGCCTTGGCGCTTCCGTATGAGGGGTAATCGGGAAGGAGGGGGCGCCAACAATCGGAAAAACCTTGCCGACGTCCATCCGCTGGCTGGAATAACCCAAGGCGCCGCCGAGGATAACGGCGCCGATGGCCGCGCCCCAGAGGAACTTGTGGTAGGCGCGTTTGCCGCCAACCGTGTCGTCCGAATTGTTACTCACGATCATCGGCGCTCCGTAGTCGGACGGGATTTTGCCAGGCCCGTTGTGCCTGGCGGTGCGGTGTCTGTGGCGGTCACGACCATCGGGGTACGGTCAAATGTGGTGATCAGCGCCGCCCCGAATACGGCGGCGAGAACCAGCGCGAAGATCAGGACCGGCGCCAGCGCTAGCGTCTGTGGCTTGCGAGGATCATTTTCCATGGTGCGCACTCCACTGGGTGCCCCAAGGGAAAACTCGCATCCAAGGAGAGGGTTCCGTCGGCCAATGGCCTGCCGGGCCGCTGGGCGAGCCGTCCGGTGGCCGACCGGGTCTGGTTGTTCATGGGGTTCACCGCACCACAGCTTGACACCCGTGGCCCCGGCGGTGTCTTACGGCCTGCTCACTTTTGGGGACTTTCATGACAGCAGCATTCACCTTTCCCGGTCAGGGATCGCAGGCGGTCGGCATGGGCAAGGCGCTCGCCGACGCATTTCCGGCAGCCAAGGCTGTGTTCGACGAAGTCGATGCGGCGCTCGGCGAAAAGCTGACGGCGATTATCTGGGAGGGGCCTGCGGAAACGCTGCAACTCACCGAGAACGCCCAGCCTGCACTGATGGCGGTGTCGCTGGCGACGCTGCGCGTGCTGGAAACCGAAGCCGGTATCGATATCGCGCGCGATGCGGCGTTCGTCGCCGGTCACTCGCTCGGTGAATATTCCGCGCTGGCCGCGGCTGGCAGTTTCTCTATCAGCGACACGGCGAAGCTGCTGCGCACGCGCGGCCTCGCCATGCAGAAGGCCGTGCCGGTGGGCGTCGGCGCAATGGCGGCGCTGCTCGGGCTTGATTACGACGCCGCGGTCGCGGTGGCCGAGGAGGCTGCGCAAGGTCAGGTCTGTCAGGCAGCCAACGACAACGGCGGCGGGCAGGTGGTCGTCTCCGGCGACAAGGCCGCGGTCGAGCGCGCGCTTGAGATTGCCAAGACCAAGGGCGCCAAGCGCGCGATGTTGTTGCCGGTGTCTGCGCCGTTCCATTGCCGTCTGATGCAGCCCGCGGCGGATGCGATGGCGCATGCGCTTGCTGGCGTGACCATCAACAAGCCGAAGGTGCCGGTGGTGTCCAACGTGCTGGCGTCGGCGATCACCGATCCGGACGAAATCCGCAAGCGGCTGGTCGAGCAGGTGACCGGCACGGTGCGCTGGCGCGAGAGCGTGGCGTGGATGGCGTCGCAGGGCGTGACGCATTTCCTCGAAATCGGCGCGGGCAAGGTGCTGTCCGGTCTGGTCAAGCGCATTGCTGACGGCGCGGTCGGCGTGTCGGTCGGCGGGCCCGGCGACATCGAGGCAGCGAAGGCCGCGATCGCAGCAGCTCGTTAAGCTTACTGGCGGAGTTGGGGCCGCGCGGTCTTCGCGCGACATTTTTTCGTAGTCCGATTGTGCTAGTTCACTCGTGCCGCTCATTTACTCCAGTTTTTGAGCGGCGCCCCTTTTTGGGCTGGGGCATTTGCCGCCAGCGTCTTGCGACGCTGGCGGCTTTTTTATGTGCGCTGTGCGAACTATCAGCCTGTGATCTGGTTCGTTGCTTTTGATTTCAGCAGCGCCAGATCGCTTTCGTCCTTCAGATCGACGCCGGTGAGGCCACGGCCCAGCGCCTCGCGCACCAGCCACGCCAGCTTGAACGCGGCGGCGGCGTAGCTCAGCCCCTCAGGGCGCACATTGGAAATGCAGTTGCGTCCGGCATCGTTACGGCCGCGGAACGGCGCGTGCGTGATGTAAATGCCGAGGCTGTCCGGCGAACTCAGGCCCGGCCGTTCGCCGATCAGCATGATCGAGAGCTTCGCTTGCAATAGTTCTGCGATCTCGTCGGCCAGCGCGACCCGCGCTTGCGTGGCGATAATCGCGGGCGCTTGCTTTAGTTCGTCTGCAAGAAGCGGCTTCAGCGCGGCGAGCAGCGGTGCGGCATGGCGGTCGATCGCCAGCGACGACAGGCCGTCACCGATCACGATGCAGACGTCACTGCGCACGATGGGCACCGTGCGCAGTTTCGCGATCTCATCGGGATCGATGACGCGGCCCAGATCAGGCCGCCGCAGATAAGTGGTGCGATCCGGCGCGCGGCTGTGGGTATGCGCGACGGTCCAGCCCTGGTCATGTAACGCCGTTTCGAGTTTCGGCACGTTGAGGGCAGCATGAATCGCATCGCGCGCCATCGCATGCGCCCAGCCGAAACGCAGCACCTCGTCGGTCGGCATGCCTGCGCCGACGCGGCCGAGCGCCAGCCGCGCCGGGGTCACACTGCGCCATTCGGCCCACGGAGACTCGGTCACGTTCTTGTCCGTCATGCGACCAGCGACTTGAGATTGCCCATGCCGCCGAGCAGCGCATTGGGTGAGGGCGGGCGCAATCGTCCGTCGGCATCGGTGATCTGCATGCGTTGCAGCCACGCTTCGAATTCCGGCGCGCGCTTGAGATTCATGGTTTCGCGCAGAAACAGCGCATCGTGGAACGACGTGCTCTGATAGTTCAGCATCACGTCGTCCGCGCCGGGGATGCCCATGATGAAACTGATGCCGGCGCTACCCAGCAGCACGAGCAGCGTGTCCATGTCGTCCTGATCGGCTTCGGCGTGATTGGTGTAGCAAATATCGCAACCGAGCGGCAGGCCGAGCAGCTTGCCGCAGAAATGATCCTCGAGGCCGGCGCGGATGATCTGTTTGCCGTCGTAGAGATATTCGGGGCCGATGAAACCGACCACGGTATTCACCAGCAGCGGCTTGTAGCGCCGTGCCAGCGCGTAGGCGCGCGCCTCGCAGGTTTGCTGATCGACGCCGAAATTCGCATCGGCAGACAGCGCGCTGCCCTGGCCGGTCTCGAAGTACATCACGTCGTCGCCGATGGTGCCGCGCTTCAGCGCCAGCGCCGCGTCCTGTGCTTCGTCGAGAATTTCCGGCGTGATGCCAAAGGAGAGGTTGGTCTTTTCGGTGCCGCCGATCGACTGGAACACGAGATCGACCGGCGCGCCGCTCTCCGCAAGCTGGATCGTGTTGGTGACGTGGGTCAGCACGCAACTTTGCGTCGGAATCTCGAAACGCTGAATCACCTCGTCCAGCATATGCAGTAGATCGCCGAGCACCGGCATGCTGTCGGAGGCGGGGTTTAGTCCAATCACCGCATCGCCTGAACCCATCAAGAGGCCGTCAAGCGTTGACGCCGCCACGCCGCGCAGGTCGTCGGTGGGATGGTTAGGTTGCAGGCGCACCGACAGATGCCCTTCGAGCCCGATGGTGTCGCGGAAGCGGGTGATCGCACGGCACTTGCGCGCCACCGCGATCAGGTCCTGGTTACGCATGATCTTGGACACCGCAGCGACCATTTCCGGCGTGAGACCCTGCGCGAGTGCGGCAAGCGCCTCGGTCGTTGCCTGCTCGGACAGCAGCCAGTTTCGGAAATCCCCGACGGTCATGTGCGAGACCGGCGCGAACGCCTTTGCATCATGGCTGTCGATGATCAGGCGCGTAATGTTGTCGTCTTCGTAAGGGATCAGTGCCTCGGTGAGGAATTGCTTGAGCGGCACCTCGGCCAGCACATGACGCGCCGCCATCCGTTCCTGTGCGGTGGCGGCGCCGATGCCTGCGAGATAATCGCCCGAGCGTGCGGGTGAGGCGAACGCCATCACCTGCTTCAGGTCGTCGAAGGCGAACAGTTGCTGATCGATGGCGGTACGATAGCGCAACGATTTCTACCTCGCGTTGGAATGCCTTATTCGGCGGGCACGGTGTTCGCCGTGACGGCCAGCATCTCATCAGGTGCTGCTGCATCACGCTGACTGGCGGTCATCCTGAAGTAGGCATAGGCGAGAGCCATCAGCACGAGAAACAGCAGCGTCAGCATAGCATTGAACCATACCATGGCGAACAGGCAAACGAGACCCAGTCCGAACGCGATTGCGGGGAACACCGGATAGAACGGTGTGCGATAACTACGGACGAGATCGGGTTCGCTCTGGCGGAGCTTGAACAGCGCCGCCATCGAAATCAGGTACATGATGATCGCGCCGAACACCGACATGGTCACGATGTTTGCGGTCAACGTCTGCCCGCCGAACTGCACCCATTCGTCGCTGAAGATCGCGATGATGCCGATGACACCGCCCGCCAGCAGGGCGCGATGCGGCGTGTTGAAGCGCGGAGAGAGCGCCGCGAATGTCTTCGGCAGGTAGCCCGCGCGCGCCAGCGCAAAAATCTGGCGCGAATAGCCCATGATGATGCCATGGAATGAGGCGATCAGCCCGAACAGGCCGATCCACACCAGCATGTGCAACCAGCCGCTGTTCTCGCCGACCACGGCTTTCATCGCCTGCGGCAGTGGATCGTTGATGTTGGCGAGCTTGCTCCAGTCGCCGACGCCGCCGGCGAAGATCATGACGCCGAATGCCAGCACGACCAGCGTGAGAATGCCCGCGACATAGGCGATCGGGATGGTTTTCTGCGGGTCTTTGGCTTCTTCGGCGGCCATCGCAGCGCCTTCGATCGCGAGGAAGAACCAGATCGCGAACGGAATCGACGCGAAGATGCCGGAAATCGCCGCGCCATTGAGCACATTGCCGCCCGCCCAGCCATTGGCGACGAAATTCGCCATCGACCAGCCCGGCGCAACGACGCCCATGAACACCAGCAGTTCGGCAATCGCTAAAATTGTCACGAACAGTTCGAATGCAGCGGCGATGCCGACGCCGATCCAGTTCAGTGCGATGAAGATGATGTAGGCGCCAAGTGCGAAGTATTTCGGGTTGATGCCCGGAAACTGAACATTCAGGTAGGCGCCGATGGCGAGAGAAATGGCGGGAGGCGCGAACACGAATTCGACCAAAGTCGCGAAGCCCGCGATGAAGCCGCCGGTCGGCCCGAACGCGCGCCGTGCATAGGCAAACGGCCCGCCGGCATGCGGAATGGCCGTCGACAGTTCGGTGAAGCTGAAAATGAAAGTTGTATACATCGTCGCGACCAGCACGGTGGCGACCAGAAAACCCAGTGTGCCTGCGCTGTTCCAGCCGTAGCTCCAGCCAAAATATTCTCCCGAGATCACGAGCCCCACGGCGATGCCCCAGAGCTGAAACGGGCCGAGTACTTTTTGCAGACCGGCGGGATTTGACGGGACTTGGGTGGGAGTCATCGGTTCGTCCTCCGTTGTGATGCTGAGCAATATGCAAGGGAGGTGCCATGGGATCGTGGAGACGGGCCGGTCGGGGCCGTTTTATTAGGCATAGGTCATTGACGAATGGCGTTTTCTTGCGGCAAACGGAGCACGAATTTTGACCCTGGGCTTTTCCCGGGACTGTTCCCAAGGGGGCGACATGTTCGATTTGACTGGCAGGACCGCGCTCGTCACCGGGGCGACCGGCGGCATTGGCGGCGCGATTGCAAAGGCGCTGCATGCTCAAGGTGCAACGGTTGCGATCTCGGGCACCCGGCGCGAGGCGCTCGATACGCTGGCGGGTGAGCTGAAAGACCGCGTGCATGTGCTGCCGTGCAATCTGTCCGACATGACTGAGGTCGAGGCGCTGGTCCCGGCCGCCGAGGCGGCGATGGGGCAGCTCGACATCCTTGTCGCCAATGCCGGCATCACGCGTGACAATCTGTTCGTGCAGTTGCGCGACGAAGATTTCGACGACGTGATCAGAGTCAACCTGACCGCCACGTTCCGTCTCGCGCGCGCCGCCACCAAGCTGATGATGCGCAAGCGGTTCGGACGAATCATCGCGATCACGTCGGTCGTCGGCGTCACCGGTAATGCGGGGCAGGGAAACTACGCCGCCTCGAAAGCCGGATTGATCGGAATGATGAAATCCGTGGGTGCGGAATATGCACGCCGCAACGTGACGGCCAATTGCATTGCACCCGGATTCATCGCAACCCCGATGACGGACGTGCTGAACGAAAAGCAGCGCGAAGCGGTGCTGGGCAAGGTGCCCGCCGGGCGTCTCGGGACGCCGGACGATATCGCCGCCGCCGCCGTTTACCTTGCCTCCAATGAGGCGGCCTACGTGACGGGGCAGACCATCCATGTCAACGGCGGGATGGCCATGATCTAAGCCCTGTTCCAAGGTCTGTTCAGAGGGGTTTTTGTCAAGCGGAATGGCTGCTGGACGGTGGCCGGGGCCGTGTGGTCAAGTCCGGGGAAGTATGGTAACCGAACGGCAATCGGTTGGGGAAAACGCCATTGCAGGATCGCCAAACCCCGTATATTGCCGTTCCGGCGCTAGCCGCCGTTTTCGGTGACTTCGCCGCTGTGGCGAAGGTACGGGGACGCGTGGTACGGACGGCACGAATTCGCAATTTTTTCGCACCGCGAGGGGCTCGTATCGTTTTGCGGTCGAGTTTAATGGAACAAGCACGAGGTTAAACGATGAGTGAGATTGGCGAGCGAGTTAAGAAGATCGTGGTCGAGCACCTTGGTGTCGAACCCGAAAAGGTTGTCGATGCTGCAAGCTTCATCGACGATCTCGGCGCCGACAGCCTCGATACGGTCGAACTCGTGATGGCGTTCGAAGAAGAATTCGGCTGCGAAATTCCGGATGACGCTGCGGAAACCATTCTCACCGTGGGCGACGCCACGAAATTTCTCGAGAAGAACGCCAAGAGCTGACGCCAGCGCGCAGCCACAGTGACACGCGGCGGGTTGTGATCGAACGACCCGCCGTCTTGCTGTCATGGTGGCGCCGATTGGCCTCAGCCGGTTGAGCCGGAGAGGAAGACTATGCGGAGGGTTGTCGTCACGGGTCTGGGCATGGTTTCGCCGCTCGCCAATGGCGTTGAGCCGACCTGGAAACGCATCCTCAACGGCGAAAGCGGTGCCAGCCGCATCGAGAAATTCGAGGTTTCCGATCTGACCTGCCAGATCGCATGCATGGTTCCGCGTGGCGACGGCAGCAACGGCACGTTCAATCCTGACGACTGGATGGAGCCGAAAGAGCAGCGCAAGGTCGACGACTTCATCATTTTCGCCATGGCGGCTGCGAGCCAGGCGCTCGACGACGCCAACTGGCACCCCACCACCGAAGAAGACCGCTGCGCCACCGGCACCATGATCGGCTCCGGCATCGGCGGCATCGAGGGCATCGGCGAAGCCGCCGTGATCCTGAAGGAACGCGGACCGCGCAAGCTGTCGCCGTTCTTCATTCCCGGCCGTCTCATCAATCTCGCGTCGGGCTATGTGTCGATCAAGCACGGCCTCAAGGGCCCGAACCATGCGGTGGTGACCGCCTGTTCGACCGGCGCACACGCCATTGGCGACGCCAGCCGCCTGATCGCCTTCGGCGATGCCGACGTGATGGTGGCGGGCGGCGCTGAGTCCGCCGTCAACCGCCTCGCCATGGGCGGCTTCTGCGCGCTGCGCGCGATGGCCACCAAATACAACGATAATCCGACCATCGCCTCGCGGCCTTACGACAAGGACCGCGACGGCTTCGTGATGGGCGAGGGCGCCGGCGTCGTGGTGCTCGAGGAATACGAGCACGCGAAAAAGCGCGGCGCGAAGATTTATGCCGAAGTCGTCGGTTACGGCCTGACCGGCGATGCCTATCACATTACCGCTCCCGCCGAAGACGGCGACGGCGCATTCCGCTGCATGAGCGCTGCGATGAAGCGCGCCGGCATAACGGCCTCCGATATCGACTATATCAACGCGCACGGAACCTCGACGCCGCTCGGCGACGAGATCGAGCTTGGCGCGGCGCAGCGGCTGCTCGGCAATGCGGCGTCGAAGGTGTCGATGTCCTCGACCAAGTCTTCGACCGGCCATCTGCTCGGTGCGGCCGGTGCGATCGAAGCGATCTTCTGCATTTTGGCGATTCGGGATAATGTCGCGCCGCCGACGATCAATCTCGACAATCCCTCCGTCGAGACGGCGATCGACCTGGTCCCGAATAAGGCAAGGCCCCGCGAAATTAACGTGGCCCTGTCGAATTCGTTTGGATTTGGCGGCACCAATGCATCGCTGGTCGTCCGGCGCCTGGCGAATTAGAGCGTTTCAAGAGTTAATAGACTGACGGAACGGGCAAAACTGTCTTCAAGGTTTTGCCTCATTCGGACATAATTTCTCTCACGGGCGCGCGTATAACGCTGAATCAACACGCTAAACGCCGGCAAGATTTTAGGTTGCTCCATGAGTCAGAGACCCCCCATCGCGCCACGTAGCCCGCGTGCGGCGCTCGAGCCCGAGCAGGTGCCGCAGCCGCCGAAACATTCCCAGCGTGCCCGCAGTACCCTGGTCGTGGTCGGCAATGCCATCTTCACGTTTCTGATCGTCGCAATGCTGATCGCGGGCGGCGTCTTCTTCTACGGCAAGAAGACGATCGAGGCCAAAGGTCCGCTTGCGGAAGACAAGGTCGTCAATATCCCGCCGCGTGCCGGCATGACCGACATCGGCGACATTCTTCAGCGCACCGGCGTGATCACCGCGGACCGCTGGACCTTCATCGGCAGCGTGCTGGCGATGAATGCGCGCTCCGGCCTCAAGTCCGGCGAGTATCTTTTCCAGAAAAACGCCAGCCTGCATGACGTCATCAACACCATCGTCGAAGGCAAGGTGGTGCAGCATGCCATCACAATTCCGGAAGGCCTGACCTCGGAGCAGATCGTTGCCCGGCTTCAGGACAACGATATTTTCTCCGGCTCGCTGAAAGAGCAGCCGCGCGAGGGCACGCTGCTGCCCGACACCTATAATTTCCCGCGCGGCACCCCGCGCGATCAGGTGATCCATCGCATGCAGCAGGCGCAGAAGAAAGTCCTCGCCGAGGTCTGGGCGCGCCGCAATGCCGATGTTCCGGTCCGCACGCCGGAACAGCTCGTGACGCTGGCCTCCATCGTCGAGAAGGAAACCGGCAGGGCAGACGAGCGCAGCCGGGTCGCCGCCGTGTTCACCAACCGCCTGCGCCAGCGCATCAAGCTGCAGTCCGATCCGACCATCATCTACGGTCTCGTCGGCGGCAAAGGCACCCTTGGCCGGCCGATCAAGCGCAGTGAAATTACGCAGCCGTCGCCCTACAACACCTACGTGATCGAGGGGCTGCCGCCGGGGCCGATCGCCAATCCCGGACGCGCTTCGCTCGAAGCCACCGCCAATCCCGCACGCACCCGCGACCTGTTCTTCGTCGCCGACGGTACCGGCGGTCATTCCTTCACCGAGACCTACGATCAGCATCAGAAGGGTGTTGCGAAGCTGCGCGCGATGGAGCGCCAGCAGCAGAACGACACTGTAGATGCTGACGATCAGCCGCCGGTTGCTGCTGTGCCGGCGCCCGCAACGGGCGCGCCTGCGGCTCCCGCCAAGCCACCTGCGAATGCTGCTCCCAAGGCCGCACCAAAGGCAGCGGCACCGAAGGCTTCCGCGCCCGCCAGCATCATGGCTGCTGAGCCAGCGGCGGATGGCGCAGCCCCGGCTGCAGCGCGCAAGCGCACCGCAAAACGCGCCCCCGCCGCGGCCCCCGCCGAGCCGGAGCCCGAAGAAGAGAAGACTCAGTAACGTTGCTCACTCTCTTGCGTGCTCTGCCGATTTCAGGGACAAGCTGACGGCTGACGCGGGCCGGTTTGGCTCGCAAATCCGCATGTTCAGAACACCAAGGACGGAGACACTTTCGCGATGGCGCTGTCGAGCATGACCGGCTTTGCGCGAAGCCACGGCACCAGCGGACCCTATGCGTTCGAATGGGAATTGAAATCGGTCAACGCCAAGGGCTTTGACTTCCGGCTGCGGTTGCCGGCCGGGTGGGACGATATCGAGGCCGGGGCTCGCAAGCGCGCCACCGAACTTCTCTCGCGCGGCACTGTTTATGCCAATCTCACGGTGAAGCGGACGGGTGCAGCATCGATCGTGCGCATCAACGAGGACGTCCTCGCATCGATCCTGAAAGTCGCGAGCGAGATTTCCGCCCGGACCGATGCCGTCGCGCCGAGCGTCGACGGGTTGCTCGGGATCAAAGGCGTCCTCGAAGTCATTGAGCCCGAAAACGACGAGGCCGAAATGCAGGCCGCGCGCGCCGCCGTCGTGGCGTCGTTCGAGCAGGCGTTGCAAAGCCTGATCGACATGCGCAAGCGCGAAGGCGTTGCGCTCGGCCAGATCCTTGCGCAGCGCATGGACGAGATCGAAAGCCTCGCGAAGCGGGCGGAAGCCGCCCCCGGACGCAAGCCGGAAGCGATCCGGGCACGGCTCGCCGAACAGGTCGCGGCGCTGCTCGAGACGTCCGATCGTTTCGACGCCGACAGGCTCAATCAGGAAGCGATCCTGATCGCGGCGAAGGCAGATATTCGCGAAGAACTCGACCGCATCGTCTCGCACATCGCGCAGACCCGCGAACTGCTCGGCAAGGGCGGCGCGGTGGGACGCCGGCTCGATTTCCTGGCGCAGGAGTTCAACCGCGAGGTCAACACCACCTGCTCGAAGTCGAACGATATCGAACTGACCAACACCGGGCTTGAGATGAAGGGCGTGGTCGAGCAGTTTCGCGAACAGGTTCAGAATCTGGAGTAAGCGGCCATGGCGGCGGGGGGCACCTTGAGAGGCGTTGAGCGGCGCGGACTGATGTTCGTGCTGTCGTCGCCGTCGGGAGCGGGGAAATCCACGCTGGCGCGCATGCTGATCGACAAGATGCCGGATCTGCGCATGTCGGTGTCGGTGACCACGCGCGCCAAGCGGCCGGGCGAGGTCGATGGCGAACATTACTATTTCATCGACAAGCCGAAGTTCGACGCCATGGTGAAAGCCAACGAATTGCTGGAGCACGCCACCGTGTTCGACAATTCTTACGGCACGCCGCGCAAGCCGGTTGAGGATGCGCTGTCCTCAGGGCAGGACGTGTTGTTCGATATCGACTGGCAGGGCACCCAGCAACTGCGCGAGAAGGCTCGCGCCGACGTCGTCAGCGTCTTTATCCTGCCGCCGTCCGCCGCCGATCTCGAAAAGCGCCTGCACACCCGTGCGCAGGATTCCGATGAGGTGATTGCCGGGCGGATGAGCCGCGCCAGTCATGAACTGAGCCACTGGGCGGAATACGACTACGTGGTCACCAACACCGAAGTGGATGAGGCATATTCCCAGGTCGTGACCATTCTCAAGGCCGAGCGGCTGAAGCGCGAGCGCCAGACCGGACTGTCTGCCTTCGTACGCGACCTCCAGAAGCAGCTCGAAAAGTAAAGCGGCGGGTTTTCGCCCGCCGCTTCAAGCATTGACCTATGCTACCGAGCGCTTCGAGACGCGCGCGAGCAACTCCTCGATTTCATCAGTGGCATCGTCCAGCATGCGCGGCTTGGGCAGGGTGTGCGGATAGTGCGGTGCTAATGCCGGCGGCGGGTTGTCTTGGAGAAAAGTCTGGTCGGATTCGTCCAGGTCCCAGATCTGACGACGCTGACCATGGGTGCGCTCATCTACACGCGGCTTCGGCCGGAAGTACTTGAACAGCAACGGGCCGACGATGGCCGCGAGTGCCAGCACGCAAACGAGGATGCTCAGCAATATCCTGAGCGACAGGCCTTCGGTATCGGCAGGCTGCGTGGTCTGTTGCGGCGGCGCCTGTGTTGCGGCGGTCGTCACCGCTGCCGGTGGCGCTGCTGGCGCCGGAGCAGCCGCGGTGGCGAAACGTTCGGCAGTCAGAACTGGAGCAGGCTGCGGTGTTGGTGTCGCAGCGGCGGGCTGATCGCTCGCGGAGGCTGCGGCAGCCGGTTCGGGCCAGCGCGTCGCGACATTCCAGCTTTGCTTGGGCGCGGCTTCAGGAGCCGGCTGGATCGCAGCCGCCTGATTGTCGGCGCGGATGTCAGCTTTGGCGGCGGGCGACGGCATCGGTGGCCACGTCGTTTCTGCAAGCGCCGGATCTTCGTCCGTGCCGGTGGTCAACTCGGCGCGTGCGTTTGCGACTGATTTCTGAATGGGCTTCTTCGAGGTGTCCTGCTTCGGCGCAGGTGTGATCTTTTTCGGAGGCGGAGTATCCTCTTCGGCAGCGGCTGACGATGCTGGCGCTGGCGTTGCTGCCTTCTTCGGCTTCGCGCCTTCGTCCGCGAGATACCAGCATTTGCGCTTGGTGCCTTTCTCGATGCGGTAGTACCAATGCGCACCCGCCGGTGTCGTGCCCTTCGGCCCGGAGAGACATTCGTTTTCGGCTGCGGGTTCCGCAGCGGGCGCCGCGGTTGCTGACACCGATGTGCCAATGATCGAAACGCAGCCGGCGATGACGGCGCAAGCAATTGCGGCGGTGCGGTTTGACATTCTGTCCCCCTTACGCAACACGGACCTATTCTCGGGTCGCTTTTCAGCGACAAGTTGGGTCGGAATAGGCCGCAAATCCGGACAGGCTGGGGCAACATTCGGGCGCACGGGCAGGGAGCCATTTGCTCAATTCTGGCTGGCATTTGGGAACCTGTATGGCGTAACGAGAGCGTGCCGCGCGGCGTCGCGCCGACAATCGAGGACATAATCGTTGATCCCCTGGACTCTGCTGGATACCGCGCAAATCCCCGGCGGCGGCGAACTTCGCCTGATGCGGCGCGGCACCGAATTTTCCATCAAGCTCGGCCAGAACGAACTGATGAACAGCCGTCTCAGCGGCTCGGAAGAGGCGCTCGCCACGCTCGCATGCCGACGCATTCAATCACGCGACAAGCCGCGCATGCTGATCGGCGGCCTCGGCATGGGATTTACGCTGCGCGCGGCGCTCGCCGTGCTCGGACCCAAAGCGGAAATTGTTGTCGCTGAACTGGTGCCGTCCGTGGTGGCGTGGGCGCGCGGCGCGATGGCGGAGATGTTCGGCGAAAGCCTGACGGATAGACGTGTCACGATCCGCGAAGAGGATGTCAGCCAGATCATCCGGTCCGCGCGCGCGGCCTACGATACGATTCTGCTCGATGTCGATAATGGCCCCGAGGGCCTGACTCGGGAATCCAACGATGCGCTTTATGATCTGAAAGGACTGACCGCGGCGCGCGCGGCGCTGCGGCCCGGTGGTGTGCTGGCGGTTTGGTCGTCAGGACCCAATCCGCGTTTTACGCAGCGGCTGCGCAAGGCGGGGTTTGATGTGAATGAAGTGCCGGTTCGTGCCAACGGACCACGCGGCGGCGCACGCCACGTGATCTGGATTGCGGTTCGGCCCGAGAGCTAAAGATTTTGTGCGTCAGTTCTTCAGCATGATGCGGCCGACGACCTTGCCGGCGCGCAACTGATCGATCCATTTCTGCGCATCGGCCATCGGCTCTTCCTGCATCGGTGTCGGCTTGATCTTGCCGGCGCGGGCGAGCGCCATCAGTTCATGACCCTCCGCAAGCGTGCCGACCATGAAACCTTCGATGGTCATGCGCTTGTAGATCCATTGCACCATCGGCACGCTGAAGTTGCCGCCCATCAGACCCGACACGACGATCTTGCCGCCGCGCGCCAGCACCGCCATCGCGAACGCCATCGACTTCTCGTTACCTGCGAAATCGACCACTTCATCGAAGCCGCCGTCGGTTTCCTTCAGGATGCGCTTGACGATGTCGGCTTCCGACGGATCGTAGGCCACCGATGCACCGTTCTTCAGTGCAGTCTCGCGCGCAGCAGGGCTGAGATCAGCCACGGAAATCGGCTGCTTGAACATCGCACCGGCGAACGAAAGTCCCATCATGCCGACGCCGCCGAGGCCGATCAGCAGCAGGTTGCGCTGGCGCGGACGATCGACGAGGCGCTTGAGCGCGCCGTAGGCCGTGACGCCCGAGCACATCAGCGTCGCGGCGACGTTGACGGGCAGCGGATCGTATTCGAGCAGATACTTCGCATCCGGCACCAGAACGTGGGTGGCGAAGCCGCCGTCGATCGAAACGCCGAGGAAGCGCTGCTTGGCGCACAGATTCTCGTCGCCGTTCTGGCAGTCGCGGCACTGGCCGCAGCCAATCCATGGAAATACGGCGCGCTTCGCGCCGATCAGCGTCTTGTCGACATCAGGACCGACTTCATCGACGACGCCTGCGATTTCATGGCCGAGCGTGAACGGCAGGACCATGCCGCGCGTAGTGTCGAGCTTCTTGCCGCCGCCGAGATCGGCATAGCCGTCCTGAATGTGGAGGTCCGAATGACAGAGTCCGCAGCGCTCGATGCGCACCAGAACTTCCCGGCCTTGCGGCTTCGGGGTCTCTACGATGGTTTCGCAGAGCGGAGCATCGAACTTGACGAGAGACTGGCGGCGCATCTGAGCCATTGGGCTTTCTCCGTTACACTGTTTTTGATTTTGCGGCTGTTATATCCGCCAATTCGCGCGCCATGGCAACAAAGCCGGACACCGGAATGGTCTCCGCGCGCCGCGTCGGATCGACACCTGCAGCGGCGGCAAGAACCGCCGGATCAGTGCCCAGCGATTTGAGGCTCTGCCGCAGCATTTTCCGGCGCTGACCGAAGGCGGCCGCGGCCACGCGCTCCAGCATGCGGCGGTCGCAGGGCAGCGGTGCGGCGCGCGGGATCAGCCGCACCACGGACGACGTCACCTTGGGCGGCGGCACGAAGGCGCCGGGCGAGATGTCGAACAGGATCTTGGTTTCCGCGCGCCAGTTCGACAACACGCCAAGCCGGCCATAGGCCTCGTCGTTCTCGCGGGCGACGATGCGCTCGGCGACCTCGCGCTGAAACATCAGCACCATCATGTCGTACCACGGCGGCCAAGGCTCGGCGCTGAGCCAGTCGATCAGCAACGCGGTGGCGATATTGTAAGGCAGGTTGGCGACGATCTTGGCGCGCTCGCCATTGAGATGCGGACGCGGATCGAATGTCGTCGCGTCTGCATTCACGATGGTGAGGCGGCCGGGATAGCGCTGTGCAATCTCTTCCAGTGCCGGAATGGCGCGTTCGTCGCGTTCCACGGCAATGACGCGCTTGACGCCCTGCGCGAGCAGGGCGCGCGTAAGTCCGCCGGGGCCGGGGCCGATTTCGACGATGGTGGCGTCTTCAAGCGGTGCGGCCGCGCGCGCGATCCGCGATGTCAGGTTGAGATCGAGCAGGAAATTCTGGCCCAGCGATTTGCGCGCGGACAGTTCAAAGCGGCGGATGACGTCGCTGAGCGGAGGCAGATCGTCGATGGCGCTCATGCCTTCGATGCCGAGGCCATGCGTGCCGCGAGGCGCAGCGCCGCGATCAGGCTCGACGGATTGGCGCGGCCGGTGCCTGCGATGTCGAACGCCGTGCCGTGGTCCGGCGAGGTGCGAATGAACGGCAGTCCCAGCGTGACGTTGACGCCATCATCGAAGGCGATGGTCTTGATCGGGATCAGCGCCTGATCGTGATACATGCAGATCGCGCAGTCGTAGGTTTTCCGCGCAGCCGCATGAAACATGGTGTCCGCAGGCAGCGGACCCCGAACGTCGATGCCGTCCTGACGCAGCGTTTCGATCGCAGGCGCAATGATCGATTGATCCTCGGTGCCGAGCGAGCCGTCCTCGCCGGCGTGCGGATTGAGTCCAGAGATCGCGAGGCGGGGGCGGGCAATGCCAAGCCGCGTCTGCAAATCCGCCGCGACAATGCGCGCGGTTCTGACGATGAGGTCGCTGCTAAGTTGTGCGATGGCGTCGCGCAGCGGCAGATGGATCGTCACCGGCACCACGGCAAGTTCAGGCGACCACAACATCATCACCGGATGAGGCACCGAGCCGCTCACCGCGGCGGAGAGTTGCGCCAGGAATTCGGTGTGGCCGGGATGTGAAAAGCCCGCGCGATAGAGCACGCTCTTGGCGATCGGATTGGTGACGACCGCACTGGCGCGTCCGGCAATGACATCGGCGACCGCGTGACGGATCGACGAAATGGCCGCCGGTGCGCTGCTGTCGTCGGGTTGTCCGGGGGGTGCCGTCGCCGCCACGCGTGTTGTGACGACGGGAAGCGCGTCTGCGAAAACGCCCGCGGCATCTTCGGTACTCGTATCGGCGGTCGGGATGCTGACGCCAAGTGTCCGGGCGCGCGCCGCGATGAATGCGCTGTCGCCAATCAGATAGAACGCGGGAAGATCGAGTTCGCGCCGCTTCAGCCATGCAGCGATCGCGATGTCAGGACCGATGCCTGCGGGTTCGCCGATTGTCAGCGCGAGTGCTTTGGTCATGGCCGCGGCGCCAAACTCATCAGTTGCGCATTTCGATCATGGCGCCCTTGCGGATCTCCTGAAGATACGACCTGGACTTGGCTTCGTATTTCTGGTTGTAGATTTTCTCGCGCGCTTCGCGTTTGGCGGGCGTGTCAGCCTTGGTCGGCTTGCGGCTGCACAGCGCCACCATTTCAACGCCCTGCTTGGTCACTTCCGGCGGCGTCAACTTTCCGACGGGCATCTTGTCGAGCAGTTCGCGCAGGTTCGGCGGCAGGTCCGCCGACGTCTTGGTGAGCTGATCGCGGATCGCCGCGTCCCGCATCGACCGGAACAGCTCCTGCGCCTCATCGCAGGATTGAATTCGGTTGCGGAGCAGTTCCGCTTCCTTGCGGCGCGCTTCGATGGCGGCGGGCGCGGAGCCGCGCGGTACGATCAGCACGATCGGACGAACGAGATATTCGAAGCTTTCACCTTGCGATTTGTCGCCGGAGGTGTCGATGCCGGCGAGATCCTTTTCCGGGACAAGGAGGTTCGACTGGAACCGGCCGCGCACCAGATTGCCCCAGGTCATGTCCGCCTTGATGCGGCTCTTGAGGGTTTCAGGACGGATGCCGTGCCCCTCCAGCGTTTTGTTGAGCTGCTCGGCGTTCAGGCGCATGCGTGACGCCATATTACCGTATGCGCCGTCGATATCCGAAGACGACATGTCGAGGCCGTACTTTTTGCCTTCCTTGACCTTGAGCTTGTCGTTGATCAGCTCGTCGAGGGCTTCTTGCCGCGAGATTGCCTTGCGCGTCGTCAGCTGCGTGAGCTTGATGCGCTGGTCGATGTCGAAATTGGTAATGGCCTCGCCATTCACCATCGCGGCGACGGATTGCGCCATGACGCCGGAACCAAAGCCCGACGTCACGAGAACGGCGGTGGCGAGCGAAACTGTCCGTGCAAAGCGAAGAAAAAAAGTCGCGATCATATTCAAACCCGTCTTCAAACCCGTCCCTGGCGAAGGCTGGAGGTTCCAGCGTCTAGCAAAATCTACCTCGCGTTTGCGGCGTCAATGCACGCGTTTGATGAATTTTCGGCGGTTCCCGTAGCCTTGCCGGACACGCCTTGAATCTGCAATCGCGTGGGCTTCAAAATTCCGCTACCGGAATACTACTGCGAAGCGTTGAACGAACTGGTGCCTATGGTGCGCAGGCCGATCTGAAGCATGATGCGGTGGTCGGTGACGGGAGTCGTGGAGTTCGCGTTCGTATAAGCGTAGTCGGTAATATAGTTGGCTGCGATGATAAAGCAGTCGTCTACGTAGCCTGCACCCACGATGTACTGATTGACCGTCTGGTTCGTGATGTCGTAGCGCAATCCACCCGACAGCATCCAGTTCGCGGCGACCTTGATCGAGCCCGTTCCCACGATGCCTTCGCGGCGGTTGAGGAATCCGAGTTCAGGCTGCTTGTCGTAGTTGCCGTAGAGCAGGCTCAGCTGGAAGCGATCGAAATTGGCCCGGCCCTCGAGTTCGAAGCGCCGCACGGCTCCTGTCGCCTCGTCGAGCCGGGTGCGGGCGATCAGGCTGTAGATCTTGTTCGGCTGGTACGCGATGCGGCCGACGTAATCGGAGCGGGCGGTTTCCAGACCGCTGGCGATGCCGGTGTTGGTCAGGTCCTGCACGGCGAACGAATTCAGCCCGAACAGCTGGTAGGACTGTCCGAACAGGACGTTGATGAAGCCGCCGCGGTCGAACTGTGTGGTCGCCTGAACGCCGACATTGGCGCGGCCGCCGCCTTCGACACGGTCATAGCCCGAGAACTTGTCGACGCGGAACAGATTGCTGTCGTCGAACGTAAAGCTCTGTGCGTCTTCGTTCGGAAGACGGCCGGCGCTCGGCTCATTGGGACGGATGATCAACTGGCCGATCGGTTCGATTGTCGTGGTGCCCCACGGCTGCACATTGATGAATGGATAGCGATACTCGAGCCCGACCGTCGGCATCAGGCGCGCTGTCTGCGTCGAGCCGACCGGCAGGTAGTTGGAGACGCCAGGCTGGTTGTCGATGTTGGCGCTGATCACGTCACCGCGCAGCGACGCGAACGGCGTGAAGATCTGGCCGATAGAATCGGTGAACGACCGGCGCCATTCCACCTCGGCCGTGAGCCGGGTGTAGTCGCCGGGAATACCGCGCAACAGGCAATTCGAGGGCATCTTCTTCGTGGGATCCGCCGACGTGGGCAGACACCAGCCGCTGAGGAGCGCAGTGGGGTTGATTGCATCGAACGACGCGGTCTGGCGGCTCAGACTGGTGAAGTTGGCCTTATAGCTGAATTCGCCGCCTAGAATGTTGCGGTTCAGCACATTCGAATAATCGATCACGGGATGAACGACCGGAATCTGGCTCTGATTATCGGCCGCGGAATAGCCGAGGAAGTGCATCACGCGCGCGTCGAAATAGCTGCGGTTACCGACGCCGGTGAGATAAATCTGGGACAGGCCGGTATCGGGGGTCAGCAGGAATGCGTTGAGCGCGTTTTTGTAGGGACCCAGACCGTAGTCGAAGAAGAACGACTTGTCGGAAACCGCTACTGCGTCCCAGCCCCAGACCCATTTGTCGTTGAGCGCGAACTGGCCCTTGGTATCGATGCCGCCGCGGAAATCGCGGTACCCCGGCTCGCTTACGAACTGGCCCTTGTCGTCCTGGCGGATGCCGTAGGCGCGGATTTCATAAGCACCGTTGATCAGGCGCTGACGGAATTCGGCCTGCGCCAACAGGCCCTGTTTGGTGGTGTAACGCGGTGACACTGTCAGGTCGTAGTCGGGCGCCAGCGCGAAGTAATACGGCACCTCGACGCCCACGCCGTAACGCGAGCTTGATGAATAGCTCGGAATCAGGAAGCCGCTCTTGCGCTTGACCGTCGGGTCGGGCGTGGAGAAGAACGGCATGTAGGCAATCGGCTGGCCGAAGAACTCGAGGCGCGCATCCTCGAAGTACAGCATCTTTTCGGTCTGATTGTGGATGATGCGCGCGCCCTTGACCTGCCACAGCGGAGGCTTCTTCGGGTTGTCCTTACAGGCCGCGCAGGCGGTGTAGACGCCGTTTTGGAAAATCGTGATGTCGCCGCCGGTGCGGTCGGCGCGCGTTGCCGCCATGCGGGTCTGATCGGCGGTCTCCAGACGCAGCGAATCAACAAAGCCGTCCCGATAGTCGTCCGACAGATCGAGCATGTGGGCGTAGGTGATCTTGCCGTCGACATCCGTCAGCCTGACGTTGCCTTCGGCATGAAGACGTTTGGTCTTCTGGTCGTAGATGACCTTGTCGGCTTCAAGCGTCGCCCCGTTATAATAGATCTGAACGCTTCCGACCGCCGCGACGCGCGAGTTGTTGTAGTCGTAATTGACCTCGGTCGCCTGCACGAGCATCTGCCCGTCGTTATTCGTCGGGCGCGCCTGTTTGGGTGGTTTCGGGGGAAGCTGGTTGTACCGGTACGTCTGGGCGGCCGCCGGCGTCGCCGCCAAGCCGACGAACCCGGCCGTCATGCCAAGTCCCAAAACCACGGACATGAGCAGGCTTTGACGGCGCAAGCGAATGCGCCGCCTGAACACAGGCGTCCGTCCTTGGAGGGCGGCGACAACGGCCACTACCCGTCCTCCTGGTACAGCAAAGCCAAAAATCCCGAGAGGCCGCCCACGCAAACGGGCAACCACGCGGCAGCGAGCGGATGCATCAACTCGGCCTTGCTTAAATCCTCAGTTACTTTCGACAGGACATAGAGCAGAAACCCTGCTGCAACGCCACTTAAAACCATCTTTTGCACGCCGCCGAAACGGAAGAACCGCAGGCTTACAGCGGCCGCGAGCATCACCATTGCAGCCAATAAAAACGGGCGCGCGATGAGCTTGTGGTATTGCAGGCGGTAACCGGCTGTGGCCTGCCCGGAGTTCTCGGACGACTTGATGTAGTCCGGGAGTTGCCAAAATGACACAGTTTCGGGGGTGGAGAAGCTGTTCCGGACCTGGGCCAGGGTGAGGGTGGTGGCGATCGTGAAGGTGTCCTGCTCGATCACCGGGTTGTCGAGGGTGTAGCGGCGCACCTGCTTGAACACCCATCGGCCGGGCTCAAGGGTGGCTTCCTGCGCCTCGATTCTCTCCCTGAAAATGCCGGAAGTATCGTACCGGAACACCGAGATGCCGGTCAGGACCGCACCTTGCCCCTGGCTTCGGGCGGCGTTGATAACGCTCTGTCCCTCGCTGGTCGACTGGTTGAGCCAGAAGCCGGCGCCGTCCTGAAGAGTTGGTGCGCCATCGGTAAAGATCTTCCGTTCCATGCCCTTGGCGCGTTCCAGCATCTCTGCTGACAAAGGATTGTAGACGATGGTCGCCAGCGTTCCGAGCGCGAGCGCGCTGAGCAGCGCGGGTGTAGTGAACTGCCAGGCCGAAATACCGGAAGCTCGCGCGATCACAAGTTCGAGCCGGCGCGACAGAGCAAGGAAAGAGACCATTGCGCCGATCAGGATGCAGAACGGCATCAGTTTTTCGAGCGACAGCGGCACGCGAAACAGTGCGGTCTGCGCAACGAACAGACCCGACACATGCGCCAGACCGCCGGCGCGACGCATCAACTCAATATAGTCGACGGTAATGATCAGCACGAAGATCGCCGCAAAGGTCGCGATCGACGCGATCACGAAACGTCCGGCAAAATAGCGTGCGAGGATTGTCGTCACCATGCGCGCAACCGCCTTACGCCCACGCCTGCCGCCGGACAGACCGGACGGTCGCGAGAAGCCAGGCGGACGACGGTGTGGTCGTCCGGTAAACAGTGGTGTCGATCGACCCCATCGGGCAGCAGTATCCCCAACTCCAGCCAGTTCTCGCTAAACGCGCCCAAACCTTTCGCAAGGCTCCCCCAGGGCGGAATCGCGTTTTCCGGCACATTCTTATTTCATAGCATCCCTTTGATTGGTCAACAAAATGGCCGACCTGAGGCCGCACCTCAAGTACGGTTAATAAAACATCATCGTTGCTTTGGGGTGACTCTTGCGGCGGGACGTCAGGCATGCTTGGCGCGCTTGGCAGCGCGCGCCGGAACGCGTCATAGTGCGCCGCAGAGAATCCTGCTGGATTCTGTTCGCGATTATCTGGAGGATTTGCTTATGACCGACGCCGTGAAGGTCGGCTTCGTACCGTTTTCCGCTGCCCCCCGCGGCGTTCTGGTGGTGTTTTGCGACGACACATTGAAATTCGGCCCGGCAACGATCAAGGCGCTGGGAACTGCAGCGAACGCCGTCAAGCGCGCGGCGACAATGAACCAGTTCAAGGGAAAGAGCGGAGCCACGCTCGATATTCTGGCGCCGGAAGGTCTCAAGGTGGGGCGTCTGATCGTTGTCGGCGCGGGTAAACTGGCGTCACTCAAGGACAGCGATTTCATCAAGCTAGGCGGCAAGGTCGCCTCCAAGATCAGCGCCGGCACCGAAGTTGTGACGATTCTCGCGGAGCTTCCGTCGGGCGCAATGAAGGGGTCCCAGGCAGCTCTGATCGCATCGGGCATCCGGCTGCGTGCGTATCGATTCGTCCGCTACAAGACCACGAAGAAGGACGGCGACAACGCACCGCTGCGCGCGCAATTCTCGGTCGCTGTGGCCGACGTCGCCGCCGCGCGCAAGGCGTTTGGTCCCGAGAATCATGTCGTGGACGGCGTGCTGATTGCGCGCGAACTGGTCAACGAACCGCCGAACGTGCTTTTCCCCGCGGAGTTCGCGCGGCGCGCAACGCAGTTGCGCAAGCTCGGCGTCAAGGTCGATGTTCTCGATGTCCGGGCGATGACGAAACTCGGCATGGGCGCGCTGCTTGGCGTTTCGCAAGGCTCCGAGCATGACGGCCGCACCGTCATCATGCGCTGGAATGGCGGCAAGCCCGGCGAGGCGCCGATTGCCTTTGTCGGCAAGGGCGTGTGCTTCGACACCGGCGGCATTTCCATCAAGCCGGCAGGCAGCATGGAAGACATGAAGGGCGATATGGGCGGCGCGGCCTGCGTTGTCGGCTTGATGCACGCATTGGCTGCACGCAAGGCGAAGGTTAATGTCGTCGGCGCGATCGGTCTTGTGGAAAACATGCCGGACGGCAATGCGCAGCGTCCCGGTGATATCGTGACATCGATGTCGGGTCAGACCATCGAGATCATCAACACCGACGCCGAAGGCCGTCTCGTGCTCGCCGACGTGCTCTGGTACGTCGCGAAGAAACACAAGCCGAAGTTCATGGTCGATCTGGCGACGCTCACGGG
Organism: Afipia sp.; assembly: GCA_017474385.1. Taxonomy (GTDB): domain Bacteria; phylum Pseudomonadota; class Alphaproteobacteria; order Rhizobiales; family Xanthobacteraceae; genus Afipia. Next base: position 15,112 of record JAFVHU010000085.1, on the reverse strand, counting down.
CGCGATCATGGTTGCGCTGGGAGTCGAATACGCCGGCATGTTCTCGAACGACGACAAGCTTGCGGAGCGCCTGGCCGTGGCGGGGCAAGAGACCGGCGAGCGCGTCTGGCGCATGCCACTGGGTCCGGAATACGACAAGCAGATCGATTCGCAGTTTGCCGATATGAAAAATACCGGCAGCCGCAACGGCGGTTCGATCACCGCTGCGCAGTTCCTTCAGCGCTTCGTCGATGACACGCCATGGGCACATCTCGACATTGCCGGTACGGCGATGGGTGTTCCCGCGTCGGACCTGAACCGTAGCTGGGGATCCGGCTATGGCGTGCGCCTGCTGAACCGGCTGGTGGTGGACAACTACGAGACGAAGAAGTAGCAGCGCGGCTCGTCATCCAGAGGAGCGAGCGCTTGCGAGCCTCGAAGGATGACGCGAAAAGGGCGCGAGCCGTCGCCCTTCGAGGCTTGGCGGTTTCGCCGCCGTCGCGCCTCAGGGTGACGGCAAACATGCGGTTGGTTGAGGCGCGATGACGGAAATCCTGTTCTATCATTTGCAAGACACGACACTTGAGAAGGTGTTGCCGCCGTTGCTTGAGAAATCCGTCGAGCGGGGATGGCGCGTTGCGGTTCAGACCGGATCGGAAGAGCGCGCCGAAGCGCTCGACGCGCATCTGTGGACCTATCGCGAGGATTCGTTTTTACCGCACGGCACCTGGCGCGACAGCGATGCGATGAACCAGCCGATCGTTCTGACCATGGACGACGGCAATCCCAACAATGCCAATGTCAGATTTATCGTCGATACCGCGGGTCTGCCCAAGGATTGCGCAACATACGACCGCATCGTTTTTGTCTTCAACGGCGATGATGACGAGGCGCTTGGCTTTGCCCGCGCGGCCTGGACTGACGGTAAATCGCGCGGGCTCGATTTGACGTACTGGCAGACCGACGAACGCGGCAAATGGCAGAAACGCGCGTAAACGCGCGATCTCGATGAACAGATAAGACGATCCTTGGGCGGCACACCGCGCCGGCCCGCCGTTAATGTTAGAGTCTTTTTTCGTTGACCTGACCGGCGCTTAGCCACCATGGTGCCGCAAAGGGGTGGTGGAAGGCCACGTAAGCGCAGTTATGGGCAAGGTGTTCCATTCTTGCCGCCAAAAGACGCGCAAATGATTGTTTAGGCATTTGCTCTAAGACATATCCCGGTTCCCGAATGCGCGTCAGAAGCGCTGAAGTTGATGTGAGATCGAATTTGAGTGTCCTGCGTAAAAGCATCCATGTCCGGCAGTTGGCGGCCCTTGTAATCGTGGCTCCGATGGTGACGGGCTGCGGCGGTGTCGGGGCGCTGTCGGACTTTTCGCTCAAGGACCAGGAATGGTTCGCGCGCCCGGGCAAGATTTTCAAAGGCGGCAACAGCACGATCGAAACGCCGCCGCTGAGCGCCACGAAAGAAGTGTCCGCGAACGATCTGATTTCATCCGACGGTCAATGTCCCGGCATGCCGGCGCAGGGTGCGCCCGCCGACGCCAATGCATCCACCGAAGGCCAGGTTTCCGCGGCCCCGGTTGCACTGGGTCATACCGAATGTGACGTTGCCCGTGCGATCCCCGTCGCTCCCGACAGCGTGAATCTGTCGAACAATGCACGCGGCGATCGCGTCGCACTCATCACCTGGCGAACCGGGCCGCGTCCCGGCGCCTATACCTTCACGTCAGGCCGGTTGACGGCGATCGAGCGCGTCGATGTGCCGCCGCCGGAAAAGCCCGCGCGTGCTGCGAAGAAGAAGCGCTCTTAATCGTTCAGCCTGTTGCTTCGTCGTAAGACGAGCTTGCCTCAAGCCATTCATCTTCGGCGCGTTGCAGCGCGTCCGCTGCACTTGCGCGGGCCTTGGTGAGTTGCGCTACCTGCTTCGGATCGCGCTTGAACAGGTCGGGCAGGGCGAGGGCGGCGTCGATCTTCTCGATGATGCCGGTGATCCGCGCGATTTCGCTTTCCGCGGTTGAAATCTTCTGCTTGAGCGGTACGCGTTTCTCGGACTTCGCACGCGCCGGCTTGCCGTTGCTGCGCTCGTTGCGGTCGCGGCCCGATGCACGCATGCCGCGCGCGGTCAGCACCGATCGGCGATAGTCGTCGAGATCGCCGTCATATGGCGTGACGGCACGGTCCGCCACGACCCATAGCTGATCGGCACACGCCTCGATCAGGTAGCGATCGTGCGAAACCATGATGATCGCGCCGGGAAAATCATTGATCGCTTCAGCGAGAGCCGCGCGGCTGTCGATATCCAGATGGTTGGTCGGCTCGTCGAGGATGATCATGTTCGGACCGTAGAACGTCGCGAGCCCGAGCAGCAGCCGAGCTTTCTCGCCGCCGGACAGCGAACTCACCTTGGTATCGCCGGCCTTGCCGGAAAATCCGATCGCACCCGTGCGTGCGCGGACTTTGGTTTCCGTCTCGTTCGGCATCAGCCGCCGCAGATGATCGTAAGCGGAGCCGTCGAGATCGAGTTCGTCGGTCTGGTGCTGCGCGAAGTAGCCGACCGACAGCTTGTCGGCGCGCACCACCTTGCCGGAAAACGGCGGCAGCTTACCGGCGAGCAGTTTCACCAGCGTCGATTTGCCATTGCCGTTGGAGCCGAGCAGGGCGATGCGGTCGTCGTTATCGATGCGCAGTGTGACGTTGTTGAGCACAGGCTTTGCCGGATCGTATCCGACCGACACGCCGTCCACCGCGATAATGGGCGGCGAGAGAATCTTGTCAGGTGTCGGAAACGTGATCTCGCGAACGTCCTGCGTCACCAGAGCTGTGACCGGCTTCATTCGCTCCAGCATCTTGACTCGCGACTGCGCCTGCTTGGCCTTTGAGGCCTTGGCCTTGAAGCGGTCGACAAACGCCTGCAACCGCTTGCGCTCGTCCATCTGCTTCTTGGCATGCTTGGCGTCCAGCATTTCGCGGGTGGCGCGCTGTTCCTCGAATGAGGAGTAGGTGCCCTTGTAGAGGGTGAGCTTGCCGCGATCGAGGTGAAGGATCTGATCCACCGACGTATCGAGCAAGTCGCGGTCGTGGCTGATGACGATCACGGTGCGTGGATAGTTCGCAAGGTGATCCTCGAGCCAGAGCGTGCCTTCGAGATCGAGATAGTTGGTCGGTTCATCCAGCAGCAGCAGATCGGGCGCCGCGAACAGCGTCGCCGCCAGCGCCACGCGCATGCGCCAGCCGCCGGAGAATTCGGAGCAGGAGCGGGCCTGATCGGCGGTGGAGAAGCCGAGGCCGGAGAGAATGGCGGCGGCACGGGCAGGCGCTGAATGGGCGTCGATGTCGACGAGCCGCGTCTGGATATCGGCAATGCGATGCGGATCGTGCGCGGTTTCCGCTTCATGCAGCAATGCCGCGCGTTCCAGATCGGCCTTCAGCACGACATCGATCAGGCTTTCGGGACCGTCGGGAGCTTCCTGCGCAAGGCTGCCGACGCGCCAGCGCGGCGGAATCGAAATCGAGCCGGTTTCCGTTGGCAATTCGCCCCGGATGGCATGAAACAGCGTCGATTTGCCGACGCCGTTGCGGCCGACGAAGCCGACACGCGCGCCAGGCACGATCTGCACCGTGCTTTGATCGATCAGCAGGCGTCCGGCGATCCGGACGGAAATGTCATTGAGGGAGAGCATGGCGGGCTTTTACGGAACAGGCCGCCGAACGCAACAGCTTTGTCAGGGCAATTTGTGATCGACCGCGGCGCTTTCGGCGTGCGCGATCCCGCTTTGTGACGGATACGCGTTAGTGCGTTTCCATGTCCGGCACGAGTGACGGAGCCTTTTCGCCATCGAGCTCCGGCAGCCGGGCAATCAGTGCGCGAAGACGCTGCGGCATGTCGGGTGCCTCGCGGCTGAGTGCATCGCGCAGTGTTTCGCCGATGCCTTGCCAGACGGCCTCGCTGTGGATGTGATCGAGATGGACATCAGGAGCGTTCATTCGAGTCGCCATGGCCTGTTCCAATTCGTTTCAACTTCAACTCAAATTACACCGGACCAAGTCCACAGGGGTAAATTCGTTCACGCGTTCGCGCTGGATGGTGAGTAATCAGTAAAAATTTAAATGCCGGGAACCAGGAACCCGCGATGAAAAAAGCCCCGAACAGCGGTGCTGCCTGGGGTCTGAAGCATCTGGTGGAGTGGATTTGACATTCGCTACCCGACGAGCAGCGAGGCAAATGTCAAATCCCAAACTCCACCAGAAGTTATATTTGCTAGTGGTCCGTCGATCGGGGAAGCAGTTGTGCAGGCCTGGATCAGTAGCAGTGGTTCACCAGTCGGTAGCGATAGCCCCAGGGCGTCGGAACCAGACGGCGCACGTAGCAGCCGCCATAGCCGCCGCCGAAATAAACGGGGCCGCCGATGAAACGCGGACCGCCCCAGCCGCGGTGGAAACCGCCGCCGTGCCAGCCGTGTCCGCCGCGCCATCCATGGGCTGAAGCCGCGGACGGCGTGAACGCAGCCGCGCCGAGAGCTGTGACTGCTGCGCATGCGAGAATGAGTTTACGCATCATGATGATCTCCTCGAATTCGATCTGAGGCGCAGCCGGACGCCTTGCTGAATGTTCGTGGGCAACCGATGCCGGCTTACGCTGAAAAACTAGCCGCACTATCCTGAACTGGACCGGGATGGCTGCGTCAGGCAGCATTCATCTCGATGAAATCGCAGTAAGTTTTCGGGAGGGGCTTGGCAGGCACCTGCCATGGCGGTATCGGGAGCGGGATGCCGTCCATCCCGGACGGGGCGCTGGTATACCAGCTTGCCGTTGCATCACCGCGCCGTTATAAGCGCGGCAACCCTTCCAACACCTGCTTCCAAGGACAGTTACCATGGCGATTGAGCGCACCTTTTCGATTATCAAGCCGGACGCGACCGCGCGTAATTTGACCGGCGCCGTCAACGCCATCATCGAGAAGGCCGGACTGCGGATCGTCGCACAGAAGCGTATTCTCATGACCCGCGCGCAGGCCGAGACTTTCTACGCCGTGCACAAGGCACGTCCGTTCTTCGGCGAACTGGTCGATTTCATGATTTCCGGTCCGGTGGTGGTTCAGGTTCTCGAAGGCGAGGGCGCCATCCTGAAGTATCGCGACGTGATGGGCGCGACCGATCCGTCGAAGGCTGCCGATGGCACCATCCGCAAGGCGCACGCCAAGTCGATCGGTGAGAACTCGGTGCATGGCTCGGACGCTGCCGACACCGCTGCGATCGAGATCGCGCAATTCTTTTCGGGGAATGAAATCGTCGGCTGATTAATGGCCGATAACAACAAATGGTCGGGGGGCCTTTAACGTGAACTGGATTGCGCAGATTTTCGATCCCGCAACAATCGGCGGTCTCATCACTCAATTCGAGAATGAGATTCAGCAACCACAGTTCTGGGTCGCCCTGACCAAGATCATCTGGATCAACGTGCTGTTGTCCGGCGACAACGCGCTGGTCATCGCGCTGGCATGCCGCGGGCTGCAACCCAAGCAGCGCGTCTGGGGCATGGTGCTGGGTGCAGGTGTCGCGGTTCTGCTGCGCATCATCTTCACCTTCATCGTCGTGACCTTGATGACGATGCCGTTCCTGAAGCTGATCGGCGGGCTCGCGCTGCTGGTGATCGCGGCGAAACTCCTCGTCCCTGAAAAGGAAGACGAGGATGCCGTGCAGGCCGCAGCCCATCTGTGGGCGGCGGTGCGCATCGTTGCCGTCGCCGACATCATCATGAGCCTCGACAACGTCATCGCGGTTGCTGCCGCAGCCAATGGCAGCGCCATCCTGCTTATCCTCGGCCTCGTCATCAGCATTCCGATGATCATCGCCGGTGCCGCGCTGATCATGGCGCTGCTGGATCGCGTGCCGGCCCTGGTCTGGCTCGGCGCCGCACTGCTCGGCTGGATCGCGGGAGAGGTGATTGCCACCGACCCCGTCGTTGCACCCTGGCTGCACCGCGTTCTCGACGGCCATATCGCACTCGACGTCGATACCACCTCGGCGATGTTCGGCTTCGCCAAGCATCTCAAGTTCAACGGTGAGATCGGCGAGCTCACGCTCGCGCTGCTCGGCGTGATCGTGGTGCTGGTGGTGGGTACGATCTGGCGGAAGCGCGCATTGCGCGAGCACGAGACGCCTGTCGCAGCGTAAGGGCTTTTTAACGCACGTCATTCCGGACAGCCCGCATCAGCGGGCTGATCCGGAATCTCGAAGAGTTCATCGGAAACGATTTCTGGATTCCGGGCTCGCTCGCTCCGCGAGCGCCCCGGAATGACGATGCTATAAAATGATGATTAGTCGAGATTTCGCGAAGCCGCTCACCACTTCAGCTCAACGCCGACCGTTCCCTGGTGCGACTCAAAGCCTGTGCGGAACCTGCCGTCGTAGTTGGCGTAGAGCCTTGCCGTGTTGCTGAGAATCCATGACGCCGCGGCACCGGCGTCGGCGCCGTTGCGGCTTTCGCGGATGCCCTGCACGCCGATGGCGTTGTTGCCGAGACTGACCTGCACGGCCCCGATGTTCTGCGTGAAGTTGTCGACGAACTTGCCGTAGACCGACACGTCGATCGCCTGCTGCCCGACGATCCAGTAGTGCCCGAACTCGGCGCCCGCCAGCACGCGGGCGCGCTCACCACGTCCATCGGCAACCGTCACCGGAAGAAATCCGCCGCTTTCCGAGAAACGGTCGGTGCGGGCCGCGACGTATTCGAGCGCCACTTTCGGCACGATGCGGCTCTGGCCGAAGGAATAGGTGTAGTTGAGTTCGCCCAGCACGCCGTCGATGCTGCCGCGATAGTTGGCAAACGCGCTGCCGAGCGCCGTCGCGCGGATCGAACTGATCCGGGCAAAGCCATGAACCGCGGCCATCGCAACGGTCCAGGGGCCGTTGCTGTAGGAGGCGTTGATGCCGAGCTGCGTCATGTCGAGTGTCGCGGTTTGCAACGCGAGCGGCACATCAATCCAGGTGTGGCTCTGATCGACCGAGAAGCCGACATTCAGGCCGGGCGCGACGGTGGCGCCGATGCCGCCGACAATTCCCAGCGTCCCGCGCTTGTCGCCGACGAAGGTGCCTTGCGCCGCCGTGCGCGCGCGAGTGCCATAGGTCTCGGCCCATGTCCGGTACAGCGGCTCGGCGGTGCTTTGCGATGCGCCGCCGCCGCCGGAGTTGTCACGCGCGGCATATCCGTAGGTCGCCTCGCGCCCCAGGCGCTGCAAAAAGCTGCTGCCGATATCTAACTGGGAGGCGCCGACCGAGAGCTGGGAGTTGTTGTCGGTGACCTGAGGGACCGGAGATGGAAACGTTTGTGCGCTTGCGCCCGACGCCGCACACAGCACTGTCAGGCTGGACGCAGTCGCGTACAGCACCTTCATCCGGCTCATGCTCGGTCGCGACGCTGTCATTGTCATAAAAACGGGAACTCAAAAGGATTTGTTGCAATCGCGTTGTGCGATTTGCCCTGAATCCGCCGCTTGCGTCAACTTGCCGCCATGTCGGACACAGGGCATTCGCGCCCGCTGTGGTGCTGATGCCACAGGCATTTGTCGTGTTTTGCCGTCTTGCTAAGGTGAAATTTTCGTGTTGGGATTGTTGCCGCAATCGGATTTGGGCCGTTCGGCTGTGGACTTGGAAGACGCGACATTCTGCAAAACATTTGAAGCCCGCTAGCGGCGTGGCACGCGATGAGCGTGACCGCGCCTTTTTTGTATCTGGACGAGGAGACGGACGTTGGCAAAAGGTACGGTGAAGTGGTTCAACCCGACCAAAGGCTACGGGTTCATCAAACCGGCGGTCGGTGACAAGGACGTGTTCGTGCACATCTCGGCGGTCGAGCGCGCGGGACTTTCGACCCTCAATGAAAATCAGACAGTCGAGTACGATCTCGTGGAAAATCGCGGCAAGTCATCCGCCGAAAACCTCAAGGTTTCCTGACGTCGCGATACAACGGAATGCGATGCTCCCCCGGCCACCTAGTGTGGTGGTTCGCAAGTCCGCATCAACATTGCGGCACATTCTTTCAGCGGACTTGCGAACCAAAACCACACTAGAATTATGATTTGCTAGTGTCCTTTTGAATCCGAAATTCGCTATGGAGGCCGCTTCAAAGTAATGCGAACTTCGGATTCAGGACACTAGCCGGGGGTTTTTGTTTTCAGGCCGCAACCGCAGGCTGAATTCTGCGTGATCGCCGTTCGCTGTCATGAACGTTTGGCGAGCCCGTGCGTTGCTGGGACATCGAGGACCAACATGCACAGCAATAGCCGAACCTTTCTCCTTTTAGGGGCGCTCGCCCTGACCCTTACTGCCTGTAACGAAAAGGCAGACGTTCCCATCGAGCAGGGCTACGGCCCAAAGCCGACGCTTCCCGAGCCGAAGAACTCCTGGATTCCCACGATCAACATCGCCACCGCGACGGGCTGGCCGGCCGGCGAAAAGCCGAAAGCCGCCGACGGCTTTTCAGTGGCTGCGCTGGCGACCGGACTGGACCATCCGCGCACGCTGTTCGTATTGCCCAACGGTGACGTTCTCGTTGCGGAAACCAATGCCCCGCCGAAGCCCGACGATGGCAGCGGAATCAAGGGATGGGTAACGAAAATGGTGATGGGACGTGCAGGCGCAGGCGTGCCGAGCGCGAACCGCATCACGCTGCTGCGCGACGCTGACGGCGACGGCAAGGCCGAGAAACGATCTGCCTTCATCGAGGGATTGAACTCACCGTTCGGCATGGCCCTGGTCGGGAATAATTTCTATGTCGCCGACACCGATGCAATCATGAAGTTCACCTACAACGACGGCGACACGAAGATCACCACGCCCGGTGTGAAGGTAACCGATCTGCCCGGCGGCCGGCTCAATCATCACTGGACCAAAGATCTCGTCGCGAGTCCTGACGGCAGCAAGCTCTATGCCACCGTCGGCTCCAACAGCAACGTCGGCGAGAACGGCATCGAGGCCGAGAAAAATCGCGCCGCCGTGCTCGAGATCGATATCGCTACAGGGGCGTCGCGCGTGTTCGCATCGGGACTGCGCAACCCGAACGGGCCGGCATGGCAGCCGCAAAGCGGCGTGCTCTGGGTGGCTGTCAACGAGCGTGACGAAATCGGCAGCGATCTTGTGCCGGACTATATGACGTCGGTGAAGGACGGCGGATTTTACGGCTGGCCCTACAGCTATTTCGGCCAGCATGTCGATGTGCGGGTCAGTCCGCAGCGCCCGGACCTCGTCGCCAAGGCGATTGTGCCGGACTACGCTCTCGGTCCGCACACCGCGTCGCTGGGGCTGACCTTCTACCAGGGTGATCTGTTTCCAGAGTCGTTCAAGAACGGCGCATTCGTCGGCCAGCATGGGTCGTGGAACAGAAATCCGCGCAGCGGCTACAAGGTGATCTTCGTGCCGTTCAAGGACGGCATGCCGTCCGGCAAGCCGCAGGACATTCTTACCGGCTTTCTGAGCGACAAGGGCGAGGCACGGGGCAGGCCGGTCGGCGTCACGATCGACAAGCAGGGCGCATTGCTGGTGGCCGATGATGTCGGCAACGTGGTGTGGCGCGTCACGCCGTCTGCGAAGTCGGCAGCTAGATAACCTCAGGCGAGATCAGCTTGTCTGGGGGACTGCCGTTCCCATCGGTCTTGCACAGACCGTTCTCAAGCCGTGTGCGACCGCTGGCGACAAGGCGAAGCGCATCTGGATAAATCCGGTGCTCGATGCCAAGCACACGGACCGCAAGCGTGTCCGGCGTGTCGTTGTCGCGCACCGCCACCGCGCCCTGGATGACGATGGGGCCGGAGTCCATTTCCGGCACCACGAAATGAACCGTCGCGCCGTGAATCTTGACGCCGTCCGCCAATGCGCGCTCGTGGGTATGGAGGCCTTTGTAAGCAGGCAGCAGGGCCGGGTGGATGTTGAGCATCCGGCCTTCCCATTGCCTGACGAACCACGGCGTCAGCAGGCGCAGGAATCCTGCAAGGCAGACGAGTTCGATGTTGTGAGCAACCAGAACGTCGTGCAGCTTGCGCTCGAACGCCTCACGGTCCTTGCCGAACGGCTTGCTCTCGACGGTCGCGGTCTCGATGCCCGCATCGCTGGCTTTCGCGAGTCCGCCGGCGCCTGCGATGTTGGAAATCACCAGAACGATTTCGGCGGGATAGTCCTTGGCTTTCGCGGCCTCGATCAGTGCGGTCATGTTCGAGCCGCGTCCCGAGATCAGAATGGCGACGCGGCGTCGTGCCATCTCAATCCGCCAGGTTGAGGTGGCCGTCGTAGATCACGCGCTCGTCACCCGAAGCTTCGACGACTTCGCCGAGATCGACCACGCGTTCACCGTTCTGCGCGAACACGTCCATCACCTCGACGAACTGTTCGCGCTTGACGATCGCGATCATGCCGATGCCGCAGTTGAAGGTGCGCAGCAATTCCAGTTCGGCGATGTTGCCCTCGGCGGCCAGCCACTTGAACACCGGCAGGACGGGGACGGCGGTCAGATCGATGCGGGCGCCGAGATGTTTCGGCAGCACGCGCGGAATGTTGTCGGTGAAGCCGCCGCCGGTGATGTGCGCGAGCCCCTTGACCGCGCCGGTCTGGCGGATCGCCGCAAGGCAAGACTTCACATAGAGCTTGGTCGGGGCGAGCAATGCGCCGCCGAGCGTCATCACGGGCGCGAAGGGCGCCGGCGCGTCGAACGTCACGCGGGATTTCTCGACGACCTTGCGGACCAGCGAGAAGCCGTTGGAATGAACGCCGGAGGAGGCGAGGCCGATCACCGCGTCGCCGGGCCCGATGTCCTTGTGCGGCAGCAGGGTGCCGCGTTCCGCGGCACCCACGGCAAAGCCGGCAAGGTCGTAATCGCCGTCCTTGTAGAGGCCGGGCATCTCGGCGGTCTCGCCGCCGATCAGGGCGCAGCCGGATTCGCGGCAGCCCTCGGCGACACCCGCCACAATCGAGGCGGTGGCCTCGGGGTCGAGCTTGCCGCAGGCAAAGTAGTCCAGGAAGAACAACGGCTCGGCGCCCTGGACCACAAGGTCGTTGACCGACATCGCCACGAGGTCGATGCCGATGCCGCTGTGGATGCTGGTCTCGATGGCGATCTTGACCTTGGTGCCCACGCCGTCGGTGGCGGCGACCAGAATGGGGTCCTTGAACCCGGCGGCCTTGAGGTCGAACAGCCCGCCAAATCCGCCGATTTCGGCGTCGGCGCCCGCCCGCGCGGTGGCCCGCACCAGCGGCTTGATGAGGTCCACGAGCCGGTTTCCGGCGTCGATATCGACGCCGGCGGATGAATAGGTCAGGCCGGATTTTTGATCGGTCATGATGCGGACTTGCGAACCACCACACTGGGATTCCGAGAGTTAGCCGGTGGTTACGTCGGATTTTGCGTTGGCGCAATGGCCGCCGGGCGGGCTGTGCATAGCTAGGACAAGAGCCCTCGGGTGGTCAGCCGCATCCCCGTATCCTATGCAAGCCGTCCGAGGCTCGTTAAAACAGCAACAGCCGGGAAAAAGTCGCGTGAATCTGCCGAACATCATTACCCTGGGCCGCATCCTGCTGGTGCCGGTCATTGTCTGGGCCATCGCGTCGAACCAGATGACCATCGCCTTCGTGATCTTCGTGGTGGCGGGGGTCAGCGATGCCATCGATGGGTTCCTGGCCAAGCGATTCAATATGACCACCGAGATCGGAGCGCTGCTCGATCCCGTGGCCGACAAGGCGCTGCTGGTCTCGATCTACGTGACGCTCGGCATCTCGGGAGACATTCCGCGCTGGCTGGTCATTCTGGTGGTGTCGCGTGACTTCATGATCGTGGGCGCGGTGATCATCTCGTGGCTGCTCGACAATCCGGTTCCGATGAAGCCGCTGATGGTCTCCAAGCTCAACACCGTGGCGCAGGTGGCGTTCGCCGCACTGGTGCTGGCCTCGCTCGGCTTTCAGTTCAATGCGTCGCCCTACGAGGTCATTCTGGCGGGTTTTGTAACCGTCTTGACGCTGCTTTCGGTGTCCTTCTATCTCGTGGAGTGGGCACGGCATATGAGCGCGACTGCGCCAATCCCGTGATACGATTTCACAAGCTCTATGTTGCGTGGAGTATTGCGTGGTAGCCCGCGTTCGCCCTCGTCAGTTGGCCCTTGCGCTGCCGCATGCGGAAAGCCTGACGCGCGACAATTTCCTTGAAGGGCCTGCCAACGCACAGGCGCTCGCGCTGATCGATGCATGGCCGGATTGGCCCAATCGCGTGATGATGCTGGTGGGGCCGGAGGGGAGCGGCAAAAGCCATCTCGCATCGATCTGGGCGGCCGAAGCCGGCGCCCGGTCTGTGGCGGCCCATACGCTGACCCCGGATAACATTCCCGGCGAACTCGCGACCGGCGCGCTTGTCGTCGACGATCTTGATCCGGCGGCGTTCGACGAGCGCGCCCTGTTCCATCTTTTGAATCTTGCGCGCGAAGACGAAGCCTATGTCCTGATGACGGGGCGGGCGCTGCCTTCGGCGTTTCCGGTGGAATTGCGCGATCTGCGTTCGCGGCTGCGTGCCGTGCCGGTGATCACGCTGACCCCGCCGGACGACCAGTTGTTTCGTGCCTTGATCGTCAAGTTCTGCGCCGACCGCCAGATGACCGTGGACGAGAGTCTCGTCAGTTATCTCTCGACCCGTATCGAGCGGTCGTTCGCCGCGGCACGGCGGACGGTGGAAATGCTGGACGAGGAGGCGTTACGGCTACGCCGGCCGGTGACCCGGGCACTGGCCGCAGAACTGCTGAGAGATACTGCGGCCTGACCGCACAGGGGCTTGGTCCTTAACCGGTCCTGGCTCATCATGTCATCGAACCGTCATGACACTGGCACATTGTCTCCGTGCAACAGGCCTAAGCTCGAGGCCGAATGACATGAAATAAGGTCTCGCTTCATGGACGTCGCGCAAGTTACTGTAAAAAAAGAAGAAAATGAAGAATTAGTGCTCGCTTCGGCGATCGGATCGAGCCCGGAACGCTTTATCAACCGCGAATTGTCGTGGCTCCATTTCAACCGCCGTGTGCTGGAAGAAGCGGTCAATCCGAACCATCCGCTGCTGGAGCGGGTCCGGTTCCTGTCGATTTCTGCCAATAACCTTGATGAGTTCTTCATGGTCCGCGTCGCGGGCCTCAAGGCGCAGGTTCGTGAGGGCATCGCCGAGCGCAGCCCGGACGGCTCCACGCCCACCGAACAGCTCGCCAAGATCAACGAGACCGTCTCGAAGCTTGCGAGCGACCAGCAGGCGATCTGGCGCGATCTTCGCAGCGCGCTCGCCGAAGTCGGCATCGTTCTGGTCGACGGCAAGGACGTCACCAAAGCCGAAAGCTCCTGGATCGAAGATCACTTCCTTCACAATATTTTCCCGCTGCTGACGCCGCTGGCGATCGACCCGGCCCATCCGTTCCCGTTCATTCCAAGTCTCGGCTTCACCATCGCGCTGCATCTGGCGCGCGTGTCCGACGGCAAAGCGATGAACGCGCTGATCCGCATGCCGGGCAAGATCGACCGCTTCATCCGTTTGCCCGCGGGCAAGGACGGTTCGGTCCGCCTCATCACGCTTGAACAGGCCACGGCGCTGTTCATTGGCCGGCTGTTCCCCGGTTACGTCGTCAAGGGTGAGGGCGCGTTCCGCATCATCCGCGACTCCGAACTGGAAATCGAGGAAGAAGCCGAGGATCTCGTTCGCCTGTTCGAGTCGGCGCTGAAGCGCCGCCGCCGCGGGTCGGTGATCCGTCTCGAAATCGAAGCCACCATGCCCGACGAATTGCGCGCCTTCGTGCAGCGCGCGCTGTCGACTCCTGACGACGACGTGCTGCTGGTCGACGGTGTGCTCGCCATGAACGAGCTGTCGCAACTGACACGGCTCGATCGTCCCGATCTCGAATTCACGCCTTACGTGCCGCGCCATCCCGAGCGCGTCCGCGATCATGGCGGCGATATCTTTGCAGCGATCCGTCAGAAGGACCTCGTCGTCCATCATCCCTATGAATCGTTCGACGTCGTCGTGCAGTTCCTGCAACAGGCGGCGCGCGATCCCGATGTCGTCGCGATCAAGCAGACCCTGTATCGCACCTCGCGCGATTCACCGATCGTGCGGACGCTCGTCGAAGCCGCGGAAGCCGGAAAGTCGGTCACGGCGCTGATCGAGCTCAAGGCGCGCTTCGACGAAGAAGCCAACATCCGCTGGGCGCGCGATCTTGAGCGCGCGGGCGTGCAGGTGGTCTACGGATTCCTCGAACTCAAGACTCACGCCAAGCTGTCGCTGGTGGTGCGCCGTGAAGGCGCGGGGCTGACGACTTATGTTCACGCCGGCACCGGCAACTATCATCCCGTCACCGCGCGCATCTACACCGACCTGTCATACTTCACGTCGGATCCGGTGATCGCACGCGATGCCGCGCGTGTCTTCAACTACATCACCGGTTATGCGGAGCCGCGCGACATCGAGAAGATGGGCGTGTCGCCGCTCACATTGCGCAAGCGGATGCTCGAACACATTCACGGCGAAGCGAACTTCGCACGTCATGGCAAGCCGGCGGCAATCTGGCTGAAGATGAACTCGCTGGTCGATCCCGACATCATCGACGCACTCTACGAAGCCTCGCAGGCCGGCGTTTCGATCGATCTGGTGATCCGCGGAATCTGCTGTTTGCGTCCCGGAGTTCCCGGTCTTTCGGAGAACATCCGTGTCAAGTCGATCATCGGCCGGTTCCTGGAACACGGGCGAATCTACTGCTTCGGCATGGGTCACGGCCTGCCGAGTGCGAAAGCTGCTGTGTATATCTCGTCCGCCGACATGATGCCGCGCAATCTCGACCGCCGCGTCGAGGTGCTGTGCCCGCTGCAAAATCCTACGGTGCATCAGCAGGTTCTCGAACAAATCATGGTCGCGAACCTGAAGGATAATGAACAGAGCTGGCAATTGTTGCCGGATGGGTCGTCAACGCGTATGAAGGCCGCGAAAGGCGAGGAACCTTTCAACGTGCACGATTACTTCATGACGAATCCGAGTCTGTCAGGCCGTGGAAAGTCGCTTAAAGAATCTTCGCCACGCCGTCTTACGCGCCGTTCGGAGCGTTAGTGGTTCGAAGAACGAATCCGTGAG
>JAFVHU010000084.1 GCA_017474385.1 Afipia sp. | reverse complement strand
TCGAAACCCCGGTGGGCGACGAGGAAGATTCGCATCTCGGCGATTTCATCGAGGACAAGAACGCGGTGCTGCCGATCGACGCGGCGATCCAGTCGAACCTGCGCGAGACCACGACCCGCGTGCTGGCGTCGCTGACGCCGCGCGAGGAGCGCGTGCTGCGCATGCGCTTCGGCATCGGCATGAACACCGACCACACGCTGGAAGAAGTCGGCCAGCAATTCTCGGTGACCCGCGAACGCATCCGCCAGATCGAGGCGAAGGCGCTGCGCAAGCTGAAGCATCCGAGCCGGTCACGGAAGCTGCGGTCGTTCCTTGATAACTAAATTCGACAGTCAATATTGACTGTCATTGCCGGGCTTGACCCGGCAATCCATCGAAACTGAACGGCGGGCCGAAAGGTCCGCCGTTTTTGGTTTTGATTACATATCTGAACTATCTCGATTATTTTAGACCGCAATCTGAGCTTCCAATTTTCCACCGTGATCTACAATTGCTCGATGAACAAGTTGGCGCATCTCTTGAATGAACTCGGCTGAAATCGCTGTGATAACGGTAGATGCGATCGGTGCCCCACTCTCATAGATAGTATTGATTTCTTGGGCTCGATCAAAAGTCGAGCCTTTTCCACGGTATTCATAAGCGGCACGCCACTCCTCCAAGTGATCTTGTACTAGTCTGCGCTCCGCGAACAAATGAAGGTCAGCGTAAACTTGTTGGCGTATTTCGGCGAGCGCCAACTCAGCCTCCTCCTCATTGGGCTCCCGCGGTTCCCAGCGCGAGGGGTTGTCTAGGAAGCGCGACACCTCCTCACTTAGACGGGCTAATAGATCGGCGACAGGCTTAAGCGTATCGTACTCTAAACCGAGTTCGCCTGCGATCCGTCGATTGAGTGCCTTGATGCGACCCCAGTGCTCCTTATGAGCACTCTCATGGGCTCCGAGGCCGAGCCGAGCAGCCCATGGTCTCCGGAAACCCCGAGCGGCTCCCTGTAGCGCTAACAACAGGCCGTCTGGATTATAGATGGGGCGGGCGGCCGGTTCGGGTGCTGGCTCAATTGAACGTTTGAAAAAACCAAGCATGCGCTCAAGTTCGACTTTGACGCCATTAGGCAGTTTCCGACTTGTTTGATCCAATCCCCCCAACATGAAGCACTGGTCATCTATAGAGCGCTCAATTGCTCTAACGATTGGAGCTCCAAGTATATCCTTTAGATTTGCGAGCCCATTAGTGACGGAAGCCATGACGTGTGCTCGCTTCGCTGAATAAGTCGGAAGGTTTATTCCTTTAACCTGATCGAAGTGTGTGAATGCTATGGCCAATTTCTGTTGGTGGCCGCTCACAGAAACAGCTCTAACTACTGAAAGTGAAGCCGCTTGCATTGGCTGCTGAGCATTGTCCACCAAGAGAATAGCGTCTACCTCTGAGAAGCGCCGAGTAATTTGAGTGGTCACGCTCGCCGAGGAGTCCGGCGTGTGTCCGAGACCTTGACCATCCAATAGAACAAGTTTCGGCTGCAACTTTGTAAACGTGGGAAAAAGCGGACCGCGAACGCGGATACCATCGACAAGCGGTGTAAGAAGTCGGCCAAACTGAGGGGCATAATTACTTGAGAACCACCTAATCTGTTCGATGAACTTTGCTCGATCTTCGCCGTCAAATGTCCAGATAGACGGCCATCCTGAATCGTGAAGTATCAATTTCCCAGCGTCGATAAGATCAAACCTGCGGCGGAGTTCGTCCATAATATCGTGAACCAGAGCATCGAAGTCTGAATCATCTCCTAGTCGTTCTTCGAAGAGTTCTTGTGCGGCTTCGCGATCCGCGCCATTGAGCTTTAGAACGTTATCGTCGAGTTCTTTCGATATTACGCCAATGACTCGGTCGCTAATCAGCTTGATACGATCTAGGTAATCTCGCAAGACGCGGGCGTTTTCTTGCCGCTCGTCGTTATCAAGTCCTGCCTCATCTGTTGCCGCGCTAACTGGGTTACTTTCGAACGCCCAATCGTCTTCTTCGATCTCGCTGCTTTGTGTGTTCCAAGAACCAAGGGTGTAATTCAGGCGGAAACGTTGATCTCTGTGATTGAGAAGGCGCTCCGCAATCTTTGCGTCTGTTGCTCCGTCCCATACGGCAGAGCAGGAGTCAGCAATGCATTCTTCAACGTTCGCCTGCACCCAAAATTCGGAAAAGAATGTTATGACAGCATCGTATCTGCCTTCTGCAAGCACAACTTCGATATCTGAAACAGTAGTTTTTGCGGTTGATGTTGAGGGAAAGCGGTCTTCATCAGGATCAGACCCGATAACATGTCGTAGGAGACTTGTTTTTCCTGCACCGGTTGTGCCTACAAATAGAACGCGCGCGTAATCATCTTCGGCGGACGGAAGATTGATGTGCTCGTCTCGAACAGTCCAGGGATCGGGTCGGCCAGCTTGGATCTCGTTGTAGAAAGCAGCTGTGATGGGTGCGGAGAACGTGCGCTCCGCTTCCGAGCGTTTGGCCGCGCTCCACCAAGATGAATCGGAAAGTATGCTGTTCATCTCAGCTGTGAGCCGCTCGGCCTCGTCCGCGTCGGTCGTTCCGAGTCCTCTCCTCATCTTTAGACCCGGCTTTCCTTTGGTGTCGGTCCTAAGGGGGTGTCGGAAGCTGATAGTCCAACCGGGTCGTCCTTGGGCTTGGGTCTTTGAGGCTGTGTAACGAGACGGGGGCATAATGTTCTCCGTGTGTTGTGGCTTGTTGTACCGAATGCATAGCGCAGCCAGACTAATTGTCAAGAAGAATTGGAACAACGTGCTACAACGCGAGGAGGCATTATCTTGGCCTGCTAAGACGCGCACCCGCCATTGCACCCCACGCCAAACCTCGCTAAAACTCACTTTAGAATCATTCTAAATTAAGTTTTGACCATGTTTCAGGGCTTCGCCGCGCGGCGGCAATTTCGCGAACTGTCCGAGGCCGAGGTGCTGGCGCTCGCCATCTCGTCGGAAGAGGACGATGCGCGCATCTACGCGACCTATGCCGAACAGTTGCGGTCGCAATATCCGGCGACGGCGGCGATGTTCGACGAGATGGCGGCGGAGGAAGACGGCCATCGCCAGCTGCTGATCGATCGCTTCAAGAAGCGTTTCGGCCAGGTGATCCCGCTGATCCGGCGCGAGCATGTCGCGGGCTACTATTCGCGCCGGCCGATCTGGCTGGTGGAAAATCTTGGTCTCGAGCGCATCCGCGCGGAGGCCGAGCGGATGGAGGACGACGCCGCGAATTTCTACGTCCGCGCGGCGCAGGCCTCGACCGATCCCGACACGCGCAAGCTGCTCGGCGATCTCGCCGCCGCCGAGCGTCAGCACGAGCACAAGGCGGAAGAGCTTCAGGTCACGACGCTGGCGGGCGGCGCGCGCGACGAGGAAGACCACAAGGCGCGGCGTCAGTTCGTGCTGACATGGGTGCAGCCGGGCCTCGCGGGCCTGATGGACGGTTCGGTGTCGACGCTGGCGCCGATCTTCGCCACGGCCTTCGCGACGCAATCGACATCGACGACGTTCACTGTCGGCCTCGCGGCGTCGGTGGGCGCCGGCATCTCGATGGGATTTACCGAAGCCGCGCATGACGACGGCGTCATCTCCGGGCGGGGATCGCCGCTGAAGCGGGGTCTCGCGTCGGGGCTGATGACCACAGTCGGCGGCCTCGGCCACGCGCTGCCATATCTCATTCCGCAGTTCTGGACCGCGACGGCGATCGCCGGGATTGTCGTGTTTTTCGAACTATGGGCGATCGCGTGGATTCAAAACCGCTTCATGGAAACGCCGTTTCTGCGCGCGGCGTTTCAGGTGGTGCTCGGCGGCGCGCTGGTTCTCGCCGCCGGTATTTTTATCGGCAACGCGTAGCGCTGACTTGGCGCACAACGCGCCGTCACCCTGAGGTGCCAAAGCGAAGCGAAGGCCTCGAAGGGCGACGGCATGTCATGATCCGTCATCCTTCGAGGCTCGCGCAGCCAAGTTTACGCAGGCTGCATAAATTTGCCTGCGGCGCTCGCACCTCAGGATGACGGGCAGCCGCATGCTGAGCGCATGCGTTTGTTACTTCGCGCCGTCCACGAACCGCTTGAACGCCTCCGCGTACTCCGGATGCCAGCGCGAGAGGGGAGGCCGGTTCTCCACGATGTCGCCCGCAGCCCAGAGGATGCGTTTCTCGTCGAGCGCGCGCGGCACATCGTTGTCGGGACAGAGAATGTAAAAGTCGCCGGCCGCCAAGCGCTCCAGCATGAAATCCACCGTCTGCTCAGCGGTCCACGCGCCAGCAGGCTTGTCGGTGCGGCTGCCCTTGGTCAGCCCGGTGAACACAAAGCCGGGGATCAACAGATGTGCGCTGATCTCGCAGGCTTGTCCGTTTATTTGCGTGTTGCGCAGCTCGTGCTGCAGCGCTTCGGTGAAAGCCTTCACGCCGGCTTTCGCGACGTTGTAGGCCGGATCGCCCGGCGGCGTGGTGATACCCTGTTTCGATCCGGTGTTGATGATGAGCCCCGGCCGCTTTCGCGCGATCATGCCGGGCGCGAACACCTGCGCACCGTTGATGATGCCCCACAGATTGACGCCGAGCACGCGCTGCCACGCGTCCACGGGGCCGAATATCGCGCTGCCCGGCCCAATGCCGGCATTGTTCATCAGTACATCGGTGCCGCCGAACCGCCCGAGCACGGCGGCTTCAAGTTTCTCGATCTGATCGCGGTGGCTGACATCGACCGCGAGCGACATGATGTTTTCGCTGCCGCCGGGCGCGACGTAGGTCAAAAGTTCAGCCGCGCGGGCCAGCTTTTCGTTGTCGTGGTCCGCAATGCAGACCTTCAGGCCGAGCTTGGCGAAATGACTGGCGGCGGCCAGACCGATGCCGGACGCGCCGCCGGTGATGACGGCGACGGCGTTCGGGACGAGGGCAGGATGGGACACGTGACTTCTCCGGGAGATGTTGATTTTCCGAGCGCAGGCAGGGCGAAACAGCGCGGCTTTTAATTAGATTCGTTTGTGGGCGCGGTTGTGTCGCGCGCCGCAGTTCGGCGCAGCAAACTAGCGTGAAGCGTAGCAGCGCGCGCGCATCTTGGATAATGTCGGATCGTCGTCATCAATGCGGTCCCCCCATGCCTGTCCTGCGCCTGCTTCTCATCTCGCTTCTCGCCCTCATGCCCATCGCCGCCCATGCGGCCAGCCAGCCGATCGATACCGCGCCGCGGATCGCACTGTTCTCGGCCTTCGAGCCGGAATGGCAGGCGCTGCTTGCCGTCGTGGAGCAGCCGGTCTCGCACAAGGAGAAGGGCGTCGATTTCGTCACCGGCCGCGTCGAGGGGCACGATGTGGTGCTGGTGCTGTCCGGCGTCTCGATGGTCAACGCGGCGATGACGGCGCAGATGGCGATCGATCGCTTCAATCTGCGCACCATCCTGTTTTCCGGCATCGCGGGCGGCGTCGATCCCTCGCTCAACATCGGCGACGTGGTGGTGTCCGGGCAATGGGGCCAGTATCTCGAAACCATTCTGGCGCGCGAGACGCCGCAGGGCTTTCAGCTGCCGCCGTGGTCGAAGCAGGAGTTTCCCAACTACGGCATGATCTTCGCGCGCGGGGTGAGGGTGCCGCGCGATGGCGTGGATAAGCCCGCGCGGCAGTTCTGGATTCCGGTGGACGCAAAGCTGTTCGAGATCGCCCGCAGCGCCACGTCAAGCGTGGAGTTAAAACGTTGCATCGAGGCGGCGTGTCTCATTCATCCGCCCAAGGTGGTGGTCGGCGGCAACGGCGTGTCCGGCACCGCCTTTGTCGACAACGCCGCGTTCCGCACCTGGGCGTTCGACACCTTCAAGGCGCAGGTGCTCGACATGGAAAGCGCCGCCGTCGCCCATGTGGCGGCGACCAACGCGGTGCCGTTTCTGGCGTTCCGCTCGCTGTCGGACCTTGCCGGCGGCGGCGCGGGCGAGAACGAGATGCAGACGTTCGAGAAGCTGGCGTCGGAGAATTCCGTCGCCGTGCTGCGGGCGTTTTTGAAGGCGATGGGGAAGTAGGCGTGGGCATCCGCGTCCCGCCTGTCGTTAAAAAGCAATCAAAGTTACGGCGTGGCGGGCCGGGACAAGTCCGGCCATGATGTGTAGACTCGCGGCCATATTGAAACGGAGTTCATGATGTTCAGACTTCGCCTCGCCATTATCCTCGCCGCGTTCTCCCTCACAGCAACCCCCACCTACGCCGCCCGTTGCGGCGGCGATTTCAACACCTTCGTTTCCACGATGTCGCAGGAGGCGTCGGCTGCGGGGATTTCGCAGAGCGTGATCTCGCAGGCGTTTGCGGGTGTGACGCAGGATCCGGCGGTGCTGTCGTTCGATCGCCGCCAGCGCGGCACCTTCAACAAATCTTTTGAGCAGTATGTCTCGACCCGCGTCGGCGCCGGGCGCGTCAACACCGGCAAGGCGATGTTGCAGCGTCATGCCGCGCTGCTGTCGCGCATCCAGCAGCGTTTCGGCGTGCCGCCGGAGATCATCGTCGCGATCTGGGGACTGGAATCGGATTTCGGCAAGGGCGACATCGGCAAGATGCCGGTGATCCGCACGCTGACAACCATGGCCCATGACTGCCGCCGCACCGAGCTGTTTCAGGGCGAACTGCTGGCGGCGCTGAAGATCGTCCAGCGCGGCGATCTGCCGCTGCGCGATCTGGTCGGCGCCTATGCCGGCGAACTCGGCCAGACCCAGTTCCTGCCGTCGTCCTACATCAAGTACGGCGTCGACTTCGACGGCAACGGCCATGTCGATCTGCGCCACAGCATCCCGGATGTGCTGGCCTCGACAGCGAACCTGCTCAAGACCGCGGGCTTCCGCGGCGGCGCCGATTATCACGAAGGCTCCGCGAATTTCGAGGCGATGCGCGAGTGGAACAGGGCGACCATTTACCGCAAGACCATCGCCTATTTCGCCGACCGCCTCGCGGACCGGTGACCGCTGCCATCTAGAACCCGCAGGACGTGCTGACTTTCAGCGTGAACTGGTCGATCTCGAACGTATGCTCGAGATCCTGCCCGAACAGACCGAGCCATTTGTCCTGCGCGCGATAGGCAAGCTGCTCGCGCGCCGCCGGACATTCATACTTGAGGCCGCCGAGGTTCTGAAGGTGATGCACCATCTCGTGCACCAGCATCGATAGCTCCGCCGCTGTGCCGCCGGTCCATGTCAGGGGAAGATAGATGATCCGGTTGCTGTCGTCGTAGATGGCGACGGTGTCGCGCGGATCTGAGTAGGGCGGCACGGTATTGATGTCATGACGCCGCTCCACGCTGAAAGCCTGGTAACGGATGGCCATGATTTTCGCCTGGGAGACGAGTTCGACTTTCGGCGGCTCGCTCAATGCAGGCAGGTTGAAGTTGGCTGAAAGCCAAAGCGCGATTGCGGTCAACAGGGCTGTCATATCCGGCGCTCCTGTCAGGGTGGCGACGGGCGGAGACTATGTCCTGTTTCGGTCCTTGAATGTGACCGGCTTCACGCGCACGCGTCATCCTTACGAGGGATGCAGTTCCGGATGCGGTAGCAGCAAAAACAAAAGAGCAGCACGCATGCTGCCCTTTTTTCGATACGCTGCGTTCCTGCGCGGTGTTCACATCGTCTTGGCGTAGGCGACAAGCTGATCGAGCGCCGTGCCCCAGCCGCTGTGGAAGCCCATCTCTTCATGGGTCTTGCGGCCGGCTTCATCCTTGTGCACGGCGATCGCGGTGTATTTTGTGCCGCCCTTCACCGGCTCCATGGTCACGAAAGCGGTGAAGAATCCACCGTCGCGCGGGCGGTAGCCGGGCAACAGGGCATCGGTGAACACCAGCTTGGAGGCCGCTCGTTTGCCTGCGACAGAGCAGCCCTATGTTTGCGGGGGGAGGCGATTGCGAAGAAAGCGGATGGAGAGCCTGGCAATCTCTCAACGTTGTCCTCGCGAAAGCGGGGACCCATACTCCCTGGCCTTCGCGGGGACGACATCGAGGGTGTAGCGAGTTCGCGAGGCCAGGCAGCGGCGCTGTGCGAGGCAAAAGCCCGCAACAGAACGACAGTTTGCAGAGTTTGCTGCGTGTCTCGTTCGTCATGGCATTCCTCCGGGCGGTCAGCCTCGGTTGAATGCGTTGCCTGACGTGAGACGCTTACGGCGCAATGAGCGCGGGGCTGTCTTTTCGGGATCGGGTGGAGGATTCAAGCGCCGCCGGAGAAGCGGGTCATCTCTGGAAAAGAGAGGCGGGAAGCTGGGGAGGAGAGAGGTGCGGGGCGCCGATAGCGCGGCTCCTGTTTGGCGGATGATTTTGCGGGCCGCTTCAAATGGCAGCTCGGGCGAAGCGACTCCGCCCGAGCCACTTCAAATAAATAAAACTACTTCTTCTTGGCCTTCTTGGCCTTCTTCACTGTCTTCTTCGCTGCCTTCTTCGCCTTCTTGGCTTTCTTCGCCATGGCATCCTCATGGGTTCGAGTTGACGTCAACGTCACGAGGCATGCTCGGCGATAGG
>JAFVHU010000083.1 GCA_017474385.1 Afipia sp. | reverse complement strand
TCTTGGCCTTCTTGGCCTTCTTCACTGTCTTCTTCGCTGCCTTCTTCGCCTTCTTGGCTTTCTTCGCCATGGCATCCTCATGGGTTCGAGTTGACGTCAACGTCACGAGGCATGCTCGGCGATAGGCCAGTGCGCAGCCTCGATTCCGATCCGAACCGATTCGCTGAAATTTGTCGCCTGTTTTTCAGCGTTGTGCCGAATTGGTGACATCGGCTGTGCTTTTTTCCTGTGGATGACGCCCGCATGCGCAGGGTTAACAGCAAGCAAAGTTTTTCGTTTTGCTTTCGCGAGCGGCTGCGCGCGCGCCGGATTGGCTTTCATTTGAGCGCGCGGCCGCATTGTTCATCAATTCACAACCACGGCGCGGTTTATCCGGCACGGGTCAGACTCCGTTAAGGCCGCCCCTGCAAGGATGCATCCGGCTTCGGGGGAGGCGGATCCTGCATTTGCGGGATTGAGGAGTGGGCTTATGCATCGGGCAGCCATCGATCAGAGGGACAGGGCACAAGACGCGGGTCACCGCGCACCCTGGACCTGTTCATGCTGAGTGTCCCGACGCTCTGGATCGTTTTCGTCGTCAACTTCGTGGCGATCGGGACGGTGTGGGTCTACGTCGCTCGCAGTTATCCCACTCACGATGCCGCACGGTTCTGGACCGGAGGCGCGCTGGTCGCTGCCCTCGGCGCCGCGGTGGCGATGACGCGCGGCTTCATCGATCCGGAAGCCAAGATGCTTCTGCTGATTCCGCTGCTGATCGGCGGATCCATTCTGGTTCTGGCGGTCTGCCTCGCCTCGATGGGCATCCGGCGCTTCTATGGCGTGCCGGTGTCGTGGCGCTTCACGTTTGCGATCGTCACGTTCAACTTCTTCGGCCTGGCGTACTTCGTCTGGCAAGACAACATGGTGATGCGCATCCTGATCTACTCGGCCTGCCAGGCCATTCCGATCGCGATGACGCTGCCGCTGCTGTTTTCCCGCAAGGACGGCACCGCCCATCCCGGTGCGCGGATGTCCGGCTACATCGCGATCCTGATGATCGCCGTGTATATCGTGCGCTCCCTCGCAGCGCTGCTGCATGTCGGAGGCCCGGTGTCGCTGATCGATTTCAACCAGTTTCAGGCGGTGCTGATCCTGGGGCTGGTGTTCCTGTCGATGATGTGGAATTTCGGCTTCCTGCTGATGACGATCGACCATCTGCGCGCCGAGGTCGCGGATCTCGCGCTGTTCGACGATCTCACCGGCGCCGCCAATCGCCGCCAGTTGCTGGCGCGGCTCGACGAGGAATGCGTGCGCTCCGGCCGCAGCGGTGAGGTGTTCGCGCTCCTGATGATCGATCTCGACGGCTTCAAGGACATCAACGACGGTCACGGCCATGCCGCCGGCGACGAATGCCTGCGGCTGTTCACCCGCGCGGCATGCAGCCGGCTGCGCACCGGCGATCTGCTGGCCCGGATGGGCGGCGACGAATTCTGCGTGGTGCTGCCCGCGACCACGCTGCGCGAAGGCGCGATGGTCGCCCGCCATGTGCTGGAAGCCTGCCAGGGCGAAGCCTTGCAATGGAACGGCACGCCGCTGGCGCTGTCGGCGTCGATCGGTGTCGCGCAATGGCGGCCCGAGATCGGATTGCAGGCCGAGCGTCTACTGGCGGCCGCCGACCGGGCGCTCTACACCGCCAAGAAGGACGGCAAGAACGGCTATGCGGTGTTCGATGCCACGCCGCTCGAGGCCGAACCTGCGCTGCGCAAGTCGGCCTGATCCTCTCCCGACCTTTCCAGTAATCGGATGATGCCTCACGCGGCAGCTTTTTCCGGCGCGCCTCATCGCAACCTGTTAAGCTCACGCATCGCCCGCATGTGGATCGCCACCGGGCGGCGGACGGCAACAGGAGGACGCGATGGCTAAAGGCAAGGACAAGGGCAACAAGGAAAAGAAAAAGCCGAAGGCGGACAAGAACACGCCGAAGGGCGCAGGCTCCAGCTATCAGCAGAGCAAGGGCGGCAAGAAGTAGCGTTCAAGACCGGTATGACGCTCCCGGGATTTTTCGACGGGACAGGGATGCCAGATCCGGGCTGGTGGGAGGCGCTGTGGCCCGACCCCGCCCGCGTGCTCGAACTGGTGGGACTTCGGCCCGGAATGGATGTCATCGACCTTTGCTCGGGCGACGGGTGGTTCACCCTGAAAATCGCGCAGGTCGCACGGCACGTCATCTCGATCGATCTCGATCAGCAACTGCTGGACACCGCGCGTGTGCGCCTCGCCGAGAGCGGCGCGGCGAATTGCAGTTTCGTCGCCGGCGATGCCTACGACGTGGCGGCGTTGGTCCCGTCGAAAGCCGACTTCGTCTTTCTCGCCAACGTGTTTCATGGCGTGCCGGACCGGACGCGGCTGGCCCGCACCGTCCGAGACACGCTGGCTCCGGGCGGCCGGTTTGCCATCGTGAACTGGCACGCGCGTCCGCGAGAGGAGACAACTGTTCTGGGTGAGCCGCGCGAACCGGCAACCGAGTTGAGGCTGACGCCAGAGCAGACCATTCAATCCGTGGAGGCCGCCGGGCTGAAGCTCGTGCGGGTGGTCGAACTGCCGTCCTATCACTATGGCGCCGTGTTCGAGTAAGGCGCCTTCAATCGAACCAGTCGGCGCGGTCGCCCGAAAATTTCCCGGGTCCGTTGGTCACCGCCTTGAACATCTCGCAGAGTTCGTACTCCAGGAATTCGTTGGCGAGGATCAGTGCGCGGATCGTGCTGCGCATGTCGCCGCCGCAGGCCGCGATGGCTTGATCCGCGGCAGCATCCAGCCGCTCCGATTCCGGCAGCGGGCCGGAGGCGAGTCGATCCAACATGACGATGTTCCGTATTGACGATTGGCGCGAATGTTCTCTTTTTGTTCTTGCGCAGTCAAGAGAACAATTTCGCCGGTCCCAATGCTTGCGTCCCAGCACACTGAATGCGCCCCGTGCATAACGGCGCGGCGGTGCATGAGCGAAACATGCGCGCGCGAAAAGCCCGGAGCAGGCTCCGGGCTTTCGTCTCAACGCAACGCGCCGTTACCAGGGATTGTAGGGGTTCATATCCACCGGATTCGGATTGTTGCTGTGATTTCGCTGATAGGCGCGCTGACGGTAGTAAGCCGGGCCGTAGACCGGCTCGACATAGACCGGCCCGCCATACGCGTAAGGCTCGCCGTAATAGGCCGGGCCGCCGCCGTAATAACCGGGACCGCCATAATAGTTGTACGAGTTGGCGGCTGCGGCGCCGGCAATGAGCGCGCCGGCGGCAAGGCCAAAACCGATCGCGGCAGCGTTACGTCCGCCGCGGGCTTCGGCGGCGGGAGCGGACATCACGGCGACGGTCGCGACCGTTGCCAAGGCAACTGCAATCTGTTTCATGATCTCAATCCTTATCTGACCACGCGATCAACCGGCGAGCCCTGAGAATGTTCCCCGGCTTTGTTCCCGGCGAGCGGCACCTTGCCGGAAATAAAATGAACGGGAACGGAACGAAATCACGCCCGCGGGTTTGTCCCTGCAAGTGCACGCATCTCGAAAGGGATGCAGGCACGAAGAGCCCCGTCAAAGGCTTCGGCCGATGGCGGGGTTTTTTTGCGGACGCCGTTTGACGCAGACTCCTTGTCTTAGACAAGAGCGACAACGCACGCGGCGCCGGATGGTTGCTCAAATAATCGCAGCCGGACGGGAACAAATCCGCTGCCGCTGTTTTGTCTTTTTTTCCGACGGGGCTTGAAACATGAAACTGATCGAGAAGATCGCGGAAGACCGTCCGCTTCGCTATGCCTTCGCCGGGCTGGCGGTTCTGCTCATGTTCGGCATGGTGCTGAACTAACAGGCGCACCTCGGATTCAGGAAACCGGCGCGCGGCTTCCGCGTTGATTGGATGTGACGGTCGTTGTGGACCAGCAGTCTTCACGACGCGTCGAAGGAGCAACCCATGCCCTATGCCCTGTTTGTGGAAGACCATCAGATCAGCCGCGCGCTGCCGACCGAGAACGATGTCTGGCACTATGCCGACGATGCCGGCCTTGTGGTCGACGCATTGATTCAGGACTCGACCGGAAAGCCCGAGCGCGTGCTCGAGCAGGGTTACAGCATCCGCGAAGCCGAACCGGAAGAGCAGCAGCCGCTGCCGGGGCTGGAGATGCCCAAACGCGTGGCTTAAAAAAAGCGCGTGGCGTGAGGGGCAATTATCCGCACAAATCTTGCGTATCGTCTCCTGCCGCGATGGTCGTCGCGTAACAGGAAGCCGCGCGCTTGCTGTGAGCTGTTCCGGTTGAAATTCCGGGCCAAGCTCACGTCGCCGTGATCCAGTTCTAGCGCCAAAGTGCACCGACAGGAAAGAAACTGTGAGCTACCTCACACAGGTTCACAGGCTGTTGCGTGTAAATTTCAGCATAAGCTTTTGCGTCAGGCGGCCACCTGGAGGATTCAATGTCACCCAACGATCGCACCGCCCCGCCGCTGGGTCTGGCCGAGACCCTGCAAGCCGGACAGGACGCTCACCGGCGGCGCGCACAGGCTCATTTAATCCTTGAGATCTATCGCGCGGCGAACAACCGCGCTGGCGGTGACGATCGGCGGCGGCCCGGCCGGTCTGCTCAAACTAAAAGCTCCCGCACGTCGGAAGACTAACAGTGACAAACGATGCCGGTCTTGTGGTGGATGCGCTGATTTAGGACTCGACCGGAAAGCCCGAGCGCGTGCTCGAGCAGGGCACCCGCATCCGCGAAGCCGAGCGGAAGAGCAACGGCCGCTGCCGGGGATGCCAAAGCGCGTGGCGCGAGGGACGTAAGCATCGCGGTGAAAAGTCTCAAAACGTTAGCTGGCGAAGAACTAGCGTTGGCTAGCTTTCTTTCCCCGGTCGTTTCGGTCTTTGGCGACCGGATAAACTTGATGGTTTGGATCCCACCAAATCACCCTCATTACGTTCTGCATTTGGATGCACCACACGCGGTTAGTTCCGTTGAGCCGGAACGACATCAATTCATCAATGTCGTCCTGCTCGATGACTGTCAGCCTATCGCGCGCTGATTTTTCGATTCTGTAAGCTTCAATCTTATGAGAGCCTGTTGCGGCTATCTCATTCCAAGTTTTAACTTCAAACTCGTGTAGTTTTTCAATTACCAACTTGTATTCAGGATCGATGAGATTGGTCCAAGCAAATGGACCAGCAGTATCGCAACCACTAAAACGCCACGCGAGTGGCATTCCTTCGATGTGGGAATGATCGAACTTCGCAACCTTTATCGGTTGCGGTCGCTCAGCAATTTTTACTTGCTTATCTTTTTTACCCATAGCCCGGCGATATTAGAGGTTGCCGTAGTAGTCCGCCATTGAGCCATGAGTGATTTCGACGTTGCCTCGAACGCCGTCAGGCAAGCCCTCTCGGGCGATCCGCCAAGGCTTTTCGCGGTGAGTAAGGTCGCTAAGCCATTGCGAGGACTTATCACCATAGGATTTCAAAACCGCGTCGATAGTTTCGACGGCGTCTTTATCTAATTTGTTGCAATCGCCTTTAGGTTCAGCCTCAACAATGTAGCTGCCCTTATGGGCGTCAAACAATGCAGGCGATACAGGGCCATTAGCCCAAGCCTCTATTTTATTTTCAAACATAGGGCGCTCGTCCCAAACAAGGGACCAAGCCTGACAATAATAGACAAGCTTTTGCAATTTCATGGCGGTCATTGCGCCATGTTTTTGCAGGATGCAGTCAGCAACATCAAAAACGGTAGCCATCCTGCCTCCCTTGTTGACAGATTGATTCACAGCCACGGTATATAGGAAAGCTTAAGGTTCTTGCAATGTTCCTTGCATTTTCCTGCTCTTTTGTAGTGTTTTCGAGATTTCTGCTCTGCGCTCATGTCACCGTTGGATGACGGTTTGTGACGTTTGGACTTAGTGTTCTAGCGCCCGCTTGTACATATTTTTAGGAAAATAATCCTTGACATTTTCTCACGCCTAACGCATCTTCACCGCATCCCGCCTCACTTGAGGGGCGTTGCCAGGGACGCTTGATAGCGCGGGGCGGGATGTGGCGCCTGCGTGCGCGAGGAGGGACGTCCTCCTCCGCTCCCGGGAGGCCTCGGGTCACCGTCCGGGCTCACTATGGGGCTCTGCCGTTCGCGGCTGGACGCGGTGAGGACGAAGGCGGCGAAAGCCGGCCGGATCAGGGGTCGAGTTTCTCCCCCCATCCTCACCCGGAAGTACGGTCCCGAGGACAGAAATCGCCGCGGCGGAGCGTCGAAAGGCGTTTCGCGGCCATTGCTCTCGTGGCGACACGAAGCCGGCCGCGCACTTCAACTCAAAGGCGCGTCTTTCGGCGCTCCTCCTCCCTCTCTTCGCTGAGAGGCAGCACACGGTTCGACAACATCGCTGAACGGGCATCCGCGTTTTTGCGCGGGGAAGCGATCACGCGTGCTCCGCAAAGAACCTGCTCACAGGAAAGGCGACAACATGCAAAGAGCGAGACGAGAGAGGACGAGAAAGACGACGAAAGAGACTCTGAAAGAGAGCTGCGACGCGCAGGAGGCGTTTCCCGACATCTCCGAGGCGACGCGCGAGTATCTTCTGTCCGACACAGGCGTTGAGAGCATGATGCGCAAGCTGTCGGATTCTTATGAGAACTGGCTCGACTGTCCGGTGAAGCGTTGCCGCCGCGCGCGCCGTTGTCAGGGACCCGACATGGTGTGTCAGCTCAATGAATCGCGGCTCAATGCGCCGCGTGAGGAGCTTGCGCGCGTCAACGATCGCATGCGGCAGATCGTGCTGCGGCGGCTGGAACGGATCGGTGTCTGGTGAGGAGCGGCGACACCATGCGCGCATTCCGGCACGCGGCCTCAACGGATGTCGAGGATTTCCAGTTCGTGCTCGCCGGCGCGCACGGTGTCACCGACGCTCTTGCCGAACAGCGCGAGCGCCAGCGGCGCGACATGGGACAGCGTGCCCTTCGCGGGATCGGCTTCGTCCTCGCCGACAATGCGGAAGATCTGCTGGCGGCCGTCGTCGCGCGCAAGCTTCACGGTGTGGCCGAAGCGGACCTGCGAGGTGTCCTCAAAGGGCGCCACCACATGCGCGGTCGCGCGCCGCGCGTCCCAGTAGCGCATGTCGCGCGACGCTCGCGCGATGGCTTCGCGGTCGTCCGCCGCCTGCGCGGCCGCAAGCGCTTCCTGCGCGCGCTTCAGCTCGGCCTCGATCAGCTCAAGGCCGTGCGCCGTCACGTCATTCGGGTGCTCCGAAATCAGCCGATCCGGCAGGTCGACGACGCTGTCCGCGTCCTGGTCCTTGACGAAAGCTCTGCTCATGAGACCTCATATATGTCGCAGGGTGGTCATTTCAGGCCGCGCTATCTTGCCGCAACTTGCGCCGCAATCGCGCGTTCCTATGTAGGGAAGCTTGTGCGGGAAACGCCCGCGCGGGCTTGTGTTAAACGGGGTGCCACCAACCATGACGAGCGCCAGAATGACCGACGACATCTTCGACAGCACCGCGCGCCGCCGCAGCGGCGGCAAGCGGCCGCCGATCATCGATCAGGACGGCAATGAAGTGCATCCCGGCGGCTTCGGCGCATCGGGGCCGTTCGGCCCGGGCGTCGATTTCCAGAACATCAGCGGCGCGCTCGGCGGCATCTCGTTCGGCCCGCTGACGCGCGAGCAGCGCTTTGCGCGGATCGAGGCCTTGTCGAAACTGCTCGACGTCGCCTTCGTGGTGCCGGGCACCAAGATCCGCTACGGCATCGACGGCCTGATCGGTCTCGTGCCGGTGGTCGGCGATATCCTCACCACGGCGATCTCGCTGTGGATCGTGCGCGAGGCGAGGGCGCTCGGCGCGCCGAAGTATCTGGTGGCGCGGATGCTGGGCAATGTCGCGCTGGACGGCGTGGTGGGCCTGGTGCCGTTCGCCGGCGACGCGTTCGACGTCATGTTCCGCGCCAACATGCGCAACATGCGAATCCTCAAGCGCTGGATGGACAAGCAGCCGAGAGCTTGAGGAGGAGAGCTTGGTGATGTCGTTGCGTTGTAACGATGGGGCGTTAAAGCGCCGCTGCGGGATCAGCCCGTCGCGGTCTGCTTCTCGTCCTCAGGCGCAGCCACCGGCTCCGGCCGGTTGCGCTCGAGCGGAAACGCTTCGCTCTCGTACAGCGTGCGGATTCCGCTCTGGTCGAAGCGGGCCTCGTCCACCTGGAGGTACGCCCCGTTCAGGCTGTCTGCGGGAAGTTGTTCGATCGCAAACTGCACGGCCTCGGCTGCGGTCGGGAACCGGCGGTAAGCAAAGCCGGCGCGCTTTTTCTTGCGGATCGCCGCAGGAAAGAGTTCGGCTTCGGTGTTGTAATTGAACGCAGCCATGGTCTCGGCCTTCTCGATTGGGATTCGATGAAAACGGGCGGCCGGGGGCGGGTCCATCGGGAGAGCCGCGCGGCCTTGAGTCATTCATTCCAGAAGAAACTCTAATATAGGCCTTTTTTTGCCAATTGCGACCCGTCATACGGTCTATGATGAATGGCATGGCAGGCCCGCAGGTGGGCCGAATAAGCGCTTGAATTTCAATGCATTAGAGTTTGCTGAAACTCGCGCCACGGTGGCCGCGGGTTCGCATGGCGGCTTGAACATTTTGCAGGGCGCGATTTTCCCGGATTTAGTCAGGCAAAAGCCGGACAACGAGGGATCGGCGGAAGGGGCTGGCGATGCGCTACTGGATCGCTTCCGTCATGATTTCATCGGTGATCGACACCACCTTCAGCGGCGACGTGTAGTGCTCGATGTGCGTGTCGGGGTCGGCGGAAATCTCGATCTTGCGAACCGGCGCCTGCTCCGGCACGCCGCTGACGCCGCGGCGGACTCCATATTGCCAGACCTGAAGCGCGCCCGCGCCGCGCAGCGCCTTTTCAACGGCATCGGGGGTTCGGCCTTGCATCTGCGCAAGCTCGGCCTTGGTGAGGCCGATCACGATTTCGTTTTGCGGCGAGACGACCTTGAACAGTGTGACCCTGCTGACGGCGAAGGCAGGATGGGACGCGACGGCGTCGATGAGAAGGCCTGCGAGGCCGAGTGCCAGCACGGTCTGGCGCGATCTGGTGGACATCATGAATTCCTTAAAATGCAGAAGTTCTTTGGGCGCGTTTCTTGTTGGCGTTTTTTACCGTTCGCGTACGAACGGAACGCAGAGATAGGAGCCGCGCGGCCTGAGACAAGCC
This sequence comes from Afipia sp., assembly GCA_017474385.1. Lineage (GTDB taxonomy): Bacteria > Pseudomonadota > Alphaproteobacteria > Rhizobiales > Xanthobacteraceae > Afipia. The sequence goes on along the minus strand of JAFVHU010000083.1, from coordinate 3,404 downwards.
GCGCGGATTCAAATTTTCTCTGAAAGAGAGACGTGTTTACGCCCGGTTTACTTGGGCTCGAGTTTCAATGCCGCGGAATTGATGCAGTAACGCAGTCCCGTCGGCCCGGGCCCGTCGGGGAAGACGTGACCGAGATGGCCCTGGCATTTCGAGCACAGCACTTCGGTGCGCACCATGCCGTGCGAGACGTCACGTTCTTCTGCAACGCTGCTCTCGGCGGCGGGGGCGGAGAACGCCGGCCAGCCGCAGCCGGAATCGAACTTGTCATCGGACTCGAACAGCGGCTGCCCGCATCCGGCGCAGACATAGGTGCCGGGATCGAATGCGTGGTCATACTCGCCGGTGAACGGCCGCTCCGTCGCCTTCTCGCGCAGCACGGCGTACTGCATCGGCGTCAGCTCCTTGCGCCACTCGTTCTCGGATTTCTCGACGGTGCCGGAGCCGGTCTTCGTCTTGATGTCGGTCATTCGCTAGCCCCTTATCGTTGGTGTGGGTCTCACATCAAAGCGGCGAACCTGCCGGGTCCGCCGCTTTGGTCTCAAGTCAAACGCCGCTCGCCCGGAGCGTCGCCTTTAGTTTGCCGCCTTGGCCTCGCGCACCAGGGTCGGCTTCTCGCGATAGTTCTCGGCGAAGATCTTCTTCAGGTTCTCGATCTTCGGCAAATCGTTAAACACGATATAGGGCTGATTGGGGTGCAGCGTCAGGTAGTCCTGGTGATAATCTTCCGCCGGATAGAAGCCCTGCAGCGGTTCGAGCGTGGTCGCGATCGATTTCTTGTAGACCTTCGCGGCGCTCAACTGCGCGATGTAGTCCTGCACCAGCTTGCGCTCGGCCGGGTCCGAGGTGAACACGGTGGAGCGATACTGGGTGCCGGTGTCCGGGCCCTGGCGGTTGAGCTGGGTCGGATCGTGCACCACCGAGAAATAAATCTGCAGCAGCTTGCCGAGCGAAATCTCTTTCGGATTGTAGGTGATTTGCACCGCTTCGGCGTGGCCGGTGGTGCCGCGCGTGGTCGCCTCGTAATTCGCGGTCGAGGCCTTGCCGCCCGCATAGCCGGACACGGCGTTGGTCACGCCCTTGGTGTGCTGGTAGACACCCTGCACGCCCCAGAAGCAGCCGCCTGCGAGCACGAAAGTTTTCAGGCCGTCGGTCGGCGCGATGTCGGCAGCCGGCGGCGGAATGATGAAGGCTTCCTCGGCGGCGCGCGACGGCGACGCGAACCAGCCGAGCGCCAGCACGCCGGCGGCGGAGAGGGCGAGAGCGGTGCGGCGGAACTGGCTGTGATCCATGGTGATCCTCTTGAGTGCTGTCGGCATTTCGCGCCTGTGCCGTAGATACGCGGATAAGACCCCGCCGTTACGGCAAAATTCCACACAAAAACGTGAGCATGAACCACAGCGCGGCCCGCGCGTTGCCCCTTGCATGCGCCGGGTGACAACCGGCCGCAACGGGGACGATGGACGCAGCCTCTTTTGCCGGTTTCTGGCTGCGACACCAACGCATCGGTACGCGTTTTGTCTAACCCGTTCCCGGCGTGTGCGCTTTGCAAAAGATTGAGTGTGACGCGATATCTTGCGCCATTCACAGTTTGTCATCACCGGGCTTGTCCCGGTGATCCCGGTCAGGTGAGCACGGTGCCTTCGTTATCGGGATGGCCGGGACAAGCCCGGCCATGACATTGAATATGCGGGTGCGTTCAGCGACCAATGACGTCCTTTCAGATTTAAATTTCAAACAGCGCGCATAGAGATGCGTCCCCGCGCGCCGATGGCGCGGGTTGGGTTTCGGCTCACCCTCGAAAATCCCGAGGGGAGATGGAGCGCCGCGAGGCGCAATTGTATTGTCTCGCTTCCGGCATCGCGTGCGAAGCGACGGTCCCCGGAAGCGCATCGCCTTGCGGCGCTCCATAAGCGGCGATTTTGGGCGTCGGGACCGTACTTCCGGGTGAGGATGGGGGAGCAACTCGACCCCTGATCCGGCCGGCTTTCGCCGCCTTCGTCCTCGCCGCGTCCAGCCGCGAACGGCAGAGCCACATAGTTGGCCCGGACGGTGACCCTCAGCCTCCCGGACGACGTGTGTGCGAGACACGCGCGCGGGCGCCGCGCTTCATTCCACTTCAAGAACGCCTCTAGAAGCGCCCCTCATGAATGAAGTGATAGGAACATAAGCCTAAGATATCAGGTTGTCAAGTTCTGTGGGGAGATTGCTTTTAAGGATTCAACCGTCCTCAAGAACAGGGCATGTATCTAGGTACATTTTGAACCGGGGCGAGCGAATGGTTGATAGCCGAAAGATAATTAGGGTTTTTCTCGCTTCACCCGGAGACCTCTCTGATGAAAGAGCTTCGGCAAAAATCGTGGTTGATGAGTTTAACGCGATCTATGGCGAAGCTTTTAGGTGCCATGTTGATTTGATCGGCTGGGAAGATACGGTTTCAAGATACGGACGACCTCAGAAAATAATCAATCAAGATGTCGAACGATGCGAATACTTTATCGGCATGATGTGGAAGCACTGGGGTTCGCCACCAGACCGCGATGGTAAATATACGTCAGGCTTTGAAGAAGAATTTGAGCTGGCCCTTAGAACCCGTGCCAAAAGTGGGAAGCCAGAAATAAGTTTGCTTTTCAAGCATGTGGATCAATCTCTCGCGCTTGATCCAGGCGAAAGCTTGAAGAGAGTGATTGGCTTCCGCGAAAAGATTGTAGCGGAGAAACAACTTTATTTTGAGGGTTTCAACAACCTTCGGGATTTTGAAACAAAGATGCGACGCTGTATTTCGTCGTATGTTTTGAACTTGCTAAATCTGGAATCAACGAAGATCGCAGAAGAAACCAAAAATGCTGCGGAGCCTGACGAAGTCGCCTCGACTCAGCAGGCCATACTACCGATGGAGGGCATGGCTTTTCTTAGAAATCTAATCGACGGAGATAGAGGAACTAATGAGGATGGTTCCGCCTCGCCGCTCGAGGTTGCTAGATTTAGATTGCTCGGAGAAATTCTCGGTAAGTCCGGAAATGATGACAAATCGTTGGGTGTTCATGATGCGAATATCTTATTTGCCGGCAAGTTGGACGTGGAATTTAGCCAAATGGAACTGGACGGTTTAGTTTCGTGTGGGTTGAGGAATGTCCATTACGAAAATGTACCTCTCTGGCATTGGCTAAAGTTAGTTACTCAATATCGGGCCAACGAACTGGCCATTTCAACACTTGTCGGTCCTCCTGAAGCTCGTCGCGGCGCCTTGACTGCGATGAGACTGATCTGAGCTGCTGCCGGTTTGATGGACACCGAGATTGGGTGTTTCATGAAGCCGGAGGTAGCCATGCAGAGACGAAAGTTCAGTCGCGAGTTCAAGGTTGAGGCAGTCAAGTTGGTGAGGGAGCGCGGGGTCTCGGCAGCGC
>JAFVHU010000082.1 GCA_017474385.1 Afipia sp. | reverse complement strand
GCGGCCAGGATCGCCCGGCTTGCCGAGACAAAGCGGCTCCATCTTCGCCCACTGGGCGTCAGTCAAAACGAATCGGTCCATCCAAAGCTTGAATCACACCCAAGCCCGGATGAGAATCCTGAATCCCAACAGACCCTAGTTGGGACGCTAATGTTCGGACTGCAGTGTACATGGGTCTTTCCTCCTGACTTGCCCTAGGGGAATCTGCTGCACTCGCAGATGGTAGCGCCCTCCGTTAGGAGGGCGCGGCGCATTTACTCGGACAGGAACTGGATGGCGTGCTTCAGAAACTTGTCGGGATACTGGAACTGCGCCCCGTGACCGGCATCGGGGTAGACGATCAACTGAGCATTCGGAATGTTCTGAACCATGTGCCAGGAGTTGATCGTGGCGATCATGACATCGTTGACACCGTTGACGACCAGAGTCGGCTGGGTGATTTTGCCCAGATGGGCGAATGGCTTTTCCGCGTCGAGCGGTACGACAAAGGCCCTGTTCGCCGCGATCTGCGCCTGCATGAACTCGGGCGAACTCGGCGGATCCTGGTCCTCGCGCTGGTGACGGCGCTTCCAGAAGTCGCGGCCGGCCTGTTTGGCCGCTTCCGACGGACCGAAGAACAGGAACAAGAAGTCATCGACGGTCGGCACAGGTCGGGGCGCGACCTCGAACATCTTCGGATTCGGATCGGGATTGCCGCCGCGCGGCTGAGTGCCGAGCAACATGAGCTTACGGACGAGATCGGGATGACGCAGGGTCAGTTCCTGCGCTACCATCCCCCCGAGCGAGAACCCAACGACGTCGACCCTGGAAAGACCGAGCGCGCGGATCACCTTTGCCGCGTCATCCGCCATATCCTCGATGAGGGTGCGCGGAACACCGGTCGACGACGCGCAGCCCCGATAATCGTACAGGATCACCTCGCGGCCCGCTGCCAGTCCGTCGGTCATGATCGGATCCCAATGATCCATGCCACCGCGAAAATGCTGAAGGAAGAAGAGCGGAGGCTGTCCCGAATCGGCTTTGCCCCAGCGACGATAGGCGAAGCGGTCGCCTTCCACCTCGATGATGCGGGTCGGTGCAGTAAGATGCGTATGTGCCATGATGTGCTCCTTATGTAATGGCGGGACGAAATGCTCGACACCTGCCGAGCCGATTGCCGCGACGCCATCGAAATTCGGGGCGCGCGAGCGTTAGGGACGCGCGTACGCGGCCCCAATACCATCAAGGGCGAACTGACGCGGCGATGGCTGGATAGTCGGTGTAACCCGCCGAGCCACCCCCGTAGAGCGTCGCCGGATTCAAGCTGGCCAGTGGCGCGCCGATCTTCAGACGCTCGACGAGATCCGGGTTGGCGATGTACGACCTGCCAAAGGAAAATAAATCTGCCAGCCCTTGCTGCAGCTTGGTCGTCGCAAGCTCCAGATCGTAGCCGTTGTTGGCGATGTACGTGTTCCTGAACCTGCGCCGAAGTGCCTCGTAGTCGAAAGGCGCAGCATCGCGCTGCCCTGTGCGCGGCGGTGACAAAGTAGGCCACGGAGCGCCGGCGTGATGCGGGTGCGGGCGGAGTAAAAACCGTCCAGTGGTTAGGCTGGTCCCTTTAGGGGGTCGGCCGGGAATGTTTGCCGTGGAAGTCTACGCCGCCGTCCG
>JAFVHU010000081.1 GCA_017474385.1 Afipia sp. | reverse complement strand
CGTTGACGTAGAAGCCGTACTTCGATCGCTCCCGGCGCTCACCCGGCACGATGTCATTGATGTCGAGCCCGGGGTTTGCCGCGCTGATGCCCAGCACATTGCGGTAGTTGGCGGTGTTGCCGCGGTTGGCGAACACGCCGAGCCGCAGCCCGATAGCGTAGATGGAGCTTGATGTAATTTCGCCATCAATGACGAACTGGCGAGGCTTTCAGCGCCTTGCCTCGCAAAGAGGCGAGCAATCTACCGCAGTTCTCGCGATCAGCTCCGCAAAAAAGCCGCGCGCTTGGCATGACGTTGTTAGCGGCGTCCCTTCATCCAGACTCAAGAATGGCGGCAATATCCGCACGACTTTTAGGTATCGGTCGCATGAAAAAAGCTTCCGGTGCGTTCAAGATCACGGCTCTCTTCATCGGAGCGCGCTCAATGTTTCGCATCTTGGCCCTGACGTCGCGAAGCGTGCGAACCGCTATCCAAGTTCCTTCGTCTGCTTTCGGAGCAGGAGCTTGATTGACAGCTACGGATACCGATCGTTTTGCTGGTACGTGTCGCGATCAGAATACAGAATTCAAAAGTGCGAGCTGTAATCGTGTCCTCGTTTTGAAGAATTTGGACAAAGCGGGCGCGTGATGCGCAGGTGGCAGCGCGCGTTCTGGAGGCAAGCACTCTGAGCAGGTTTCACCCATTGTTCTCGACGCGGCTCGCCTGCATCACGCATCCGATCGGAGCCTGCATCATTGGAATCTTCGGAGGTGGGGCCGCGGCGGCGTTTGCGCTGCTCCATGGCGCTGGTAATGGCATTCTCACAATCGTGCGGGGCACTCTGCCGTTGGCGATCTTTGGTCCGAAAAATTATACCTATCCGCTCGGCATCATCGGAGCTCCATCGCGCATCGCGCAGGCGCCTCTTGGATTTGGATTGCTAATTGAACCGATGGGTAGGGGAGTGGTCGTGGTTTCATCGCTTTTGAGCCTGGCCGCTCTTGTGGCACTACTTTTTTTACCACGGGCGGATCGCCTCGGCTCTCAAACCACCTCGGCGGCAGAGTAAGCGAATTTCGCCATCTCACACGCCTCGGAGAATATCCGCGCGGTCTTCGGAATGTATCGGCCACATAACGGGTCTTGCGCCGGACTTGAACGCGCCGGTTGCCGGATGCCAGTTGAGTGAAGGTCGCCACGCGTGTGCACTCCGGTTTTCATGTGCGCTATGTGTGCACCGAGAGGTCAAAACGGGTACAAACGTGTGCAATTTAGGCTAGTTTGGTGTGCACACGTTCTTGCTTCATCCCTTTGAGAGCATAGGGTAAACGTTTGAAATATCAAGGCTATCGCTTTTCTGTGGCGCCCATGATGGACTGGTCGGATACCCACTGCCGGGTATTTCACCGGCTGCTGTCGCGGCGTGCCCGGCTCTATACCGAGATGGTGACCACGGGCGCGATCATTCACGGCGATCGCCAGCGCCTGCTGGGATTCGATGCCACCGAGCATCCCGTCGCGCTTCAACTCGGCGGGTCGAACCCGCGCGATCTCGCGGAAGCCGCGCGGATCGGTGAGGGCTTCGGCTACGACGAGATCAACATGAACGTCGGTTGTCCGTCTGATCGCGTAAAGGGTGGAAATTTCGGCGCGTGCCTGATGGCGGAGCCGCAGCTCGTTGCGGAATGCGTTGCGGCGATGAAACAGGCTGTGAAAATTCCTGTCACAGTGAAGTGCCGCATCGGCATCGACGATCAGGATCCTGAAGTTGCGTTGGATACGCTGAGCCACGCCGTGATCGCCGCAGGCGCCGATGCACTGGTCGTTCACGCGCGCAAGGCATGGCTTAACGGATTGTCGCCGAAAGAAAACCGCGACATCCCACCGCTCGACTATGACCGGGTCTATCGCCTGAAGACGACGCTACCGAACGTGCCGGTCATCATCAACGGCGGCATCGTCACGATCGCGGCCGCGAAGCAGCATCTCGATCATGTGGATGGAGCGATGCTCGGACGTGCGGCCTATCAGGAGCCGTGGCGGTTGCTGAGTGTCGATCCGGAATTATTCGGCGAAGCCGCGCCGCACGCGACGATGCATGACGCCATCGAAGCGTTGATGCCGTACATAGAACGCGAGCTTGCGGCTGGCACGCGGCTGCATTCGATCACGCGGCATCTGGTCGGCGCGTTTCATGGCGTGCCGGGTGCGCGGGCGTTTCGACGTTATCTTGCGGAAGTCTGCACCAAGCCGGGTGCGGGCACCGCGGCGTTGCGCGAGGCGCTCAAGATTGTCGAACCGCGTTCCGCTGCGCTCATCGCGGCTTGAGATTGAACTACGGATAACCGCGCAGCATCACCTTGTCCGGCCGGACTTCCCAGCTTTCCAGCCGATTCAGAAAGCTCATGCCGAGCAGGTTGGATTTCATCTGCCCGCGCGGCACCACCAGCGCCGGCACCGAGCGTTCCACCAATTTGCCGACCGATAGACGATCGAGGGTCAGACGCGCAGCACGTACGCGTCCGCCGGCAGTCTCGACATCCACACTGTAATCCAGCAACTCGAGCGGCAGACCGGCGGCCTTCGCAGTTTCATAGGTCAGGACAACCGAAGTGGCGCCGGTATCGATCACCATCGGCGTGCTGAATCCATTGATTTTCGCGCGTAGGGAAAATTCGCCGCTGTCGCTTCGGGCAATTTCAACAGCGCGTGCCGGCTTTGCATTCAGAGTCTGGTCCGTGGCGCGGATCAAAGCACCCTTCATGCTGGCGAACGCCACGGGATGCGACATCGACAGCAGAAAGCCGACGGCCGAGACCACCACGGCGAGAATCGTGAAGGCGCGCATCATGCGGCACCTGCCGCGCTCAGGAATTCGCCTGACGCTCGGGGCGCGGCGCGGGAATCTGAAGCCCGGCGTCCAGCATGCGCTGATGCAGCGTCGCCATGACGTCGAGCCGTTCGTTGCTGTCCATTTTGTGCCAGCGCGCGATCTCGGGGAGGGTACGCCCGCAGCCAAGGCAGAGCTTGCTCTTCGGATCGATGAAGCAGACGGCGATGCAAGGCGTTTCTTGTTTCATGATTTGTACTGATGGACATTTTCATCGCTCGCGCAAGATGTTCTACAAGCCGGTTCCTGCATTCATGATCGGCTTGTAACGCGGACGGCTCCGATCCCCGGTCAACCCTTCTGGCGACCTGTCGGGCTGGAGCGGCGGGGAATCCTCACGCATCGGCGCCAGAGCCGTCATCACACGCTCCGGCGGATAGGTGACGATTACTTCCGTGCCGACTCGCAGGGTCGACTTGAGCGTGAACGTGCCGCCATGCATGTCGATCAGGCTTTTGGCGATCGGCAGACCGAGGCCGGCGCCCTGTTCAGCGGATTTGATCGAGTTCGACCCCTGGCCGAATGACGCCAGTACAATCGGAATCTCATCTTCGGCGATGCCGGAGCCGGTATCCTTGACGCTGAGATATTGTCCGCCTGATGCAGTCCAGCCGACCTTGAGCCAGATCTCGCCGCCCTGTGGCGTGAACTTGATCGAGTTCGACAACAGGTTGAGCACGACCTGCCGTGTGGCGCGCTCGTCGCCCCACAGCTTCGGCATGTCCTGTTCGAAAACTTCATGAATCGTAATGCCGCGGCTCGACGCGCGCAGCTTCAGCAGGTGGTGACAATCTGCGACGACATGCACCAGCGAGACAGGCTCTTCATTGAGTTCGTAGCGCCCGGCCTCGATACGCGACAGATCGAGAATTTCATTGATGAGGTTCAGGAGGTGGACGCCGGAGTTGTGGATGTCGGCGGAGTAATCCTTGTAAACCTCGACGGCATGCGCCCCGAAAATCTCGCTCTTCATGACTTCGGAAAATCCGAGAATGGCGTTGAGCGGTGTGCGCAATTCGTGACTCATCTGGGCGAGAAAGCGCGACTTCGAAACGTTGGCGGATTCTGCCCGGTAGCGTGCCTCGTCGGAGATAGCCTTGGCCTGTTCGAGTTCGCCGATCAGCGCATCTTTCTCGGCGCGAGCTTCGAGCGTCGCAAGCGTGGTCGAATGCAGACGATGAGCCAGCAGGGCGAAATAGCCTTCCGCGGTCACCGCGAGTGCTGCAAGGATGTAATCGTCGAAGGTTCCGCGAAGAATGAAGTTCACTGCGATTGCCGCTGATACCGGAACGGTCGCCGCAAAAGCCGCAATCGGCAGGCTTGCCGCCAGCATGCTCGATACGGCAATGACCAGCAGCATGACGAACAGCATCAGCGTGTTTGAGACGACATCGATGCCTGACGGATGGATCAGGACGAGAGTCCAGGCCAATCCGTAAAGCAGATCCAGTCCCACAAACCGCATGCGCCACTTGCGCGTGATCGCAGGCGACGAGGATGTAATGGCGAGAAACTTTGAGCAGAAGCGAATAACGATGCCGTGGATCGCGAGAATTCCGGCGGTCCAGATCACGGCGGCGACGGCAGGAATCCAGAAACTTGCCAGGATGCCGGTCGAGACCACGAGGAGAATGACGACCAGCGAGGCCGAGATGCGGGTCTGCGCATATTGCCGCAACAATTCATGATCGAAGGCTGGCCGCGTTCCGCTGGTCGACGTCAGACGGTCACGGGCTTCGCGCACGCGCTGCGAAGCCGCCCGGCGGCTGCGCGCCGGTGTTTCCGCCGATGTCGCGGAGAGTTCTTTTTTGTCGGCGGACTCACTCATTTTTACGCGACAAATCCCGAACAATTACCAATGCTGCGCTGGGCCAAGCGCGCATGCTGCTGCTCGCTATTTCTGGCGCTAAATCATTAAGAGGTGGCTTAAAGGTCAATTTAATCGGGTTAAGAAAGTATGAATTTCGGTACTTCAGGATGGTCTGTTCACGCCTGTCAAAATTGAAAAGAAGAAAGGCGGCACGGGATACCGCGCCGCCTCGTTTGTCGCGCCAGGTGGACGGATTGTTACCGCTGTAGCCGTGCCAGCAGGCTCGACGTATCCCAGCGCTTGCCGCCCATTTCCTCGACCTCAGCGTAGAAATTATCGACCAGTGCGGTCACCGGCAGGCTCGCACCGTTGCGGCGAGCTTCCGCGAGACAGATCGAAAGGTCTTTGCGCATCCATTCAACGGCGAAGCCGAAATTGAACTTGCCTTCGTTCATGGTCTTGTAGCGGTTTTCCATCTGCCAGGATTGTGCGGCGCCCTTCGAGATGGTGTCGATCACCGCCCCAACGTCGAGCCCGGCTTTCTTGGCGAAATGAAGTCCCTCCGACAACCCTTCGACGAGACCCGCAATGCAAATCTGGTTGACCATTTTGGTGAGCTGACCGGAGCCGGCGGGGCCGAGCAATTTGCACATCCGGGCGTATGACGCGATCACGGGCTCTGCTTGCTTGTAGGCGGTTTCGGCGCCGCCACACATGACCGTCAGCACGCCGTTTTCCGCGCCTGCCTGACCACCGGAAACCGGCGCGTCGATAAACTGGAATCCGCGCTTGGTGGCCTCGGCATCAAGTTGCCGGGCCACCTCGGCCGATGCCGTGGTGTGGTCGACAAAAACGGCACCGGACTTCATGCCCGAAAACGCTCCATCGGCGCCGATGGTCACGGCACGCAGGTCGTCGTCGTTGCCGACGCAGGCCATCACGAAATCCTGACCTTCGGCCGCGGCCTTCGGTGTCGCGGCGGCGCGGCCGCCGAATTTCTCGGCCCATGCTTTCGATTTAGCGGCGGTGCGATTGTACACGGTCACCTCATGGCCGCCCTTGGCGGCGAGGTGTCCCGCCATGGGGAATCCCATGACGCCGAGGCCGAGAAATGCGACTTTTGCCATATCTTGCTCTTTGGATTGCTGGTGTGTTCGGCCGGATTTCCCGGCATGTGGGATGGCGACAGCTATGCGAATGATGGACGGCCTTGCAAGGCCGTTGACGGCACAGGTGACGCGCGTATGAAGGCCACGTACGGCGGCCCCCGGGGCTGATGCCGGGAGATGTGTTGTGGCAGTCGACAAAGCCCAGGTTCTTGCAGCGCTTCGCGCCGTGGCATCGCCGCGTGGCGTGCCGCTCACCGATGCCAAGGTGCTCTCCGAAATTATGGCCTCGGACGGCAAGGTTTTCTTCTCGATCAATGTCGACGCCAATGAGGCGCGGGCATGGGAAGAAGTTCGCGCCAAGGCTGAGGCTGCGGTTCGGGCGCTTCCGGGTGTGACGACCGCTATGGTTGCATTGACCGCCGAGCGCAAACCCGGCGCCGCGGCGGCTCCGGCGCCACACCAGCATTCGCACGGTGTAAAGCCTGTTGCACAGCATCGGCCTCAAGGTGCGCCGGCGGATTCTCCTATGGGCAAGCAGGCCGCCATTCCCGGTATCGCCTCCATCATCGCGGTGGCGTCCGGCAAGGGCGGTGTCGGTAAATCGACCACGGCGCTCAATCTCGCCTTGGCGCTGCGCGATCTCGGTTTGCGGGTGGGGCTGCTCGATGCCGACATCTATGGGCCTTCGGTTCCGCGTCTAACCGGGGTCCGCGAAAAGCCGACGTTGAACGACGCCAAGAAGATGATCCCGATCGTCCGCTTCGGGCTGCCGCTGATGTCGATCGGTTTTCTGGTTGAGGAAGAGACCGCGATGGTCTGGCGAGGACCGATGGTCATGTCTGCGATCCGGCAAATGCTGTGGGACGTCGCCTGGGGTGAACTCGACGTGCTGGTGGTGGACATGCCGCCCGGAACGGGGGACGCGCAGTTGACGCTTGCCCAGCAGGTGCCGCTGCGGGGCGTCGTGATTGTTTCGACACCGCAGGACCTCGCCTTGATCGATGCCCGGAGGGGCATAGCCATGTTCGACAAGGTCAGCGTCCCGACGCTCGGCATCGTTGAGAACATGAGTTACTTCCAGTGCCCCGAATGCGGCACGCGCTCCGATATTTTCGGACATGGCGGCGCGCGGCACGAGGCGGAGCGGCTCAAGGTTCCGTTTCTCGGTGAAATCCCGTTGCACATGTCGATCCGCACCTCGTCGGACGCCGGGACACCGGTCGTCGACAGCGAGCCGGACGGCGCCCACGCTGCGATTTATCGGGCCATCGGCACGGAGATCAAAAAGCAGCTTGCAGGCGCGGCAGCTTCTGCCTGACGTCCTCAGAATGCCTTGTTTTACGTGATTTGACGCCTTATTCGACTTTCGTTTAATCCGCGCCGGATGGGGTGTTCCTGCGTTTTCCGCAAATCGACTTCCGTGCTAGAGACCGCCCCAGAGGGATTTCAAAAAGAAACGCCCCCCAAAAGGAGATGCCCAATGAAGCGTCGTGATTTTTTGAAAGTAACTGCTGCCGGAGCCGCCGCCACTGCGGTCGCTTCGCCGGCCATCGCGCAGTCGTCGCCTGAAGTTAAGTGGCGCCTGGCGTCCAGCTTCCCGAAGTCGCTCGACACCATCTACGGCGGCGCCGAGCAGCTGTCGAAGTACGTTGCCGAAATGACCGACAACAAATTCCAGATTCAGGTGTTTGCTGCGGGCGAAATCGTTCCCGGCCTGCAGGCGCTCGATGCGACCTCCAATGGCACGGTCGAAATGAGCCACACGGTTTCCTACTACTATGTCGGCAAGGATCCGACCTTCGCGATTTTCGCGTCGGTGCCGTTCGGCCTCAATACACGCATGCAGAATTCGTGGCTCGATCAGGGCGGCGGCAACGAACTTGCCAACGAATTCTACAAAAAGTACGGCATTCTGGGCATGCCTTGCGGCAACACCGGTACGCAGATGGGCGGCTGGTTCCGCAAGGAGATCAAGACCGTCGCCGATCTTCAGGGTTTGAAGATGCGCATCGGCGGCATTGCCGGTCAGGTGCTGGCCAAGGTCGGCGTCGTTCCGCAGCAGCTCGCCGGTGGCGACATCTATCCGTCGCTGGAAAAAGGCACCATTGACGCTGCCGAGTGGGTCGGTCCGTACGACGACGAAAAGCTCGGCTTCAACAAGGTTGCGAAGTTCTACTACTATCCGGGCTTCTGGGAAGGCGGACCGACGGTTCATGCGTTCACCAACCTCGAGAAATTCAACGCGCTGCCGAAGAACTATCAGGCGATCCTGACCAACGCGGCGGCACACACCAATGGCTGGATGCCTGCACGTTACGACATGCAGAATCCGGGCGCATTGAAGCGTCTTGTGGCCAGCGGCACGCAACTGCGTCCGTTCACCAACGAAGTGCTCGACGCGTGCCTGAAGGCGACCAACGAACTCTGGGCCGAAATCTCCGCCAAGAACGCCGACTTCAAGAAGGCGATCGATGCGATGCAGGCCTATCGTTCGGACCAGTATCTGTGGTGGCAGGTCGCCGAATACACCAACGACAGCTTCATGATCCGCTCGCGCACCCGCGGCTGATTTCGTTCGACTGAAGCAGGCTAACCAGCCCGGTCTCCGCAAAGAGGCCGGGCTTTTTATTTTGCGGTGCGGTCGAAGAAATCGGCATGGATATTGGGAACAAGTTGCTCCATGCTCACGCTCCAAGCCCCAAAAAGAAGGGCAAAAAACGCACAAATCACATTCAGGGAGCCATCATGAAACGTCGCGAGTTTATCAAAGTCGCGGGTATCGGCGCAGCTGGTGCCGCGATCGCATCACCCGCTATCGCCCAGTCGTCGCCTGAAATAAAATGGCGTCTGACCTCCAGCTTTCCGAAATCTCTCGACACCATTTTCGGCGCGGCCGAGGTGTTTTCGAAGGCAGTGGCGGAGGCTACCGACAACAAATTTCAGATTCAGGTCTTCGCTGCGGGCGAAATCGTTCCCGGGTTGCAGGCGCTCGATGCCGCATCTAACGGCACCGTGGAAATGGCCCATACGGCCACTTACTACTACGTTGGCAAGGACCCGACATTTGCGATCGGCACCGCCGTGCCGTTCGGCCTGAACAGCCGGATGCAGACGGCCTGGTTGCAGGTCGGCGGTGGCTCCGAACTCTTCAACGAGTTTCTGAAGCCCCACAACGTTGTCGCGCTCCTGGCCGGAAACACGGGCTGTCAGATGGGCGGCTGGTTTCGGAAAGAGCTCAAGGATCCGGCAGATCTCAGCGGCCTGAAGATGCGGATCGGCGGCTTTGCCGGAAATGTCCTGACCAAGCTTGGTGTGGTGCCGCAGCAAGTCGCGGGCGGCGACATCTATCCGTCGCTGGAGAAGGGCACTATCGACGCTGCGGAGTGGGTCGGTCCTTACGATGACGAGAAGCTCGGTTTCCAGAAGGTCGCGAAGTACTACTACTATCCGGGCTGGTGGGAAGGCGGGCCGTCGCTGCACAACCTCGTTAATCTTGCGAAATGGGAAGCGCTGCCGGCCGGCTACAAGTCGATCCTCAAGACGGCGTCGACGCTGGCCAACGAGACCATGCAGGCACGTTACGATGCCTACAATCCGCCCGCGCTGAAGCGACTGGTGGCAAGCGGAACGCAATTGCGTCCGTTTTCGGCGGCGATCATGGACGCGTCGCTGAAGGCCGCGAACGAGGTCTATGCGGAAACGTCTGCAACCAATCCGAACTTCAAGAAGCTTTATGAGGCGATGGCCGCTTTCCGCAACGACCAGTACACCTGGTGGCAGGTCGCGGAATACGGCTTTGACAGCTTCCAGATCCGGTCCCGCACGCGCAGCTAAGAGCTCATCGCTCAAGCGCTGGAAATGAAGAGCCCGGCCTCACACGAGGCCGGGCCCTTTCGTTGTCCTGTTCGCTTCAGTTACTTCGATGGTCCGAGATCGAGTTGAGGCATTTCGATCTGGGGGATTTCGATCTTGATGTTGGTTGTGTCGACCTTCGTGGTGTCGATCCAGTAAGTCACCGCGCCCGGCCAGTAGATCACGATAATGACCAGGATGACCTGCATCAGCACCCAGGGCATCGCGCCCCAGTAGATGTCCGAGCTTTTGACTTCAGGCGGTGCAATGCCGCGCAGATAGAACAGAGCGAAGCCGAACGGCGGATGCATGAACGACGTCTGCATGTTGACGCAGAGCAGGACACCGAACCACACGAGATCAATGCCAAGCTTGGCGGCAACCGGCGCAAGTAACGGAATGATGATGAAGGCGATCTCGAAGAAGTCGAGGAAGAACGCCAGGAAAAACACGAAGATGTTGACGAAGACCAGGAAGCCTACGACGCCACCGGGCAGGCCCGTCAGCAGATGTTCGATCCAGCGCGCACCATCCATGCCCTGGAACACAAGGCTGAAGCAGGTTGAACCAATAAGAATGAACACCACCATGGCCGTCAGGCGCATCGTTGACGTCATGGCCTGTTCGACCAGCGGCCACGTCAGGCGGCGATGCATCGCTGCGAGAACCATTGCGCCTACTGCGCCCATGGCGCCGGCCTCGGTGGGGGTTGCGAGACCGAGTCCGATGGTGCCGAGAACCAGGAAGATCAAGACGATCGAAGGGATCATGCCCCACAGCACGCGGCTGACGAGCTTCCAGTCCATCGGCTCTCGAGCGGACTCGGGGATAGGAGGCATCTTCTGCGGCTGGAGGATCGACACGCCGACGATGTAGAGCAGGAAGATCACGACCTGCAGGATCGAAGGGCCGATTGCACCGAGATACATGTCACCGACGGACCGGCCGAGCTGGTCGGCGAGGACGATCAGCACCAGCGAGGGAGGAATCAACTGCGTGATCGTGCCGGACGCAGCGATGACCCCGGTCGCAAGGCGCATGTCGTAACCGTAGCGGATCATGATGGGCAGCGAGATCACACCCATCGCGATGACGGAGGCAGCAACCGTGCCGGTGATGGCGCCAAGAATGGCGCCGACGATGATCACGGCGTAGGCGAGACCACCCGGGATCTTTCCGAACAACTGGCCGGTGCCTTCGAGCAAGTCTTCGGCGAGACCGCAGCGCTCAAGAATCGCGCCCATGAAAGTGAAGAACGGAATCGACAGCAGCAGATCGTTTGAAATGATTCCGTAGAAGCGGAAGGGCAGCGCCTGCAGGAATGACGGGTCGAAGTGTCCTGTATTGATTCCGAGAATGCCGAAGAACAATCCAACCGCGGCGAGCGAGAATGCGACCGGAAACCCGATCAGCATGAACAGGATCATGGTCCCGAACATCAACGGGGGAAATATGCCGTGCGAAAACATCAATTAATCCCGTCTCGTGCGGTTGCTATTGCAGAGGAGCTTCGTAGTGCGTGTCGATGCGTATCGCGCCGGAGAGCGCCGCAATGCGCTTGGCAAGCTCGGCAAGACCTTGAAGGAAAAGCAAAGCGAAACCGGCGGGAAGGAGGGCCTTGGCGGGCCACAGGATCAGACCGCCTGCGTTCATCGACAGTTCCTTCGACTGGAAGGAATTGTAGAAGAACGGCCAGGTCAGATAGGTCAGATATGCCATCACCGGCAGCAGGAAGATCGTGAAGCCGAAGATGTCGATCCACAGCCGCGTCCTGTCGGACACGGACGAATACAAGAGATCGACACGGACATGCTCGTTAAGCCGCAGTGTCTGCGCAGCCCCGAGAAGCACGATACCGCCAAACATGTACCACTGGATTTCAAGCAGCCCGTTGGAGCTGTAGCTGATCAGATAACGGACCACCGCGTTGCCTGCACTCACGACGCAGGCGAGAAGCACGAGCCATTTCGCTATGTAACCGGCGACATCACTGATGCCGTCGACAACGCGCGTGAATTTTACGATGTCCAACGCATCCCCCCAGGATCAACCTACATACATTTGCCTTTTTCTTACCTCGCATGCGCGAGGCGCGGCTCTACTCTGCCGAGGCATTATGACGCGGCGGCACCATTTCAGCGACTTACGCCGCCGTCAATTGGAAGTTTGACGGTTTCGCTGCGAAACGATGACTAACCTGAGACTGGCTTGGGGATCGCGAAATTTATGTCAAAGAACCGGAGCGACTGAGCAATATTCGCAGCGATCAGCCGCCGGTCACACTCATGTGCCGGCTGACGCTTGGCCGGTTGTGGCGGCGGTCGATAATGAAATCGTGGCCCTTCGGCTTGAGCCCGATCGCCCGGTCGATCGTGGCTGCGAGGAGGGCGTCGTCGCTGGATGCCCGCAGAGGCTTGCGCAAATCGGACGCATCCTCATGGCCGAGGCAGGTGTGGAGCGTCCCGGTGCAGGTGATACGGACCCGGTTGCAGGATTCGCAGAAATTGTGGGTCATCGGTGTGATGAAGCCCAGCCGGCCGCCGGTCTCGGAGACACGGACGTAACGCGCGGGACCGCCGGTGTCGTCGGGCAGATCAGTCAGGGTATAGCGGGCGGCGAGGCGAGCCCGCAGCAGCGACAGCGGCAGGTACTGGTCGATCCGGCCTTCGCCGATATCGCCCATCGGCATGACCTCGATCAGGGTGAGGTCCATGTCCTTGCCGTGCGCCCACTCCATCAGCGAGGGGATCTCGTCCTCGTTCAAATTCTTGAGCGCCACTGCGTTGATCTTGACCTTAAGACCCACGGAGCGTGCCGCCTCGATGCCGCGCAGCACCTTGTCGAGGTCACCCCAGCGCGTAATGGCGCGGAATTTCGTGGCGTCGAGGGTGTCCAGCGAGACGTTGATGCGCCGCACGCCATTATCCTTGAGCTCGGCGGCGAATTTCTCGAGCAGCGAACCGTTGGTGGTCAGCGTCAATTCATTGAGCGCGCCGCTGTCGAGATGGCGCGAAAGGGAGCGTACCAGCGACATCACGTTGCGCCGAACCAGCGGTTCGCCACCGGTCAAACGCAGCTTGCGGACGCCCTTGGCGATAAACGCCGAACACAGGCGATCCAACTCCTCAAGCGTGAGCAGGTCGGATTTCGGCAGAAACGTCATGTCTTCGGACATGCAGTAGAAGCAGCGCAGGTCGCAGCGGTCGGTCACCGAGACGCGCAAATAGCTGATCGACCGCCCGAAGGGATCGGTCATCGCAGACGTGGTGGCCAAGGAACTTGGAAAGGGTCCGCTCATTCAGCGCCATGCTTATCGCTTCACCCCGGCCGGTTACTCCGGCCGTGGTATCCCAGACCCAATCTAGGCACGATGAGGCGCGCTTACAAATGAATCTCTGGGTTAGGCAGACAGCGCTGATGGAACGGCGTCAGCGGGCCGGCGGCGGCGGAAACGGCGATTCTTCCGCGGGTGCCGCAGAGCGCGGCTTTTTGGCCTTTGGGGCGGCTTTGGGCGCTCCGCGCGCGCCTTTCTTGCCGGGAAGCGCCGGTTGCAGCTCTGCATAGACCGGATTTGGATCAACGGTCACGCCAGGGCCGCTTGGGTCTCTGAGGAGCTGAACGGGCACCGTTTCAGGCTGGTACTTCGGCAGCGAGAACGTCACGGAAAAATTTTCGGCGGCCACTACCGAAAGCGAGCAGGGGGTTTTGCAGGTCTCGCCGCTGGACGCGCGCGCCTCAGCGCCGGCTGGCAGCGATTCAAGCTGAATCGATGCGCTCGGCGGCGTCGACTTGAACATGTCAGGCATGGAGAACGATGAGCAGCCCGCCAAGCCAAGGCCCGCCGCGACGACAACAATGATACGCATGGTGCATCCGTCATGTGATGCGGTGATAGCCGCATAGTCCCCGCGCGGGACCTTAGAAGTGTCATTCTGTCCGCGCAACCTGTCGCAGTGCATTCCTTACGCAAAGGTTAATGCCGGTTCCGAATCTGGACGACGTAGGAAGATTCCATATCTTTCAGTGACTTGCAAAGGCTGCCGCTAGATTTTCCACGGCTCGCGGCAGTTCCCGCATATGACCGATGACAATGTCGGGCTTCAGTTCCGCGATGGGAATCTCGGTGTAGCCGAAGTTGACCCCAATTACCGGAATCCCGGCCCGGCGTGCAACCCCGACGTCCGGGCCGGAATCGCCGACCATGATCGATCTGGAAACGTCTCCGCCGGCGCGGGCAATGGTCTGGCGCAGGATGGTCGGGTCCGGCTTAGCCACACCGAATGTGTCGGCACCGCAAATCGCGGCAAAGCGCTTCGTCATATCCAGTTCGGCGAGCAGGAGCTTAGAAAGCCCCTCCAGCTTGTTGGTGCAGATGGCGAACCTGAAACCGCGTCCCTCCAGTTCGTCGAGGGCTGCGTAGAGACCTTCAAACGGCTTGGAGGCGTCGGCGATATGATTCCTGTAGTAGGCGATGAAGTCGTCGGTCAAACGGTCGATGTCCGCGACGCTCATGGCGCGGCCATCGAGTTCGAGCCCGCGCTCGATCAGCTTTCGCGCGCCCGCGCCGATCATCGTGCGCGCGGATGCAACCGGTACGAGTGGCAGCCCCTCGCGCTGGAGCACGAAATTCAGCGCGCCGACCAGATCGGGGGCCGTATCGACAAGAGTGCCGTCGAGATCGAAGACAATAAGGGGGGAGGAGGTCATGGCGGATCGCTAGCGGGCGAAGCCGGATCATGCAAGGGCCGCGGCGGGATTGGTATTATGTCCGCCCTTTTTGGCCGTTTTTCAGCCCCAAGGCCGTATCCACCGCCGCGGAAACCGCGCTATATGCCTCGCGTTCCACGGGAACGAAGCGTCGAGGGTACGATGTCGATGGACGATCTGAAGAGGCAGGCGGCGGCGCGCGCGGTCGAGCAGGTGCGGGACGGCATGAAGCTTGGTCTTGGCACCGGGTCAACGGCCAAGCACTTCGTCGAGCTTCTGGGCGAGCGCGTGCAGGCGGGTCTGAAGATCGTCGGCGTCCCGACATCGGAGGCGACGCGTGCCGATGCCGAGCGCTGCGGTGTGCCTCTGATAACGCTGGAAGAGGTCGACCGGCTCGACCTTACCGTGGACGGCGCAGACGAAATCGATCCGAATCTCGAACTGATCAAGGGTGGCGGCGGAGCCTTGCTGCGCGAAAAGATCGTCGCGGCGGCGTCCGACCGGATGATTGTGATCGCGGATGAGTCTAAATGGGTTCCGACCCTCGGGCGCTTCCCGCTTCCGATCGAAGTCATCCCGTTTGGCCTGGGAGCGACCCGCCGAGCCATCGAGACGGCCTTTGCTGAAAATAGCGTTTCCGGACAAATGGATATCCGCAAGGCCAAGGATGGCCATGCTTTCGTCACCGATGGCGGCCACTGGATTATCGATGCCCATCTTGGGCGGATACCGGATTCCCCCAGACTGGCGGCAGCATTGAATTCGATTCCTGGCGTGGTGGAGCACGGCTTGTTTATCGGTCTTGCACGGACGGCTGTGCTCGCAGGCCCTCAGGGTATTCGCGTTGTTGAACGGCGCTAGTGTGGTGGTTCAGAAGTTCTCTTGTGCTTTGCTGCGATCTCCACCAGAGAACTTCTGAACCAAACCACACTAGAAATCATAGGTTTCTGGTGTCCTCTGGAATTCGAAGTTCGCTAGGAGAGTGCAGCAAGTGCAGGCGAACTTCGAATTCCGGACACCAGGGCCGCAATTGAGGAGAATTGATATGAGGAAGTTTTCGAACGTTCTGCTCGCGGCAGGCGCAGCGCTGGGCCTGATGCTGGGCAGCGCGGTGGCGCAGGCTCCGAAGCCGCCGTCCCCCGCCGCCATCGGCTATGCGAAAGAAATCCTGACATCCAAGAATGTCAGCGCGATCTATCAGGGCGCTGTTCCCGGTCTCGTGCAGCGGACCAAGGACGTGCTGTTGCAGTCCAACCTGAACTACCAGAAGGACCTCAACGAGGTTGCCGTTCAGGTCGCGAAGGATCTCGCCGGCCGCGAAAAGGAAATCGGCGAGGAAATGGCGAAGATTTACGCCACCGCCTTTACCGAACAGGAGCTGAAGGAGCTCGCCGCGTTCTACAAGTCGCCGCTTGGCGTCAAGGTGATCGCGCAAGAGCCGGTGGCATTCAACACCGCCCGCCAATATATGGACCAGTGGGCGCAGAAGTTCGGCGAAGAAATCAACGGCAAGTTTCGTGCTGAAATGAAGAAGCGCGGCAAGGAAATCTAAGCACGATCGGAAGTTCCAGATGGCGGACTTGGACGTTGATCTGTTCGTGATTGGCGGTGGTTCCGGCGGCGTACGCGCCGCCCGGATCGCCGCGGGTTACGGTGCAAGCGTCCTGGTCGCCGAGGAATACCGCATGGGCGGCACCTGCGTGATCCGCGGCTGCGTGCCCAAGAAGCTGATGGTCTACGCGTCCCATGTCCGTCATGAACTGGATGACGCTGCGGGTTTCGGCTGGACCATTCCGCCCGCGACCTTCGACTGGCCGACCCTGATCGCCAACAAGGACCGCGAGATCGCCCGGCTTGAGGCGGCCTATACGTTCAACGTCGAGAAGGCCGGGGCCAAAATCTTGAAGGCGCGTGCGAGGTTCGAAGATGCGCATACGCTGCGCCTTTCGACCGGCGAAATCGTCAAGGCAAAGTATGTGCTGATCGCCACCGGCGGTGCGCCGAACCACGGCGAAGCCATCCCCGGTATCGAGCATGTGATCTCGTCCAACGAGGTGTTCCACCTTCCGAAACTCCCGAAGCGGATCGTGATCCAGGGCGGCGGTTACATTGCGCTGGAGTTCGCCTGCATCTTCGCCGGACTAGGTTCTGACGTGACCGTCATCTATCGTGGCGAAAATATCCTGCGCGGTTTCGATGACGATGTGCGGGCACATGTCCGCAAGGAGATGGAGAAGTCGGGCATCAACGTGATTACTGGCTGCGTTGTCACGAAGGTTGAAAAACATGGCGACGCGTTCACCACGCATCTGTCGAGCGGTTCAAGCATCGCATCCGACCAGGTGATGTTTGCGGTTGGCCGGCATCCGAATGTCAAAGGTCTCGGGCTTGAGAAGGCGGGTGTTGCGCTCAATCCGGTCAACGGGGGCATTGCGGTCGACGGATTCTCGCAAACCAATGTGCCACACATCTATGCGGTCGGCGATGTCACGCACCGTCTCAACCTGACGCCCGTTGCGATCCGCGAGGGGCACGCCTTCGCGGATACAGTGTTCGGCAAACGGCCGACGCGGGTGGATCATGCTGACATTCCGACAGCGGTCTTCACCCAACCCGAGGTTGGCACGGTAGGACTGAACGAGGCAGAAGCGCGGGCGCAGCATACCCATGTCGATATCTACAAGACCGACTTCCGTTCGCTGAAGTCGACGCTGTCGGGAAGCGAATCCCGGATCATGATGAAGCTGATTGTCGATGCCTCGACCGACCGGATTTTGGGCTGCCATATCGTTGGGCCGGAGGCGGGTGAACTGATCCAGATCGTTGGCATCGCCGTCAAGATGAAGGCGACCAAGGCCGATTTCGATGCGACAATGGCGGTCCATCCGACGGCCGCCGAAGAACTCGTAACCCTGCGCACGCCCAGCGCCCGGCACGTCCGTCAGGCGGCGGAATAGCCATCTCCGCCTAGCGGCTGCGCCACGCTGAGCGAAAAAGGGGCCCTCAGCCCGGACAAGCCCTTGAGGCATCATGCTGATTTGCATCTGGCAAGACAGAGACCATCTGTGTATAACCCGGCGCTATCACAAGATTGCCGTTTCCTGAGGAGTTTCAGTCATGTCCGAGCGGTGGACGCCCGACAGCTGGCGCAAGAAGCCAGTTATGCAAGTGCCAGACTATCCCGATGCGAAGGCATTGGCCGATGTCGAGGCGCAGCTTGCAACGTTTCCGCCGCTGGTTTTTGCAGGTGAAGCACGCAATCTGAAGAAGGCGCTGGGCCGTGTCGCGGCTGGCGAAGCCTTCCTTCTGCAGGGCGGCGATTGTGCGGAAAGCTTCGCCGAGCATGGCGCGAACAACATCCGCGATTTCTTCCGTGTGCTGCTCCAGATGGCGGTGGTGCTGACCTATGCCGGCGCGTTGCCGGTGGTGAAGGTCGGCCGCATCGCCGGCCAGTTCGCCAAGCCGCGTTCGTCGCCGATGGAAAAGCAGGGCGATGTCGAGTTGCCGAGCTATCGCGGCGACATCGTCAACGACAATGCGTTCACGAAGGAAGCGCGCACCCCCGATCCGCAGCGCCAGTTGATGGCGTACCGTCAGTCGGCGGCGACGCTGAATCTGCTCCGCGCATTCGCGACTGGCGGATTCGCCAATCTTGGCAGCGTGCATCAGTGGATGCTCGGCTTCCTGAAGGATTCGCCGCAGTCCCGCCGTTACAAGGAACTGGCCGATCGTATTTCCGAAGCGCTCAACTTCATGCGCGCCTGCGGTCTCGATCTCGAGAGCCATCCGGAATTGCGCGCGACCGATTTCTACACCAGCCACGAGGCGCTGCTGCTCGGCTACGAGCAGGCCTTCACGCGCGTCGATTCCACGACCGGCGACTGGTACGCGACCACGGGTCACATGATCTGGATCGGCGACCGCACCCGTCAGCTCGATCACGGCCACATCGAATACTTCCGCGGCATCAAGAACCCGATTGGCCTGAAGTGTGGTCCATCGCTGAAGCCGGATGAACTGATCAAGCTGATCGACGTCCTGAATCCGGACAACGAGCCGGGCCGGTTGACGCTGATCAACCGCTTCGGTTCGGACAAGGTCGATGCACACCTGCCGCAGCTCATTCGCGCTGTGCAGCGCGAAGGCCGCGTCGTGGTTTGGTCGTGCGATCCGATGCACGGCAACACCATCACGTCGACATCCGGCTACAAGACCCGGCCGTTCGATCGCGTGCTGTCGGAGGTGAAGTCGTTCTTCACCATCCACGCGGCGGAAGGCACCCACGCCGGTGGCGTCCATCTGGAAATGACCGGACAGGATGTCACCGAATGCATCGGCGGCGCTCGCGCGATCACCGACGAGGATCTCAACGACCGCTATCACACGGTCTGCGATCCGCGCCTGAACGCCGAGCAGTCCATCGACATGGCTTTCCTAATCGCCGAACTGCTCAAGCAGGAACGCGCGGGCAAGGTGAAGCCCATGCCGGCTGTCGCGGGATTCTGATGTTCCGTAAGGTGCTGTCGCGCATGTGGAGCGCTACGATCAACTCGCGCAACGGCTTGGCTTTTGCCTTCCGTTCCGAGCAGGCCTTCCGTGAAGAGGTCGTCGCACTTGTTATCGCCGTGCCGCTGGCTTTCCTGGTCGGTGTTTCGCCGGAACGCAAGATCCAGTTGATCTGCATCGTGTTGCTGCTGATGGTGGTCGAATTGTTGAATACGGCCATTGAGAAGCTGGCCGATCGCCTGACGACGGACCACGACAAGCAAATCGGTCGCGTCAAGGACATGGGGTCGGCGGCCGTCGGCGTCACTCTGCTGATTGCCGGAGCAGTTTGGCTGTTCGCCATCGCCGAGCGCATAGGTCTCATCTGATTTATGCTCATATTGAGCAATTGCGGATGCATCGTTTGGCGGGCTAAAAGCGATCATGACCAAATCCCAGCTCACGATCACGCTTGCGCAGCTTAATCCCGTCGTCGGGGACGTCACCGGTAACGCCTCCAAGGCCCGCGCGGCCCGTCTGCGCGCGAAAGCCGATGGCGCCGATCTGCTGGTGCTGTCCGAGCTGTTTATCGCGGGCTATCCGCCTGAAGACCTTGTACTGAAGCCGGCGTTTCAGGCTGCATGCCGCGCCGAGATCGAGACGCTGGCGCGGGAAACGTCCGACGGCGGACCGGCGGTCCTGATCGGGACCCCCTGGGTCGAGGACGGCAAGCTTTACAACGCCTGCGCGCTGCTCGACGAGGGGCGGATCACGGCGCTGCGCTTCAAGGCCAATTTGCCGAACTACGGCGTGTTCGACGAAAAGCGCGTCTTTGCGCGAGGACCGGCGGCGGGGCCGGTGACGATCCGCGGCGTGCGGGTCGGCGTTCCCATCTGTGAAGACACATGGATGGAAGAGTCCGAGGACTACGAAAACGTTGTCGAATGCCTCGCGGAAACCGGCGCGGAAATCCTGATCGTACCGAACGGCTCGCCGTACACGCGCGAGAAGAACGACATGCGCCTGTCGGTGTCGGTCGCACGCGTGGCTGAAAGCGGTCTGCCGCTGGTCTATCTCAATCAGGTCGGCGGGCAGGACGAACTGGTGTTCGACGGATCGTCATTCGCGCTGAACTCCGATCGTTCACTGGCGTTCCAGTTGCCGGGTTTCGTTGAAAACATCACGACCGTGCGCTGGACGAAAGGCGAGGGCGGCTGGAGTTGCAAGGGTCCGGTGACTCCCGTGCTCGATGGCGACAAGGGCGACTATGCCGCCTGCGTGCTGGGATCGCGCGACTACGTCGGCAAGACCGGCTTTCCCGGCGTGTTGCTCGGCGTGTCGGGCGGCATCGATTCAGCACTGTGCGCAGCTATCGCAGTGGACGCGCTCGGCACGGACAAGGTGCGCGGTGTCATGCTGCCGTTTCGATTTACGGCGCAGGAATCCCTCGATGACGCCGCGAAACTCGCGAAGGCGCTCGGCATCAAATACGAAGTTTTGCCGATCGCGCCTGCCGTGCATGGCTTTGAGGAGATCCTAAAGCCGACATTCGCCGGCCGAGAGCGCGACGTTACCGAAGAGAATCTTCAGGCGCGCACGCGCGGCGTGTTGCTGATGGCGATTTCCAACAAGTTCGGCGCCATGCTGGTGACCACCGGCAACAAGTCGGAAATGTCGGTGGGCTATGCCACGCTCTATGGCGACATGAATGGCGGCTACAATCCGATCAAGGACATCTACAAGACCGAGGTCTTCCGGCTTTCAACCCTTCGCAATTCATGGAAGCCCGAGGGCGCGCTGGGCCCATCAGGCGAAGTCATTCCGCCGAACATCATCACGCGCCCGCCGACGGCGGAGCTGCGTGAAAATCAGACCGATCAGGACTCGCTGCCGCCTTACGATGTGCTGGATGGCATTCTTGTGCGGCTGGTGGAGCGCGAAGACTCTGTCTCGTCCATTGTCTCTGAGGGCTTCGATTACGATACGGTTGTTCGCATTGCGCGCCTGCTGAACATCGCCGAATACAAGCGCCGTCAGGCCGCGCCTGGCGTGAAGGTGACGCGCAAGAATTTCGGCCGCGATCGCCGCTATCCGATCATCAACAAGTTTCGCGATAACGGAAAAGCGCCAGCTGCCCCGGATCATTCACTGGTGACGCGATCAAGCCGCGGCTCGGCTGAGGCGTTCGAAGGCTGAGTTTAGCGCGCCGGAATAAACGTTGGCCCGACCGAGCGGATCGGTTTGTCGCCCGAAGCAGGGGGCGTTTCTGGCGCCGCGCCGGTTGGCAACGGTTGCGCGTTCGCAGGCGTTGCGACCGTGCCAGATTTCTTCTGTGCCGAAGCAGGCGCTCCCTTTTGGGGCTGCGACATTCTCTTCGAACTCTCATCAGTCACGATGATGTCGCCCTGCTGGGCGGCAGCCGCCTTGTCGTCGATGTTCTTCAGCGCGTCGGACCAGGTTTGGCCCACGGCCTTGCAACTGCATGACTTGTCGAACGCCTGGCGGTACTTGAACGCATTCGGCGACTGCGAATAAGGCTGGCCGCTGATCGACACCGCCTGATTCATGTCTTCGCCGGGATTGCGATAGGTGAACAACGTTGCGTCCGAGGCGGGGCAAAGTGCCTTGCAGGTACGTTCGTCGTCCGGGAAGCGGCTCGGCACGGTGGCGAATGAGATCGGGAAATAAAACCCGTCGCAGCTACGCGCGCAGACCGTGCGATAGGTGCCGGATGCAGCGCCGTTGTCCATCGGCGCGCCACCGGGGTTGTTGTTATTGCCGAACAGGTTGTCGAGGAAGCTGCCGCCGCCGCTGTTGCGCAGTTGAGCTGCGTATTGCGGGCCGCAATTGTTCTGCGCAAGCGCCATCAATACCGAACGGCGCTGGTTCTCGCGCTCGGAGCCGCCGAACCCGCCGCCGCGCAGTCGCTCAAGGTTGCCGGTGATCTGGTCGAGATTCGACCGCATCTGCTGAATTCGCGTGTTGATCGGGCCGCATTGCGCGGACTGGCCGCTGAAAAGCGAGAAAAACCCCGAACTATCGCAACCCTGACGCTTGGCCTGATCCTGCACGCGCTCCAACTCGGACTGTTGCCGGCTCTGCGCCTCGACATAACGCTGGATCTGGTCCGCCTTGGCGCTGTCGCCGCCACCGCCTTCGATGGCCGACAACTGCCCGACCAGCCGTTGGCAGATGGGGTTTGCGGTTCCGGGCTGGCCCGCCGCCGGAGGGGGCGGAAAACCCTGTTGCGCCATAGCGCCATGGCTCAACAACGCCGCGCTCACAAGCGCAGCGGTGGCAAAAGTCCATCGCAAGAACGAAGAATTCGGCAAGCTGTCACGATCCTAGCTGACCGCGGCGCGGCCGACGGGCTCACATACTAGCTTCCGGCGGCAAGGTCACGTCGATTCAGGGGCGCAGATAAGGCAGAGAATCGTGACGAAAAGAAGCCCCGGAACCGTGGCTTTTAGCGCTGGCAGGTGATGGCCACGAACTCGCCGTTGCTACGGGCTCCACCGGTGGAGGCCGGGATAGCGCCGGTCACTTCATCGGGATCGACGCGGCGGTAACCGGTGGCCTGTGCAAAGTCCCGTGACTGGCAGTAGGCGCGGGCGGCCGGTGCCCCGCATTTTTCACCCTTGGCGAGACATTCATCGACGCCGTAGCCGTCCGACTGATTGGCGACGATGAAAACGCGGCTGTCGGCGCGGGTCTCGGTCGCGGCAATCAGACATACACAGGCAGTCAGCATGAACAGGAATCGCATGGTGGCACCGGGTCGGGAGAAGCACAGGCGCCTCCATTAATAAGCCCGAACGGTTAAGAATGATTAAGGGCGGCAATTCCGTGGCAATTGGGGTTATGGACGCCAAAATCCATGAGGTGTGACCTTGACGCGGTCCCCCCCGCTGGACCATTGTGCCGCCCATGAACGGCTCTCTCTCCATTTTCGGCATCTGCCGCGAGATTATTAGCTAGCGATTCGCTGGCTGGAGCCGTCTTTTCTCGATCGAGATCATGGGACGACCCGGCCGCAAGGCAAGGGATTCTATTTCCATGGAGCTCAAGCTCTACGACACGCTGACCAAGGAGAAGCAGCCGTTCCGGCCGCTCGATCCGAACAACGTGCGCATGTATGTATGCGGGCCGACGGTCTATGACTTCGCGCATATCGGCAACGCGCGCCCCGTCATCGTGTTCGATGTGCTGTTTCGCCTGCTGCGGCACGCCTACGGCGCGGACCACGTCAAGTATGTCCGCAACATCACCGACGTCGATGACAAGATCAATGATCGTGCGGCGCGGGATTTCCCTGGACTGCCGCTGAACGAGGCGATCCGCAAAGTCACTGAAGAGACAGAAAAGCAGTTTCATGCCGACGTCGATGCGCTCGGCTGCCTGCGGCCGACGGTTGAGCCGCGCGCGACCGAACACATCGCGGAAATGCGTGCGATCATCGAGAAGCTGATCGCGGGCGGCAATGCCTATGTCGAGCAGGATCATGTCCTGTTCAATGTGGGGTCCGATCCCAACTACGGAAAGCTTGCGCGGCGTTCGCTCGACGAGATGCTGGCCGGCGCTCGCGTCGATGTCGCGCCCTATAAGCGTGAACCGATGGATTTCGTTTTGTGGAAGCCGTCAAAGCCGGGTGAGCCGTCGTGGCCATCGCCGGGCGGCATCACGGCGCAGGGACGTCCGGGCTGGCACATCGAATGCTCCGCGATGTCATGGAAGCATCTCGGCGAACAGTTCGACATTCACGGCGGCGGCATCGATCTTGTGTTTCCACATCACGAAAATGAACTGGCGCAGTCCTGCTGCGCGTTTCACTCCGACCGCATGGCCAATGTCTGGATGCACAACGGCTTCCTTCAGGTTGAAGGCGAGAAGATGTCGAAAAGCCTCGGCAACTTCGTCACAATCAGGGAGTTGCTGACAGGCTGGCGCGGCCGCTCATGGCCGGGCGATGCATTGCGGTTTGCAATGATGCAGACGCAATATCGTTCGCCGATCGATTGGTCGTTGGCGGCATGTGACAATGCCTTCAACACGCTGAAGGACTTTTTCAGTGTAGCGGCACCTCCGACCTCGGGAGAACCGCCTGCTTCCGTCATCGAAGCTTTGGCCGACGATTTGAATACACCCAGGGTGGTCGCGGAACTGCACGCCTTGCGCAAACAGGTTCGTGATCCGGGGGATGAAGCTTCGACAGCACTCGGTAATGCGCTTGCGTTCCTTGGTCTCGATGCCGCGCGGTTTTCAGCGTGGGTTGCCAAAGCCAATGCCAGCGCTGTTTCCAAAGCGGGCAATGTCGATGATCTGATCGCAGATCGCGCAGCCGCGCGGGCGCGAAAGGATTTCAAGGAATCCGATCGTATCCGCGACGAACTCGCTGCCCGCGGCATCGTGCTGAAAGACGGCAAGGATGCCGACGGCAAGCCCGTGACCACATGGGAGATCGCGCGATGACCAAGCCCGACACGCCTTTTCCCAAGCACTGGCGCTATTATATCGCGATCAAGTGGCTGTTGATTGTTGCAGCCATCGCGCTTGCGCTCAAACTCGTCAACGTCTGGTAAGACAATGGGCCAATCTATTCCCAAAGTCGGCTTGCGGCCGTTTCTTCCCGAAGACACTCCGGTGCTCGCGGCGATCTTCGTCGCCAGCATCGATGAGCTGGCCGAGGAGGATTATTCGGACGCGCAGCGTGAGGCCTGGGCGCGTGCCGCCGAGGATGAAGACAAATTCGGCAAGCGGCTTGCGGGCCAGTTGACGCTGGTGGCGACTATCGAAAGTTCGCCGGTGGGCTTTGCCTCGCTGAAGGGCAAGGATCATCTCGATCTGCTCTACGTGCTTCCCGGTTTCGCGCGACAGGGCGTCGCCACGGCGCTTTGCGATGCGCTGGAGAAGCTCGCCGGCGCACGCGGTGCGACTGCGTTGACGGCGGAGGCCAGCGACACTGCCGAGCCGTTTTTCGTCAAGCGCGGTTACACCGCCCAGCAGCGGAATACTGTGTCGGTCGGCGACGAATGGCTGGCCAACACCACAATGAAAAAATCACTGGGCGGCGATGCGCCGCGAGGCGAGATGCCGGGAAGACCATCATGAGCCGCGAGCGCCTCTATCTGTTCGACACGACGCTGCGCGACGGCGCGCAGACCAACGGCGTTGATTTCACGCTGCACGACAAGCAGATCATCGCCAACATGCTCGACGATCTCGGCATTGACTATGTTGAGGGCGGCTATCCGGGCGCGAACCCTTCGGATACGGAATTCTTTTCCGCCAAGCCGAAATTCGATCATGCGAAGTTCACCGCCTTCGGCATGACGCGCCGTCCGGGCCGTTCGGTGTCGAACGATCCGGGTATCGCGGGATTGCTTGAGGCGAAAGCCGACGCGATCTGTTTCGTGGCGAAATCGTCCGAGTATCAGGTGCGGGTGGCGCTTGAGACCACCAACGAGGAAAATCTCGCCTCGATCCGCGACAGCGTCAGCGCGGCGAAGGCGGCCGGCCGCGAGGTCATGCTCGACTGCGAGCACTTCTTTGACGGCTACAAGGAGAACCCTCAATTCGCGCTGGCCTGTGCCAAAGCTGCGTATGACTCCGGTGCGCGCTGGGTGGTGCTGTGCGACACCAACGGCGGCACCATGCCGAACGAAATCGAGAGCATCGTCGGCGAGGTCGTGAAGCAGATTCCCGGCGACCATCTCGGCATCCACACCCATAACGATACCGAGCAGGCGGTGGCGAATTCGCTGGCTGCGGTGCGAGCGGGCGTCAGGCAGATCCAGGGCACGCTGAACGGCCTCGGCGAGCGCTGCGGCAACGCCAATCTCTGCTCTCTGATCCCAACGCTGAAACTGAAGAAGGAATTCGCCGACAAGTTCGAGATCGGCGTCTCGCAGGAAAAGCTTGCTACGCTGGTGCATGCCTCGCGCGCGCTGGACGATATCCTGAACCGCGCGCCGGATCGCCATGCGCCGTATGTCGGCGAAAGCGCATTCGTCACCAAGACCGGCATCCACGCGTCGGCGGTTCTGAAGGACCCGCAGACTTACGAGCACGTCACGCCGGAAGCTGTCGGTAACCACCGCAAGGTTCTGGTCTCCGATCAGGCCGGTCGTTCCAATGTCATTGCAGAACTGGAACGTGCCGGTATTCCGTTCGAGAAGAATGATCCGAAGCTGACGCGTCTGGTCGAGGAGATGAAGGAGAAGGAGGCGGCGGGCTATGCCTATGAGTCCGCGGATGCTTCTTTCGATCTGCTGGCGCGCCGCACGCTTGGCAAGGTGCCGGACTACTTCCGCGTCGTGCAGTTCGACGTCAATGTCGAGCAGCGTTACAACGCGCTGGCCCAGCGCGTCACCGTGGCAATGGCAGTGGTGAAAGTCGATGTCGCCGGCGAGTTGCTGATCTCGGCGGCGGAAGGCAACGGCCCGGTCAATGCGCTCGACGTCGCGTTGCGCAAGGACCTCGGTAAGTATCAAAAGTATATCGAGGGCCTGAAGCTGGTCGATTACCGCGTGCGTATCCTCAATGGCGGCACCGAGGCTGTGACGCGGGTGCTGATCGAAAGCGAGGACGAGACGGGCGAACGCTGGACCACGGTTGGTGTATCGTCGAACATCATCGACGCTTCGTTTCAGGCGTTGATGGATTCGGTGATCTACAAGCTGGTGAAGTCCGGCGCGCCTGCATAAACGCATTCCGGCAGAAGGAAGCGCAGATGCTCGATCATGTCTCGGTAGGCGTTGCCGATCTTGAGCGGGCTGCGGGCTTCTATGAGGCTGCGCTCGCGCCGCTTGGCCTGACAAAATTGATCGTGCGGCCGGCGACGGTCGGGTTCGGAAAAAGCTATCCTGAATTCTGGATCAATCTGCGCCCGGGCATGACGCGCGCGTCGCCGGACAGCGGCACGCACATTTGCCTCCGCGCCAGGGCGACAGGCGAGGTTGAAGCGTTTTATGCCGCGGCTCTACGGGCAGGTGGCACGGACGATGGTCCACCCGGCGTGCGTCCGCATGATCGCGTGAAATACTTCGCGGCCTTCGTCGCCGACCCGGACGGAAACCGCATCGAGGCGGTGACGTTCCTCAGGGACGATTAGCCGGCGTGAGCCGGATTTACAGTCGGCTCGCGACCTGGTCGTCCATCAGCTTGGCCGCTTCGGGCACTTGCGCAGCGACCTTCTGAAGCGTCGGGAGAATGTCCTCGACGCGATCGGCGGTCAGAACATCGACCCACAGGTTGGCGCGGATGAACGCCGTCTGCTTCATGTGATCGATCAGCGCGAGCAGGGGATTCCAGAACCCCTCGATATTGGCGAGCAGGATCGGCTTGCTGTGGCGGCCGAGCTGCGACCACGTCATCTGCTCGACCAGTTCTTCCAGCGTGCCGACGCCGCCGGGAAACGCGACGAACGCGTCGGAGTGCTCGAACATCAGTTGCTTGCGCTCGTGCATGTCCTTGGTGATGATGAGTTCCTGCGCGTCTTTCAGGACGTGCTCCCGTTTCGTCAGGAAGGTCGGGATGATGCCCGTGACCTTGCCGCCGTGGTCGAGCGCGCCGGCCGCCACCGCGCCCATGAGGCCGATGGAGCCGCCGCCATAGACGAGACCGACCCCGTTCTGGGCGAGGGTCTTGCCGAAGGCTGTGGCCGCTTTGACGAACTCGGGATTGGTACCAGGGCCGGAACCGCAATAAACGCAGACATTCTTGATGGTATTCATATTATGCGATGTGGCATCGCATTGCGACATCGTCAAGACGCGCATCTTGCGGCGCACAGTCGATTGTTTCTCGAAACGCGATTTTTAAGGAAAAGAACCGCCGGGCAGGGTGCGAAAGGGGCGGGAACGCTCTATATGACGCCTATGACTCCACCATGTGATATGGCGGCAAGAGCCGCTTCCGGCCGCGTTCGGCAGCCCCAAGGCGACCGACGCTAAAATGGCTGACCTCTATCCCGCCGAGCCTGCGGAGGCGCTGAACGACGCCAAGCCCGCACCCGCCGATGTGAATGCCGAAAAAGCCACGCTGTTCGGAACGCTGGCGCATTTGTGGCCGTACATCTGGCCGGGCGACCGTGCCGATCTGAAGATGCGTGTGGTCTGGTCGATGGTGCTGTTGCTCATCGCCAAGGCCGCGACACTGTTTGTCCCCTTCACCTTCAAGTGGGCGGTCGATGCACTCACCGGCGCTGACACCGCACCGGTGCAGTCGTCGAACTGGGCGCTGTGGCTGATCGCGTCGCCGCTCATTATGACGCTCAGCTATGGCGCCATCCGCATTGTCATGATGGTGCTGACGCAGTGGCGTGACGGCCTTTTCGCCAAGGTGGCGATGCATGCGGTGCGCAAGCTGGCGTTTCTCACGTTCGTGCACATGCACGAGTTGTCGTTGCGGTTTCATCTGGAGCGTAAGACGGGTGGGCTGACGCGCGTGCTGGAGCGCGGCCGTACCGGCATCGAGACCATGGTGCGCATGGTCATACTTCAACTTGCGCCGACCATCGTCGAACTGGCGTTAATGATGGGCGTGCTGCTGTGGCAGTTCGACTGGCGCTATGTGCTCGTGACGTTCGTCACCGTGGTCGTGTACATGCTCTACACTTACTATGCGACCGAATGGCGGATCGAGATCCGCCGGCGGATGAACGATTCCGATACCGAGGCCAACACCAAAGCGATCGACTCGCTGCTCAATTACGAGACGGTGAAGTATTTCAGCGCCGAGGAGCGTGAGGCGCAGCGCTACGACAAATCCATGCAGCGCTACGAGCGCGCCAGCGTTCATACTTATACGTCGCTCGCGGTGCTGAACACCGGGCAGGCGGTGATCTTCACCTTCGGTCTCACCGCAACCATGCTGATGTGTGCCGTCGGGATCCGCAACGGCACCAACACGGTTGGCGATTTCGTCATGATCAACGCCATGATGATCCAGCTTTATCAGCCACTGAATTTCATGGGCATGGTTTATCGCGAAATCAAACAGGCGATCATCGATATCGAAAAGATGTTCGGCGTGCTGTCGCGCAATCCGGAAGTGAAGGACATTCCGGGCGCGGAGCCGCTGCAGATTTCAGCAGGTACCGTTCGCTTCGAAGACGTTCGTTTCTCGTACGACCTGGAGCGGCCGATCCTGAAAGGGCTCTCATTCGAGGTACCTGCGGGCAAGACCGTTGCTATCGTTGGGCCATCGGGCGCGGGAAAATCGACGATCTCCCGGCTGTTGTTCCGGCTGTACGACGTCAGCGGCGGCAAGATCACCATCGACGGCCAGAATATCCGCGACGTGACGCAGTCGTCGCTGCGCGCCTCAATCGGTATGGTGCCTCAGGACACCGTGCTGTTCAACGACACCATCCGCTACAACATCCGCTACGGCCGCTGGGATGCGACCGACGCGGAGGTGGAAGCGGCCGCGACGATGGCGCAGATCGACGGCTTTATCCGCATGTCGCCGGACGGTTATGAGACCGAAGTCGGCGAGCGCGGACTGAAATTGTCCGGTGGCGAGAAGCAGCGGGTCGCGATCGCGCGCACGATCTTGAAGGGCCCGCCGATCCTGGTGCTCGACGAGGCGACATCGGCGCTCGACAGCCATACCGAGCGGGAAATCCAGGATCAGTTGGAGAAGGTCGCGCGCGGCCGAACGTCGCTGGTGATTGCGCACCGGCTGTCAACCATTGTCGGCGCGGACGAAATTATCGTGCTGGATCAGGGCCGCATTTCCGAGCGCGGCACCCACGCACAACTTCTGGCGGCAAACGGCCTTTACGCCAGCATGTGGAACAGGCAACGTGAGGCTCAGGAAGCGCGGGAAAAGCTGGCCATGATGGCCGACGAGAACATCGCGCCCAATCGCGTGCCGCCGCCGGTCGACGATCCGCTGGCAGCGCCGGAAGCAGCAGAATAGTTTTAGGTCTAATTCAACGCAGGTTCTTGAGCGCATGTCCGTCGTTAAGTCCATTCGCGACCAAATTCCGCCGATCCATCCGGAAGGCTACCCATTCATCGGGGCTTTTGCCTTCGCCAGTCTGATCCTGTTCTGGATCTGGACGCCGCTGGGCTGGATCGGATCTGCACTCACGGTCTGGTGCGCGCTGTTCTTTCGCGACCCGGTACGGGTAACGCCGGTGCGTGAAGGCATCGTGGTGTCGCCGGCCGATGGCCGCGTCTCGATGGTGGTGCAGGCCGTGCCGCCGGCTGAACTCGGTCTCGGCGACAAGCCGCTGCCGCGTATCTCGATCTTCATGAGCGTGTTCGATTGCCACGTGAACCGCAGCCCGGTGGCTGGACGTATCGACCGCATCGCCTATCGCCCCGGAAAATTCCTCAATGCCGATCTCGACAAGGCGAGCGAAGACAACGAGCGCAACTCACTGGTCATTTCGACGCCGGCTGGCCGTATCGGGGTCATCCAGATTGCCGGGCTGGTGGCCCGCCGCATTGTGTCTTTCGTGAAAGAGGGCCAGGTCCTCGGGGCGGGGGAGCGCTTCGGGCTCATCCGCTTCGGCTCGCGGCTCGACGTATTCCTGCCCGAAGGGGCCAAGGCTCTGGTGTCGGAAGGCCAGACGGCCATCGCCGGTGAAACGGTGCTGGCCGATTTCAAGCTCGGCGACGGCGGCCGCAGCTACCGGGTGGATTAACCAAGCCCGCGATCACTAGTGTGGTGGTTCGAAAGTCCGCAATGTTTTCTCAGCACGTTCATTTGCGGACTTGCGAACAAAAACCACACTAGAATCATGATTCTAGTGTCCTTTTGAATCCGAAGTTCGCTCCGGACCGCGCCGCAAAATCAGGCGAACTTCGGATTCAGGATACTAGCAGGCTTTTCGCCACAATGGCGAAGCAAGGAGGGGATTGCTATATAAGGGCTTATGGACATGCCTTCCGATCCCAGAACGCCTGATCTGCGCCGCCGCCGGTTTCGCCAGATTCCGATCCGGATGCTCGTGCCCAACGTCATCACGTTGCTGGCGATCTGCGCGGGTCTGACCGCGATCCGGCTGTCGATCGAAGGGCGCAACGAACTGGCGCTAGCGGCGATCGTGTTCGCCGCGGTGCTCGACGGCATCGATGGCCGTGTGGCCCGCATGATCAAGGGACAGTCCCGGTTCGGTGCGGAACTCGACAGCCTTGCGGACTTCGTCAACTTCGGCGTTGCGCCGGCGCTCATTCTCTACTTCTGGCAGTTGCATGAACTGAAGAACGTCGGCTGGATCGCGGCGATGATCTTTGCGATCAGCGGTGGTCTGCGGCTGGCGCGTTTCAACGCTACCATGGACGATCCGAACAAGCCTGCTTTCGCCGCGAACTACTTCACCGGCGTTCCGGCGCCGCTCGGCGCGCTTTGCGTATTGCTGCCGATGTACCTGGTGTTCATCGGCGCGCCACAACTGCCGGCGCCGATTACGGCGGTGTTCACACTGTCGATCGCATTCCTGATGGTATCGCGATTGCCGGTATTCTCCGGCAAGATGATTGGCGGCAGGATCGCTCCGGATATGGTTCTGCCGGTCGTCGTGCTGGTGGTGTTGTTCATCGCCGTTCTGATCAGCTATCCGTGGCAGCTTCTGACCGGCGGTTCGCTGATCTATTTGTTGAGCCTTCCCCTCGGGTGGGCATCCTACCGCGCCCACGAGCGCCGCGCGCGCGAGGCAGCCGCCACGAGCAGCGAACCGAGCTATTCAAGTCCTGCGACTGCGGATTTCAACGTCGTCGCCGATCCCGTTGAGGACGATCGGCCGCCACGGCTGAACTGACTGTCAGCCGCTCTGGCGCGTCCTTATGGTTAATGAACCCCTGCGATTTTTCGCGATCGCTTCCATCGGAACGTGGCTTTTCGCTCAGATGTCGGTTGTTTGAGGCCAGTTCTGTCGTACTCACGGCAATCTTGCCGGACCTTGGCATCAATTCGATAACCTTTACCCGACCTTAATTGCACCGACGCTAGTGTTCCAATGCGCGCTCAGAACGGGCTGCGCTGTGATTGTTGCGTCGGAGTTTGAAATGGATATCGCCACCGGGGCAGGCCTGCTCGCTGGTATTGCCGTTCTCGTCACCCTGATCCTGATGGGCGGCGATTTCCGGATTTTCTACGACATTCACGCCATCATCATCATTGGGGGTGGCTCGTTTGCTGCAACACTGATCCGGTTTCCTTTCGTCGCCATGATTCACGGCATGCCGATGGGGCTGAAGTACGCATTCACGATGCGGCAAACGACATCACGTGACTTGGTCGATGAACTGGCGCAACTCGCGGAAGTAGCCCGCAAGCAGGGACCCGTGGGACTTGAAAAAGTCGAAACCGACGATCCGTTCCTTGCCAAAGGGATCCGATACGTGGCCGACGGCTACGACATGGATTTCATCCGCGACAACCTTGAGCGCGATCGTGACAATTTCCTGATGCATCTCGATGAGGGGCAGAAGATCTATCGCGCCATCGGCGACTGCGCGCCGGCTTTCGGCATGATCGGCACCCTGATCGGCATGGTGCAGATGTTCTCCAACATGTCCGATCCGTCGAAGCTAGGTCCCTTCATGGCGGTGGCGCTGCTTGCAACGCTCTACGGTGCGCTTGTTGCGAACCTGTTCTGTCTGCCGATCGCCGACAAACTGCACGTCAAACTGACAGAAGAAGATACCAACCGTACCCTGATCATCGACGGCATCCTTATGATCCGCGACGCCAAGTCGCCGACGCTCGTTCGCGAAATGCTGCTGGCGTATCTGCCCGAAAAGCATCGCCATGAAGAGGGCGAGCCGGTTCCGGCTTGATCCTTCGCGTTTGATGTAAGGCGGCATAGGCTATGGCGAAGAAAAAGAAGGGTGGGGCGCACGCAGGAGGCCACGGCTGGTTCGTGACCTTCGCCGATCTTATGGCACTGCTCATGAGCTTCTTCGTGATGCTCGTCGCTTTTTCAACCCAGGATCAGCAGAAGCTTAAAATCGTCGCCGGTTCGATGCGGGATGCTTTCGGTGTTCAGAACGCATCGCGCTTCTCGGGCCTCATCGAGTCCGATGGTTTGCCGACACGCCCCAAGATGCGGAACGTTGCGCATATCCCGCCGGAGGAAGCGTCCAACAATCCGACGCCGGATCAGGAAGACAAGAACAAGACGGCCGGCGCGCGCATGAAGACCGATCGTGAATTCGCGCTCGCCTCCGCCTCGCTTCGCCAGGCGTTGCAGGACCTGCCGGAGATTTCCGAACTGTCGAAGCACATCATGTTCGAGGAGACCAAGCAGGGGCTCAACCTCGAGATCGTCGATCAGGACGGCCGGTCGATGTTCGCCGACGGCTCCAAGCAGCCCCTGGAGCGGACCCGGCGCCTCATTCAGAAGCTGGCAGGCCCGCTTAAGGCGACCCCGCTGCCTGTTTCCATTGTCGGGCACACCTCAGCCAGCTTCGTACCGTCGCGATCGGGCTACGGCGGCTTCGATCTATCGGCGGACCGTGCCAACGTCGTCCGCCAGATTCTCGAACAGGAGGGCTTGCCGACGTCACATATCGCCTCTGTGGCGGGTAAGGCCGACACCCAACCCTTGTTTCCCGACGATCCTTCGCTGGCGGCAAATCGACGCGTGACGATTACATTGATGCGGGAGGACCCGCCGCTGCCGCCCAACCTGAAGCCCTGATTTAGGCGTATTATTGTACCATCGACCGCGTTTCCGTGGTTCCCGCGGATGCGTCGCATTGGACATCGGATGGCAGTGATATAAGAAGCGCCACTCAAAAGTGATCGCCGGGTTGCCGGGATCAAAAGACACCGTCAGGGCGTTCCTTCGATCATGGCTGCCAGCGATACATCCGCCGATACGCCCCAAGAGGTGCCGGTAACAACCGGATTTTGGGCCCTTACTCTTGGCAGCATCGGCGTGGTGTTCGGCGACATCGGCACATCGCCTTTGTATGCCTTCCGTGAAGCTGTCCACAACGCGACCCACGGTGGTCCCGTCTCACGCGAGATCGTGCTGGGCGTTCTGTCGCTGATCCTTTGGTCGCTTATTGTCGTCGTCACCATCAAGTACGTGCTGCTGTTGCTGCGCGCCGACAACAACGGCGAGGGCGGAACGCTGTCGCTGATGGCCCTCGGCCAGCGGGCGTTGGGGCGGCGCAGTTGGCTGCTCCTGGCGCTCGGCGTGATCGGGGGAGCGATGTTCCTCGGCGACGCGATGATTACGCCGGCCATTTCCGTGCTTTCCGCGGTCGAAGGTCTGAAGATCGCCGCGCCGGCGCTCGAACACTATGTCGTTCCGCTGGCGATTGTGATTCTTGTCTGTCTGTTCGCTGTGCAAAGCCGTGGAACCGCCATGGTGGCCAGCGCCTTCGGCCCCGTCATGATCATCTGGTTCCTGACCCTTGGCGTGATGGGACTGATGCACATCAGCGACGATCCCGGCATCGTGCACGCCATCAACCCTGTGTTCGCCGTCCAGTTTTTGCTGACACACGGCATCATAGGACTGGTGATTTTGGGTGCGGTGTTTCTGGCCGTGACCGGCGGTGAGGCACTGTACGCCGACCTTGGCCACTTCGGCCGCAAGCCGATCCAGGCGGCGTGGTTCTACTTCGTTCTGCCGTGCCTGCTGCTGAATTATTTCGGGCAGGGCGCTTTGGTTCTCGCGCATCCGGAAGCTATCGAGAATCCATTCTATCGTATGGTGCCGGACAGCATGCTGGTGCCGCTGATCTGTCTTGCAACGGCAGCAACCGTCATCGCCAGCCAGGCGGTGATTACCGGTGCGTTCTCTCTGGTGCGTCAGGCCATTCAGCTCGGACTGCTGCCCCGGTTCGAGGTCCGCTACACCTCCGAGACTCACGCCGGGCAGATTTACCTGCCGCGCGTCAATGTGATGCTGCTGATCGGAGTGCTGCTGCTTGTCGGACTGTTCCGCTCGTCAAGCAATCTTGCGTCGGCCTACGGCATCGCGGTGTCAACGACCATGGTTTGTGACGGCCTTATGTGCTTCGTCGTGATCTGGAAGCTCTGGAACTGGCGTGCTGCAACTGCGGCCGCGCTGATCATACCTTTGGTGATTGTCGATCTGACGTTCCTGACCGCCAATCTCCTGAAGCTTCTTCAGGGCGCATGGGTGCCGGTGTTGTTCGGAATTCTGATGGCGGGTCTGGTCTGGACATGGCGCCGCGGAGCCGTGATCCTCATCAACAAGACCCGGCGCACGGAAGTGCCGCTGACCGATCTCATCAAGAGTCTGGAAAAGCGGCCGCCGCACATCGTGAAGGGCACCGCCGTTTTTCTCACCAGCGATCCCGCATACGTTCCGACTGCGTTGTTGCATAACCTCAAGCACAACAAGGTCCTCCACGAACACAACGTCATATTGACCATCCACACCGCCGAGACGCCGCGCGTTGATGTGGCCGATCGCGTGCGGATGGAGAACATCAGCGACAAGTTCTCGACCGTCCGGCTCACCTTCGGCTTCATGGAATCGCCGAACGTGCCGAAGGCGCTGGCGATCGCGCGCAAGCTCGGCTGGCAGTTCGACATCATGTCGACGTCGTTTTTCGTGTCCCGTCGCTCGCTAAAACCTTCCGCTCAATCCGGCATGCCGCTGTGGCAGGATCATCTGTTCATCGCCATGAGCCGGTCCGCGAACGATGCCACCGACTATTTCCAGATTCCGACCGGGCGCGTGGTGGAAGTTGGAACTCAGGTAACTATCTGATTAATATGACAAAATTCCATCACAACTATTGCTGGTGTATGCGGTTAAAACATGCCTATGGCATGAAAACAGTCTAACGTATGTGCACAGCGCGGGAGTATTGGCCTGCTGCGCTGCAATTTTGCAGTGAACTTCGAGGCAATTTCCTGATGACCGATACGACATCAGCCGCGGCGGAGACGCCGGCGGCAAATGGACATGGTGAGACGCATTCCACCGCATCCTTCAAGGGACTGATGCTTGGAAGTATCGGTGTTGTTTACGGCGACATCGGCACCAGCCCGCTGTACGCGTTTCGGGAAGCAGTGACAGCCGCCGGTGCGACGGCCGCGACGGCCAACATGCAAGCCGTGCTCGGCGTGCTGTCGCTAGTTCTGTGGGCCCTTATTGTAGTGGTCACGCTCAAATACGTCGTGATCCTGCTGCGCGCCGATAACAACGGCGAAGGCGGAACGCTTGCATTGATGGCGCTGGCGCAGCGCGCGCTGGGCACCAGCGGCGGCATCGTTGTTTTGCTCGGTATCATCAGCGGCGCGCTCTTCTACGGTGATGCGGTCATCACGCCGGCGCTGTCGGTGTTGTCTGCGGTCGAAGGCATCAAGCTCGCCACGTCCGCGCTTGACCACTACGTTGTGCCCATCACGGTTCTCATTCTTCTCGCGCTGTTTGCGGTCCAGTCGCGCGGCACGGCCCGCGTCGCCGCTTTCTTCGGCCCGATCATGTGTATCTGGTTCGCCGTCATAGCGGGGGCGGCGCTTCCATTGATCGCACAACAGCCAAGCGTGCTGCTCGCATTCAATCCCGCATATGCGGTTTCATTCCTGCTCAATCACGGGATCATTGGTTTGATCACGCTCGGCGCGGTTTTCCTCGCCGTGACCGGCGCCGAAGCGCTCTATGCTGATCTTGGTCATTTCGGCAAACGTCCCATCCAGACGGCATGGCTATTTTTGGTTTTACCCTCGCTGGCGCTGAACTATCTCGGGCAGGGCGCACTGGTCATCGGCAATCCCCACACGATCGAGAATCCGTTTTTCCTCATGTTTCCTGAATGGGCGTTGGTTCCGATGGTTGTGCTCGCAACGGTCGCGACCGTAATCGCGAGCCAGGCCGTCATTACGGGGGCCTATTCTTTGACGCGGCAGGCCATTCAGCTAGGCCTGATGCCGCGTTTCGAGATCACTCACACATCCGAAGCGCATTCGGGCCAGATTTATATTCCGCGTGTCAACACGCTGCTGCTCGTTGGCGTCCTGATGCTGGTCATGATGTTTCGCTCCTCCAGTTCATTGGCGTCGGCCTACGGAATTTCGGTGACAGGCACGATGGTGGTCACGGCGATGATGGGTTTCGTCGTGATCTGGAAAGTATGGAAATGGTCACCGCTCGCCGCGGCCGCTTTGATCCTGCCGTTTCTCGCGATCGACCTCACGTTCCTGACGGCAAACCTGCTCAAGGTTTTCGAGGGCGGCTGGGTGCCGCTGGCGCTTGGCGGCGCGGTCATGCTTTTGATGTACACGTGGCGACGCGGCAGCAGGCTGCTCTATGAAAAGTCACACCGGCAGGAAATTCCTCTCACCGATCTGATCACGATGCTGGAGAAGAAGCCGCCGCAGCGCGTACCCGGCACAGCCGTGTTTCTGACCAGCAATCCGGATTATGCTCCGACCGCACTGATGCACAGCCTGAAGCACTACAAGGTGCTGCATCAGAAGAATGTCATTCTCACCATCGAGATCGCGTCGACGCCGCGCGTGGATATCGCGGAGCGGGTGCGGCTTGAGGATGTCGGCGAGATGTTCTCCAAGGTCACGCTCAAGTTTGGCTTCATGGAGTCGCCGAACGTTCCGAAAGCGCTCGCCATTGCCCGCAAGCTCGGCTGGCAGTTCGACATCATGTCGACGTCGTTCTTTCTGTCCCGTCGTGCCTTGAAGCCCGCCGCACAGTCCGGAATGCCGCGCTGGCAGGATCACCTGTTCATTAGCATGAGCCGTTCGGCGAACGACGCCACGGATTACTTTCAAATCCCGACCGGGCGCGTGGTGGAAGTCGGAACACAGGTCACGATTTAGGGATAACCGGCGGCCCGCTAAGCTTGATTTTCTTGCCGCAAAAAGAGAGGTTGTGCGCCGTTCGCGCTTAATCTTGGGGGCTGATCTTGGATTACCTCGTGGAGGTCGATGTGTCACAGGCTGAAAAAGTTCACGATTTGACGGCGGAAGAGGTCGCCGCCGGTATTGCACAGGGGCGCTATCTCCTGATCGATGTGCGTGAGCCGAATGAGGTCGCGGCCGAGGCCTATCCGGACGCGGTGGTGCTGCCGCTGTCGACGTTCGATCCGGCCGAAATCCCCGACCCTCAGGGCAAGACGGTGGTTTTTGCCTGCCGCTCCGGCAAGCGTTCGGTCACGGCATCATTGGCCGCCCAGGCTGGCGGCAAGCCGTACGACTCGCACCTCGCGGGGGGCATGCTGGCGTGGAAGGCTGCCGGGCTGCCGTCCAAAACAGGCGGCTGATCCTCGTGAACAGGATTTTCGCGGACCTGCCGA
This sequence comes from Afipia sp., assembly GCA_017474385.1. Lineage (GTDB taxonomy): Bacteria > Pseudomonadota > Alphaproteobacteria > Rhizobiales > Xanthobacteraceae > Afipia. The sequence goes on along the minus strand of JAFVHU010000081.1, from coordinate 7,615 downwards.
ATACCATTTTTGACGTCATGTCGCAGGCCGCACGCGACCTCAACGCGATCAATCTCGGTCAAGGCTTTCCAGAGGACCCCGGTCCGCTTGATGTCAGGGAGAAAGCTGCCGACGCTGTCCTGAACGGCTACAACCAGTATCCCTCGATGATGGGGATCCCGGAACTGCGCCAGGCCATCGCGACGCACTATGCGCATTGGCACAACCTCCAGCTCGATCCCATGAGCGAGGTGATGGTGACCTCGGGCGCGACGGAAGCGCTGACAGGATCGATCCTCGGATTGGTGCAGCCGGGCGACGAAGTGCTTTTGTTCCAGCCGATGTACGACTCCTACGTGCCGATCATCCGGCTGGCAGGCGGCATTCCCAAATTCCTGCGCCTCGAGCCGCCGCACTGGCGCCTTCCGGAAGAGGCGATCCGCGCCGCGATCACGCCGAAGACGCGTTACGTCATCCTCAACAATCCGCTGAACCCGGCGGCTGTGGTCTATCCGCGCGAGGACCTCGAGATGCTCGGGCGGATTTGTCAGGAGCACAACCTGATCGCCATTTGCGACGAGGTTTGGGAGCATGTGGTGTTCGACGGCCGCGAGCACATTCCGCTGATCGCGATTCCGGGCATGCGCGATCGCACTGTGAAGATCGGATCGGCGGGAAAGATCTTCGGTCTGACCGGCTGGAAGATCGGATTCGTCTGCGCCGCCCCACAGATCCTGCGTGTCCTTGCGAAGGCGCATCAGTTCATCACCTTCACCACGCCGCCCAACCTTCAGGTCGCAGTCGCCTACGGTCTTGGCAAGCCGGACGACTATTTCCTGCAAATGCGGACCGATCTTGCGCGCAGCCGCGACCGTTTAAGCAGGGGCCTCGTCAACCTTGGTTTCCCGGTGCTGCAATCGCAGGGGACTTATTTTCTCAATGTCGATCTCGCGCCGCTCGGATTGAATGAGAGCGACGTGGCGTTCTGCAAGCGCATTGTGCATGAGCACAAGGTTGCTGCTATTCCCGTGTCAGCCTTCTATGAAGAGAACCATGTCACGTCCGTCGTGAGGTTCTGCTTCTCGAAAAAGGACGCAACGCTCGACACGGCGCTTGAGCGGCTGACGCACGTTCTTCACGGTTGAGGAGAATACGGTGATCGCTGGTGGGAAGAGGGGACTGACCTTCACTGCAATCGTTGCGTGTGTTCTTTTGGCTTCGACGTCGTTCACGCTGGCTCAGCAGCGCAGCGTAAACTTCTACAACTGGTCGAACTATATGGCGCCGGGCGTCCTCGAACAATTCACCAAGGAAACCGGTATCAAGGTCACCTACGACACGTTCGACGCCAACGAGACTCTCGAGACCCGGTTGCTGGCTGGAAAATCCGGCTACGACGTGGTGGTGCCGACGGCGTATTTTCTGCAACGCCAGATCGCTGCGAATATTTTCCAGAAGCTGGACAAGTCAAAATTGCCCAACCTCGCCAACGCGTGGCCCGAGGTGACCAAACGGCTTGCCGTCTACGATCCCGGCAATGCTTTCGCAGCCAACTACATGTGGGGCACCACTGGCATCGGCTACAACGTCAAGAAGGCGCAGGAAGTTCTTGGCGCTGACGCCAAGATCGATTCCTGGTCGATGGTGTTCAAGCCCGAGAACCTTGCGAAGTTCAAGGATTGCGGGATTCACATGCTGGATTCCGCGGATGATATCCTGCCGGCCGCGCTAAACTATCTCGGCCTCGACCCGAATTCGACCAAGCAGGCCGATCTGGAAAAGGCTGCCGACCTTGTCGGCAAGGTGCGGCCCTATGTGCGCAAGTTTCATTCCTCGGAATACCTGAACGCGCTGGCGACCGGCGAAATCTGTTTTGTGGTTGGCTGGTCGGGCGATATCAAGCAGGCACAGAGCCGCGCGGCGGAGGCCAAGAACGGCGTCGAGATCGGGTATGCGATCCCAAAAGAGGGCGCGCAGATGTTCTTCGATAACTTTGTCATCCCGGCGGATGCGCAGAACGTCGCCGAGGCCTATGAACTCATCAACTATCTCTATCGACCCGACGTTGCTGCAAAGAATTCAGATTTTTTGTCCTATGCGAACGGTAACCTCGCCAGCCAGAAGCTGATCGACCCGAAGATATTCAACGACAAGACGGTCTATCCGGATGATGCGACTTTGAGTCGGCTGTTCGTGATCACCGCGCGCGATCCGGCGACCCAGCGCATCATCAACCGGCTATGGACTCGGGTGAAGACAGGCCGGTGATCATCGCCAGCGGCGGTGCAGCCAGAGCCATTGCTCGGGATGTTCGCGAACCCATCCCTCGATCACGTTGTTGATGGCCTGCGTGGTGCCTTGCACGTCGATCTTGCCTTCGGCATCGCGCACCGGTTTCACCTCGTCTGACATCTCGATGCGAAAACGGTGGTTCGGCAGCCGGATGATCCGCACACCATGGATCGGGCATTCGACCTGCCGGGCAAGGCGTGCAAGCAGCGGGTTGGCCTTGGCGGGCCGCCCAAAAAATGTGATGTCCGCACCGCGCCCGAAATGCTGATCCACCAGCATGCCGACATGGACACCTTTTTGCAGGGCTTGCGCCAGCCGCAACGGTGCATCGTGTGTGGTGGCGACCATCGTACCCATGTTGACGGCGCGGATGTCCTGGATCGCACGGTCGACAGCCGCGATATTGGGCCGGCGAAACAGCACCGCTGACTCGAGGCCATAGGCAGGAGCCGCGAGTGCAGGCAATTCCCAATTTGCGAGATGACTGGCGAATATCAACGCACCCTTGCCGTCGTCGCGCAGCGCGAGAAATTTCTCGATGCTGCCGGGAGCGGGTTCGATGCGCCCGCTCTCCCAACTTTCGGGATCGAGATCCCAGAGGTGGTCGATATGCGCGAACTCCGCGCCAACGCGGCCCAGATTTTCCCACACACCCATCAAGATCGTATCGATTTCGGGGGGAGATTTTTCCGGGAAGGCCGCGGTCAGATTGGCTCGGCCAATCTTGTGTTCGGGCAGCCAAGGGCCGACGGCGCGCGTTACCGATGCGAAGAAATTAGCAGTGCGGTCCGGATCGAAATAGCGGGTGCCCCGCAACAGTCCGACCGCGATCGCGCCAAGGATCGCTCCTGTCACGGGCTTGAGCGCGTCGCGCAGAATGGCCTTGGTGCGGAGGAGCAGGCGGCGCATCAGAATGTGACGACGATTTTGCCGAACACCTGCCGGCTTTCCATGCGCTTGAGCGCCGCGGCAACATCCTCGATCGGAACTTCAGTGTCGATCACCGGCTTCATGCCGGTGGCCATCTTGTCGAGGCTCTCGGCGATGTTGCGGATGGTCGCTCCGAACGATCCGAAGATGCGGTACTGCTGCTGGAACAACTGCATCAGGTTGATCGTGGTTGTCGGGCCCGAGGTAGAGCCGCAGGTGACCAGCCGCCCGCCGCGCTTCAAGACCAGCAGGGAGCCGTTGAAAGTGTCGGCGCCGACATGTTCGAAGACCACGTCGACACCCTTCTTCTTGGTTATCTTGCGTGTTTCGTGTTCGAAACGATCCTTGCGATAATTGATGACATGATCCGCGCCGAGCGCTTTCACGCCTTCGATCTTGGAGTCATCGCCGACCGTGGTGATGATGGTGCAGCCGATGGCCTTTGCCATCATGATCGCGACGGTGCCAATACCCGAGCCGCCGGCATGCACCAGCACGGTTTCGCCGGGCAGCAATTTGGCGTTGTCGAACAGCATGTGCTGAACGGTCGAGAATGCGATCGGCGCGCAGGCCGCGTCACGGTCTGAGACGCCGTCCGGCACCGGGATCACCAGCCGCTCGTTGAGGTTCATCAATTCGCGGGCGAAGCCGTCGACATGGAAACCCATGATACCGGCAACATTTTCGCAGAGGTTGTCGCGGCCAGCCTGACATGCGGGACAAGTGCCGCAGGTCAGCGCGCCGTACATCACGACTTTCTGTCCCGGCTTGAAGCGGGTTACGCCATCGCCGATGGCTGCAATCTCTCCGGAGGCTTCCGCGCCGACCACGAGCGGGAGTTTGCGCTTGGCGAAAGCCATGCCGCGATAGCCCCAGACGTCGATGTGGTTGAGGGCGACGGCCTTGACGCGGATCTGTACCTCGCCTGCGCCGGGTGGCGGGGGAGGCGGGGTATCCGCGACCACAAGCTGGCGGTCGGCAACGAGAGTGAGCGCGCGCATCAAGGCGTCCTGAAAGGCTGAATTTGCTTGTAGATTTGGACGTGGGTATCGCCGGTTCGGCGGAGGCCGTCAACCGCCGAACGCCACCGCCGCGAGCCTTTACATTGGCTCGCGGGTGAGGATCAGGGAGGCGTTCTGGCCGCCGAATCCGAACGAGTTCGACATGACCGCGTTTACGCGAGCGTCGCGGGCCTTGTTGGGCACCACGTCGAACGGGATCGCCGGATCTGGCACATCGTAGTTGATAGTCGGCGGGATACGCTGATGTTCCAGGGTCAGCAGGGAGAATACGGCCTCCACCGCGCCCGCGGCCGAGAGCGTATGCCCGACCATCGACTTGTTGGATGATACCGGAATCTCTTTCGCGCGTTCGCCGAACACCATCGAGATGCCGAGATATTCCATCTTGTCGTTCTCGGGCGTGCCGGTGCCGTGCGCGTTGATGTAGTCGATCTGCTCGGCGCAGACGCCAGCGTCAGCAAGTGCGTTGCGTACGCACCCGACGATCGGTTTGCCGTCCGGGCTTGAACGGGTGCGATGGAATGAGTCGGCGAGTTCGCCGCAGCCGGCAACGACGCCGAGGATTTTTGCGCCGCGCGCGGTGGCGGCTTCAAGGCTTTCGAGCACCAGTGCGCCGGCGCCTTCCGCCATGACAAAACCGTCGCGGTTTTTGGAGAACGGACGTACCGCTGCCTGCGGAGGATCGTTGTGGGTGGAGAGGGCGGACAGCAGCGAGAAACGGATCAGCGCTTCGGCATTGACCGAGCCATCCGTCGCCACGCACAGCGCGGCGTCGGTTTCGCCGCGGCGGATCGCCTCGACGCCAAGCTGAATCGCGGTCGCGCCCGATGCACAGGCCGTCGACAATGAGATCGGCGAGCCTTTGGTGCCGAAGGCGTCGGCCAAGTGGTCGGCAACGGAGCCGAACAGAAACCGGCGATGCAGATCGGTGAAGCGGCCGCTGCCGCTGGCGTTGAGGAGGGCGTCGTAATCGATACCGGACGCCATTCCGGTGGCGCGGGCAATGTCGTGCCGCGGTTGCCATTCGAGTTCGATGGGTGCGACCGCCAGAAACAGCGGCCCGGGGAAATCGCCCTTGGAGCCGATACCCGATTGCGCGACGGCTTCTTCAGTTGCGACGTCGGCAAGCCGCTCCGACAGCGTGGTGGACGAAAATGGTTCGACCGGAATGAAATCGATCGTGCCGGCCATTGTGGTCTTGAGGCCGTTGGTCGGGAAGCGCGTGATGGTCCGGATGCCCGATTCACCTGCGGTCAATTTAGCCCAGTTGTCGGACTTGCCTGCGCCGAGGGATGTGACGACGCCCATGCCGGTGACGACAACGATGGGTCGTCCGAACTTGTCGCGAGTCGATGTCATCGTGCCCCCGTATCTCGCTAAATTGCCTCAACCAGCGCCATGCCTTCGCCGCGCCAGTGACCGGCTCCAATCACGATAATCTGGGATGGCGGCTTCGCCATTTCAATCTCGACGCCGGTTTTATCGTTCGGTGGAAACAGCGCGCCGCGCGAGATCGACAGCGCTGCGAGCGCCAGACCGAGCGGGAACTGAGCCTCTACGACATGGCCGAAAGGGGTGGCGGTGCCGCGGGCTGGAATATCGCGATGCTTATGGAGAAATGCACGCTCTTCTGCGGTAACCGGCGCAGCTCCGGTTGCACCGGTAACAATCGCGCTGTTTTCGCCCACCGCCCCAATCTTTGACCACAGCCCATCGAGTGCTGCGGTCACGTCGCCGGCGGTCTTGCGTCGCGCATGGTCGGAAATAACTTTGGTGAGCTTCGCATAGGGCTTCGCGCCGCGCGCCTGCGCGTGTTCCTTGGACTCGATGACGAGGAACACGCCGCCGGCACCGAGTGCAAAACCGTTGTCGCGCTCCCAGACCGGCGCAAATTTGTTTTTCAGATTGAAATCGCCGAACTCGTAGAGCATCAGCATTTCCTTGCGCTCGCTGTTCTGAGCCGCGCCGACAAGTGCAATATCGCTTTGTCCGTCGAGGATGCGCGCCAGAGCGATGCGTGCAGCGTCCACGCCGGCGGCTTCCTCGCCCATGAAGGTTCGGGACGATCCCGTGACGCCGTGAACGATGGAGATGTTGCCGGCGAGCAAGTTTGAGAGCTGCGCCAGAAACAACGTGGGGCGCAGGTCGTTCATCAGCCGCTCGTTGAGCAGGGCCGGGTCGGCGTTGCCCTGGATGTTGGCGTTGACGATCGAGGAATCCACCGCGAGGTCGCGTTCGCCGCCACCTGCGGCAACGATCATGTCCATGCGCGAGAGGATCTCGGCATTACCCTTGACGCCAGCGGAGTCGAGCGCGAGACCCGCCGCATACGTGCCGATGCGCTGCCACGCTTCCATCTGGCGCTGGTCGCCCTTCTTGGGGATCTGCGCGTCGAAGCTCAGCTTGGTCATTGGGTGGACGATGTAGGGCGCGAACGTCGTCTCGTCGACGTTGATCGTCTTGGCGTTCAGCGCGTCCCAATGCGCATCCAGCCCCTCACCGAGAGATGTGGCAAGGCCGATGCCCGTGATCCAGGCTTCGCGCGGTTCGCCTTTTGGTGAAGGGGTCTCAGTCATGAGCGATTGCCTGTTGAGGAAAGCCGATCCGCTTCGCCATCGATTCCATGTGCACGCGCAAATCCGGGTGAGGGAATGGCGTATGGCGGAAGGTCAGCGTCGCATTGCATTTCAACTTGCCGTCGACGAGGACCTTGGCATCTGTGACGGCAAAACCCGAGCCCTCATGAACGATGCTTGCGTCGACTGTCAGCAACTCGCCTGGCTTTACGAAGTCGCGCATCTTGGCTTCCTTGACGCTGGCAAGGAACGGCATGCGCTCGAACTTCAGAAGCGCGATCAGGAGCCAGCCAGAGGTCTGCGCCATCGTCTCGGTCAGCAGCACGCCCGGCATCAGTGGATAGCCGGGGAAGTGCCCCTCGAAAATGGTGCTTGTCTCAGGCACCTGCGACTCGACCGTAATCGTCCGCTTACCGACGTCGAGGTCGGTGATGCGGTCAACCATCTGGAAGTATTCGAGTTGCATGGCGGGGGCGTCAGGCGCCCTTGGCGGCGACCAATTCGTCGATGCGCGCGCTGAGGTTCTTCAGGACAAAGTACTGCTCGGTCGTGGCCTTGCCGTCGTTGACCTCCTGCGTCCACTTCTCCAGCGGCAGCTTGATGCCGAACGCCTTGTCGATGGCGAAAGCGATATCGAGGAAGTCGAGGCTGTCGATGCCCAGATCGTCGATGGCATGGCTTTCCGGGGTGATCGTGTCGCGAGGAATGTCGCACGTTTCCGCAATGATCGTGGCGACCTGATCGAATGTAGACGACATGCTAAACCTTTGAGATTTTTGAGGTAAATGCCATTTCTGGCATGGGGCGCTGGGCTCG
>JAFVHU010000080.1 GCA_017474385.1 Afipia sp. | reverse complement strand
CATACGCGGGTGCCGGGCAGGAGGGAATGGCTCATGGATGTGAGAGCCGACCAGGTTCAGTACAATCCCTACCGCGTTTTCTCGCGCGCACAGTGGGCCGCCCTGCGCGACGACATGCCGATGACGCTGACCGCCGAGGAAGTCGCGCGGATGCATTCGATGCATGATCGCCTCGACATCAAGGAAGTCGAGGAAATCTATCTGCCGCTATCGCGCCTGCTATCGTTCTATGTCGCGGCAGCGCAGCGCCTGTTCGTTGCGCAGCGCCACTTCCTCGGCATCGAGGATCGCAAGATGCCCTACATCATCGGCGTCGCCGGGTCGGTGGCGGTGGGCAAGTCCACCACGGCGCGCGTGCTGCAGGCGCTGCTGGCGCGCTGGTCGCCGCGGCCCAAGGTCGATCTCGTCACCACCGACGGCTTTCTGTTTCCGAACGAGATCCTGGAACGCGAAGGCCTGATGCAGAAGAAGGGCTTTCCAGAAAGCTACGATCTTCCCGCGCTGCTTAGTTTCCTGTCCGACATCAAGGCCGGACGCCGGCCGGTTCGCGCGCCGGTCTACTCGCATCTGACGTATGACGTGATTCCGAATGAGGGAGTCGAAATCGATCGCCCCGACATCCTGATTGTCGAGGGCGTCAACGTGCTGCAAACCGGACGCCTGCCGCGCGACGGCAAGGCCGTTCCCTATGTGTCGGACTTCTTCGACTTCTCGGTCTATATCGATGCGGAGGAGCCGATCCTGCGCGAGTGGTATGTCGAGCGCTTTCTCACACTGCGCGACACGGCGTTCCGCGATCCGCGGTCCTACTTCAATCGCTATGCAAAGCTGTCCGACAAGGAAGCGACCGACAGGGCCCTCGAACTCTGGACCACCATCAACCTGGTCAATCTTGAAGAGAACATCCTGCCGACCCGGCCTCGCGCGACGCTGATCCTGAAAAAGGGCAGCGACCACATCATCGAGGACGTTCAGTTGCGGCGGCTCTAGAGCGCGACACCAAGTTCGCCGCCCGGCTTTTATTTCGGCATGATCTATTCCGAAAACCGGTTCCCACTTTTCGGGATCATGCCGCGTGACGCGTCGCGTCTGCGCCGAAGTGATCGAGATAGCGGCCGGAGATGGCCGACACCGGCATGACAACCAGTACATCCGTGGTGCCAAACTGGTGGTCGATCACCGCGCCATCGCCAATGAAGGCGCCGACCCGAAGATAGCCCTTGATCAGTGGCGGCAGCATCCGCAGCGCCGCTTTGGTGTCGATATTTTCTTTCGCGATACGGTTCATTTCCACCCGGCGCGACGGATGCGCGCTGGCGCGCCAGCCTTCCGGCGCGGCTGCGAAGTGGTGAAGGAACGACAGCGGCAACGCGAGCCGATCGGGATCGGTGCCTTCGAAGCTGGCGCAGCCGATCATCACATCGAGATTGTGCCGGCGCACGTAGCTCCATACGCCATGCCACAGCAGCTCAACGGTGCGCTTGGTGCGATAGGGCGGCAGCACGCAGGAGCGGCCAAGTTCAAGAAACTTCAAACCGGCCTGACGTTCCATCATGCCGGAAATGTCGAACTCGTCACCGGTATAGAAGCCGCCGTGTTTTTCGGCGACGTCCTGGCGCAGCAGGCGATAGGTGCCGACCACAGGCTGCTTGCCGCTCATCGTCGGCTTCGCGGCATGATCGATCACCAGCAGGTGGTCGCAAATCTTGTCGAAGGCATCCTTGTCGCGCTGCGCGAGCATGGTCGCGGCATCGGCAATAGCCGACCCGTTCTTGTAGAACACCTTGTAGCGCAGCTTCTGCGCGCGCTTCACGTCGCCCTTGGTCTGCGCGAGGCGAACTTCCAGCGAACCGATTTTCCCAAGCTGCGCCGACGCCGGCCGCAGCATGTCCGGAACGGCTTCGCCGCGCAGGCCCGGCACCAGCCAGGTCGCGGCGGCAGAGGCGGCCGACTTCGCGTTCGCCGGCTTGAACATCTGAACCAGCGGATTTTGGCGAAACGCTTCGAGCGGGCTTCGAACGGCCTGCCGTTCTAACAATCTGGAATTTGCATCCGGCTTCGTACGCGCCGGTTTGTTGCCGCTCATGGCTTCCTCGCGGCCGCGCGCATTGATTCGCCAAGCGCAGCCCTGAGGCACCAATAATCATGGTCGTGATACGGATTTATGACATCGTGCAGCGTGTGACGCGATCGGTTCAGGCGACGACCGAGCGTGGTGCGGGAATGGCCGCCAACGCATCCGTTAACTTGTCGCGGTCGAGCGGCTTGACCAGAAAGCCGTCCATGCCAGCCTCGAAGCAGGCATAGCGATCATCCACCAGTGTGTTCGCCGTCAGCGCAAGAATTTTGGTTCGCCGTTGACTGCGTTCCGCCTCAAGCGCGCGAATTCGTTTTGTCGCCGCGATGCCGTCCAGCTTCGGCATCTGGATGTCCATCAACACCACATCGTAGGGCGTGCCTGCGCCGTCTGCGGCGAGCCACGATTCGAGCGCCTGTTCGCCGTCGGTGGTGATGACGGGGCGGTGGCCCATGCGCGTCAATAGCGACCGGATCAGCAGTGCGTTGATCTCGTTGTCTTCCGCAACCAGAATCGAAAGTGCGCGGGACGATACAGCGTGCGGCGCGACGATGTCCGACGGCTCAGTCGTGGATTCGTTATCCTCAGGCAGCTCCGGCACCAGCGCGGCGCCCGGCGCCGACAGCCGCGCGGCCAATGATGTCGCACGCAGCGGCTTCACCAGATAGCCCGTGAACAACGCCATGATGTCGGGCGCGATGTCGCGCCGCGCCGATGGCGTAAACATCGCGATCCGATACGTCGCATGGCGTGAAGCTGCTTCGGCGAAATCCTGCAACTGTGCATCGCCGCTCGTGCAGTCGGCGAGGACCGCATACCACGAACGCTCCGGCAGCAACGCGCGTGCAATGGCGGCATCCGCCACTGTGCAGGTCTGCGCGCCCCAGCGCCCCAGCCGCCGCGCGATCAATGAGGCTTCGATCGTCTGCGGCGCGACCAGCATGACGGACTTGCCTGTCAGATCAGGTGCGAGGAAGGACGAAGCGGCGCTGTCGCCGGGCTCCGCCGCCGCAAGCGGAACTGAGAATTCGAATGTCGCTCCGTTGCCCTCGGTGCTCTCCAGCGTGATCCGACCGCCCATGCGCCGGACGATGCGTTCACTGATGCTGAGCCCCAGACCGGTGCCGCCATAGTTGCGCGCGGTGCCTTCGGAGGCCTGCTCGAATTCGCGGAAGATTCGCTGCTGCGCTTCCGGCGCGATACCGATGCCGGTGTCGCGCACGAGAAAAGAGATTTCATCGGGCCAGATTCCGGGCTCGACGATCAGAGCGACGCCGCCGACCGGCGTGAACTTGATAGCGTTACCGGCGAGATTGAGCAGCACCTGCCGCAACCGCGCAGCGTCGCCGATCACTTCCGCGGGCAGCCGTTCATCGACATAGGATGCGATCTCGAGCTTGCGCGCCTGCGCGCGGGGCGCCAGCAGCTCGGTAATCTCCTCGATCATGGCGGCCAGTGCAAACGGCCGATATTCAAGGTCGATCTTGCCCGCTTCGATCTTGGAGAAGTCGAGCAGTTCGTCGATCAGCGCCATCAGGGCGTCGCCGGATGTTTTTACGGCCTTTGCGTAGGTCGCCTGTTCTGCGGTCAACGTCGTATCGAGCAGCAGGTTGCTCATGCCGATGATGCCGTTCAGCGGCGTGCGGATCTCGTGCGAGGCCATGGCGAGGAATTTCGATTTCGCCCGGTTGGCGGAGTTGGCGAGGTCGCGCGCCTCGGCCAGCGCGCGCTCGGTCTCGGCGCGGTCCGTCACGTCGCGGCCGACACATTGCAGATCAGCCGGCTGATGGGCATCACTGCGGACGAGGCCCTCGCGCCATGCGACCCAACGTGGACCCATCGCGCTGTCGATCTTCTGGTCGTGAACCCGCGTCCCGCTCGGCTCGATCGCGATGGCGCCCTGCTCCAGCACGGGCAATGCAAAGCGGGTCCCGATCAAGGCTTCGCGCGGCTGGCGCGCGAGCGCACAGTAAGCGTCATTGACCGAGGTGATCAGGCCGTCGCTGTCGCGCAGCACGATCAGGTCGCTCTGGGATTCGAACAGGCTGCGGGCATGCTCCTCGGCACCCTTCAGCTCCCAGTTACGGTCGGCCAGCGCTTCATTATGCAACTCGATCTTGCGCATTTTCTTCCGCAGCCAGCGCATCCGCATGCTGAGCGTCGCAAGCGCCAGACACGCCACCGCGAACAGGAAGCTCGCGCCAAGGGCGAAGCTGTGCGGATCGTAGGTCTCGCTGCGGCTTCCCGTAATGAACCCGTAAGCTCCGCTAAAGGCGGCGGAGAAGATCATCACGGAGCGGATCGTGACACTGATCCAGGGATGCCGGCGGGCAAAACGGCGAAGCCGGGATCGGATGCGCAAGGCTCGCAGCATTATTGTCCGCTCCGCGGTGGAATCGTGCGTCGGGAAGGTGAGCGCAAGGATGTGTCGGGGATGTTTCGAAGAGTTTGAAGCGAGTACGGATCGTCAGCGGCGATTCAAACGTGGCTAACGAGACCTTAACGCCTCACATCGACCGCTCGGCCATGCGCATGCGGCGTCCGGCGCCCACCACAAGTGCCGCGGCCTCCCGCGTGCTGAACGCGCGCGACTGCACGAAGATGCGATAATCCGCGCCGGGCTCCCGCGACAGATAGATCACCGGGTCCGTATCGGTGATGTGGTCGGCGATGCTGACGAATGTCGTCTCGCGCGTCACCGTGCAACTGTCATCCTCGGCGGTCAGCGCGCCGTCGATGACGGTAAAATCGGCAAGGTCCGCGTTGTCGACGATCTGAACCCGGACGGTGGCCATTTCCGGATCGTCGGTGAAGCTGACGTGAAGGGGGTTTTGCCAAGGCGCGGTCGCGATCTGCATCGATGCGCGGCCCAGCGCGATGCAGGGACTTGCGCTCGGGATCAATTCGCCGCCGGCGACCACGCCGGCCAGCAGCAACGGAATGGTCGAGGCCAGGATCTTTACACGCAACATGGACGCCACTCACAACAACACGGTTTACTGCCAAAGCCGCCACGACAGCGCGGCTTATGGTTTTTGAAGTGTAAAGAGAGATCGTTACTGAAGGGTTTGCGGGCGCCGATTTTGGCTATGCCGCGCGGCGTAAATCTTCCGCCAGCGCGCGGTAGGACAGGGCCTCCGCGAGATGAAGCCGCCCGATGGTGTCTGCGCCGTCAAGGTCGGCGAGGGTGCGTGCCACCCGCAGCACGCGATGATAGCCGCGCGCCGACAGGCGCATGGTTTCGGCAGCGTCACGCAACAGCTTTTGCCCCTGCGGGTCAGGCTTTGCGATCTCTTCGAGCGCCGCGGCCGGCGCTTCCGCGTTGGTGCGAATGTGCGGCAGATTCAAAGCTGCATAGCGCGCGATCTGAACGGTGCGGGCCGCGGCAACGCGTGCAGCGACTTCGGCCGAGCCTTCAGCCGGTGCAGGCAGAATCAGGTCGGATGCGGTCACGGCCGGCACTTCGATCCGCAGATCGATGCGATCCATCAGCGGGCCGGAAATGCGGCCCTGATAGTCCGCGGTGCAGCGGTCGATGCGTCCGCGTTTGCAGGAATAGCCGGGCTCGTAGGCGTGTCCACAGCGGCATGGATTCATCGCCGCCACCAGCATGAACCGCGCCGGATAGGTCACGCGGTGGTTCGCGCGGGAGACCGCGACCTCGCCGTTTTCCAGCGGCTGGCGCAGCGAATCCAGCACGCGCGCATCGAACTCCGGCAACTCGTCGAGGAACAGCACGCCGTGATGCGCCAGCGATATCTCGCCGGGCCTGGCGCGCATGCCGCCGCCGGTCAGCGCGGCCATACTTGCGGAATGATGCGGCGCGCGGAACGGCCGCCGCGCGGTCAAAGCGCCGCCTTCGATTTCGCCCGCGACAGACGCGATCATCGAAATCTCGAGCAGCTCGGACGGCGACAGCGGCGGCAGGATCGAGGGCAGCCGCGCCGCAAGCATCGACTTGCCCGCGCCGGGCGAGCCGATCATCAGGAGGTGATGTCCGCCGGCGGCGGCGATTTCCAGCGCGCGCTTGGCGCTTTCCTGTCCCTTGATGTCGCGCAGGTCGAGCGATGCGATCTGGCGTTCTGTGATCTTCGGTTCGGGGCGTGACAGAACCTGCGTGCCCTTGAAGTGATTGGCGATCTGAATCAGCGACGCTGCCGCGACGATCTGAATCTCGGGACTGGCCCATGCCGCTTCCGCGCCGCAGGCTGCTGGACAGATCAGTCCCTCATCGCGCGCGTTGGCGCCGATGGCTGCGGGCAGCACACCGGCCACCGGCGCGATCGAGCCATCGAGACCCAGTTCGCCGAGCACAGTGAATCCGCTCAGCGCATCGGGCGGGATCGCGCCGATCGCGGCCATCAGCCCGAGGGCAATGGGCAGGTCGTAGTGGCTGCCTTCCTTGGGCAGATCGGCGGGCGCGAGATTGACGGTGATTCGCCGGGCGGGCAGCGCGAGGCCCGAGGCGATCAGCGCGGAGCGCACCCGTTCGCGGGCTTCGGAAACCGCCTTGTCGGGCAGGCCGACGATGGCGAAAGCGGGCAATCCGGGCGCGACCTGAACCTGCACGTCCACCGCGCGGGCTTCGATGCCTTCAAACGCCACCGTGGAAACGCGCTGAACCATTGCTCCCTCGCCCCCGCTGCAACCCTAGCAGGAACTTTTCCGGGCGCAAGAACATTTAGGGAACATGGAACCGGATTTGACAGGGGTCGGAACCGGCATGAGAATTTCACGCCAGATCACAAAAAAGATGGGTGGGCGGAAACATCATGACCGGGACATCATCGCGGCGACGGGTTCTTCTCGCCGGCGGGGCAATGGCTGCGGCCGGGCTCGGGGCTGCGTTTTTCGGCGGACGTGCCCGCCGCCGCGCGCCGAAGGTCGAGACGGCCGTCGCCAATCCGAAGGCGAAGCGCCCCAACATCCTTCTCATCATGAGCGATCAGGAGCGGCACTGGAGCAGTCTGCCCAGCGATCTTTCGTTGCCGGGGCACGAGTTGCTGCGCGAGCGTGGCGTCTCGTTCGCGAACTATCACATCCACACGACACCGTGCTCGCCGAGCCGCTCGACACTCTATTTTGGTCAGCACACCCAGCACACGAGGATGGTGGTCAATCACGGCGCGCCGCCATTTCCGGAAGTGCCTAACGATCTCGTCAGCCTCGGCGATCTGTTTCGCGCGCAAGGCTACTACACCGCGTACAAGGGCAAGTGGCATCTCAGCCATATCGGCGGCAACCACAACCTGACCTACGGCCCGTTCCCGAACACGAGCGATGAACTTGAGCCGTTCGGTTTTTCCGATTTCAACATCGACGGCGATCCGCACGGCGCGACATGGACCGGCTTTCGTTTCGATGGGCAGATCGCCGCCGACGCTAGCATCTGGCTCACGGACAGCGGAAAGAAGCTGAATGAAGAGGGCAAGCCGTGGCTGCTCGCGGTCAACTTCGTCAATCCGCACGACATCATGTACTTCTCCAGCGGTGACGATCAGGTGCGCTCGCGCATCGATCCGAACATGCTCGCGCCCATCTCGCGGCCGCCGGTCGGTGGCGTCTACGACACGCCATGGCTTGGCCCGCTGCCCGAGAGTTTCTACAAGGCGGACATCAGCAAGCGGAACTGGTCGCAGCGTTCCTACGCGGCGTTCTGCGACATGATCTATGGGCGCTTTCCGCAGAACGACGAATCGGTCTGGCGCGAGAATCAGAGCTATTATTTCAACTGCCTGCGCGACGTGGATCATCACGCCTCGACGGTGCTCGCGCGGCTCAAGGCGCTGGGCCTCGATGACAACACCATCGTGGTCTATCTCTCCGATCACGGTGAGATGGCGGGCGCGCAGAAACTGCGGCAGAAAGGGCCGCATATGTTCAGGGAGAACATCCACGTCCCGCTCATCATCCGTCATCCCGACGTGAAGACGGGGGGCGGATCGGTCACCTCGGCGCTTGCGGGCCCCATCGACATGATTCCGACGTTGCTGGCCTGGGCCGGCGTGGACGATGCCGCGCGCCGCACGAAATATCCCTATCTGAAAGGAATCGATGTCTCGAGCTCGGTCACCGGCGCGTCATCGCCGAGCGAGCGCGATCGTCTCGGCATCCTCTACAACTACGGCGTCGCACACTACTGGGATCCGGTCTACACCGAGAAGGCGATTCAGAACCATACGACCGCCGACAAGCTGTTTCTGATCCGCCAGATCTTCAACTCCGGTGATTTCTTCCCCTCGCTGGAGAATCCCGGCCTGTTTCGTGGCGTATTCGACGGCCGTTACAAATTTGCGCGCTATTTCCGCCCGGCGCAGCATCACATCCCGAAGGATTTTGAGATGTTGAAGACCTACAACGAGCTTGAACTTTACGACACACGCAACGATCCGCACGAGTTGAACAACCTCGCGCTGCAGCCGGACACGGTAAAGGACGAGTTGATGCGTCTTAACGGCATGACCAACGACCTGATCGCGCGGGAGATCGGCGCCGACGACGGCCGGGAGTTCATCGGTCCGCGCAACTGGTACAAGCTCACGGACAAGCTGCCCGGGAGCGCCGCATGAGAAACGGGCCGGCGATCGCGTTGCTGGCGGCAACCGGAATCCTGCACATCTACCATTTCTGGCTCACGCCGCCGTCGCTGCCGATGGTGACGACTGTGCTGTTCGGATGGGTCTATCTCGGAATCGGCGTGGCGCTGGCTTTCGCTGGCCGCAAGGCGCTGTGGGCCGCGCGTATTGTACCGGCCGTCGGCGCCGTGCTGGCGCTTGGCAGCGTCGTGCAGGGCCAGCAGAAGCTGCTGCCTTGGGTGTTGCCGTTTGTGATCGTTGATCTGATTGTGCTGTGGCTGGTCTGGCGCATGCGCCCGGCCGAGGCGTGAGCGGCAGCGAGCGCGGTGCACGCTGCCGCTTTTTCTGAGCGGCATGATCTGATCCGAAAATCGGCTCCAGCTTTGCGCTGGCGCGGTCCTTCGGATCAGAACTCATGCCTTGCGTCAGAGATTCATGATCATCGGCTCGGGGATATAGCGGAAGCCGTCGCCGGCCTTCACCACATGGCCGTAACCCGGCCAGGGGAAGTGATAGGACATCACCGCCGTCTTGTTGGCCGCGATCGTGTCCAGCAGTTTCACCCGCGTCGCCGCTGCCATCTTGGGATCGGAGTCGTAGGCGAACTCCATCTTCGGCCGCTCCAGCAACAGTATTTGATGGTGCGTCAGATCGCCGAGGAAGGCGAACGATTTCCCACCCGACTGGATCATGAAGATGTGGTGGCCGAAGGTGTGGCCGGGCGCGGCGATCGCTGTGACGCCCGGCAGGAATTCCTGACCGTCCTTGAAGAACACGATGCGGTCGCGCACCGGCATCAGGTTCTTGCGCGCATGAGCGATGAAGTCCTTGAGCGGTCCGTCCATCTTCTTCTCATCAGTCCAGAACTCGATATCCGCTTGGCTGATGTAGACCTGCGCATTCGGAAACAGCGGCTTGCCGCCTTCATCGACGATGCCGCCGATATGGTCGATATGCGCGTGCGAGCAAACGATCGCATCGATATCTTCCGGCTTGAGGCCGGCCTCGGTGATGCTTTTCTGCAAACGCCCCGTGGTCGGTCCAAACAGTTTCGATGTGCCCATGCCGGTGTCGAACAGAACAATCCGCTCGCCGAAATTCACAATCGGCGCATTCTGTTCGAGAATGACATTGCTCGGGCTGAGGAAGTTATCGGTCAGCATCTTCTGCACGTCTTCCTTCGGGACGCCGAGAAATGTGCCGGACGGATCGCCGAGCGGCAGCGGGCCGTCGGAAACCACTGTGACTTCTGCCTCGCCGAGCGTGAAGCGATGAAAGTAAGGAGCCTGCGTGCCGAGCTTTGGCGCGCGCGCGATGGCGCCGCCGCTCATCATCGTTGCGCCAAGACTTGCGCCGAGTCCTGCACCAAGAGCAAGGAGAGAGCGTCGCGAAACATCGATCGTCATGCATTCCTCCGTTGAATTTTGTTGTTGGCCGCTTGTCGTCGCAACTGCGATTATGAGACCCGTTGCCGTGCACTGGCAAGCACACGCATCTGCGAGAACGCGCGCGTGACGTCACGCGGAAGTCATGCGGCTTCAAATAAGAATGTCTTGGAAATCAGGCGGGCTGATTGACACCGTGGGCGTTGCTGTGCGGAACCAGCGTCGCGTCCCTGTCGTCAACCTTCGGCGAAATGCGAAGACCGAACACATGCGGAAAACGCATGATGTCGACGTTGAAATCCGCAGTGGTCACCGGCGTTGCGGCGGCCGCGGATTTCGGCGCGTAAAGCCGGCCCCAGATGTCGACGCCGGCGAACTGCGGCAACTGAGTCAGGCGCAGATTGCCGATCGTGCCGTCGAACTTCAGCAAATGGCGCGCGCGGTCGTTCATCATCAGGATCCAGCCGTCGATGGCGTGGCCGGCGTCATTGGTGATGGGACAGGCGATGATCATTGCGTCCGGCGCGGTGCGGAACAGGTGATCGTAGATCTCGGTCTGATGGTTGATCAGCTCGGAATAGACCACAAGGATGACGGCGCCATCGGCGACCTTGATCGGCAGGATAAGGCGCTGCCAGAGCTGGCCGGTTTGCGACCAGGTTGCAGTAAAGCGGACGAAGGCCGGGGTGAGGCGCTTGGCCACCTGATGATAGACGTCGGCGAATTCCCGCTTGAGGGGGTTGATCTGCTGCGACAGCAAGGTGCCTGCCAGGCTTTCGCTGGCATTCGCCTGAACTGCCTCGCCCACGTACATGTAGACAAAGTCGTCGTTGATCGTGAGCAGGTGGATGGAATTGGAGCGCAGCTGATAGCTGCATTCCTCGGTCAGGCGCTGCAGGCTTAAATCATTGGTGTCATTGAGGGTTTTCCACTTGACCCACAGGAATTCCATCGCGGCGGTGGTCAGCTCGCGCGGAATCGACGTGCCGTTGAAGACTTCAATCGCCATTGGTCAGCCCGTTTCGGTGCACGCATACCGCGTATCCGGCAGTGGCACACTCCCCCCGCCGCGAGATTGGCAGAAGGTGGTCAGCAATTGATTAAGCTGTCATCGGGTCGTTATGCGCGTTTGGCGGCGATGGCGTCCCAGATCTTCGCCGCCACGTCAGGGCCGCCGAGCCGGGCGACGGCCCGGATGCCGGTCGGCGAGGTGACGTTGATTTCCGTCAGGTGGCCGTCGATGACGTCGATGCCAACGAACAAGAGGCCCCGCTCGCGCAGCGCGGGCTTCAGCCGTTCGCAAATCTCGCGCTCGCGCGGCGAGAGATCGGTGGATTGCGCAGCACCTCCGCGCACCATGTTGGAGCGCAGATCGTCCGCCGCCGGCACGCGATTGACCGCGCCGGCGAATTCGCCGTCGACCAGGATGATGCGCTTGTCGCCGTGCTTCACCTCGGGAAGGAAGCGCTGAATCACCCACGGTTCGCGGAACGTCACCGAGAACATGTCGTAGAGCGAGCCGAAATTCATGTCGCTCGGCGTGACGCGAAACACCGCGGCGCCGCCATGCCCGTAGAGCGGCTTCATCACCACATCGCCCTGCTCGGCGCGGAACGCATTGATCTCGTCCTTGTCGCGAGAGATCAGCGTCGGCGGCATCAGGTCCGCGAATTCCATCACGAAGATTTTTTCCGGCGCGTTGCGCACGCTGGCCGGATTGTTCACGACCAGCGCTTTCGGATGAATGCGTTCGAGGAAATGCGTGGTGGTGATGTAGGCGAGATCGAACGGCGGGTCCTGCCGCAGCAGAATCACATCGAAGGATTCGAGATCGACGCGCTCGGCATCGCCGAGCGTGAAATGATCGCCATCCTCATCGCGCACTTTTAGCGGCTGGACCATGGCGACCAGTTGCTCGCCCTTCAGGGACAATTTTTCGGGCGTGTAGTAGGACAGCGCATGGCCGCGCTTCTGTGCTTCGAGCAGCAGCGCGAACGTCGAGTCGCCGCGAATGTTGATCCGCGCGATGGGGTCCATCTGGACGGCGACTTTCAGCTTCATGCTTTAAACCCGGTTGTTGATCTGTTGCGGCGGCAATCTGTGCGATTTGGCGCAATCTTTCCAGAACAATTCCGCGCAACCCTGCCGTTCAGACGCTGGCGTCGAACGCCGCCATCAGGTGTTTTGGAAGGTGTTTTGGTGCGATCAGAACGGCGTCGAACCGCATATCGAAATCCGCGTGCTCGGGATGCGCCATCAGCCAGGCCTGGGCTGCGGCGACGATGCGGTGCTGCTGCTGGGGCGTCACCGAATAGGCGGCTTCGTCGAGGTTCGCGCGAGCCTTCACCTCGATAAAGGCAAGCAAGCCCCGCCGCCGTGCCACAATGTCGATCTCGCCGTAAGGCGTGCGGAAGCGCCGTGCGAGGATGCGATAACCCTTGGCGATCAGGTAAACGCAGGCTTTGCTCTCGGCAGAAATTCCGGTCTGAAACGCCGCGACGCGCGCGGGCGAGGGGATTTTTGCGCGAGCCTTTGGCAATTCCGGCGGATCGCTATCCCGCTTCATCGCCATCCTTTGAGAGTTCAAGTGCGCGGGCATAAATCTCGCGGCGCGGCCGTCCGGACACTTCGACCGCGTGCGCCACCGCGTCCTTGACGCTGCCGTGCGTGAGCGATGTGCGCAGCAAATCGTCGAGCGCATCATCGCTCATCAGCCCGGCATCGGCGGCGGGCGGACCGATGACCAGCACGAATTCGCCGCGTGTCTCCAGCGTGTCGGCAATCGCTGCGAGTTCGGTCACGGTCGCGCGGCGGACTTCTTCGTGCAGCTTGGTCATTTCGCGGCAGATAGCGGCTTCGCGTTCGCCCATAATGCCTGCGAGATCTTGCAGCGAATCCTGCACCCGTGCGCCGCTCTCGAACATCACCAGCGTGGCATCGATGCGTGCAAGCTCACCGAGGCGCGTGCGGCGCGCATGCTGTTTCGACGGCAGGAAGCCCTCGAAGAAAAACCGGTCGGTCGGCAGTGCCGCGACCGAGAGCGCCGCCAGCACCGATGACGGCCCCGGCAATGCGATCACCGGGAAGCCCGCCGCGCTGACCTCGCGCACCAGCTTGAATCCGGGATCGGAAATCAGCGGCGTCCCGGCGTCTGACACCAGCGCGATGGATGATCCGCGCGCCAGCGCCTCCAGAATCTTCGGTCGCGCCTGCTCGGCATTGTGCTCGTGATATTGCTTGAGCGTCGCATTGATGGAGAAACGCTCCATCAGCCGCCGTGTGATGCGGGTGTCTTCGCACGCCACGATGTCGACGCCTGCAAGTGTCTCCAGCGCGCGCAATGTGATGTCGCCAAGATTGCCGATGGGCGTTGCGACCAGATACAGGCCGGGCGCGGCCTTGGGCGCATGCACGAGTTGCCCTGCGACCGCAAAGGTGCGGGCCGGACCTTCAAGAGATTCATCGGATGAGGCGGAAGCATTTTTGGTGCGCATCGGGACAATCTAGCGCCGAAGGAACGCGGCGTCTTGTTCGCATCTGCAATAGCTGTTCATGTCCTGTTGTGCCGGTATGTGCGAAAAGCCTTTGAACCGGCTGGCTTATAGCCGACAATATGCCCAAATCCTCCTCCAGACGTGTCTGAGGATCGATACCCGGAAGTCAATGATGGTTGCGCCGTTCACTCCAAAGTCTCCACGCATCGGCGCGACCCGCCGCAGTGCTGTCGGCCTGATTCTGGGGGCGCCGCTCGTTGCCGGTTGCGCCGGCATGCAATCTCCGTTCTCCGGTGGCGAGCAGCCGGCCGGCCCGCAACAGCAGCCATCGGCGGTGGGCAGCGGCCAGGTCAAGGTCGGGCTCTTGCTGCCGCTGTCGGCGCCCGGCAATGCCGCCGTCGCCGCGCAATCGATGCGCAACGCCGCAGAACTGGCGCTCGCCGAATTTCAGAATCCGAATATCCAGCTCCTGATCAAGGACGACAGCGGCACTGCGCAGGGCGCACAGCAGAGTGCGCAGCAGGCCGTCGATGAGGGTGCTGAAATCATTCTCGGGCCTTTGTTCGCCCAGTCGGTGCCGGCCGCCGCACAGGCCGCGCGCAATCGCGGCATCTCGATGATTGCGTTCTCGACCGACTCGAGCGTCGCCGGACGCGGCGTCTATCTCCTGAGCTTTCTTCCCGAGTCGGACGTCAATCGCATCGTTGAATATGCGGCGGGGACCGGCAAGCGATCCTTCGCCGCGGTCCTGCCGGAGAACGCTTACGGCAACGTGGTCGAAGCGGCTTTCAAGCAAGCGGTCCCGCGCCGGGGCGGACGTATTGCTGCGTTTGAAAAATACGGCGCCGATCGCACGCAGCCCGCAGCCGCCATTGGCCAGGCGCTCGCCAGTGCGGATTCGCTGTTGCTTGCCGACGATGGCGACTCGCTGGTGAGTGTCGCGGATGCGCTTGTTGCGGGCGGCGCCGATCTCAAGCGCGTGCAATTGCTTGGCACGGGTCTCTGGGACAATCCTCGTGTGTTCGCGAATGTTAATCTGCGCGGCGGACTTTATGCGGCGCCCGATCCGTCCGGCTTCCGCAGCTTTTCCCAGCGCTACCGGGCCAAGTACGGCGGCGATCCCGTCCGCACCGCGACGCTCGCCTATGATGGGGTCGCGCTGGTTGCGGCGCTGGCGCGAACCCAGGGCGGTCAGCGGTTTTCGCCGGAGGTCCTGACCAATCCGTCAGGCTTTGCGGGCATCGACGGGTTGTTTCGATTCCGCAGCGACGGCACCAATGAGCGCGGTCTCGCGGTGATGCGCGCCGCGGCCGGCGGCGGACAGATCGTTGCGGGGTCGCCGAAGAGTTTCGGCGCGTAACTTTCAGCACTGTCGATTCGTCATCCTGAGGTGCGAGCACTTGCGAGCCTCGAAGGATGACCTTTTGAACATACGATCGCCTTTCGAGGCTCGCCGCAATGCGGCTCGCACCTCAGGGTAACGGCAATTACGCGGCGAGATCCGCGACCACGGCGTCCAGCACCGGAAATCCCTGCATCGTCACTCTTACACGGCCATCGGGATCGACCGTGATCGCGCCCTCATCCCGCAGGATTTCGATCCGCCTCGGATCGAGCGCGCGTCCCGACAGAGCCCGATAGCGCGCTGGGTCGATGCCTTCCGCCAGGCGCAGCCCCATCAGGAGATATTCGTCGGCACGCTCCTCGCTGTTGAGAAGTTCGTCGCTGGTCACGCCATGGCCCTGCGCTTCGACGCGCATCAGCCAGGTTTCGGGCCGCTTCTCGGTGGCGATGGCATGACGGACGCCGTCGATATCGAGGCGGCCATGCGCGCCCGGGCCGATGCCGGCATATTCCTGTCCGCGCCAGTAGACGAGGTTGTGCTTGCACTCCGCGCCCGGCCGCGCGTGATTGGAAATCTCGTAGGACGGCAGACCGAGTTTGGCGCAAACATCCTGCGTCACGTCGTAAAGCGCGCGCGCAACTGCTTCATCGGGAATCTTGAGCTTGCCGGCGGCATGTAGCCCGAAGAACGGCGTCTCCGGCTCGATGGTGAGCTGATACAGCGACAGATGCTCGGCGGCTTCCGACACCGCGAGCTTCAATTCGTCTTCCCACATCTTCGGGGTCTGGTCGGGCCGCGCGTAGATCAGATCGAACGAATAGCGCTCAAAAGTCGAGCGCGCGATAGCCACCGCATCGAGCGCTTCGCGTGCGGTGTGAAGTCGTCCCAGCGCTTTCAGCGATGCATCGTCCAGCGCCTGCACGCCGAGCGACACACGATTGACGCCGGCGTCGCGATAGCCGCGAAAGCGCGTCGCCTCGACGCTGGTCGGATTGGCTTCCAGCGTCACCTCGACATCGCTGGCGACGCGCCAGTGCCGCGCAATGGAATTGAGGATCGCGCCGACTGTCTGCGGCTGCATCAGTGACGGTGTACCGCCGCCGAGAAAGATCGATGTGACCTCGCGGCCCGGCGTGCGCGCGGCGGTGGTTTCGATCTCGCGCTCGAAGGCGCGCGCAAAACGAAACTCGTCGATCGGCGCGTGACGCACATGGCTGTTGAAGTCGCAGTACGGACACTTCGACAGGCAGAACGGCCAGTGGACGTAAACACCGAAGGCTTGTTTCGCGTCAGCGCTCATTTGAGACACATCTCCGCGAGTTTTACGAAGGCCTTGGCGCGATGGGAGAGACCCATTCCGTGCGGCGGCAGGCCATGCTTCTCGATGCTGGTCATCTCGCCGAAGGTGCGCGTGTGACCATCCGGCAGAAACGCCGGATCGTAGCCGAAGCCAGCGGTGCCACGCGGCGGCCAGACCAGCGTGCCGTCGACGCGCGCCTCGACGTCTTCCTGATGTCCGTCCGGCCAGGCGACGCAAAGCGCCGAGACGAAATGCGCCTTGCGTTGCGCGGGCTCCTTCGCGCCGCGCTCCTGCAACAAGCGTTCGATCTGCGACATCGCGGCGAGAAAATTCTTGTCCTCGCCGGCCCAGCGCGCCGAATAGATTCCGGGCTGGCCATCGAGCGCGTCGACAGCCAGTCCTGAATCGTCCGCGAAGGCCGGAAGCTTCGTCGCCTGTGCCGCGGCCATCGCCTTGATGCGGGCATTGGCCTGAAACGTGGTGCCGGTTTCATCTGGCTCGGCGAGGCCGAGTTCCGCCGCCGACACCGCTTCGACGCCGTAGGGCGCAAGCAGTTCGCGCATCTCGGCGAGCTTGCCGGGATTGTGGGTCGCGATCACAAGGCGGCCGGTGATTCGGCGATGATCACTCATGCGCAATGGTTATCCGTCAAAAGCGCGGTTGAAAGCGGGAAAATTACGCCACCGCCATTTTTTGCAGGTCGACCAGCCGGGCGATGCCCTTCTTGGCCAGCGCCATCAGGTTGAGAAACTCGTCCTGTGAGAACGGCGTCTTTTCGGCGGTACCCTGCACCTCGATGATGCGGCCGTCGCCGGTCATGACGAAGTTCGCATCGGTCTCGGCCTCGGAGTCTTCCGCATAATCAAGGTCGAGCACGGGGGTGCCGTTGTAGATGCCGCACGAAATCGCAGCGACGTTGTCGCGCAGCACGTTGTCGTTCTTCAGCATGTTGCGGGCCTTCATCCACTGAAGGCAATCCGCCAGCGCAACCCATGCGCCGGTGATCGACGCGGTGCGTGTGCCGCCGTCGGCCTGAATGACATCGCAGTCCACCGTGATCTGGCGTTCGCCCAGCGCAACCAGATCGACGGTGGTGCGCAGCGAGCGGCCGATCAGGCGCTGGATTTCGACGGTACGGCCGCTTTGTTTTCCGGCGGCGGATTCACGGCGCATGCGCTCATGGGTGGCGCGCGGCAGCATGCCGTATTCGGCGGTGACCCAGCCGCGTCCCTGACCCTTCAGCCACGGCGGCAGGCGATCTTCCAGCGTGGCGGTGACCAGCACATGGGTGTCGCCGAATTTTACCATGCAGGAACCTTCGGCGTATTTGACCACGCCGCGTTCCAGCGTGACGGGGCGCAGTTCGTCGGGCGCGCGACGGCTTGGCCGCATGAAAAACCTCCTGAAATTCCGGGAAATCCTGATTTGGCGCTGCTTTTAGGGGGTTGGGGCCGCAGCGGCAAGGGAAGATCAAGAGCCGATAAGGATGTTCGCAGAATGCTGCTTGTCATGGCGCCGCGCGATGGACAATTGTAGCAGGAACAACCCGTTTGGAGCCCGATTTTGGCCCACCACGACCCGATAGGCCATCTGATTACGCCGAACGCCGGGCTGGCGCAGCTCAACGAGCGGTCGCGGGATATTTTTCGGCAAATCGTCGAGAGTTATCTGGCCACCGGCGAACCGGTGGGCTCGCGCAACATCTCGCGCCTGATCACGATGCCGCTGTCGCCGGCCTCCGTGCGCAACGTGATGTCGGATCTCGAACAGCTGGGACTGATCTACGCGCCGCATACTTCGGCGGGCCGCCTCCCGACCGAACTCGGATTACGGTTTTTCGTCGACGCGCTGATGCAGGTCGGCGATCTGACCGAGCCGGAGCGGCAATCGATCGAAAGCCAGCTCAAGTCCGTCGGCGGAGCGACATCGGTCGAGGCTGCGCTGAGCGAAGCGTTGACGCGGCTGTCGGGGTTGACCCGCGCCGCCGCCGTCGTGCTGACTGCGAAGTCGAACGTGCGGCTGAAGCATATCGAGTTCGTCCGGCTGGAACCGACGCAGGCGCTGGTCGTGCTGGTGGCCGAAGACGGTCAGGTCGAGAACCGCGTGCTGCCGCTACCGCCGGGTGTGCCGTCCTCGGCGTTGACCGAGGCTTCGAATTTTCTCAATGCCCGAATTCGCGGACGCACGCTGGCCGAGGCGCGCAGCGAACTCGAAGCCGCGCTGACAGCGGGACGCAGCGAACTCGATCAGCTCACGCAGAAGGTGATCGCAGCGGGTATCGCGAGCTGGTCCGGCGGCGCCAGCGATGAGCGGCAACTGATCGTGCGCGGTCACGCCAATCTGCTGGAAGATCTTCACGCGATGGAGGATCTCGAGCGGGTGCGGCTGCTGTTCGACGACCTTGAGGCGAAGAAAGGCGTGATCGATCTGCTTGGCCGCGCCGAGCGCGCCGACGGCGTGCGCATTTTCATCGGCTCCGAAAACAAGCTGTTCTCGCTGTCCGGTTCCTCGACCATCATCGCACCCTATCGCGACGGCGCGGGTCACATCGTCGGCGTGCTCGGCGTGATAGGCCCGACGCGGCTGAACTATGCGCGGGTCATTCCAACGGTCGATTACGCCGCCCGGATCGTCAGCCAGCTCATCGGTAAATAAGTGAAGTTGTCATGGCCGGATTTATTCCGGCCATCCCGGTAATTGAGGCGCTTACGCTCAATTGATCGGGATCACCGGGACAGGCCCGGCGATGACAAAATGAAGCGATGAGCCATATTGGCTTGATTTTAGGCCGCCAAATGACGATATGCGGGCTAACAATCCGACATTCGCGATGACGATTTGCTGAAAAGGGTAAGCAATGGCCAATTCCAATGGGCAAAAGGAACCGCAGGACGCGTCTGCGCCGGAACCGGCGAACGACAAGGAGCCTGTGGTCTCAAAGCCTTACGTGATGCCCGATGATCCCGAGGAAGGTTCGGTCGAAGCGCTCACCAAGGACGTGGCCGAGGCCAAAGATCGCATGCTGCGCACGCTCGCGGAGATGGAAAATCTGCGCAAGCGGACCCAGCGTGAAGTCGCCGACGCGCGGACCTATGGCATTACCGCGTTCGCGCGCGACGTGCTCGACATCGCCGACAATCTGCAGCGCGCGCTGGACGCCGTGCCGATGGACGCCCGCGAAGCCGCCGATCCCGGCCTCAAGGCGCTGATCGAAGGCGTCGAGCTGACGGAACGGTCGCTGCACAAGACGCTGGAGAAAAACGGCGTGCAGAAACTCGATCCGCTTGGCGAAAAGTTCGATCCGAATTTCCATCAGGCGATGTACGAGGTGCCGGATTCCTCGGTGCCCGCAGGAACTGTCGTGCAGGTCGTGCAGGGCGGTTATACCATCGGCGAACGCGTGCTGCGGCCGGCGCTGGTCGCGGTCGCCAAGGGCGGCGCGAAGAACTAAGATTTTCCCGGCGTCATTCCGGACAGTCCGCACAAGCGGACTGATCCGGAATCTTTGAGAGTGCATTCGGCGCAATTTTCGGATTCCGGGTTCGCTCGCAAATGCTCGCGCCCCGGAATGACGGCCTTTAATTAGCGCGGGTCGATGCCGTCGCGGACCGCGCGGAATCGCGGGAACGCTTTCGGCCATTCCTCGCGGGTCGCACTCGCGATGATCCGCAGCGATGATCCGCCGCCGAATCTCAGCCACTGCACCACGGTCACCGGCGTATCGTTCTTGCCGGCCACGGCTTCGATCCGTGTTTCGAATCCGGGCGTGCCTTCGATCCGCATTGGCTCGTTCGAGATGATGCGCGCATTGCGAATGCCGGGAATGGCGGCGGCGGTCTGTTGCGCAAAGCGCCCGCGATCGTCCGGCGACGCCGGGCCCGACGCGGTCAGGCCGATCACCATGTAGGGCGCGCCGTCGAGCGTGGTGTCCTCGGTGCCGTCAGTCAGCAGGATCGATGAGCGCGGCGCCAGGGTGCGAACGGTTTTGAAATCACTGAGTTCGCCGATCTTGAACGGCATCAGGCTGAGCTGTTCCTCGGTCGGCACGTCATTGCGCAGCTTCGCCGAGGCGAACATCTTGCGCATGGCGTCGTCGGAGAGGGGTTTGGCGGCATCCTCGCGCGCCTGCGCGATGATGTAGCCGGTGAACTTCTCGCCGGAGATGATGACCGAGTACATCTTGATCGTGGTCGCGCCGTCCTTGCCGGTATCGGACGTAATGAACGCCTTGCCGGATGCGGTCTCAAAGGCCTCGGGTCTGGATCCGGTGGCGGTCGGCTTACCCTCTTTCACGGCCTCTTCAACCGTTGCGAAGGCTGCGGGAGGAATCTCGGCCACGCCGACCTTGATCTTCTGGTCCGCGGATTCGAACCCCAGAAAATCCTTGGCCACGTTGAGGCCCTCGGCGGGCACCAGCCCGACGCGCGCCCCCGACGGGAACACCGGATCGGCGGCCAGGGCCGGAGATGCGACAGCAACAGCGGAGACGACGGCGAGAATGCGGGCGATTGTTTTCATGAAGCCTGACTGATGTCGTATTGAGGCCGTTCGATGGTCTGGCACGGCGCGGGGTGGTCTCGTTTCGGGGCCCTGACTGTTTCCGCGCCGGGCCAACAGATCAAGGCCCGAATCGTTGCAAATTGACGCATTGGCGATTGCTTCCCATGCCCGGAGGACGGGCCCTGAGGCACCTGCGGAAATTCATTTTCCCGGTTGTTTACAAGGGCTGGTCCTTGCGGCCCCATGCCCCCCTCCTATATGAGGCGGAGCGTCGCGACGTCGCGAATATTTGATATTGGGGGTTTGGATTGGTGTGCCGTCAGGGCCCAGCCAACCTGCCGCAAAAAGAAGGACTAGAGGACCATGGGAAAGGTCATTGGGATCGATCTCGGCACCACGAATTCGTGCGTTGCCGTGATGGATGGCAAATCGCCGAAAGTAATCGAGAATGCCGAGGGCATGCGGACGACACCGTCCATCGTTGCCTTCACTGACGACGGCGAACGCCTCGTCGGCCAGCCCGCCAAGCGCCAGGCTGTTACCAATCCAGAAAACACCATCTTCGCAGTCAAGCGCCTCATCGGCCGCCGCTACGACGATCCGACGGTCGAAAAGGACAAGAAGCTTGTCCCCTACAAGATCGTAAAGGCTTCCAATGGCGACGCCTGGGTCGAGGCCGACGGCCAGACCTACTCGCCTTCGCAGGTCTCCGCTTTCATTCTTCAGAAGATGAAAGAGACCGCGGAAGCCCATCTCGGCCAGAAGGTCGATCAGGCGGTCATCACCGTTCCT
>JAFVHU010000079.1 GCA_017474385.1 Afipia sp. | reverse complement strand
CGAGCGGCGCGGTCAGGAACACCAGCACCAGCCGCGAGAAGCTCTGCAACTGGATCATCAGCAGCGTCAGCATGCCGATCACCATCAGCGGGAACAGCTTGTTGATCGACGCATTGCCCTTTTCGGACTCCTCGATCGCGCCGCCGATCTCGATGCGGTAAGCCGGCTGCAGGCTCTTGCGGATGCCTTCAAGCTTCGGCCAGATCGCATTGGTCACGTCCGGCGCCTGCACGCCGTCGACGATGTCGGCACGCACGGTGATCGCCATGTCGCGGTTGCGCCGCCACAGGATCGGCTCCTCGTGGGCGTATTCGATCTTGGCGATCTGCGACAGCGGCACGGCGACGCCGCCCCGCGAATAGATCGTCAGATCGCCGACACGGCCGAGATCGAGCCGTTCCGACGGTACGGCGCGGGCGACCACACCGACCTTCTCGATACCGTCGCGCAGCGTCGTCACCTGCACGCCGGAAATCAGCATCGCCAGCGACTGCGAAATGTCCTGCGGCGTCAGCCCGAGCGCACGGGCGCGGTCCTGATCGACGGCCAGTTTGAGGTAAGGCGTCTGTTCGTTCCAGTCGAGATGCGGATCGACCACCTTGTCGTTGCCGCGCATGACCTCACGCACCTTGTAGGCGATGTCGCGAACGGTCGTGGTGTCCGGGCCGACGACACGGAACTGAACCGGGAAGCCGACCGGCGGGCCGAAATTGAAGCGGTCCACGCGCACGCGTGCTTCCGACAGCGCGCCGTCCGCCACAGCCTTTTCAAGCCGCGCCTTGATGCGCTCGCGCGCTGCAACGTCCTTCGACACGATCACGGTTTCGGAGAACGCCTCGTTCGGCAATTGCGGATTGAGGCCGAGCCAGAAACGCGGCGAACCCTGTCCAACGTAGGTCGTGTAGGTGGCGATATCCTTGTCGTCCTTGAGCAGCGCTTCCGCCTTCTTCACGCTCTCCTTGGTGACGTTGAACGCGGTGCCTTCCGGCAGCCGCAACTGAAGGAACAGTTCCGGCCGCTCCGAGAGCGGGAAGAACTGCTGCTGCACGTGACCGAAGCCGACGATCGAAATTACGAACACGCCGATGGTCGCCAGCACAACGGTGCCACGGCGGCGCACGCACCACTCGATCACCCGGCGCAGGCCGCGATACATCCGCGTCTCGTAGATCGCATGCGGATCGTGGTTATGCTTGCCATGGTTGAAGTTCGGCAACAGTTTGACGCCGATATAGGGCGTGAAGATCACCGCGACGAACCATGACGCCACCAGCGCAATCGCCACCACCCAGAAGATGCCGCCGGCATATTCACCGACGGACGAATTGGCAAAGCCGATGGGGAGGAAGCCAACGGCCGTGACCAGCGTCCCCGTGAGCATCGGAAACGCAGTTGATTCCCAGGCGAAGGATGCCGCCTTCACGCGGTCCCATCCCTGCTCCATTTTCACCACCATCATCTCGACCGCGATAATGGCGTCGTCGACCAGAAGGCCGAGCGCAATGATCAGCGCGCCGAGAGTG
>JAFVHU010000078.1 GCA_017474385.1 Afipia sp. | reverse complement strand
GGCGATCGACAATCTGCGCCTCAGGAAGTTCGAGATCGACACGCTGATGCTGGTCGCGGCGGCCGGCGCTGCGGCACTTGGCGCCTTCGCGGAGGGCGCGCTGCTTCTCTTCCTGTTCAGCCTCGGCCACGCGCTTGAACACTACGCGATGGGACGCGCCAAGCAGGCGATCGAGGCCCTGGCCGAGCTCGCCCCGCGAACGGCCACCGTACGCCGCGACGGCGAGACCCGCGAGGTGCCCGTCGAGGACCTCGTGGTCGGCGACGTGGTCGTCGTGCGCCCCAACGAGCGGCTGCCGGCCGACGGGTTTCTCGTGAAGGGCGAATCCAGCGTCAATCAGGCGCCGGTCACCGGCGAGAGCATCCCGGTCGACAAGCGCCCGGTCGAGGATGCCGCAACGGCGCGCGCCAGACCCAATTCCGTGGGCTCATCCTCGCGCGTCTTCGCCGGAACCATCAATGGTGCGGGCGCGATCGAGGTGGAGGTGACGCGTCTTTCCACCGAGACCGCGCTGGCCAAGGTCGTCCAGATGGTCAGCGAGGCCGAGACGCAGAAATCGCCGACACAACGCTTCACTGATAAGTTCGAGCGCATTTTCGTGCCGGCAGTGCTGGCGCTCGCTTTCATCCTGCTGTTGGCATGGGTGGTGATCGACGAGCCATTCAGCGCCAGCTTCTATCGCGCCATGGCGGTGCTGGTGGCGGCTAGTCCCTGCGCGCTCGCAATCGCTACTCCGAGCGCGGTGCTGTCCGGTGTTGCGCGAGCGGCACGGGGTGGCGTTCTGGTGAAGGGCGGCGCGCCGCTCGAAAATCTCGGCTCGCTGAGCGCGATTGCCTTCGACAAGACCGGCACGCTGACGGAAGGCCGCCCACGCATCACCGATATCGTCCCGGCAGAAGGCGTTTCGGAAGAAGAGCTGCTGAGGGTCGCCGTCGCGGTCGAGCAACTCAGCGACCACCCGCTGGCGGCTGCAATTGCGCGCGACGGACGCGAGCGCCTGGGCCGGCGCGACGTCCCGGAGGCGCATGATCTCAAGAGCCTCACCGGACGCGGGGTGACCGCGACGCTCGACGGCAAGCCGGTCTGGATCGGCAAGGCCGAGATGTTCGGCGCCGACGGCATCGCCGCACTGGGCAAAGCTTCTGCGGCAGCAATCGCGAAATTGCGCGAAGGCGGCCGCACCACGATGGTCGTCCGCCATGGCGACAAGGAACTCGGCGCGATCGGGCTGATGGATACGCCACGCGCTGCTGCCCGGGATGCGCTTGCGCAGCTGCACGCGCTCGGCATCAAGCGGATGATCATGATCTCCGGCGACCATCAGAAGGTCGCCGAGGCGATCGCCAAGGATGTCGGGCTTGACGAGGCCTGGGGCGACCTGATGCCAGAGGATAAGGTCCAGGCGATCAAGAAGCTGCGCTCCGAGCAGAAGGTCGCCATGGTCGGCGACGGCGTGAACGATGCGCCGGCGATGGCGAACGCGACCGTCGGCATCGCGATGGGCGCGGCCGGCTCCGACGTCGCGCTGGAGACAGCGGATGTTGCGCTGATGGCCGACGATTTGAGCCATCTGCCTTTCGCGGTGGGCCTCAGCCGCCACACCCGCGGGATCATCCTCCAGAACGTGTTCATTAGCCTCGGCGTGGTCGCACTGCTGGTGCCGGCGACGGTCCTCGGCCTCGGCATAGGCCCGGCGGTGGCGGTCCACGAGGGCTCGACGCTGGTGGTCGTTGTCAACGCGCTGCGCCTGCTCGCGTATCGCGACAACAGGCGGTAGGGCTCTGGGGCATCTGAGGTGGCTGTGGACGCTCGCGCCGGCCACGCAAGCGGGTAGCTGCAAGGATTATATTGAGCATCTGCTCTATCCTTATTCCGCGTGTTGCCGATGTGTGGGGTATGGATCATCAGCGCCATTGGCACGATCATCGTCTAGTCTTGCAGTTCTAGAGTCGGAGAAGAATGGCAGAAGCTCAAAACAACCCACATCCAGGTCCTCGCCTGATTCTCCCCTTGCCGGGCAACGATGCCTTTGGACGGTGTCTGGCGGAAGACGGTCATTGGGAGCTCGGTACTATAGAGACGCGGCAGTTTCCTGACGGCGAGTCCTACGTCCGTATTCTCTCCGATGTTGCAGGCAAGGCGGTCGATCTGGTCTGCACGCTCGCACGGCCCGATGACGGCTTCTTGCGCCTTATCTTCGCGGCAGATGCCGCGCGGGCGCTCGGCGCGCGAGAGGTCACTCTGATCGCGCCTTATCTCGCATACATGCGGCAGGACCGCCGTTTTCAGCCGGGCGAGGCGGTGACATCGAAGAGCTTCGCGCGGCTCGTCTCGTCGAGCTTCGACCGGCTGGTCACTATCGATCCGCATCTGCACCGATATTCGACTCTTTCGGCGCTTTACACGATCCCGACGGATACGCTGCATGCGGCGCCGCTGCTGGCGGACTGGATTGCCGCGGAAGTCGACAATCCCCTTCTTGTCGGTCCCGACGAAGAGAGCGAGCAATGGGTATCGGCCATCGCCGCACGCATTGGCGCCCCACACGCGGTGCTGCGCAAGATCCGCCATGGCGATCGCAATGTCGATGTCGAACTGCCCGATCTGTCCAGATGGCGCGGCCGCCAGCCGGTGCTGGTTGACGACATCGTCTCGTCCGGCCGCACGCTGATCGAAGCGGCCCGCAAACTTCCGCTTCAAGACTTTGCACGACCCGTGGTGGTCGTGGTGCATGGCATCTTTGCTGAAGATTCTTTTCGGCGCCTTGCACCGCTTTGCGGCCGGATCGTTTCGGGAGACTCTATTCCTCACGAGAGCAATGCCATCGGCCTTGCCCCGCTGATTACGAGCGCGCTCGGGTCGATCATCACCTCTGCGGCAGATATTGTTCGCCACCGGCGTCCGCCAGAGCCTCTGGATGAGGTGGAGCGCGCCGGTCTCGATTCGTTTCCCGCGAGCGACCCGCCATCCTGGACGAGCGGAGCACGGTAAGGTATGCCGCCTCCTAAAACCCGATCCAACAAAGGCGACGATGCAGCATGAGCGGCACGGATTCCAAAATGTTCGACATTTGGCGCAAGGGGTATGGACCGATTGTCCATCGCGAAGAGACGGTCGAGCGCATACTGGCATTGGTCTCGTCCGGTCGAATCGACCCGCAACTCGACCCGCAACCGCTCTATCGGATGCTGGCACCAGGCCCTGAAGAACCGCATTCTGCTCGACAATTACTATCTGCCTGGAGATCTCGAACGGCAGATCGATGCCTTCGTCGTGCACTATAACCACGTCCGCTATCACGAGAGCATCGACAACCTCACGCCCGCTGACGTCTATTTTGGAAGAGCCGAGACGATCCTCGCCGAACGACACCGCATCAAGCGTGCCACCATCGCAAACCGCCGCTTGCAACACCGACTGCAGGCCGCTTAAACTCTAACCCCTGATGAGCCAGAGCCTCCGTTCTCGAAATGCCTGATCAGTCTCAAATTACCTGACGACGGACAAGTTCGATCTGGCCGGATGCCGGCGGATTCTGCTGGCGACGATTGACAAGCTGCCGTCCGGTCTGGGCCATGCGCGAGACCACAAGGATATCCCTCCCGTCCTCGCCGAGATCGGCAAGCTAACTCCGATCTTCGGTCGGCTCGAATCGATGGGGATGACAGCCAATTTCGTCGTCCGCCTGCGCACGACGCAGGACGTGCTGCGCAGGTCGATGCTGCGCATCTACCAGATCCAGCGGGTCGAGTTCGTTCCGTCGGTCCACGTGCTGGTCCAGACGCTGGTGTTCTCGATTGTCGCCATGATGATGTTCCTGAAGACCGAAGGCGATCCGGCATCGGCCATCATGTTCGGATTTATTTCCTATATGTTTGTCTATGCGCTTTACCTCGTCCGCCTGCTCGAGCAGCCGTTCGCCAAGGGACACGGGTCCGTGGACGATGTCAGTTTCTTCCTGCTGGACGAGCTCGAGGCGGGCTTGCGCAGATCGATGAACGAGCACGCCTCTTTGCATCCAATCTCAAACCCAGGGAGTTGAAGTCGTGCACGGTGGAGGCGCAGCGGGAACTGCAGCCGCGCAGCACGCGGGAAGGTTGGGATGGGCGCTCCCGCTCACGGCGACCCACATGGTGGCGGAAGTCGGGGCCGGCCTGCTGATCAAGACGCCTTTGCTCGTCGTTTTTCTGACGTTGCGCTTCCTTCCGTCGCCTCGCCTTGGGTGTCGTCCGACGGCCCCATGAAGAACCCGGAGTAGGGATCTAGAAAACCCAAGTGATCGAACACCTTTGTCACGCCAGATGTGCTTCGCGCGGCAACAGCCGTTGCCTGGCGGGCCTCTTCACTAGCCACCACACCATGCAGATGCACCACGCCATCGTGGACCGCGACCTGAAACCCCAGGGGACGCCAGGATGCCGCATTCACCGTACGTGTGATCCGGTCACGAATGTGTTCGTCGTCGGCGGTTGGGTCCGGTATCTCGCGCGCCAAACCGGCAATTGCCCGCAGGATATTCGTGCGAGTGATAATGCCGACAAGGCTTTCACCCCGCATCACGGGAAGTCGATTGATGGCATTGCTCTCCATTTGCCGCACGACTTCATCCAACGGGGCATCTTCAGCCACGGTGACCACATCTTGCGTCATAACGTCCCTCACTTCTCTGCCGTGCTCTTGAACAAAGTCACGGGCGAGGCGGGCCGGACCAACAATGATTTCCAACAACCTGAGTCGCTTGCGGCCGGTGCCGATTTCACTGCGACGAAGAAGGTCTCCCTCGGAGATTACACCGAGAAGCTTTCCTTGCTCGTCCATTACGGGAAGTCCGCTGACCCGGCAGCGCAACATTATGTTGGCGGCGTCGAGCATCGACGTGTGCGGGCCGACAGTAATTACGTCCTTGGTCATGATTTGATGCGCGCGCATCGCCCTTCCCTCCCGATTGACTAAGTGTGAGGATAAGCCGCCTGCATGGATAGCGATTGATCTCGCTCAATCCTTGGCGGGACGGTGTCGGTATCATTCCCAAATGCCCAAGGATTTCCCAGTTCGGTTCGCGGTGGCCGCATGGCCCGTACGCCGCCATCGCATCAGGGAGTAAGCGCATGGCCGATCAGCTCTTACAGGCGACCGCAATCCTAGATTACGACCATCCGGCAATTCAGGGCCTGATTTCAGGAAGGAAATGGCGGGAATTTCCGACTTACGAAAGGATTGGGGCGGCGTATGAGTTCGTCCGCGACGAAATCAGGTTCGGATACAACAAATCGGATGATCTGAAAGCCAGCCAGGTCCTTCAGGAGGGAATCGGCCAGTGCAACACGAAGGCCAATCTGCTGATGGCCCTTTTGAGAGCTCTTGGCATCCCCTGCAGACTGCACGGATTCACAATCGACAAGAAGCTTCAAAAGGGAGTGGTGACGGGAGTCTTCTATCTGCTTTCGCCAAGGAACATCATTCACTCCTGGGTCGAAGCCTTCCACGAAGGAAAATGGATCAATCTTGAAGGCTTCATTCTGGATAAGCCGTATCTCCGCAAACTCCAGAAGAAGTTCGGCGCGAAGAATCAGCCGTTCTGCGGTTATGGAGTTGCGATATCGGACTTCAAATCTCCGCCCATCGAGTGGCGCGGGACCGACACCTATATCCAGAGGGACGGAATAAATCAGGATCTCGGGATCTTCAGCTCCCCTGACGAATTCTATGCGAAGAATGGAACGAATCTTAAGGGGCTGAAGAGGCTCCTGTTCGAAGCCGTCGTTCGCCGCATGATGACCAAGAACGTGAGCCGCATCAGAGACGGCGGCTGCGGTTGTGCGTTAGCTTTCGGCCCCAGTCTTGCAGCCCTTTGCGGTCCAATGCGTTGCGGCGAAATGAACTTGCCCTTCTCTTGACGTGCCACCATTATGGTGGCATATGTTCGGGCATGGAAAAGCGGAAGCCGACGTACGATCTCGCCGCAATCAAGGCTGCGATCGGGTCGGTGAAAACGCTGTCCATCACCTCGTCGGCTCTGCGCGACGCGGTGGGCCTCGGATTTGACCGTAGCGGCATCGCCAATGTCATCCAGACCATCGAGCGGCAAATGTTTTACAAGTCGATGACGACGCACGCCGACCACCGAGTTTGGCAAGACGTGTACCATGTGCCCGTCGAGAATGGACAGACAGTGTATGTGAAGTTTCAAGCGAACGTCGTGACCGAGTTCACAGTCATGTCGTTCAAGGAGAAATAGCCATGGCAACGAAGGTGGGAATTCTTCCGAAGACGATGCCATCGCCCGAGACGGGCGAGACCCTGACCCTTGGCGTGCGACCGTTCAAGGTTACGTATAAGGGACGAAGTATCACCGTGGATCTGCCGGGATATTACCCGAGAGGCCGTGGCGACGGTGTGCATGTTGGAAACGACATGAACGTCGTTGATCGCGCGCTGCGCATGCTGAAGGAAAAGGTAGATGGCATTCCAGCGCCGGAGACGATACGCAAGGTCCGGACCAAACTACGCCTGTCCCAACGGCGAGCTGGTGCTGTGTTTCGGGTCGGGCCGAGTGCGTTCGACAAGTATGAGCGAGGCTTGATCGAACCGAGCGGTCCGACTGTTCAGTTGATCACAATTCTCGATCGCCACCCCGAACTCGTCAAAGAGCTTGAGGAAGCCTGACGGGCCAGCTTGTCCGATCCGCCGTCAAGTTTCTTCCACTCTGTGGACCGACGGGGTCTAGGTAAGATGGAGAACTAGGCTCGAGCCAGATCTCTAGCCGCCAACGAGGAAAAAGCACCCGTGGTCGATGTGCGGAGCCAGCGTGCCGCGATCGAACGGCTGCGAACTTGATCCAGCGCAAAGCCAATCTCTCCCCGACGTGGCGATTGTCTCCCGTCGCCGCTTCTCGGAGGGATTCGTTATGGACGCCGCAGACTCACGCCGGGCCGAGATATCGGATGTCACGCTCGCCGCGGCGTCATCACCGCTCTTGCAGTAGAGCGGCCGATGCAACTCGGCGACATCATCCGCAGTTTCAGCGAGTGCGCGGCCGCCAGCGAGGCGCTGCTCGCCTGCAACGACATCGTGCTGTCTGCCCGCGTCGGGGAGGCCGCCAATCGATATGAAGAGACCGTCGGCGAATATGCCTCCGGCGCCGTCCGGCGTGGCGGAGGCTGCTCGTTACCGGCTCTGGATCGTGACATCAGATGATCGATGAGCTGTTCGACCGCAATGTGGGGTGGGCGACAGGAAAGACCCGCAGCGATCCCGATTATTTCCGGCGGCTCGCCGAGCAGCAGGTGCCACGCTATCTCTGGCTCGGCTGTTCGGACAGCCGCGTTCCCGCCAATGACATCGTCGGTCTCGATCCCGGCGAGGTGTTCGTACACCGAAATGTCGGCAATGTCGTTCACACCGGCGACATGAATTTGCTGTCGGTGCTGGAGTTTGCGGTCGAAACTCTGCAGGTGAAACACATCATTGTGTGCGGCCATTATGGCTGCGGCGGCATTCGCCGGGCGTTCGATCCGCCGGATGGCGGCGGTTTGGTCGATCACTGGCTGGCGCCGGTGCGGGAAATGTGCCGGCGCTGCGCGCCCGATCTGGCGCGGCTTCCGACTGAAGCGGCCAGGATGGACCGCGCCTGCGAACTGAACGTCGAGCTTCAGCTACGGCGGGTCGCCGCCACGCCAATTGTTCGCAGCGCCTGGCAGCGCCAGCAGTCCGTTACCGTTCACGGTTGGATCTACGGCCTGGGGGATGGGTTGTTGCGCGATCTCGGACTCAAACTGTCGTCGCTTGACGATGCCGAAAGCCTCGATCGAGAAAACGACTATGCGGGGCTCGCCGAACCGATCACTATGGTTCGTCGCCATGCCGAGGAAGCGTTCGCAGGGCTGACGATGCTGGAACCGCCGCTTCT
Source organism: Afipia sp. (assembly GCA_017474385.1). Lineage (GTDB taxonomy): Bacteria > Pseudomonadota > Alphaproteobacteria > Rhizobiales > Xanthobacteraceae > Afipia. The sequence continues at coordinate 7,339 of JAFVHU010000078.1, read as the reverse complement.
GGAGGAGGGCTGAGATGCCGGACAATCTGCTGGCCGGATCGGCGTGCTGACAATATCCGATCGCGCCAGCCGCGGCGAATATAAGGATGTCAGCGGGAAGGCGATCAACGATTTCCTTGGCCGGGTACCGAAAGCGTGGCGCAGGCGCTGACCGAGATGTCAGATGGAGGGGGCGACCTAATCCTGAACCACCGGCGGCACCGGGCCGGCGCCGCGCGATCTGATCCTAGAAGAAACGCGGATGGTCGCGCGAACTGGAAGGGTTTGACGAACTGATACGCCGGATCAGCCTCAAACAGGTGCCGACCGCCATTCTCTCCCGGCAGACCGCCGGAACGCGCGGAAAGTGCGTGATTGTCAACCTGCCGGGACGTCCCTCGGCAATCGATATCCGCCTGAACGATTTCGCTCCGCTGCCGCGAATTTTCGGAGAAACATATGTGATCAGCTTTGATCGCCGCATCCATGATTCTCATTCTGCATGGATGGTCGCTGCCATGGTCACCTTCTCAGATTAGCGGGATGCAACCGTGATCTCAGATGAATGGAGACGCCGTGTCGGACCAGATTGGTGCGATATATATTCTAGCTGCTTCCAAGAAGTTGATATGCGTCAATCGCGTGTATTCGACGTAGCGACATACTTTCCAAGGTCGGCATCGCACTTTGGAGAAAATCATGATCAAAGACATTATCCTCAATCTCGAGCGTGATAAGTCGCGCGATAGCGTTCGTGACTATGCGATCTCGATAGCCGAGGCGTTCGACTCGCATATCGCAGGAGTAGCTTTCGCCGATGGTAGCGGTATTCCAGGTTTCCTCACGCCGGATTTTCCGTCCCAAGTTCTCGTGGGTATCATCGCCGAGCAGGAAAAGGCAGCACGCGAGGCAGTCGCGCGTTTTGAAGTGGCGGCCAAACGGAGCCTTCTCTCGGTGGAGCCTCGGCTGGTTACTCAGAGCGAGTTTGGGCCGCCCAGTGTGTTTTCCGCGATGGCCCGGCACTTCGATCTGAGCGTTGTGATGCAGTCTTATGATGATCAGGAGGCGAGCAACGATATCTTGATCGAGGCGACGCTATTCGATTCGGGGCGGCCATTGATCGTCGTGCCTTATATTCAGAAGGACGGCTTGAAGTTCGACCGGATTGTGTGCTGTTGGGATGGCAGCCGAGCCGCAACGCGTGCCATTAACGATGCGTTACCGCTGCTGAAGAAGTCTCAAGCTGTGGAACTGTTTATCGTCAGCAATGAAAAAACCGCAGGCGAGCGTGAAATTCGTGGCGTGGAGATCGGAAGCCATCTTGCACGTCATGGCATCAGGGTGGAAGTCGAAACGATGCCTGCGGCCGATATTGATGTAGCCGATGCTATTCTGTCGCACGTCTCGGATTGTTCGGCGAACATGATCGTGATGGGCGGCTACGGGCATTCCCGTCTGCGGGAGTTTGTCCTTGGCGGTGCGACCCGAGGAATACTATCGACGATGACGGTGCCCGTCTTCTTGTCGCACTGAATCCGAACCGTACTTGAAGTCGCTGTCAGCGGCGCATCACGGCTGTCAACACAGGCGACTGTGCTAGGTGTCGTTCGGCCAACTCAAGAGTTCCCGACGGCTGTCTGACGTAATGTCGAGCTGACCGTGATCCTTTGACGTCAGCAAGGTTTGTAGTTTTTCAATGCAGATGATCTAGAATTACCGTGGGCGCGGCCAGAAAGCGGCAACGCAGACCAGCGCGGCGATCAGCACGGTCGTAACCATCATTTGGAAAACGCTAAAATTGAGAGCGTCGCGTGCGACGAACAACGCGGTAATCGGAGCTGCGATGTAGAGCAGTATGCGCACGATCCAAGCCATGATCGACATTCCTTTTTGAGGACTCGTCAATCATGGTGCGCGACGCACGAAAGACCTCGATGGCGTACATGGCGATGCTGCTTGCCCAAAGCGCCCCCATCGTGAAAAGAGCCCATCTGAAGTCCGATTGGATCGAAAAGTTGACCGCACTCATCAAGCCGATCGAAGCCGCGCCTGCCACTGCAGTGGCGACAGCGGCACTTGCACGATGTTCGCGGTAGGACGTCCCGGCCAAAGCGATTGTTAGGATGCCGCTCGCCACGATGTAACCGCCCAGTACGCGGAACACGTAGCCAAGCCACGTCTTGAGATTCGGAACGGCAGCATCAATTGTGGCTGGCGACGTCGCCAGATAACGCAGGTCCTCGAGCAGTAAAGGCGGACGAATGAACCAAAAATATGCGCCCACCATCACCAGGATAATCCCGAACAATAGAAATAGAACGGAGGAGATCGTCCACCCCCCCACCGGTTCGCATTGTCTCCCGCGTAGTCACGAGGGCGTGCCGGCGTCCGGAGGAGGACTGGATCTCACGCGCTTTTGGTGGCGTCCGTGCCCATGATGCATGAATAGATGCATCAAGGGACACGCGAGCAACGGGAGCCAAAGCAGCGCGCCCAGAAGATGGGCTCGGTGTTCCATCCAAAGATATGTGCCAGCGACCGCGAGCAGAACCAGCAGCGCCAAGCCAGCAGGCGATGTGAAGAAAGCAGCTTTCGACGTTCGATCGCCGTCGCCGTCACCGCTGGTCCGCATCCCGTTTCCTCTCGGTGGGCTTTCAGTCAAAGCCAATCAGAACAGCAACCCACGCAGACGCTTTGATCCACCTCAAATTCACATTCCAATACCGCCACTGCCGCAACTCCGGACATCGGACGGCCTACATTATGGTTGCTCTCCAGTCAGGCGCGACCCACCGAGGGCCCGGCCGGTCCGGTGGCCGCCGTTGAATGCTGCTCCTGGGATGGCGTGGTGCGTCAGGAAACCAGGCAAGTAAGCGCATCCAGCCTGACGAGTTGGATCCGGCGCGAGCCTAGCGGCTTTATCCAGCCGGTTCTTGCAAGCTGCTTCAACGTCCGAGAAACAGTTTCGATCGTCAAACCAAGATGATCCGCAATGTCCTGACGAGACATCGGAAGGTTAACTAGGTTAGCGGAACCCGTGCGCTGGCTCATCTGGAGCAAAAACCAGGCGATGCGTTCTTCGGCGGTCTTCGTCAGCAGGAGTATCTGATCCTGGAGGTGCTTGATTTCCTTGCTCGCGATTCTCATGAGCTGCTGCGTTACATCGCGACGGCGACAGGTCAGCTTTGCGATCGTGTGGCGGTTCGTGACTAGAATCTGGCTGTCGTTGACTGCGAAAGCGGAGGTGGCCTGCTCGTTGTGAGCCTCCAAGCCGAAATAGTCGCCCGGCAGATAGAATTGGCAAATCTGACGGCGGCCGTTGTTCACAATTCTCGATGTTCGAACAGCCCCGGTGACAACTCGGTAGACGTATTCGGCTGGCTGGCCTTCCCCGAAGATCTCCGCGCCTCGTTTGTAATGCACCAGCCGTCCCATTTTCGCGATCGGCTCATCGATCTCACGCGACATCCGAGCGACTGATTGTGCCTGTGGCAAGGAACAGTCGTCGTAGCAGTTGACCGAGCATCGCTCGGGGGAGGCCTTAGCCTTAGCTAACATGAAACTATCCTTAAAAGGTCTAGGCCAAGCGCGGCATCCGACGTCTCAGATGCGGTAAGAGGCGCGGCAGTCCCGGATGCCACTGCATTCCGGCAGACGTTCACGTGTCGCCATAGACCACTGAAAGCCGCATCCATTATTGATGCAGATCAAAATTCTCGCTCCGTCTTGCTCATATGATGGCCCTGAAAGTGGCGACCGCCATTCCATATGCAATGACAAGGCGCACTTCCGATGTATGACCGATGGCGTACGGCTGGCAAAACCTTCGTTGCGTGGCTGTTCCTGACCGCGGGAACGGTCTCGGCGGTAGCTGGTACTCACGACATCACCGTCGAGCGCCACGTCGTGAATGTCACGGGACGCGAACGTGTCGGCATGCTCATCAACGGGCAACTCCCGGGACCGGTGTTGCGCCTCCGTGAAGGCGAAGATGCGGTTATCAACGTCAGCAACAGGCTCGATGAGAACATCTCGATCCACTGGCACGGACTGATCGTTCCGCCCGAAATGGATGGCGTACCTGGCATTTCGCCGGGTTACGGCGTCGGCATCAAACCCGGCGAAACGTTCACCTATCGCTTCAAAGTCCGGCAAGCGGGTACATATTGGTTCCACAGTCATTCGTCCGGCGAGCAGGAACAGCTCGGGATGTACGCCCCGCTCATCATCGAGCCGAGGCAGCGGGACCCCTTCAAATACGATCGCGACTACGTGATCATGTTGTCGGATTGGACGGACGAAGACCCTAAGCGCATCATCAGAAATCTCAAGAACGACAGTAGTTGGTACAATTACAACCGACAAACGCTGGTCGGCCTGATCCGCGAACTCGGCAACGCTCCAAATGACGAGGCCCGAAAGGCGATCGTCAATGGTCGGGTAGCCTGGGGGCTGATGCGCATGGACCCGACGGACGTTGCGGATGTGGCCGGCTATACGTTCCTGATGAATGGTCAATCGCCAGAGCGGAATTTCACCGCGCTGGCCCGGCCTGGCGAACGTGTCCGTCTGAGATTCATCAACGCTTCCACGTCAACATATTTCGACGTCCGTATTCCGGGCCTCAAGATGACCGTTGTGCAGGCCGACGGGAACAACGTTTCGCCCGTGCGAGTGGATGAGTTCCGGATCGCCATCGCGGAAACCTACGACGTCATCGTGCAGCCCACCGAAGATCGAGCTTACACCATTGTCGGAGAGCCCATGGATCGCACCGGCTTTGCGCGCGCGACCTTGGCACCGCGACCCGGCATGGTCGGAGAATTGCCGCCGCATCGGCTACGTCCTCTCATGCAGATTTCCGACATGGCCATGAATCCCGGACCGAAAGGCGGCGACCGCGGGACTCTTCGTCCCGAACAGGACATGCCGGGTCATGTAGCGCCGGAAGATCCGGTCGCGATGGCGATTGGGGGAATGGGTGACATGAGCGGCATGTCCGGAGCCGGCCCTCAACGGGGGGCGCAGCCTGGCGGAGGGATGTCCGAGCGAATGAGCATGCCGAAGACGAGCCCCGCCCGAAAGGGCCAGGGGGAGAAGGCCAAGACCGGAAAGCCTCCTCAAGCTTCTCCGATGCCGAGAATGGATCACGGCGGTATGCCCGGGATGAACAGCGGGACGCAAAACCGGATGCTCACCCCGAAAGAAAAACAGGCGATGGATCATGGCGCAATGTCCGGCATGATATCGCAGTCAGACGGGCCGAGCCGGAACGCGATGACAATCACGGGCGGCGTGCAGCAAGGCCCGCAGGCGCACGTACTTCACGGTGGCGAAGACATGCCGAACGTGGGGCCCTCGATGCAGCAGACAATGCCCGATCCGATCGCCAACGACACCGGCGCTCCCCCAGGGACGAGGGTCTTGTCGTATCGTGATCTGCGGCCGCTAAATCCCTATCCGTACAAGCAGTACGACCGCATCATCGAGATACGCCTGACCGGAAACATGCAGAGGTACTTCTGGTCGATCAATGGACGCAAGTTCAGCGAAGCCGAGCCAATTGTCCTGCGCCTCGGGGAGCGTGCGCGGTTCCGTTTTATCAACGAAACGATGATGAACCATCCGATGCACATCCACGGGACGTGGATGTTGCCGGAGGTCGGAAACAGCGCGCGCAATCCAAAGAAGCACACGGTCAATATTAAGCCCGGTACGACGTTGGACGTTGATATCCCTGCGGATGCCGAGGGGCCATGGGCGTTTCACTGCCATCTGCTCTACCACATGGAGACCGGCATGATGCGTCAGGTCAACGTCGTCCGCCAAACCGCATCGTTGAAATAGGAGGGCGACATGAAACTCTCGCTCGCCTTGTTGGCCGGCTGCCTTCTCGGCTCCACCATTCTGGGTGACGCCGCCATGGCTCAAACCTGGCCAACCTATTCTCAGGAAATACCGTATTCGGGATTACGCAGCGCGCCCACGACAAGCTTCCCCGACCAGGCGCTATTCGGCGGCATGCGCTTCGATAAGCTCGAATGGAATGGTTTAGGCGGGAACGACAGGGCCCGCTGGGATATGGAGGCATTTGTCGGCAACGACTACGACAAGTTCTTCTTCAAGTCGGAGGGCGCCTTCGACGGCCGCACGCAAAGATTCGACGAGGCCCGGTTCCAGGCACTCTATTCGCGAATGATCAGCTATTTCTTCGACTTCCAAGTCGGCGTGCGTCACGACGTCTCGCCTAAACCCTCGCGTACCTATGCTGTCATCGGGATCGAAGGTTTGGCTCCAGGATTTTTTGAAATCGATGCCGAGGCGTATATCAGCCAGAAGGGGGAAATCTCCGGGTCCTTCACCGGGTGGTACGATCTTCTGATCACCAACCGCCTCATTCTGCAGCCGCGCGTCGATTTGAGGTTGCAACTGCAATCCGTCCCAGAGCTGGAATTGGGGAGTGGCCTTACGGACTTCGAACTGGGTGCTCGGCTTCGCTATGAGTTCACCCGCAACGTTGCTCCGTATATCGGCGTAAGCTGGGATCGCAAGGTAGGCGAAACCGCATCCATCGCACTACGCAATCAGAAGCAGCCGTCGAGCGTAAATTTCGTGGCCGGAGTCCGGCTACTGTGGTGATTGAGGCATGATAGTGGAAACCAGCATGAAGAGACTGTTCGCGATTTCGCTCCTGTTGCCGCTCCTCGCTGCATCCACGAACGCTGAAGCCGGTGCTACAATTTCCGACAAGAGGTATTGGCCAAGCGAAGTGGGCCCCGGCGCATATAGCCAGCCAATTCCGCCGGCGTCCGCCCCTCAGCCTCCATATTGGGGAGATAGACGCAACAAGCCCCGTCGCTGGTGAGCGAACGCTCGAAGAAAGCCGTACACAGCCGCCGCAGCGCCTGCGGATACCATGAGAACCGAGTCGACCTCATGTCGCGTGAACTATGCGATGGATGGTTCTCGGAAAGCGGGTCACCACGTACGCGTACAAAGTATACTTGATGATTTTCCCGGACCAGATCGCGATGACGACCTCCTGGATCGGCAATCGGTAGAGGCCTGCGACCGCGAGCATAGGTAGCTTGGGAATCGGGAGCGGCAGCGCCATTAGCCCGAACAGTGCGAGCGGGCCGTATCGCGAGATCCAGTCGGAGGCCTGTAGCCAGGCGCGCGTACCCGCCAATTCCGGGTATCGTTCCGCTAACATGTTCCAGCCTAGGTGTTTAGTCCCGGCATTTGATGGACCGGATTTAGTCTGAATCGTTCTGGCTCTTTTGTCCACGTTTTGGCGATGAATTCGTAGGGTGTAAGGCCCTTCAGGGTCTTGAGACGCCTGCCGTAATTGTATGCGTTG
>JAFVHU010000077.1 GCA_017474385.1 Afipia sp. | reverse complement strand
GGCAGATGTGTTCGACTACATCGAGCGGTTCTACAATGCGACCCGACGTCATTCGACGATCGGATACCTCAGCCCTGTTGAGTTCGAACGGAAGCTGGGATTAGCTTAACTAGCCGTCCACTAAACCGGCAGCAGCTCACTCTTCGCACGACATGATCTGGCGAGGATTGGCAGAACGAACCCAATTTTACCTAGATAAATCAAGGAAGGTTGCTCAAATTTTGCTCGATTGGGTGTCGCGAGTGTTGATCGATCGTGGCATCGCAAGGAGGGTTAGCTGGCCTCGTGTATTGTCCGTTTAGGATTACATGAGAAGCCTTACGCAAGCTCCGACGGGGCTTGCTCGCGGGTACACGCCGGCGTGTACAAGAGAATATTCTAGTTCAAAAATAGAATTAATTAGATATCGTGGAAGCGCAGGCATAACGGTCCACTTATGCCTAAGTGAATATATTTGCTCAATTTATAGCTTTTCTGACGAGAATGTACGGCGCGCAGCGCGGATTGCTCGATTGCTTGACTAGTTCTAAAAAAGAACTGTAACGTCTAAACCAACAACGTTGGCCGAAAACGGCTGCAACTGAAACGAGCCTGCCCCCGTTTGAGCGGTAGGACGCAGTGATTTTTCACAAGGGAGGAGAAACGATGATCAAGGGATTGAAACTCGCGTCCGCTTTGGTGCTCGCGCTATCCGCGTCTGCTTCCGCCAACGAAATGCCCGGTGTCACGGCGACCGAAATCAAGGTCGGCGGCGTTTTCCCGTTCAGCGGACCGGCATCGTCCATTGGTCTCGTCGGCAGGGGTGTGCTTGCCTACGTGCAGTCGGTCAACGACCGCGGTGGCATCAACGGCCGGAAAATCAATTACATCGCCTATGACGACGCCTACAGCCCTCCGAAGGCGGTCGAGCATGTTCGCAAGCTGGTTGAGAGTGACGAAGTCGCCTTCATGTTTGGCCAGCTTGGCACACCCGGCAATACGGCAACGGCAAAATATCTGACGGGAAAGAAAGTCCCGGCGCTTGGTATTGTCAGCGGTTCGAACAAGTTCACCAACGTCAAGGACTTCCCGATCACCACGACGAGCCTTGTCAGCTTCGATACCGAAGGAAAAATCTACGCCAAGTATTTGAACAAAACCCTGCCGGGTAAAAAATACGCAATCCTCTATCAGAACGATGATCTCGGAAAAGACTACGTCAACGCGTTCAAGGCGTTGATGAAAGACGAATTCGACAAACGCGTTGTAACCGCTGCCTATGAGATCGCCGATCCGACAATCGATTCCCAAATCGTAAATCTGAAGAGTTCAGGCGCGGATGCCCTGCTTGTTGCGGGAACGCCGAAGTTCGCTGCCCAAGCCATCCGAAAGGCGTCCGAGATCGGATGGAAGCCAGTCCTGATGCTGAACTATCCGTCGAGCTCGGTCGGTGCCACGCTCAAGCCAGCGGGCCTGGACAAGTCGATCGGCGTGATCGCCGGAACGATGACCAAGGATCCAACGGATTCGAAGTGGGACAACGACAAAGGCATGAAGGACTATCGCGCGTTCATTGATAAATACATGCCCGGCGTCGACATCTCCGACACGAACTATATTTTTGGCTACACCCAGGGGATGATCCTTGAGCAGATCATCAAGCAGTGCGGTAATGATCTTTCCCGCGAAAATATTCTTAAGCAGGCCAAAAATCTGAAGGACATTGCTCTTCCGTCTGTGTTGCCTGGCGTTCTGGTCAACACGAGCGAGAGCGTGAATCAGGACTTCACCCAGATGCGTCTGCAGCGCTGGACGGGCGAGAACTGGGATCAGTTCAGCGACGTGCTCGATGCGAAGTCTGAATAGCCTGCGAAGATGAAATCAAGGCCGGCACTCTTTCTGAGATGCCGGCCTTTTCGCTGACCCCCGTTGCGTGGAATTCAAGGAGAGGCGCCGTGAAGGGCTTAATGCAAAATCAGCCGTTGCTGCTGTCGTCGCTGTTGCAACATGCGGACCGGTTTCACTCCAGCACGGAAATCGTGTCGCGCACGGTCGAAGGACCGATCCATCGCTACACGTATCGCGATGCGGCACGGCGGGCGCGTCAACTGGCAAGTGCCTTGCAGCGCCACGGCATCAAGCACAGTGACCGTGTGGCAACACTGGCCTGGAACAACTATCGCCATTTTGAAATCGAACACGGCGTGACGGGCATGGGCGCCATCTGGCACGCGATCAACCCGCGATTGATCCCGGCACAACTCGTCTACATCGCAAATCATGCCGAAGACAAAGTCCTGTTCTTCGAGAGTTCTTTCTTGCCGCTGGTGGAGAAGTTGGCGCCCGATCTCCCGACCGTGGGTCTCTTCGTTCTGATGGCCGACCGCGCGTCGATGCCCGCCGCCACGCGTATTCCGAATCTTCAGTGCTACGAGGATTTCATTGCCACCGGCGATGAAGGCTTCGTCTGGCCGGTATTCGACGAGTTGTCTGCTTCGTCGCTGTTCTATACGTCGGGCACAACGGGCAATCCAAAGGGTGTCCTTTATTCCCATCGCTCGGACGTGCTGCATTGCCTGTCGATTACCGGGGCCTATTCGATGGGATTGGCGGCGGTGGATACGGTCCTGCCAATGACGCCGATGTTTCACGCCAACGGAGCCTGGGGGTTTACTCATGCCGCCCCGATGGTCGGGGCAAAGCTCGTTCTGCCGGGACCCAAAATGGATGCGGCGAGTATCGCCGAGCTGATCGAGACGGAGGGCGTTACTGTCACCGCCGGTGTTCCGACGCTTTACTCGAAGCTGCTCCAGCACTTCGAGGAGCAGGGCCGCGGCGCTGGGACGATGCAACGGCTCGTTGTCGCAGGCTCCGCTCCCGCGCCGAGCATGATTGCGGGCTTCGAAAGACTTGGAGTCTCCGTGAATCACGTGTGGGGGATGACCGAAACCAGCCCGTGCGGTACGTCCACTCAGCCGTCGCGCAAGACTGCAAAGGCCTCCCCGGAGGAACGGCTTCGCCGCAAGACCACGCAAGGGCAACCCATTTACGGCGTCGATGTGAAGATCGTGGACGAAGACGGAAACGAGATGCCGCATGACGGCAAGTCCAGCGGCCGCCTGATGGTCCGCGGTCCCTGGGTTCTCAGCGGTTACTACCGCGAAGAAAAGCCATCGCTGGAAGACGGATGGTTTAATACCGGCGACCTCGCCGTGATGGATGACGACAACTACATTCAGCTCACCGATCGCGCCAAGGATGTCATCAAATCCGGCGGCGAGTGGATCAGTTCGATCGATGTCGAGAATCTGGCGATCGGATGTCCCGGCGTGGCCGAGGCGGCTGTCATCGGCATTCCCCACCCGCGGTGGGAAGAGCGTCCGCTGCTCATCGTGGTGCCGTCTGCCTCGGAGCCTGCGACCGCGAAGTCGATCGTCGCATTTCTGGAAGGGAAGATCGCCAAGTGGTGGATGCCGGACGACGTGATTTTCGTCGATGCGCTGACCTATGGCGCGACCGGCAAGGTGCAGAAGATGGAATTGCGCCGCCGCTTTGCCGGCCACTACACGTCACAAAAGAGCGCGTAATGAAAAGGCGCCAGAAATCTGGCGCCTTTCAATATGACCGTCTCAGATTGCGAAGCGGCGGTTTAGGCCGCGCGAGCTTTTGCTCGTGAAGCTTTTGCCTTGGCCACCTTCGCCGGCTTTGGCGGAATAGCCTTCGGGCGTGCGCCCGGGCCGGGGTGAACGTGAACTTCCTTCGCCAGCAACGGCTCGTTGCACTCCGAGCAGATCATGACCGGGTTGAACTGGTGGCCGCACTTCTGATGCTCGTGAAGCAGCGGGCGGCCGCGTTCGTCGACCATATGGATATCGCCCCAATGAACGATCGCCATCATGATCGGATAGAGGTCGAGGCCCTTCTGGGTCAGGATGTATTCGTGCCGCTTCGGCGACTCCTGATAAGCGACCCGCCGCAGGACGCCGAGACGGACCAGCTTCTTGAGACGTTCGGCCAGGAGATGCCGGGTGATTCCGAGGGTGGACTGGAAAGCTTCAAACCGGCGGGTCCGCAGGAAGCATTCCCGCAGGATCAGCAGGCTCCACCGGTCGCCGATCACGCCGATGGTGCGGGCCATGGAACACGGCTCTTCTTCAAGTTCATCCCATCTCATAGTCGTCTCCGGTTCGTGCGCAAGGCGGATCATTTATAGCCTGCATACGCACCATTCTAAATAGGCACTAAGTTGGACAAAAGTCCTATTTTGGGCTGGCACAGGTGTAAAACCTGCACGGCAGGCGGGATCGAATTGACAGTTCAATTTTAGAACTCTATGAATGGTCCGCGCTCCGGGCAAGAGCGGTGATGCAATCAATAAGCGCACGTCAGACGACGTATGACACAGGAGGAGAAGCGCGGTGGCCAGTCCCTTGAAGGTCGAGTTTCAGTTCGATTTCGGTAGCCCCAATGCCTATCTGGCGGAATATGCGCTTCCGGGCATCGAAAAGCGCACCGGCGTCAAGTTTGAGTACGTCCCGGTGCTTCTCGGGGGCATCTACAAGGCGACCAACAACATGTCGCCGTCCGACTCGTTGCGCGGCATCAAGAACAAGCCCGAATACCAAGCGTTGGAAACGCAACGTTTCCTCAAAAAGTACGGCATCACGAAGTTCAAGCAAAACCCGTTTTTTCCGGTCAACACATTGACGCTGATGCGCGTCGGTACCGCAGCTCAGTTCGAAAACATGTTCGAGCCGTATTTCCGCGCGGCCTACCATCATATGTGGGAAGAGCCGAAGAAAATGGACGATCCTGAAGTGTTCCGGAACGCATTTCTGTCTTCCGATATCGATATCGACCGGCTCTATGCGCGTGCGCAGCAGGACGATGTGAAGAAGAGGCTGATCGAGGTCACAACCGATGCGGTAAACCGCGGCGCGTTCGGCTCGCCGACCTTCTTCGTTGGCAAGGAAATGTTCTTCGGCAAGGACCAGCTTCGTGACGTCGAAGAGTCCATTGTCGAGCAGCTCGGCGCGGCGAAAGCCAAATCCGCCTGATTGCGGCTCAACGTCTCAAGAACTGTTCGGATCCAGCGGTAAGGCCGTCAGGCAGTCCCGCCCACGAAATCAGGGAAGAAACAGATGCCTGGTCCTTTGAGTGGTGTTCGCGTTCTTGATCTGACGGCGGTGGTATCGGGTCCGTATGCGACGATGTTCCTGGCGGATCAGGGCGCGGACGTGCTGAAGATCGAGCCGATCGGCGGCGACGGCACGCGGCGGAGCCGCACCCTGATCGATGCAGCCGGCGAATTCTCCGCGCTGTTCGTGTCGTGCAACCGCGGCAAGCGCTCGCTGTCGATCGACATCAAGAGCGACACAGGTCGCGAGGTGCTGGCCAAGCTGGCATCGCAGGCCGACGTGCTGGTGCAGAACTTCCGCCCCGGCACGATGGAGCGCCTCGGCCTCGGGCAGAAGGAATTGCGCGAGAAGTATCCGCGCCTGATCTATGTCTCGATCAGCGGGGTGGGTGACTCTGGGCCCTACGTCAAGAAGCGGGTCTACGATCCGATCATCCAGGGCCTGTCGGGCTTCGCCGACATCCAGTCGCAGCCGGTGACCAACCGGCCGCAGATGATCCGCACCATCGTCTGCGACAAGACGACCTCGGTGTTCACCGCGCAGGCAGTGTCCTCGGCGCTCTACGCGCGCGAGAAGACCGGCAAGGGCGACCACATCCAGGTGGCGATGCTGGACACCATGATCTCGTATCTGTGGCCGGAAGGCATGATGCAGTACACCGTGATTGGTGCCGAAGCGGCGGCCGCGGACCCGAACGACCGGCCCGATCTCGTGTTCCAGACGCTGGACGGCTACATCACCGCCGGCACGATCTCGGATTCCGAATGGCAGGGCTTCTGCAAGGCCTCGGGCGATCCGGAGCTTGCGAAGGATGAGCGGTTCGCGACGCCGAGCGCGCGCTTCATCAACGCCACCGCGCGCATCAACAAGATGCAGGAATATATCAGCCAGCGCACCACCGCCGAATGGCTGGAGCGCCTGGATGCGGCCGATGTGCCGTGTTCGCCGATTCTTCGCCGCGGCGAGATCATCAACAACGACCAGGTGGTGGCACGTGGCCTGATCGAGGAATTCGAGCAGCCGACGGTGGGCCGGGTGCGGCAGCCGAAGCCTGCGGCGATCTTCGAGGTCAACAAGGCCGCGATCGGCGGTCCTGCGCCGCGGGTCGGCGAGCATTCCCGCGCTGTGCTGCGCGAACTCGGCTATGCCGATGACGCCATCGACAAGATGATCGCAGGCAAGTCCGTCAGGGCGGTGGGTTGAACGAAATAAGGCCGACGTAACGTCGGCCTTATTTGCATTTGCACTTGAAATCAGGCCGGCCGTCGGACCGGTTCGCCTGGAGCGGGCGGAACATTCGCGGCGATGCCGCGCTGGTAGCCCGGACGCTTCTGAATGCGCTCGAGGTAGGGATGGGCATTGTCGCAGATGCCGACGCCGTAAGCGATCGCCCATTCGAGGCAGGTCGTCAGCAGAATGTCAGCGCTGGTGAATTGTTCACCCATTAAATACGTCCGTCCGTCGCTGAGAGCAACTTCGACGTGGCGCAATTGTTCGCGAAAGTACTCTCCGGCCTTGGCCACGACATCGGGTGCGACTCCGTAAATCGGCCCCAGCGCATTAGCGCTGTGGCGGCGCATCACATACAGGCTTGTGGAATCGAGTTCGGTGACGATGAAGAAGCACCATTCCAGCCACTTCGCGTAGGCCTGCTTGTCGTCGGGGATCAGCGCCTTATCCGGACTGCCATAGGTTTTTGAAAGATAAGCGACGATGGCAGCGCTTTCGCCGATCGAGAAATCGCCGTCCTGGAGCAGGGGGACTTTCTGACGCGGATTGAGTTTTGTGTATTCCGTCGTCTTGGTTTCGCCGGTGCGGGGGCCGATGGCGTAGGTCTCGTACTTCAGCCCCAGTTCTGCCAGCGCCCAGTGCGGCCGAACGGTACGGCTGGTTCCGACGCCCCACAGGGTGAGGTTCGGAGCGGTTGCCATGTCACCATGTCTCCACAGAGGGACGCAGGTCGAGTTCGTGGGTCCAGCCGTCGCGTTTCTGATGGTGTGTGAACCAGTATGCGTCGGCAATGGAGTCTGTTTTGGTCAGGCTGTCAGCGGGGATGTCGCTTGCTTCAATGCCCTTCGCGGCTTTCATGCGCAGATGGATAGCCTCGCTGTCCACGGCAGCGTCGATCAGCAGATGGACAACATGGATGTTCTTGGGTCCAAGTTCGCGCGCCATCGCCTGAGCCACGGCACGGAGGCCAAATTTGGCTGATGAAAAGGCAGCGAAACCCTTTCCGCCGCGCACACTCGCCGTTGCGCCGGTGAACAGAATGGTGCCGCGGCCGCGCAGCAACATGTATTTGGCCGCCTCGCGGCCGACTAGAAAGCCGCCATAGCAGGCGAGTTCCCATGCCTTGAAGAACAGCTTTTCGGTGGTCTCCAGAAGCGGCTTGTTGACGTTGGAGCCGGCGTTATAGAGGCAAACCTCGATCGGCCCGATCTCCTTTTCGATGCGCGCAAACATGGCCTGCACGTCGGCCTCCTGACGGGCGTCTACGCTGATGGCGTGGACTTCGCATCCTTCGGCCTTCAACTCATCGACAAGTGCTTGAGATTTTGCGGCTTCGCGGCGCGCCACGCATACCTTGTATCCGCCCTTGGCGAATCGCCGTGCGACCGCCGCACCGATAGCGTCACCCGCGCCGACCAGCAAAACCACGCCGTTGCCCTGAGCCAAGTGTTTCTCTCCCGTACAGTTCTTATTTGGTACTTTCATTCATAGCGGCCATGCCAACGCTTGTAAACGATTATCGTCGCAATTTATCATAAGCTGTGGCCTATGGGAGGTCGCGTCCGGAACCATGGTTTTTCGCGCTGCATCAATTCAGATTGACTAGTTCTAAAAAAGAACGCTAATTTGCGTTCACGTTAAGGCCGCCCTGGAAGCGGCCGAACAATACCGGGAGGTTGAAGTGGCGAGCGCAGCTCAGGCGATTGACGTCGCTGACATCATTAAGGACATACCTGACCGCCTGCACCAGACCATGGATCGCGCGGTGGCCGCGACGCCGGATCACCCGGCGCTGGTGGAAGGCTTTGTCACCTGGTCGTACCGCAAGCTGTCGGAATCGGTCGGGCAGGTTGCGGCCGTTTTGCGCGAACTTGGCGTGCGGCCCGGCGATCGGGTCATGATCGTCAGCGAGAATTGCATCGCGCTGGCTGTGTTGCTGCTGGCGGCCAGCCGGATCGATGCCTGGGCCATCGTCGCCAACCCGCGATTGTCACCGCGAGAGCTTGATCAGATTCGCGATCACAGCGGTGCACGGCGAATGTTTTTCACCGTGGATGTTTCGCCTGAAGCGGCCAGCCATGCGACGCGGGTCGGTGCGACCGTGAGCAAGGTCGGTCCGCTGGAGAATATCGGCGTCGGCCAATTGAACGAGACGGCGACTGCCGAGCCGGTGCACGCCGATCCGGCAAAGCAGGTGGCGGTACTGATTTATACATCGGGAACTACCGGCACGCCAAAAGGCGTCATGCTGACTCATGAGAACATGCTGTTCAGCGGCAGGGCAATCGCATTGTTCCGGAAGATGGACGATCGCGACAGGGTTTATGTCGTATTGCCGATTTCCCATATCGTCGGCGTCTCGCTTCTGCTCCAGACGCTGATGGCCGGCGGTACAGTTCAGTTGGTCAGCAAGTATGACCCGGCAGTGCTGGCGAAGGCTATTGCCGAGGAGGGCGTGACTATCCTCAACGGCGTTCCGGCGACATTCCAGCGCCTGCTCGAATACAAGACGCTGCAAGGCATCGAGAAGCTCAATACGGGATCGCTGCGCATGATCACCGTTGCAGGCGCGCCGCTTGACCTCGACCTCAAGCGCCGGACCGAGCAGGAATTGGGCCTCTCGCTCCTGAACGGTTACGGCATCACCGAGTGCGCGCCGGGTATTTCCGGTGTGCGGCTCGATTCACCCCGCGCGGATGAGGCGGTTGGTACGCTGTTGCCGGGTATCGAAGCGCGCATTGTCGGGCGTGATGGTTCGATCATCAACGACGGATCAGTCGGTGAGCTGCATGTCCGCGGCCGTAATGTCATGCTCGGTTACTATCGCGCGCCGGATATCACGGCCAAGGCGATCGACAGCGAGGGCTGGTTCAATACCGGCGATCTGGCTCGCTCCGAGGGTGGATGTTTCTTCATCGTTGGTCGCACCAAGGAAATGATCATTCGTTCGGGATTCAATGTCTATCCCGCCGAAGTGGAAGCCGTGCTCAGCTCGCACGATGCCGTCGTGCAGTCCGCGGTGGTCGGGCGTCCGGCCGACGGTAACGAAGAAGTGGTGGCGTTCGTTCAGTTGCTGAAGGGGTCGAACGTGACCTCTTCCGAGTTGATGGCCTTCGCGAGCAAGCAACTCACATCCTACAAGCGTCCATCACAGATCATTGTGCTGGATGCGCTGCCGGCGACATCGACCGGAAAGATACTCAAACACAAGCTTGCTGAGTCTCTTCGGGAAGCGTGACGTTTCCGATCGACATTCGGCTTAGCTCGAAACTTAACACTTACTCGGACTTTTTAGGAGAACGATCTTGCAGAAGCGAAACGCGACCGTGGCCGTGATCGGCGCCGGTGATTTCATCGGCGGCGAGATCGCCAAGAAATTCGCAGCCGAAGGTTTCACGGTGTTCGTGGGACGGCGTCAGGGCGAGAAGCTCGAGCCTCTGATGAAGGAGATCAGGGATGCAGGCGGCACGGTGTTTGGCCGCTCGCTCGATGCGCGCAAGGAAGAGGAGATGATTTCCTTCATTTCCGACGCCGACAAACATGCTCCACTGGAAATCTGCATCTTCAACATCGGCGCCAACGTCAATTTTCCGATCATCGAGACCACCGAGCGCGTCTTCCGAAAGGTTTGGGAAATGGCCTGCTATTCCGGCTTCCTCGCCGGACGTGAAGCGGCTCGCGTGATGCTGCCGCGCGGCAAGGGCGCCATCTTCTTCACCGGCGCAACCGCAAGCTTGCGCGGTGGTTCGGGTTTTGCGGCATTCGCCAGCGCCAAGTTCGGCCTTCGCGCGGTCGCGCAAGCGATTGCGCGCGAGCTGGGACCGAAGAACATCCATGTCGCACATCTGATCATCGATTCCAGCGTTGATACCGAGTGGGTGCGGCAGCTGATCGCCAATCGCGAAGGCAAGGAAGCGATCGAAAATCTTGATCCGAACCGCCTGATGCGTCCTGCTGCGGTCGCGGAGACCTATTGGCAGCTTTATCAGCAGCCGCGTGATGCCTGGACGTTCGAGACCGAAATCCGCCCGTTCGGCGAGAAGTGGTAACGGAGCTTTCCGATGGAGCTGAAGCTTTCCAGTGAAGACGCGGCGTTCCGGGATGAGGTGAAGGCCTTTATCGCGGAGAACTATCCGCAGGAAATGCGCGTGCCCAATCCGGAAACGGATTTGACCAAGGAGCAGTCGATGCTCTGGCACAAGATACTGCATAAGAAGGGATGGATCGCCCCGCTGTGGCCGAAGGAATACGGCGGACCCGGCTGGTCGATCACGCAGCGCTTCATCTGGGAGCAGGAAACCACGCGCGCTGGAACACTGCCGCCGCTGGCCTTCAGCGTGACGATGGTGGGGCCAGTTATCTACACGTATGGCAACGATGCGCAGAAAACGAAGTTTCTGCCGCGAATTCTGTCGGGCGAAGACTGGTGGTGCCAGGGTTACTCGGAGCCGGGCTCGGGATCGGATCTTGCGTCGGTTCGCACCAAGGCGGTGCGCGAGGGCGACCATTACATCGTCAACGGCCACAAGACCTGGACCACGTTGGCCCAGCACGCCGACTGGATATTCTGTCTGGTGCGCACGGACCCCACAGCCAAGGCGCAATCCGGCATTTCCTTCCTGCTGATTGACATGAAGAGCCCCGGCGTGACGGTTCGGCCGATCATCACCATCGACGGATCGCATGAAGTCAACGATGTCTTCCTTGAGAACGTCCGCGTTCCCGCCGAGAACCTGATCGGCGAGGAGAACAAGGGGTGGACCTACGCGAAATTCCTGCTCGGCAACGAGCGGACCAGCATGGCGGGCATCGGGCGCTCGACGCGCTATCTGAACAAGCTGAAGAAGATCGTGAAGGCTGAGATTGCCGAGGACGATCCGGTTTTCAGTGAATTCACCAAGGATATTGCTCGCGTCGAACTCGATGTGCTGGCGCTGGAAGCCACCGAGCTTCGCGTCGTTGCGCAGATGGCGCGCGGCATCAATCCGGGGCCGGCGGCCTCGCTGTTCAAGATCAGGGGCACGGAAATCTTCCAGCGCATCACCGATCTGACGCATCGGGCTATCGGCAACTACGGTCTAGCGCTTCGCGAGCATCCGGTCAGCGCCAATATCTTCATGCCGGGGCCGGATGACGGTCATACCGCGCCGGAGAAGTATCTGAACGCGCGGAAGCTCAGCATTTACGGCGGATCGAACGAGATCCAGCGCAACATCATCGCGAAAGCGGTACTCGGTCTCTAATCGCGTCGCACGAGGCATCCGGTGGATATTCAGTTTACGGAAGAACAGGAACTCCTGCGCAGCAGCATTCAGCGGCTGCTGCGCGACCAGTACGATTTCGACACGCGCCGCAAGATCGTCGCGACGGAAGAGGGCTGGAGCAAAAAGCACTGGAGCGCCTTCGCTGAGCTCGGCCTGCTGGCCGCGCCATTTGCCGAGACCTCTGGCGGACTCGGAGGAGGTCCGCTGGCGACCATGATCATCATGCAGGAGTTCGGTCGCCATCTCGTCGTGGAGCCCTTCTTCGAGACCGTCGTGCTGGCGGGTGGTTTGATCGAAGATGTCGGCACCGACACACAGCGTGAGGAATTCCTGCCGCCGATCATGGCGGGGGAGGCTGTCTGGGCGCTGGCATGGACCGAAGGCCGGTCGCGCTATGACCTTAACAATGTCGCGACAACCGCCAAGCGCAGCGGAGACAACTACATCCTGAATGGTGCGAAGGCTGCGGTAATTGGAGCGCCGTGGGCTGACAAACTGATCGTGTCGGCCCGGACGCTGGGTGGCCCGCGCGACAATGCGGGTGTCAGCCTTTTCATCGTGGACCGCCAGTCAGCAGGGCTTCACCTGCAAAGCTTCAAGACAATCGACTGGCGGCGTGCCGCCGAGATCACGCTGAAGGACGTCAGCGTCCCGGCAGGCCGTCTGCTTGGGGTCGAAGGCAAGGGCGTTACGGCTCTCGAAGCGTGCAGGGATCGCGCCATTGCAGCTCTATGCGCTGAAGCAACCGGAGCGATGGCTGAACTTAATACGGCAACGCTGGAATACAGCAAGACGCGCAAACAGTTCGGCGCGGCGCTCGGGACATTCCAGGTATTGCAGCACCGGATGGTGGACATGTTCATCGCGCTCGAAGAGGCGACGTCTCTCACCCAGCACTTGAACCTAACTGTGGCGGACCGTGATCCGCAAGGATCGAAGCTTGCGTCGGGCGCAAAGTCGAAGATCGGCGAGGCTGCCCGCTTTGTGGGCGAGCAGGCGATCCAGCTTCATGGCGGCATGGGTATGAGCGACGAACTGAACGTCGGTCACTATTTCAAGCGTATCGCGGCCATTAACATCCAGTTCGGCGATCCGACGTACCACTTGCTGCGCTACGCACGCGCGGCCTGACCACGGAATTCTGGGGCCTGGCATGACAGCTTTGCTGAACGGTGAGGCGCTTTCTTATTGAATGATGGTTATCATATAACGTCGTATTCAAACCAGAGTCTGTCTCATTGACTGACTCACGTCTCGGAGGTCTTCGGATGGCAGATGCAGTTATTGTTTCCACAGCCCGTACCGGCATCGGCAAGGCCTATCGCGGTGCGCTCAACAACACTGAAGGCCCGACGATGGCGGGTCACGTCATGGCCGAGGCGGTGAAGCGCGCCGGGATCGAGCCGGGCGAGGTCGAGGACGTGGTGATGGGCTGCGCCATGCAGCAAGGCACCATGGTGATGAATGTCGCGCGCAAGGGCGCGATCCGCGCCGGACTGCCGATCACGGTTGCAGGCACCACTATCGACCGCCAATGCGCTTCTGGCTTGCAGGCTATCGCTGTCGCGGCTCGTTCGGTCATGCTCGACGGCGTCGACGTTGCGATTGGCGGCGGCATCGAGTCGATCAGTCTTGTTCAGAACGACCACATGAATAAGTTTCATGCGGTCGACGACGAGTTGATGGCGATGAAGCCGGACATGTACATGTCGATGCTGGAGACTGCGGAAGTGGTCGCCGCGCGTTACAACATCCCGCGCGACAAGCAGGACGAATACAGCCTCGAATGTCAACGCCGCACCGGTGCCGCCATCCAGGGCGGCCGGTTCAACGACGAGATCGTTCCGATCACCACAAAGATGGCGGTTGTGGACAAGGAAACCAAGCAGGTCTCGTTCAAGGACATCACGCTGACCAAGGACGAGGGACCGCGCCCGGAGACCACCGCCGAAGGTCTCGCCAGCATCAAGCCGGTGTTCGAGGGCAAGACCATCAGCGCCGGCAATGCCAGCCAGTTGTCGGATGGTGCATCGGCCTCGGTCATCATGAGCGACAAGCTCGCCGCGAAAAAGGGCCTCAAGCCGCTCGGCATCTTCCGTGGCTTTGTCGCCGCTGGCGTCGAGCCCGATGAGATGGGCGTCGGTCCCGTCGTCGCTATTCCGCGCCTGCTGAAGCGGCACGGCCTCAAGATCGATGACATCGATCTCTGGGAGTTGAACGAAGCCTATGCGGTCCAGGTCATCTATTGCCGCGACAAGCTGGGGATCGATCCGGAGAAGCTCAACGTCAACGGCGGCTCGATCTCGATGGGGCACCCCTACGGCATGACTGGCGCGCGTCTGGCCGGTCACGTTCTGATCGAAGGCCGCCGCCGCAAGGCCAAGTACGGCGTGGTGACCATGTGTATCGGTGGCGGCATGGGCGCGGCTGGACTTTTCGAAATCCTGCATTGATCGCACTACGGCGTTGGTCTCCCTGACTTGCGTCTTAACCTGGCCCGGCTTCCGAAAGGTCGCCGGGCCTTTTTTTGAGAGTCGCCAACCGGAAAATATTTAGGTTCAGTTCGAACAAAACTCCGCTTGATGCGTTGCAAGGTGTCGATCAATGTTTGGCATCGATCCCAACCGAGTGGGTGCGGACGTGTTGCGACGCAAGAGCATTGCTTTATCGTTGATCTCACTGACTATGGTCTCCGGCGGCCTCGTTTTGGGTCAAACGACACAAGCGACGACGCCCAGCCCACAAACAACCCAAGCCGACAAACCGCAGGACGCAGCTAACCAGGCAACGGGCGCGATTCCGGCGCAAGCGGAGCCTGTTACCGTTGCGCCGGCCCAGCCGGCGGAGGCGACACCCGCTCCGGCGCCAGTCCCGCTGTCTCCGGCCGAGCAGAAAGCCGCCGACAACAAAGCCGCTCTCGACGCACTGCTCGCCGAGGCGACCGCGTTGAAGACGAGTTATGAAAACTTCAGGCGCGGCAGGAATAGGACGCCGGTATCGCTGTCCGCCTTCCGCAGCATGGAGTTGCGCCTTCAGATGGCCGCCGCGGCAGATCCGGCAAATGCGCAGGCGCTTGATATGGCCAATGCCATGCGCATGATCCAATACGGAATTCTTCAGCCGTCCGTCCAGATCGCCGCCGTCGCCAACCGTGAGCTCTATGCCCACGAGATGGGACAGCGGATGCGGGACGACGGAATGAAGGTCGAGGCTTCAGGGCGCGGAAACAGCACAGTCCGGTTTGTGTCGCCGCAGATGACGCGGCAGATGGCCATGCAACTGGTCGAGACGGCGAAGATTCCGGAGCAGGCCAGGGCCTTGCAGTTCAGGCGGGTGGTCTTCAGCAGCGGCCGCCGCTCATGGACCTATGATGTCGCGCGGGGCAGGCTGCGCTAGATCGTTCTCTAGTTTTGAAAATGAGAAAGAGGCCGGTCGATTGGACCGGCCCTTTACTCGTTTAGAAGGTGCTCAGCTTACGCTTCGAGCACAGCGACGATCTCGAGCGTGCTGGGGTTCACGACCACGATTTCATCGCCGACCAGGAAGAACTCGTATCCACGCCAGGCGGGATAGATCGTGATGACTTCCGCCGGAAGCGGGTGGAAGCTCACCGTTCGCGGAACGCGCGTGCCGACGGAGATCGAGAAATTGATGTTCGTCACGGGCTTGATGTTCTGCTTGGTGATTGTGGTGCGGATCGTCGTGCGCTGTTCGGTTGTGAGCTTTGCGCCGGCGCCAGCCTGACCGGTCGTTGCTCCGGCCTTGCCTTCGGAGGCATTTTTCTGGTCAGTCTTCATGCCGTCCTTTTCAGCGGCATTCTTCCGGTCGGCCTTCATGCCGTCCTTCGACCTATCCATATCCGTTTCGGACGCAGCCTTGCCGCTCTTCGTATCGGGGGCGGTTTCTGCACCCTTCGACCTCATTCCATCCTTGGTGCCTTCCTGAGCGCGCTGGGCATTTCCGCCTTCGCGAGGCATCTGGGCTTGACCGCCCTTCATCTCGCCGGACGGCGCGGCCTTCTCAGCGGGTGCGCCCGTGGACGGCGCGGTCTGCGATGCAGCAGGTGCGTTCGGTGCGTTGCCCGGCGCCTGCGCCGAGACCAAACCGGCGCTGCCGATCAGAGCGGCCGTCGCGACGGTCATCAGAAGCTTCGTCTTCATAGTATCCTCCTCGTTGTCTGCCCAATCCTCAACGAGAAGCCATCGGCTCTGTTCCGTGTAAAAATGTTATGTTGCGTGAACAGCTATTCATCCGGAACATCGCTTCCGGAACTACTGCGGAATATTTTCAGTTTACGAAACGTCTGCGGGCTGGATGCGGTAGCTGTAAGCATGCGCCGCTGCAAACATCGCCCACATCGCGCCCAGCATCATCCAGAAATGCCGCCAGTGATCGACGTCGATAATGAACGCTTCGCAGACCGTGCCAAAGAATGCGGAAAAAACCGCCAGATACATCCGCTGCCAGGGCACGCGCACGAAAATCAGCTTGAACCCCATGATGACGGTGATGAACACAAGCGCCGGAAAGCAAACTCCGGCAATCCAGCCGCCGGACATGAAGGCATTCAGGAATGAGTTGTGGGTGTCTTCAGGAAAGAACTTTGTGAACTGAAGTGGGCCGATACCCCATGGTAGTTCAAGCGCCATCTGGAAGCCGAGCGCGTGCCGTCCGAAACGCCCGAACCGTCCGCTGTCGTAAGTTTGATTCAGGCTCGCCCGTTCCTTGAAAAGGTCGCCAACGGAATCGATCGACAGCAGTGCGACCAGAAGCAACGCCGAGCAGATCGCCGCCGCGATCGCCACGGTCACGATGCGCGTGCGCTGGGCCTGCGACGGCGTGGTGACATACATCAGGATCAGCATGAGCGCTGAGCAGGCCACCAATTGGCCCCAGGATGCGCGTGAGAACGCCAGCAACACCGCAAGGCTGACGATCCCCAGCGCAATCGCGCTACGAAATGCCTTCCCGAACGACTGGGTTACGACGGTCTGGAGCAGAAACAACGCCGGCAGGATCAGATAGGCGCCCAGCACGTTCGGGTCCTTGAACGTCCCGCGTGCGCGGCTGTACAGCGTGAAAGTGTCGTAGCCCACGAGATTGAAGTAACCGGCGATGCCGGCGATGGACGCAATCAGCGCGCCAAAGATCAAGCCTCGCCTGAGAAATTCGAGGCGTGTTGCGGTATCTTCAGACAACACCATCGCGAAAAACAGGCACGTAATGGCCATGTACCACGAGGTCAGAATCCAGTTCAGGATCTCGGACTTGTGGATGAGGTACACCGAGCAGATGGTGTAGCCGATGTTCAGCAGGAAGAGCAGGATCAGCAGCGGGATGAAGACCGGTCGCATGCGCAGGCCGGTCGCGAAGAAGAAGACCACTGACGCCAGCGTCATCAGCTCATAAGGGCTCGGCTCGATGAAGACGATCGCGCCGCCGGCGCCGACGGTCCACATCAACGCCCGCTGGATCGCCGCGATGCCGGGCGGCGTCGCAGTCGCGGGAAGGGCGTAGTCTGCGGCTGCGAGTGAAGCCATGCGAACCGGAATCCTCTTCGCACATTCTGTGCGTCAGCTCAGTAGGCGTTCTCACCCTTGATCAGAGCGAACGGTGTCTTGAAGAGGATGTACAGATCGAACAGGACCGACCAGTTCTCGATGTAGTACAGGTCGAACTCGACACGCTTCTGGATCTTCTCGTCGGTGTCGACCTCACCGCGCCAACCATTGATTTGGGCCCATCCCGTAATGCCGGGCTTGACGCGATGGCGCGCAAAATATCCGTCGACGGCTTCGTCAAACAGGCGGCTTTGCAGCTTGCCTTGCACCGCATGGGGGCGAGGGCCGACCAGCGAGAGATTGCCTTTGAAGACGACGTTGAAGAGCTGCGGCAGTTCGTCGAGGCTGGTCTTGCGAATGAAGCGGCCGACGCGGGTGACGCGCTTGTCACCTTTGGTGACAACTTTCGAGGCCAGTGGGTCGGCCTGGTCGTGAAACAGCGACCGGAACTTGAAGACGTCGATGCGCTCGTTGTTGAAGCCGTAGCGCTTTTGCAGGAACAGCACGGGGCCGGGGCTGTCGAGCTTGATGGCGAGTGCGACGATCGCCATCACCGGCGCAAGCAGGATGAGCATGATCGCGCCGACGATGCGGTCGAACGCCGACTTCAGCACCATGTCCCAGTCGGTGATCGGCTGCTCGAATACATCGAGGGTCGGAACCTTGCCGAGGTACGAATAGGAACGCGGGCGGAAGCGAAGCTTGTTGGTGTGCGCTGACAACCGGATGTCGACCGGCAGCACCCACAGCTTTTTCAGCATGTCGAGAATGCGCGTTT
The DNA here is from genome assembly GCA_017474385.1 of Afipia sp. GTDB lineage: Bacteria > Pseudomonadota > Alphaproteobacteria > Rhizobiales > Xanthobacteraceae > Afipia. Next base: position 27,728 of record JAFVHU010000077.1, on the reverse strand, counting down.
CTGCGGAGATCGGCAGCGCGAACAGCACGAGATCGATCCGGGTGCGGCGGGCAAACTCAACGATGTCGTCAATCTTTCCAAGCTTCGGCTGACCGGCGCACGTGTCCAGTGCGCGGGAGTCGTTGCGGTCATCGAACACGCCGAGTATCTGGATATCTGAATCGTCCTGCGCGTTGAGCGCCCGGATCAGGTTCTCGCCATTTTGATCGGAGCCAACGATGATCGTTCGCCGGTCAAGCCGGCCTTCACGCGCCCAGCGGCGGACCAGCGAGCGCAGGATCACCCGATCCGCAAACAACGCGGCCAGGCCGACGACGAAAAATGCCGAAAGCCAGACGCGGGAGATCGTATCGCCGAGCTTGGCGAAGAACGACGCGCCGATGAACAGCAGAAAGACGAAAGCCCATGACGACGCCATACGCGTCATCTGGCGAAGCTGACCGCGGAAGATCTGCACGTCGTAGATTTCAGCGGCCTGAAAGCTGACGACCGCGCAGGCGGCCACGCCGACAATCGCCGCGGCATATTGCCAGGCGAAACTGCTGGTGCCGGGCAGCACGTACCAGAGATACAGCGTAAGCCCGACCGCGGTTAGAAGCAGGAAGTCCACGATCCGGACGGCGCCGCTGATGACGACTGTGGAGTAAGCTCTCCGGACTTTCTCGTTGGCCACTGCAAGGGCTGCCGGAGACAGGCGTTTGCGGCGTTCCAGCCGCGGCGCGCCTTCGGCAGCGCTCATGGTGGCTGTTCCCGCCGCGGCGGCATTCATCATCGTTCGGACGTCGATCGGTTCCACGGCCAAAATTTCCGTTGCTGTACCGTCATGTGGCGACAGGCCAGGGGAACCAAAGTCCCCCAGCCTCATGCCTAGACAACAAATCGGAAGAATTGGTTATCGTCGATAAAGGTAGGTTAACGAGCGTTGAACGCGTCGCGATAGCCGCTGATGACGCCGTCGACCATCGCCTTCTGGGAGAAGTGGACGAAGATGCGCTCGCGCAGGTTCCGGGCGCGCTCGCGGGTTGCATCCATGTCGCCCAGAGCCATTTCGATCGCATCCGCGATCGCACCGATGCTGTTGGCGACAAAAAGCCCGCTGGTGTGCGGACCCAGGATTTCCGGAATGCCCCCGACGCTGGCCGCGACCATCGGGATACCGGCAGCAGCGGCTTCGATAACTACGTAAGGCATCGAGTCGCCGCGTGACGGGACGACCAGCAGCTTGCCTTTCGAGAATCCAAATCTTGCTCTCACATGGCCGATGAACCGCACGGCGTCACCGAGGTTCAGGCGGCTCACGAGCGCTTTCAGCGCCTCGGTTTCCTCGCCGTCGCCGGCGAGCGTGAGCGTGATAGGTTTGCCGTCGGCCCGCAGGCGCGCCACGGCCTCAATCAACAGGTCCGCGCCTTTGATCTTTCGAAACTCACCGACATAAACAAGGTCGGTCGCATCTTCGGCCACGGGCACCGGATCGAATTCGGATGCGGTGACACCATTGAAAACGCAGCGCACCAGACCGGCGGGTTTGCCAATGACGCGCAGATAGGTGTCGCGTGCGAAGGCGCTTTCGAACAGGAACAACTCGGTGCGGCCCATGAGGGCGCGTTCCATCCGCGCATAAGCGCCGCCCTTCAGCGTCCCCGGTGGATAGTGCAGGGACCCGCCATGCGGGGTGTAAACCCGGATCGACTTTTTCGATTTGCCTTTCAGGCGAACGAAGGCGCCGGCTTTCGCGCCGTGTCCGTGCAAAACGTCCGGTTTCAGCGAGCGCGCGAGGCGGAGGAAATGCAGGGCCGTGACGCCGTCGATGGGATGCGGCTCGCGGCGAATAGCGAGGCGATAAACCCCGAGCTTGAGCTTCGGAGCGATCTCCTTGAGCGCAGCTTCCGCGCGCTCCCCGCCGGTCAGGCTGTCCGCGAGAATACCGACCTCATGCCCGCGCTCCGCCTGTCCAACCGCAAGATCGAGAATGTGACGGAAAATCCCGCCGACCGGCGCGCGAACAGCGTGCAGAATTCGCAGCGGAGAAGTCGAAGTCTCGGGCATCGTCAGAACCAGCGTTCGGCGACTACGACGGTGTCCCCGGGTTTCAGAAGCGTACCAGGCGGCACGACAGCCTGAACGGCGCCAGCTTCGCCCATTCGGGTTAATTTGATGCTGCTTCGCTGCGCGCGAGGGGTGAAGCCGCCGGCAATGGCGACGGCGCTCTCCACCGTCATGTTCGGCACATAAGGATATTGGCCAGGGGCGGTCACTTCGCCGAGGATGAAGAAGGGCCGGTAGGTTTCGACCTCCGCCGCGACATAGGGCTCGCGAAGATAACCGTTCTTCAGCCGCGAGGTGACGGCTGCGGCCAGCCCTGACGGCGTCAGGCCCCGTGCGCGTACCACGCCGATCAGCGGCATGGTGATCGAACCGCTCGCATCCACCGTGTAGGTGTTGGTAAGGCCTTCCTGGCCATAGACAACAATGCGCAGCCGGTCGCCGGCATTGAGGCGATAGGGCTCATCGAGGGCGCCGTCGCCGGGAGAGTCAGGGGTTGTCGCGACGCTCACCGCGCGTACCGGCTGAACCGGGCCATAGGCAATCGCGTCGAGGCTGCCGTTGTCGATGACAGCCACCGGCGCGGTCGTCCGCATGCAGCCCGACACCACGAGCGCGAGGATGAGGCAGGTGAGACGCGCGCGGCTGCGCTGCATGGGAGAATCCAAATAAGTATCAAGTCCAATAAAGGACTTTCATGGTTAATAAAATGTGACCTGAGGGCTGCCGACTTGCCGCCTAGCGAGGGCGCACCCCCTCCGATTAACCGGGCAGCAACCTTAATGGACTGTAATCAGCCCGTAGGAGATCTGGATTCGCGCCAGTGCAGTAGCGTCCGGGTGGAGAGTGTTCGATGCGTTTTTCGTTCTGGCGTGACTGGATGGACAAGGTGCCGTTCCGGGCCAAGGCTGATGCCGCTCCGGTGATCGCCGCCCGCGCTCCAATCGCGCCTGCCTCATCTCCCGAGTTTGGCGACGTCGATCTTCGTGCGATCTGGGACACGTTGGTCCGCAAGCGGATGTGGGTCATTGGACCAACCGCGCTTGCATTCGTGCTCTCGCTTCTCGTCGTCAACATCATTACGCCGCGGTACAAATCCGAAGCCCGCATCCTGATCGACGGTCGGGAAAACGTCTTCCTGCGTCCGAATGGCGATCGCGCCGAGGAGCGAGGCAGTCTCGATGCGGAAGCGGTGACAAGTCAGGTGCAGTTGTTGCTGTCGCGCGAACTGGCTCGCGACGTCATCAAGGCGAACAAGCTTGCCGAGTTGCCCGAATTTGATCCGGTTCTGCGCGGCGTGTCGCCATTGCGGACGCTGCTGGCGCTGTTCGGCATCGTCCGTGACCCCTTCAAGATGACCCCCGAGGAGCGAGTCCTTGAAGCTTACTACGAGCGGTTGACGGCATATGCCGTCGACAAGTCGCGCGTGATGGTGATCGAATTCCAGTCGCAGGATCCCGAACTGGCGGCGCGTGTCACCAATTCGATCGCCGACGGCTATCTGGTGCTTCAACAGGCCGCACGGCAAAATCAGGCGAAGTCAGCCTCGCAATGGTTGCTGGTTGAGATTGAGAGCCTGCGCAAGAAGGTTGCGGACGCAGAGGCGCGGGTCGAGGAGTTTCGCTCGAAGTCCAATCTCTTCGTTGGCACCAACAACACTACGCTGTCCAACCAGCAGCTTGGTGAATTGAACACACAACTCAACAATGCGCGCGCGCTGAAGTCCGATGCGGAATCGAAATCGCGCCTGATCCGCGAGATGCTTCAGACCGGCAAGCCGATCGAGGCATCGGAAGTTCTCAATTCCGAGCTGGTTCGCCGCCTGTCGGAGCAGCGTGTGACCCTTCGTGCACAGCTTGCCGAGCAATCCTCCACGCTGCTGGGCGGGCATCCGCGTATCAAGGAATTAAAGGCGCAGATCACGGACATCGATCGGCAGATTCGCGAGGAGGCGAGCAAGATATCCCGCTCGCTTGAAAACGATGCCCGCATTGCGAGCGCCCGGGCTGACGGGCTCAATGGCAGTCTCGACCAATTGAAACGTCAGGCGTCATCGACGAATGGCCAGGACGTCCAGTTGCGCGCATTCGAGCGCGAAGCCAAGGCGCAGCGCGACCTGCTGGAATCCTATCTCGCCAAGTATCGCGAGGCGACGACCCGCGAGAACATCGATACAGCCCCGGCCGACGGCAGGATCATTTCCCGGGCGATCGTATCGAACACGCCGGCTTTCCCGAAGAAACTTCCGACGGTGCTGATTGCCACCATGGCGATGCTGATGCTGAGCGCGGGTTATATTGCCACCGGCGAGCTGCTGCGTATGACTGCCCCGCGTCCGAGCCTTGCGGTGCGCGCTCCAATTGCCACCCCACGTGACACGCTGCCGCAAATGCCTGCCGGTATCGTGGAAATCGAGCGGCTCGCGGCGATGCTGCGCGGGGGCGCGGCTCGCAAGATCACCGTCATTGGCGCCCATCAGGATGAAAGCGTAACACTGGTTGCGTTGACGCTTGCCCGGCTTCTGTCGCGAAATTCCAAGGTTGTCCTTGTCGATCTCGCGATGGCGTCGCCGACACTGGCGGCCGTGTCGACCGACCCGTCGTCACCGGGGTTGACGGAATTGATGCAGGGGTCAGCTTCGTTCAGTGAGATCATCGCCAAGGATCGTCTGTCCGGCGTTCATATCGTGGGTGCCGGGCGAGAGGCCGCCCAGCGGCAGCTCTTGCAACTGCCGCGGATCAATCTCGCGATCGATGCGCTGTCGCGGGCCTATGACTATGTCGTACTCGATGCGGGCACCGCGTCGGACCTGCCGGCGAACGTCATCGCCGCGCAGGCGCACGCGGTTATTATCCCCGATCCTGCGATCACCGCGACTGCCCGCGAGATGATGAAGAACCAACTGCTTGAATCTGGATTTGTCGGCGTAACCATTCTGACCACGCCGCCGAAGGCAATGGACCTCGGCGCTCCGAGTGAGCGGGGCGCGGCAGCCTGAACCGTTCGCGAGTATCTTGATTAGCGAGAGATGGCGTTGCGCAGCAGTTGCGCCATGTGCATCAACGCCGGGTTATGTTTGACCAGCCGCTTGGCGTGAGTCAGTGACGACATGCCCAGCGCAGCGAACTTGCCCCGCGCGGTCAGGGGAATGAAGGCATCGAGGAGAGGCTCATCTTCCTTGCAGAAGGTCAGCTTGTACTCGTCCGATCCCACGCCGAAATCGACCGAGCGATAACCGCGATCGCCGAAGTGATCGATCATATACCGCAGCAGGATCAGACCCGGGCTGTAACGCGCGTTATCCGAAATCGTGTAAGTATTGAACATGGTGGAAAATCGCTCGCCGTCGGCGACGCAGGAAAAGACCGAGATCAGTTCACCGTCGCACTCGAGGGCGTGAAGTTCGATGGCGCGGTCGCCATTCGGCAATTTTGCCAGACAGGTACTCCGGACAAAGGCCTTGGTCGCTTCGTCGGAGAAAATATCCGGCAATTTCGAAAGCGCCATGCGCTGCGGCTTGATGATGAAGAACGCATCCAGGATCCGGTTGATATCAGCGTCGGTCGTTGCAACCGAATAGCGATAACCGGGAAGGGATTGCAGCTTGCGCTCCTTGTTGCGCAATCGCCGGCGCGTCGATGTGCTGATGCGGTCCTCCGATTTGCAACCCGGAGTCATCGTCATCATGGGGCAGGCATTGGTCGAAGGTTGTCCGGCGAGGAGCGCCAGCGGATTGATAATGTTTTGCCAGCGTTGCGGCTGTTGCGCGAAGGCCAGAACATCGATGCCGTCGCCTTCGCCACCGATCGCAGAGACGAGCGCGTCGAGTTCTGCGCGGGTTACGGTCTCCGCGAAATCGCGGCGCCATAGCCCCATATTGAACGTTGGGTGCTTGCCGCCCATGAAACGCGCGACCTTCGCGCCGTTCTCGCGGCAGACGACGAGCGGCAGCAACAGCAGTGGCTGATTGTCCGCATCGCTGGCGATAACAATGAAGGGCAGTGCGCCCTCATGCTTGCCGATGCTCTTCTGCCATGCGTCGAGCAGCTCGAAACGCTGATAAGGTGTAGAGAGATACTCGGGACCCTCGAAGGCCCGCCAGCGGGGCTCGGACTCCGCCATATTGCGAACGACATCGACGCGCGCGATGCGGTTTGAAACCGGGCGCGTCTGCGAGTTTGTGCCGGAGCCGTGAAGTGCTGCAGCCATGGCCATCGGAGGACCTGAATTCCTGGGCATTTTGAGATTGCGGCTTGGCCGACCTTATTCAAAGAAATGTCAACAAAGAGTAATGAGAATACGGACGCGGCTGGTGCTGGTGCGCGAGAGGGGTGGTTAGGTGCGGTTTCGGAGGAGCATGCTGGCGGATGTGGGGCTGGAGCTCGGCTATTTCAGCGGCATGGCGCGCATCTTCGAACGGCGAACCGGCGGCTCGGGGGCCATCCTCAAATTCGAACATGTCCGGCCCCGGCGCAGCGATCCGTTCCAGCCGCTGCGATCGTATGACGTCACTCCGGAATTTCTCGACAAGGCGATCTCCGCCCTGAAGCGGTGGAACTTTGATTTTCTTTCTATCGGCGAAGTCGCTGAACGCGCGCAGCAGGCAGCCCTCGCGCGCCGGTTTGTCTGCCTGACATTCGACGGCGGCCATCGCGATTTCATGACTTACGCCTATCCGGTGCTGTCGCGTCACCGTGTGCCGTTCGCCTTGTACATTCCGACGGGCTTTGTCGACGGCATCGGCAAGGCGTGGTGGCTTGCGCTGGAGCAGGTCATTGCGCGCCACGCCCGGATCGGCCTCGTGATGAACCGTACTGAAAGGCATTTCTTTGCCGCCAGTCTTGCGGAGAAGTATCAGCTTTACGACGCGTTGCATGCGTGGATGATGACACTGTCGCCGGACGACCTTGCGATCGCGATCGGCGACCTGTGCGGCCGTTACGGTGTCGACATCAAAGCCGTCTCGCGCGACATCGCGATGAACTGGCAAGACCTCGCCAAATTGGCGCGCGATCCGCAGGCAACGATTGGGAGTGCTACCGTCAACTATTCGAATCTCGCCCGCACCAAGGGCACGAACGCCTTGCGGGAAATGTCCATGGGACGGACGGTTTTGGAGACCGCGCTTGGCGGCCCGTGCCGGCATTTTGCCTATCCGTTCGGCGGGCAGGATTGTTTCGGGCCCCGGGAGATGATGCTGGCGCGGGAGGCGGGTTTTATCACTGCGGTATCCGCCGGGCCGGGTGTAGTTAGGTCCGACGGTCGGTCGGATCTGATGACGCTGCCGCGGATCGTGTGGGACGGACGGCGGAATTCGCTCCGCGCGCTGCGCGTGGTTCTTTCGGGTATAACCATACAGAAGGCGAAGGTGCACGTGCCGGAACCGGCCGCGAATTACGGCTGAGGATCGGGCCGCGACATCCATGCGATCAGCGGCATCGCGGGCAGGACCCAGCCGAGACCGGCCACCACGTAGAAGATCGCCTGCGCGAGCTTCGACGCCGCAAGCCAGGGGGTCTGCGCAATCGCCATTCCGGCAAGCGACCAGACAATCACGAGCCCCAAAAGGCCGAAGGTTCCGATCAGTTTTCGCGTGCGTATTGTCATGACAGAATTGTGCTGGTGGCTGCAAACACGCGTCTTGCGTGGAAAAGTGCGGCGACTATAAGGACCGCGCGAATTCATTCAAGGCTGCATTTCGGACCATGACCACCGCAATCCCAATCGATCGACGGGCAGGGACCGCTGGCATGCGCAGCGTCCGCGCGTGGCTCATCATTGTGGCAGCACTCGTTGTCTGCACGCTCATGGTCGGCGGCGCGACGCGGCTGACGGAATCCGGCCTCTCCATTGTCGAGTGGAAGCCGGTGACCGGCACCATTCCGCCGCTGACGGACGCCGAATGGAGCCGGCAATTCGAAGCCTACAAGACCATTCCGCAGTACCGCGAGATGAATCGCGGCATGAGCCTGCACGAATTCAAGACCATCTTCTGGTGGGAGTGGGGACATCGGCTGCTGGGACGGCTGATCGGCGCGGTATTTCTGCTGCCGTTTCTCTGGTTCCTGTGGCGCGGATTTCTGTCGTCCGGGCTTCAGCGCAGGTTGTGGATCATCTTCGTGCTTGGCGGTCTGCAGGGCGCGGTTGGGTGGTGGATGGTGAGTTCGGGCCTTACCGAACGGGTCTCCGTCTCGCAGTACAGGCTCGCCATTCATTTCATGCTGGCGCTCTTTATATTCTCGGCAATCGTCTGGCTCCTGCGGCGTCATATCCAAGGCGGCGTGCCATCGGTTGCCCCGCTGCGCGTGAAAGTCGTGGGCAGGATCCTGCTGGGACTGGTGTTTCTGCAACTCTACTTCGGCGCGCTGGTTGCAGGCTTGCGTGCCGGCCGCGTGTTCAACACCTGGCCGCTGATCGATGGCGCGTTCATTCCGTCATCCGCGCGACTGTTCTTCGAGCAGCCCTGGTGGCGGAATTTCTTCGACAACACGCTGACCGTCCAGTTCAGTCATCGCATGATCGCCTATACGCTTGTGATCGTTGCTATCGTTCACGCGATCGACGCTGTCCGCTCCCGGACAAGTCCCGCTATCGTGTCCGGCGCACTCTGGATCGTGGCGGCGATGCTGGTTCAGGTCGCCATCGGCATTCTGACGCTGCTCAATCAGGTCCCGATCGATCTCGGGCTGGCCCATCAGGCTGTGGCTATCGTGATTCTCACGATGATGCTGTTTCATGTCGAGCGGCTGGGCCGAGTACTGCCGGACAGAACGCCGGCTAAGCTTCGTCTCGTGGTGGGCGAGGGCGGTTGAAATCGAACTATTCTAAAGTGGCGGGAATGCCAGAAACCGCTGACTCTCAGGCATTTCATGCATTTCAGGCTTGGGTCACGATTTGGTGCGGCTCGGACCTGCTTTAACTTCGATTTGCACCGCGATAGAACGAAATCCCCAAACGCGGATTTTGTTACAAAGGCCTTCCATGTCAAACGCATTCGTCCAGGCAGCCGTCATTCTGTTGCGTGAGGGCCTCGAGGCCATGCTCGTGATCGCAGCACTCGCTGGCTATCTCAGAAAGGTCGGCGGCGGTCATCGCGTAACGGCGCTTTATGCAGGTGCGCTCGGAGCGATCGGAGCCAGCATCATCGCCGCATGGCTGTTCGCAGTTCTTAATTCAGGCGAGCACAACGATATCGTCGAAGGCGTTGTTATCCTGTTTGCCGCCGCGCTGATGCTCTATGTCAGCGGCTGGCTGATGGTGAAGCAGGACCCGCGCGGCTGGCAGGATTACCTTGCGCACAAGGCGGACAATGCGCTCGCGCAGGAGACGGCATGGGCAGTCGGAGCGCTCGCATTCTTCGCGGTGTTCCGTGAGGGCGCCGAAACCGTGCTTTTCATCAACGCGCTTGCCGTGACCGAAGGCGGCTGGAGCGCCGGACTCTTCGCAGGCCTTGCCGCCGCGACGGCAGGCCTTGCGGTGCTGTTCTACTTCATCAACCTGATTGCGCGGAAGATCCCGCTGCGTCCGCTGTTCATCATTACGTCGGCGTTCCTGTTCGCGATGGGCATCAAGTTCATCGGCGAAGCAATTCAGGAGTTCCAGGAACAGAGCCTGGTATCTGTCACCGAATTGAAGAGCTTTGGCTGGCTCCAGTCTCTCGGGCTGAATGCCACGCTTGAGGCAGTGTCGGCGCAGCTTCTCGTTATTCTTTTCGCGCTTGCGGCGTTCTCGGTGGTTCAGCGCAACGCCCGCCTGACCCGCGAGGACAAGGCAAAAGCTGCGGCGGGGACGGTGAAGACCTGAAATTTCAGAAACCACTTTTTGCTCTCTGCAATTGAAAAACGCGGCGCCATGCTCGGCGCCGCGTTCTTGCATTTAGAGGCTGGCCTGAAGGCCTTTACGCCTTCAGAGCCTGATCGAGATCGGCGATCAGGTCTTCCTTGTCCTCAAGTCCGACAGACAACCGCACCACATCGACGCCGGCGCCTGCCTGCGCTTTTTGCGCATCGCTGAGCTGGCTGTGGGTGGTCGAGGCCGGATGGATGATCAGCGACCGTGTGTCGCCGACATTGGCCAGATGCGAGAACAGCTTGACGTTGGACACGAGGTTGATGCCAGCGTCGTAGCCGCCCTTGAGGCCGAAGGTGAACACCGCACCCGCGCCCTTTGGCGAGTACTTGCGCGCGAGGTTGTGGTAGCGGTCGCCGGGAAGTCCCGCGTAGCTCACCCAGGCCACAGCAGGATGCGCAGATAACCATTCCGCGACCGCTTTGGCGTTGTCGGAATGCCGCTGGACACGCAGACCAAGCGTTTCGATGCCGGTCAGGATCAGGAAAGCGTTAAACGGCGACAGGGCCGGGCCGAGATCGCGCAGGCCGATCACGCGTGCGGCAATCGCAAATGCGAAGTTGCCGAACGTCTCCTGCAACTTGATGCCGTGATATTCCGGCCGCGGCTCGCTCAGAACAGGATAGCGGCCATCGCGCGACCAGTCGAAGGTGCCGGCATCCACGATGATGCCGCCGATGGAGTTGCCATGGCCGCCAAGAAATTTTGTCGCCGAATGCAGGACGATGTCCGCGCCATGATCGATCGGCTTGACGAGGTATGGCGATGCCAGCGTGTTGTCGACGATCAGCGGCACGCCCGCCTTCCGGGCGATGGCGGCGATGGCTTCGATGTCGGTCACCGTGCCGCCGGGGTTCGCGATCGACTCGATGAAGATGGCCTTGGTCTTCGGTGTCAGCGCCTTCTCGAAGGTCGAAACATCGTCGGTGTCCGCCCAGACGACGTTCCAGCCGAAATTCTTGAATGAATGATTGAACTGATTGATCGAGCCGCCGTAGAGGCGCCGCGCCGCGATGAATTCATCGCCGGGCTGCAACAACGCGTGAAACGTCACCAGTTGGGCCGCGTGACCCGATGCGACCGCCAGCGCAGCCGTGCCGCCTTCCAGGGCTGCCACGCGCTCTTCGAGCACGGCGTTGGTCGGGTTGCCGATGCGGGTATAGATGTTGCCGAACGCCTGCAGGCCGAACAGCGAAGCGGCGTGGTCCGCGTCGTTGAACACGAACGATGTGGTCTGGTAGATCGGCGTCGCGCGTGCGCCCGTGGTGGGGTCCGGCTGCGCACCTGCGTGAATGGAGAGCGTAGAGAAGCCCGGCAATCTTTCCGTCATGGGGTGTCCTTCTGAGCGCCGCGAACGGGCGTGGAGAAGATTATGCTGCGGGTGGATGCCCTCGGCGTCAAGCCGTTCGCGACGACCGGCCTTAACTGGCAATGAACCTGACGGTTTTCGCAGCCGCGCTGAAACGATCGTTCTGCGGCGCGCCGGATTTAGGGCAGGTCGTTCTTGTCTTTGGCGGCACGGTCGGCAGCCGCGGTCGCGCCGCCGCTCACACTGCTGCGATTCAATGACAGCCGCATGTTGCTGGTCGGAATCGGCGCGCGCTTGGAACTGATGGTGCGCGAGTTGACGCCGAGCCACTGGATTTCCGATGTCAGCCGGGCGTACTCGATCTTCGGGCAGCGGTTCATCACCACCTTGACGCCGGCGGCTTCCGCCTTCGCGGCGGCAGCGTCGTTGCGAACGCCGAGCTGCATCCAGATCACTTTCGGCAGTACTGGCAGCGCCAGCGCATCGTCGACGACTGCCGCGGCAGCATCCGAATTGCGGAAGATGTCGACCATATCGACCGGGCGCCCGATATCCTTCAGCGATCCGACGAAAGGTTTTCCGACGAGGCTCTTGCCGACCTGACCCGGATTGATCGGGATCATGTCGTAGCCGCGCTCGACGAGATATTTGAAGGCGAAATAGCTCGGCCGCACATTGACCGGCGAGGCGCCGACCATGGCGATCGTTTTCACGCTGGTAAGAATGGCGCGGATATAGTTGTCGTCGTAAGCGTCGTGGTTCATTCGGGTAAGATCACTTCTCAGATCGACGGCGTCAGCGGTCTTCCCACTTGGGATCGCGCTTTTCGATGAAGGCTCCGATGCCTTCCTGCGCGTCGCGCGCCATCATGTTTTCGGCCATCACCTGCGCCGCATACGTATAGGCGTCCGCGAGGTTCATCTCGGCTTGCCTGTAAAACGCTTCCTTGCCCACCTTCAACGTGTACGCTGATTTCAGCGCAATCTTCTTCGCGAGATCGATTGCGGCGTCGCGCTCCGCTCCCGCAGGAACCACGCTGTTGACCAGTCCAAGCTCATATGCGCGCTGCGCGGAAACATGCTCGCCGGTGAGAAGCATGTGCATGGCGTGTTTGCGCGGCACGTTCCGTGACAGGGCAACCATCGGCGTCGAACAGAACAGTCCGATATCAATGCCCGGCGTGCCGAACGTGGCCTGTTCGGACGCGACCGCCAGGTCGCAGGTCGCCACCAGTTGGCAGCCCGCCGCAGTCGCGACGCCTTGTACCGCGGCGACCACGGGCTTGGGCAGACGAACGATGGCCTGCATCATGTCGCTGCATGATTTCATCATCTGCGAAAAATAGGCTCTGCCTTTGTCTGCATCGCTGCGGCGAGCTGTGAGTTCCTTGAGATCGTGACCTGACGAATAGGCCGGTCCCTCCGCGGCGATCACGACCGCGCGGACGCTCTTGTCGTCGCGAACGGAATCGATCGCTCCGTGGAGCGCAGCGATCATCGCTTCCGACAACGCGTTGCGCGTTTTGGGTGAATCAAGCGTAAGCACAGCGATGCTGCCGATCGTCTCGCGCAGAAGCGGCGAAGGTGCCAGCGATGGAGCACGTGATGTTTGTGCGGTCATAGTCTTTAGGCTCAGATTCCAGGTTCGCTTTTGGGTTCCGTCAGGCTCGCTATCGTGCTCACCCTAAGATACAAAACCGTCACATACGAGAGCAGGGCAGGACATACGTTCCATGAACAAGCCGAAGATGACCGTGGCAGAACTCGAAGCGTTTCTCCACAGGGAGTTTCCGCAGGCCTTCGCTAGCGGTGAAATCCTGATCGAGAGCGCCGACGGTGCAACGAGCCTGCTGCGGCAACCCTATAGCGAGCGGATGCTGCGCCCCGGCGGCACGGTCTCCGGTCCCACACTGATGGCGCTGGCGGACTTCGCAATGTACGTGGTGCTGCTTTCGGCCATTGGTCCCGTCGGGCTGGCCGTGACGACCAGCCTCAATATCAACTTCCTGCGTAAGGGCCAGCCGGGCCAGGATGTGCTGGCCGCTGCGAAGCTGATGAAGCTTGGAAAGCGCCTCGCCGTCGGAGAAGTGAGCCTGTTATCGGGGACTTCGCCCGATCCGATCGCTCATGTCACCTCGACATACTCCATTCCGAACATTCGATGATTTGAAGGGTAGTATAGAACCATATTTGTAATGCGCTGATTTTGCTGTGTTAATTTTGCTCGAATGGCATTGACGGGCGCAGGCGGGTTATCTAGAAACGTGCCAGTCCGGCGATTGCGCCGGACGTTCCATTTCACGGACAACTCACATGAAGACGTTTTCGGCAAAGCCAGCCGAGGTCAACAAGAAGTGGGTGCTGATCGACGCCAAGGGTCTGGTCGTTGGTCGCCTCGCGACTTTGGTTGCCATGCGCCTGCGCGGCAAGCACCTCCCGACTTATACCCCCCACGTCGATTGCGGTGACAACGTCATCATCATCAACGCGGCTCACGTCGTCCTCACCGGACGCAAGCGTGAGAACAAGGTTTACTACAACCACACCGGTTTCATCGGTGGCATTAAAGAGCGCACCGCGAAGTCGATCCTCGAGGGTCGCTTTCCTGAGCGCGTCGTCGAGAAGGCGATTGAGCGCATGATCCCGCGCGGTCCGCTGGGCCGTGTGCAGCTCGGCAACCTGCGTGTTTACGCAGGTGCGGAACATCCGCATGAAGCGCAGCAGCCGGAAATCGTGGATATCGCATCGATGAATCGCAAGAACATGAGGGCCGCATAATGTCCGATACCATGCAGTCCCTTGACCAGTTGTCGGCGCTGAAGACAGCGGCACCGGAAGCTCCGAAGTACGAGAAGAAGGTCGACAAGCAGGGCCGCGCCTATGCAACCGGCAAGCGCAAGGACGCCGTTGCACGCGTCTGGATCAAGCCAGGCAACGGCAAGATCGTCGTTAACACCCGCGAGGTCGAGGTTTACTTCGCCCGTCCGGTGCTGCGCATGATGATTCAGCAGCCGATCGTCGCCGCTGCCCGTCAGGGCCAGTACGACGTGATCTGCACCGTCGCCGGTGGTGGTCTGTCGGGCCAGGCAGGCGCCGTGCGTCACGGCATCTCGAAGGCTCTGACCAACTTCGAGCCGGATCTGCGCAGCGTCCTCAAGAAGGGCGGCTTCCTGACCCGCGACTCGCGTGTCGTTGAACGTAAGAAGTACGGCAAGGCGAAAGCCCGCCGGTCCTTCCAGTTCTCGAAGCGCTAATCGTTTCGTTCAAATTTTCCGCAATCTGCGGCATCTACAAGATTCAATAGGCGCCTTCGGGCGCCTTTTTCTGTTCCAGATACAGCCGAATTGCAGCGATTTTTCCCGAAAATTTTGTGACCGCCGCAAACGGAGTGCCAAGACACCGTTGCTAGCCTCAACGATGGCTGAGGGGGCTATTCCAGCTCCATCTATTTTAAAAGCGCTGCATAGAACATGCCGGCTGGCACACATTTGTCTTTGGACATTTCGACGCTGTATCTCGTCGCAACGCTGGCAGCAGCGCTGCTCGGCGCGATGTTGCTGTTCTTCTGGCGCCAGGAAAAGATCGCGGCGCTCGGCTGGTGGGGCGCGGCCTATATCCTCGGCGCGGCATCGGTCGCGCTGTGGACGGTGGGCGGCCCCGAGCTTGGCTGGGAGCTGTCGCTCGCCGTTAACGCCGTGGGCTTTATCGCCTGCGGTCTGGTGTGGGACGCGGCGCGCGCCTTCCATGGCCGCCCTGCGAGCTGGATCGGGGTGATCGCCGGGCCTGCGCTCTGGGTCGCCGCGGTCGTCGCGCGCGATCCGATTGATCCTGAACTGCGGATGATCGTCGGCGCGGCTATCGTTGCTGCCTATGCGGCGCTGACCGCCGGCGAGCTTTGGCGGGAGCGGCGCAAGAGCCTGCGCGCGCGCTGGCCCGCGATCTTCGTGCCGCTGCTGCATGGCATTGTCCTGATGCTGCCGATCCTTCTCGGTGACCTGTACCGGTCGGCTGACGCAGCGATCATGGCTCAGGTCTGGGTCGCGGCATTCGCCGCCGAGCTTGTGATCTATGCCGTAGGCACGGTGTTCATTATCGTCATGCTGGTGTCCGAGCGGACGGTCAGCGCACACAAGACTGCTGCGTCGATCGATCCCCTGACGGGGCTCCTGAACCGGCGCGGTTTTGGTGAGGCGACATCGCGCATGATCGAGCGCGAGGCAAAGGCCGGTCGTCCCGTGACCGTGATGATCTTCGACATCGACCACTTCAAATCAGTCAACGATCGCTTCGGCCACGCCGCAGGCGACGACGTCCTGAAGGTTTTTTCCAACATCGTTGTCGCATCGCTGCGCATGAGCGATCTCGTCGGCCGGGTCGGTGGCGAAGAGTTCGCCGCCCTGTTGCCGTGTTCAATCGAGGAAGCGTTGCTCGCTGCGGAGCGCGTGCGCGAGGCGTTCGAGGCGTCCGGTGTGGCCATCGACGATGCGCCGCTGGAAACCACAGTCAGCATCGGTGTCGCGGGCGGTCCGGCGAATACCGAGCTTGAAGTGCTGATGGCATCGGCTGACACGGCGCTCTATCAGGCCAAGCGCACCGGGCGTAATCGCGTCGAGGCCGCAGTGGAGCAGCCGTTGTCGCTCGAGAACGCCCGCCGCAACCAGATCCGCAGCGGGTCATCGCAGCCGGACAAGGCAGAGGTGGACCGCGCGCCGATTGAAGTTCACGCCTGACGAAATCGCCGCGCTAACCATCTGTTTACCATGCACGCCGTACCATGCGGTATGACCATCGTAAGCAGCCACGATTCACAAGCCGACATCAACGCACTCGAAGCGACCGTTGCCTCCGCACGGACCGGCTTCGCCTGTATGTTTTCGACATCCGATGAATACGAGAACGCCCTGATCACCGCGCGCCGCGCCGAGGGGCGCTATGGATCGGTGTTCGACTGGCAGCCGGTGGTTCTGGGAGGCTGCGTGCTCGCGCTGCTGGGAGCGCTCGTGACCTTCATGTGAAGGCTGATAGCGCAGCGGTATGGTTTCAACAGGGCGCTCAGGGCGCCCTTGTCTTTTCCGGCCCCTATTTTTGCGCTAGAGCCCCTAAATAACCAGAAAGGGCGGAAGACCATGATCACCGAAATTGCACAAATCGAAGTCAAGCCGGGTAGCGAGAAGGATTTCGAGGCGGCGGTCGCCAAGGCGGAATCGATTTTCAAGCGCTGCAAGGGCTGGAAAAGCTTCGAGTTGCATCGGTCGATCGAGAAGCCGTCGCGCTACCGGCTGCACATCAAGTGGGAAACCCTCGAAAACCACACGGTGGATTTCCGCGAGTCGTCAAACTTCCAGGAATGGCGCGCGCTGGTCGGGCCGCATTTCGCCTCGCCGCCGGAAGTCGAACACACCAATACGGTGGTGAATTTCTGAGAACCGCTATCGAAAGGAAAAGGCGCTGAGAACAGCGCCTTTCTGTTTCAGGATTTGCCCGTTCAGGACTTGCCCGCGATGACGAATTCCGGCGGGCGTTCCTCGCCGTCTTCGCGCAGATACGTGATGATGACCTTCACGATCGCCATCAGCGGCAGCGCCAGCGCCAGTCCCCACAGCCCGAACACGACGCCGAGCAGGATCTGGAACGCGAACAGCGTCGCGGGCGGGATATCGAGCGCCTGGCGCTGGATGATCGGCGTCAGGATATAGCTTTCCAGCGCGTGGACGCCGAGGAACAGCACGAACGCGCTGGCCGCGGCGACCCATCCGGACGCAAGGCTCGCCAGCACGATGATCAGTCCGCCGATCAGCGCGCCGACGGTCGGGATGAACGCCAGCAGTCCGGCCTGAATGCCGAGGATGAAGGAGCTGTCGATCCCGATGATCGACAGACCGATCCATGTCACCAGGAACACGGCGGCCATGGTGATCATCTGCGCAATCAGCCAGCGCTCCAGCGTATCGCTGATGCGGTCGACCACAACGGTTACATCGCGGCGATACTTCTTTGGCGCCAGCGCCAGCAGGCCTTTTCGATACACGCTCGGCTGTGCCGCGAACGACAGGCCTAAAAACAGCACGATGAAGAAGTTGCCGACGGCGCTGACGGTGCCGAGCAACAGCTTCAAGGTCTGGCTGACGATGGCGCCGCCGCCGGAGGCGAGGGCGCCTGCGCTCGGCAGGTTTTTCGGCAGGCCGGGCGGGGGCGTGGGGGCCGCCGTCGCCGGTGTGTCGGCGGTGGCGGCTGTCGTCGCGGCCGCTGTGGGACTGCCGAGCTCCAGATAGCTGGTGTCGACGCCATGCTGTTCAAGGAACGTCTTCACGGTCACGAGTTGCGACTTGAGGGTGTTGCTCAGCACGGCGGCCTGCCGCGCGATGGTCGAGCCGCCGAGGAACACCACGCCGGACAAGAAGCCCGCCAGCACGACACAGACCAGCGCAAGGCGCAGCGCGTGCGGCCCGCCCATGACCTTTTGCAGCAGATGCGTCATGGCGGTGAGGGCGACGCCGAGCAGGGCGCCCGCGAACACCAGAAACAGCGTGGCCGCGTAGGTCCAGGCGAACAGTAGGAAGGCCGTGAAGGCGACGACGCCGATGCCCCCCACTGCGATCGACCACGCGAGGTCGCTGCGGGTCTGCACTCGGGTCTCGATGGGGGCTGACACGTGCTGTCCTCTTCCGTTATTGCGGGTTCAGTCTTTCCTGAAAGGCTGCGCCGGATCAAGAGAAGATGGCGTGACAGCCGCGCGGCATGGCCTGATCCAGATTATCTCCCACAGTGTCATCACCGGGCTTGTCCCGGTGATCCCGACTAGGTGAGCACGGTGCCATCGTTGTCGGGATGGCCGGGACAGGCCCGGCCATGACACAGTTATGCCGGTGCCGTCAGCGGCCCATCATCGGCATTTCCAGATTCAATTTTCAAACAGCATGCGCGTGTGGGGCTTGCCCCATTCGCGCCAACGAAAGACGAGCGTGATTACTCTCGCGCCACGCGCGAGGTGTGCTTTTGGTTGTCCCCTCGATGCGCGCGCGAGGCCTGCCTCGTTCGCGCCCTCAAAAGCGAGGGGCATGGAGCGCCGCGAGGCGCAAATGTGTTGTCTCGCTTCCTTGGCGAAAAGGAAGCGCATCGCCTTGCGGCGCTCCATTGCGGGATTTTGGGCGAGGGGAGCGTGCTTCCGGGACAGGACAAGCGCGACACGCGCCTCGATCCGGCTGGCTTTCGCCTGCCTTCATCCTGTCCGCGTCCAGCTCTTGATGAGCAGAGCCACGTAGTTGGCCCGGACGCTGACCCCAGCCTCCCGGACGACATGGCTGCGAACCACGCGCGCGGGCACCGCATCCTGCTCCGCTTCATGAGCGCCCTCGAGAAGCGCCCCTCACGAACAGGACATGCCGAACTTAAGAGAGGTCTGGAGCGTGGGGATTCGTATCCCCATCACGAAATGTTGCGGGCTCCGTTGTTCATTCCGGGGCGCGCGTTTTCGCGCGAGCCCGGAATCCACGGCCCCGTGTTGAGATGCTCGCGCTTTATGCCACCATGGCTTTCTTCGCTGCCTGGGCCAGAAATCCGGAGCGCGTAAACCCTTCACGTTCTGCATACTGGTCAATTTGCTCCAGCACATCGGACGGAAGAGTCACGTTGACCCGAACCGATTTTGTCACCGTCGCAGGCGCTGCAATGAGGACTGCCACACCATCTCTGTTTTCGGCATTCGCCATCACGTCTTCAAGTGAAGAGGGTTCGGGAATGGCTTCGCCGTCCTCAATCAGCCCCTCGATGTGAAGGGCCAAGGCTTCGGTCGCCATGTCGCGCGCTTCATCCAAGGTGCTACCCGCGCTGATAACGCCGGGAAGATCAGGAAACGAAACGCCGTAGTCGCTGTCAGCGTCTTTGTGGATCAGGGCGATGTACTGTCGCATTGTATTTGCTCCCTCTAAATCAGTAGGGCGGCCGCGATGGCCATATTTGATATTTGGCGTTCAGTTCAGTTTTAGTGCCGCTTGTTTCTCGATGCTTCTTAGCGTCCCAAGCGGGATGTCTTTCTTTGGATGCGGGACAGTCGCGCGGCCCCGCTTTGTTGGATGCTTGAACTGAACGTGGCTGCCCCTTTGGGCGACCTGTTCCCAGCCATCTGCTTTCAGGGCCTTTATAATGTCCTGAGATTTCATGATGTATAAATACACACTCAATCAATTGGGATCAAGTGTATAAATACACACCGCCGTTTCCCGCTTGACTGATCCATAGTCCGCTGGTTATACGTTAATCCATAGCCAGCGGGTTATTGATCTCAGATGCCGAACACCTACGATATGCTCTTCAAAACACTCGCAGATCCGACCCGCCGGGCGATCTTCGAGCGCTTGTGCCGCGGAGGAGAGCAGACTGTCGGGGCGCTGACGGCGCAGGCCGGGGTCTCGCAGCCGGCCGTCTCGAAGCATCTCGGCGTTCTCAAGCAGGCCGGGCTGGTGAGCGACCGGCATGAGGGACGGCAAACCCATTACAGAGCGCAGCTCGGCGCCTTGGCGCCCCTGATCGACTGGACAAGCCAGATGGCCGGCTTCTGGGAAAGCCGGTTCGACGACCTCGAAAATTTGCTGAGAAGGATGGACCAATGAGCACCACCATGACCGAAACGCGTTCTGTCGTTGTGGAAAGAGACTTCTCTTTTCCGCCGGAAAAGCTCTGGCGCGCGCTGACGCAACCGCACCTGATCGAGGAATGGCTGATGAAGAATGACTTCAAGCCTGTCGTCGGCCACAACTTCAATCTCAAGGGCGAGTGGGGCGGCGTGCTGGACTGCGAGGTGCTCGCCGTCGAGCCGAACAGGACGCTGTCCTACACCTGGAATTTTGCGCACGACGATGCGGCCTTCAATCTGACCAGCGTGGTGACCTTCACGCTCACGCCGACGGCTTCGGGGACGCATCTGCGCATGGAGCAAGCGGGCTTCCGGCCGGATCAGAAGCAGGCCTTCGGCGGCGCGCGGCACGGCTGGGAGCAGTTCTTCGGAAATCTGGAGCAGGTGCTGGCACGGGCCGATTGAAGTTTTGCCAGACAAGTCAAAGCTGAAACGCTGTCGAAAAAAATTCCGCGGTCATTCCGGGACGCCGCGGAGCGGCGGGCCCGGAATCCAGAATCGTCAAGCTCTGTTCGTCTGGATTCCGGGCTCGCGCCTTCGGCGCGCCCCGGAATGACGTCCATTTCGGTCGCATGAAGCGGGACCAATAAGAGGCATAAATGACTCCATCGGAAAAGATCGACGCACTGATCGCGAAACTCTCGGACTGGCGCGGCAAAACCCTCGCCAGCGTCCGCAAGAGTATCCTCGCGGCCGACAAGGAGATCGTCGAGGAATGGAAGTGGATGGGAAGTCCGGTGTGGGAGCGCGATGGAGTTATCGTTGTCGGCAACGCTCACAAGGACAAGGTGAAGCTGACCTTTGCCCGCGGCGCGAGTCTTCCCGATCCCGACAAGCTCTTCAATGCAGGTCTTGAAGGCAAGGTGTGGCGCGCGATCGATCTTTTCGAAGGTGACAAGATCGATGCGCGTGCGCTGAAGAATCTTGTTCGTGCAGCGATTGAATTCAATCAGGGCAAGAAAGCGAAGAAAAAGGTGGCGGTAAAGAAGGCGGCGAAGAAAACCGCTGCGGCTGTGCGAACGAAGGCCGGCAAAAGCAAGAAGGTGTGAAGCCGTGGCTAAATGAGTTTGATCCCGCGCCGAACCAGTGCAGGTTTGAGCTTTAGTATTTCAGTCGATCTAATACAGTAACCGAGATGGATCATTGTCTCTACTTGAGCGAATGTGACTTTCGACAATTCAGCTTGATCCTCCAATATTTCCGCGTTCCTCTTAGCCGTCGGTCCAGCATAGAGAACGCCGGCCAACTGAAGCGAATCGTACTTTATCTCCAGCCCATCTCCGTTTTGATAGATACCCTGCTGATACGTATATATGGGCGAGCCGCTAGATCCAGGAAAGCACGCGCAGTCGATAAGAAACTCGTTCTTTCCATTCTGGTTTGAATAGATGGGTGTTGCACTTATTCCTCTGCGCGCGATGGGGAGGTTATTTTTTTGATCCCATAGTCCATTTGGATAGCCGATCATCAGCACATCCTGTATGGCGTTGAGTGTTGCTGCCTTTTCATCCGTCAGAAAATGATCTTCCGGGATGGATTTAAATTAAATCCGTTTTCCGAATTCGCGTTTTATTGAATTGAAAATTGGAGAGAACAAAAGAATAGCGAGATCGATCGAGGGGTCTTCGGGATAAATTATGAGAGGTTCTGGATTGGGTACATCCATGTATGTCGGAGGTTCGTTGTTTTTCAACCCCGTGTCGTCACCAAATGAACAGAACAGTCGAATGCTTGCCGCGTTATGTAACACATGTCTGTTCGTTGCTATGAGATGGCACAATTGATTGTCTTCGGCTTTTAGGCTCACAAAGAAACCTGTCCCTACCGTGCTCCCATTTGATTTGGTTGTATTTTGAATTCTGATCGTTGTTTCGGTTAGCTGTGTCTTAAACGGCATTTGCATGAACCTTAAGCCGACATCCGAGAAACAATCATTGCATGTAAATCCGAATAAGTCCGAAACCAAAGAAGGCGCCCTTTAAGGGCGCCTTCTTTTCCTGCAATCTTCAGTGAAGCCCGCGGCTTACTGCGAGTAGTACATTTCGAATTCGACCGGATGCGGGGTCATCTCGAAGCGAGCGACTTCGGTCATCTTCAGTTCGATGAAGCTGTCGATGAAGTCGTCGTCGAACACGCCGCCGGCCTTGAGGAACGCGCGATCCTTGTCGAGGTTCTCGAGCGCTTCGCGCAGCGAACCGCAGACCGTCGGGATGGTCTTCAGCTCTTCCTTCGGCAGATCGTACAGATCCTTGTCCATCGCCGGACCCGGATCGATCTTGTTCTTGATGCCGTCGAGGCCGGCCATCAGCATCGCCGCGAAAGCGAGATACGGGTTGGCCATCGGATCGGGGAAACGCACCTCGACGCGCTTCGCCTTTGGCGACGTCGTGTAAGGGATGCGGCAGGATGCCGAACGGTTGCGCGCCGAGTAGGCGAGCAGCACCGGCGCTTCATAGCCCGGGACCAGACGCTTGTAGGAGTTGGTCGACGGGTTGGTGAAGGCGTTGATGGCCTTGGCGTGCTTGATGATGCCGCCGATGTAGTGGAGGCAGGTCTCGGAGAGATCGGCGTACTTGTTGCCGGCGAACACCGGCTTGCCGTCCTTCCAGATCGACTGGTGCACGTGCATGCCCGAGCCGTTGTCGCCATATACCGGCTTCGGCATGAAGGTGGCGGTCTTGCCATAGATGTGCGCGACCTGATGGATGCAGTACTTGTAGATCTGCATCTGGTCGGCCATGTGGGTCAGCGTGTCGAACTTCATGCCGAGCTCGTGCTGGGCGGAAGCGACTTCGTGGTGATGCTTCTCGACCTTGACGCCCATCTTGGCCATCGAGCCGAGCATTTCCGAGCGCATGTCCTGCACCGAGTCCTGCGGCGGCACGGGGAAATAGCCCATCTTGGTGCGGATGCGGTGGCCGAGGTTGCCGCCCTCATACTCGGTGTCCGAGTTGATCGGCAGTTCGGACGAGTCCAGCTTGAAGCCGGTGTTGTACGGCGTGGTCTGATAGCGCACGTCGTCGAACACGAAGAATTCGGCTTCCGGGCCGACGAACACGCTGTCGCCCACGCCCATTGCCTTGACCTGGGCTTCGGCCTTCTTGGCGATGCCGCGCGGGTCGCGGTTGTAGGGCTCGCCGGTCGACGGCTCGAGAATGTCGCAGGTGATGACCATGGTGGTCTCGGCGAAGAACGGATCGATCGTCGCCGTCGCCGGGTCGGGCATCAGCGTCATGTCGGACTCGTTGATGGCCTTCCAGCCGGCGATCGAGGAGCCGTCGAACATCGTGCCTTCGGCGAAGATGTCCTCGTCGATCATCGAGATGTCGAACGTCACATGCTGCCACTTGCCGCGCGGATCGGTGAAACGCAGGTCGACGTATTTTACGTCGTTGTCCTTGATCGACTTGAGGACGTCTTTGGCGGTCTTCATGAATACCCCTTATGTCTGCTTTGGCTTTGGCGTTCGTCGTGGAATGGTCTGGATACGGCGGGAACCTCGGCAGGCAGCAGGAAGCTGCCGGCGAGGCGAGGGCGGGTCAGGCTAAAAAACCAGCTTCAAATGGCGTCGAGGCCGGACTCTCCCGTTCTGATGCGGATGGCTTCCTCGACGTTGGATACGAATATCTTACCGTCGCCGATCCGGCCAGTCTGCGCGGCGCGCCTGATCGCGTCTATGGCTTTCTCGACAAGATCGTCGCCGATCACAATCTCAATTTTGACCTTGGGCAGGAAGTCCACGATGTATTCAGCGCCGCGGTACAGCTCGGCGTGACCCTTCTGCCGGCCAAAGCCCTTGGCCTCGGTGACGGTGATGCCTTGAATTCCAACCTCCTGAAGGGCTTCTTTCACCTCGTCGAGCTTGAAGGGCTTGATGATGGCCTCGATCTTTTTCACTGAACGTCTCCCCGGCACTTCTACTGGCCTGTCTGTACTTCCATATCGCGCGATGGACGCGCTCGTCACGTCGGTTCGTCGTCACATCGTGGCCGCGGGAAGGTGAACAACCCGGAAAACGATAGTCGGCCCGCCTGGCCTCAGCCGGTGAGCAAGACAATCCGAAAGTCTCCCCCTAAAAGCAGGGTCTATGCCAATTCGTTAAGACGTGGAATTGAGCAACAAGATCATTCTGTTAGAGGCGACTTTGCCTCTTTGTGCGGCGGATGCCGCAAGAGTGAAAGGCTATCAATTGGGCAATTGCACAAAAATTAGACTGATGCTTTTCATCTTCCTCCCATCAGAATGCCTCTGGATGAGGCGAACCGAACAGGCGAACGGCATATGGAGCTCCTGACAGTCGCCGAAATGGCGAGCGCCGACCAGGCCGCGATTGCGGGCGGCACCAGCGGATTTTCCCTGATGCGCAGCGCCGGTCAGGCGGTCGCGCTGGCGGCGGAGGCGATGGCGGAGCGGGGACGGATCCTGGTCGTCGCGGGCCGTGGCAACAACGGCGGCGACGGGTTCATTGCCGCGGCTGAACTGGCGGCGCGCGGGCGCGACGTCTCCGTCATTCTGCTGTGCGACCGCGCCTCTTTGAAGGGCGATGCCGCGTTCGCCGCCGAAGAATGGACGGGCGCCGTCCTGCCGTGCGATCCGCAGGCGATCGGCAAACCCAATCTCATTATCGATGCGCTGTTCGGCGCGGGTCTCAATCGTCCGGTGAAGGGCGACCCTCATGAGATGATCGCGGCGATGAACGCCAGCGGCGTTCCGATCCTGAGCGTCGATCTGCCGAGCGGCATCAATGGCGACACCGGCGAAGTGATGGGCATCGCCGTCGAGGCATCCGCCACCGTGACGTTTTTCCGCCGCAAGCCGGGACATCTGCTGCTGCCGGGGCGCACTCACTGCGGCGATGCCGATGTGGCCGACATCGGCATCGATACGGACGTGCTCGACAAGATCGCACCCAAGACATTCGAGAACGTTCCGGATCTGTGGGCCGACGTGTTTCCGTTTCCGCAGGTCGACGGCCACAAGTATGCGCGCGGGCATGCGGTGGTCGTATCCGGCGATCTCGTGTCGACGGGCGCCGCGCGTCTCGCGGCGCGGGCCGCGCTGCGTGCCGGCGCGGGGCTGGTCACGGTGGCGTCGCCGCGCGATGCGCTCGCGGTCAATGCAGCGGCGCTGACGGCGGTGATGGTGCGCGAGACCGAGACGCCGAAGCAGTTCACTGAGCTGCTTGCCGACAAACGGCTCAAGGCCTGCGTGATCGGGCCGGGAGCAGGCGTCGGCGAGCGCACGCGCGAGATCGTGCATGCGGCGCTGTCCGCGCACCGCGGCCTGGTGCTCGATGCCGATGCGCTGACCAGTTTCGCCAGCGTTCCCGAGACGCTCTCTGCTGAGATCAAAAAGCAAAACGATCCACAGGTTATCCTCACCCCGCATGACGGAGAATTCGGACGCCTGTTCAGCGGGTTGCGGTCTGATTATCCACAGGGGTCGAAGCTTGAACATGCGCGCCTAGCGGCCGTTCAATCGGGCGCGGTGGTGCTGCTGAAGGGCGCGGACACCGTTGTCGCGGCGCCTGACGGGCGTGCCGCGATTACGGCCAACGCGCCGCCGTGGCTTGCGACGGCGGGGTCGGGCGACGTGCTGGCCGGGATCATCGGCGGCATGCTGGCGCAGGGCGTTCCGGCCTTCGAAGCAGCCTGCATCGGCGCGTGGATGCATGGCGAAACTGGACAGGAGTTCGGTCCGGGTCTGATTGCCGAGGATCTTCCGGAGGTGCTGCCCGCGGTGCTGCGCAATCTCTACGACGAGATCGGGATTGCGTATTAGCGATCGACGAATTCGATGGCATGTTCGGCGAGCCGTCACCCTGAGGTGCCGTAGCGAAGCAATAGGCGTTCGAAAGAACGCCGTTCTTCGAACGGCTATGGGCCTCGAAGGGCGACGGCATTCAGTGATGTCATCCTTCGAGGCTCGCAAGTGCTCGCACCTCAGGATGACGAGCTCACTCCACCGTGTAGCTGCGCACGAGTTTGGGCGCGGCCCAGTTCAGCGCGGTGGCCTCCATCAGCCAGCGTCCGGTGTATTCGGCCATGAAAGCGATGCGTTGGGTCTGGCCCTTGTCCATCATCAGTGTGTCGAGCCAGAACGGCTTCCAGCCGTCGTCGAGGCGGTCGAGCAGGCGGAAGTGGTGGCCGTGCAGGCGGAAGACCACAGGCGCCGTGGTCGGATTGTTGATCGCCATCACCACAGTGCGTCCGCGCTTCACGGCATAGGCCGGTGGCGTTGCAGCCGCGAAGCTTGCGGGCGTCACCCACTGCATCTTCGGATCGAGCGAGAGATCGCTGCGGAGCGCGCCCTGAAGATTCAGCCGCGCCGGCAAGTTACCTGACGGCAACGCATCCGCCGGGGGCAAAGGGGCGGCGCGGACAGGCGCGTCGTTCGATGTGATCAACCGCGCAATCGTCCGAGGTGCGCTACCGTCATGCAGAATGATCTGCGAGATCGTGCCCGGCGCACGCGTCGCGTCGATGAACACATCGATCCGCGAACCGGGCGCGAGTACGAGTTGCCCGTCGCGGGCCGCGAACGGTTCGGCGAGCGCGCCGTCAATCGCCATCACGCGCACGTCGTGATTCTCGATTCGCAAACCAATGGGTGAACGCGCGCACCCGTTGATGAAACGCAGGCGCAGCCGTTCGTTGACCTTCGCGGTGATATCGAGACTCGGTTGTCCGTTGACGGTCCATGCAGCGGTGGTGCCGTCCGGATTGCTTCCCGGCACGATGGCGCTGCCGTCCGGCTTCACGCGCCACTCCTCGATCAGCAAAACTTCGTCGCGATCTACGGTCACCGGCGGATTGTCTTCGACGATGAGCGCGCGGGCCGCCGTCGGCTGCCCGGATGCTTCGCCAAGAAGCTGCGCATTCACCAGACATGTTCCCGATTGGCGCAGGGGCACGGTGAACGCTGCCCGTCCGCCCGGCGGAATGGGGGCCTGTCCGGTCAGCGGGGATGCCGCCTGCGCGCCGTCGATTCCCAGCCAGTTCAGGACGATAGGAGCGGGGAGTTCATTTGAAAGCGTAACGGCCAGATCGCCCTTGGAGAGCCGCAAGGGCCCCGTGGCCCCCGTTTCGAGGGCCCAGATCTGGCTCTTGGGCAGGCCGGTGCCCACCGTCGCCGTCGCGGGTCGCGCCCGCAGGGACAGGGCGGCCCCGGTCTGCGCCAATACTTTTCCTTGGGCAAAGGCAGGCAGCCGCAGCCCGGAGGCAAGGGCGGCCCCTCCCAGTCCGGCCAGCAGAACCCGCCTGGACGGCGAAAAAACCTGATTTGTCATGGTCCTTTTCATGGCCCATGCGGACCATTTTCCGCACCCGCTGTCCAGCGGGCGCTTGGTCGCCGCATGGCACTTCCGAGCGCGCCCTAAGGCCGCGTTGCGAAAGCCATTTTTTTGCTGCGAACCGGTTGCCTCATGTTATAAGCCCGCCGCTCGCGGCTGTGCCGGGACATTAACGACATGCGCTACGCGGGCGTGGCGGAACTGGTAGACGCGCTGGGTTTAGGTTCCAGTGACGAAAGTTGTGGGGGTTCGAGTCCCTCCGCCCGCACCAGGCGCTTTTCGTTTGCGCAAGACATTCTGGAGGAGACGTCCCTCGCGGGAACGTGTCCGCCTCACCACCGATGCATTCCGAACGGCTCCGCTGCCGAATGGTTTGTATCCAACCGATTGACAACGACCCGGCTGCGCCGGGTCAAGCCGGAAGAAGATTGACGCCATGCAGGTTACTGAAACCCTCGCCGAGGGATTGAAGCACGAGTTCAAGGTCAGCGTTCCCGCGTCGGATATCGATGCCAAGGTGGATGCCCGTCTTGTCGACATGAAGGACAAGGTTCGGCTGAACGGTTTCCGTCCCGGCAAGGTGCCAGTCGCTCATCTCAAGAAGGT
>JAFVHU010000076.1 GCA_017474385.1 Afipia sp. | reverse complement strand
GGAAGCGCGGCCACGATCGTCTGGCCAAGAGCGTCTAGTTTCGCATCATCCATGTGCGATTACCGTTCAATCGTTCCGGTGCGCCGGATCTTCTTCTGCAACAGCAGCACGCCGTAAAGCAGCGCCTCCGCGGTCGGCGGACAACCCGGAACATAAATATCGACAGGCACGATGCGATCGCAGCCGCGCACCACCGAATACGAGTAGTGATAGTAGCCGCCGCCGTTGGCGCACGACCCCATCGAGATGACGTAACGCGGCTCCGGCATCTGGTCGTAGACCTTGCGGAGCGCAGGCGCCATCTTGTTGGTCAGCGTGCCCGCGACGATCATCACGTCGGACTGGCGCGGCGACGCGCGCGGCGCGAAGCCGAAGCGCTCGACGTCATAGCGCGGCATCGACACCTGCATCATTTCGACCGCGCAGCATGCGAGACCGAAGGTCATCCACATCAGCGAGCCGGTGCGCGCCCAGGTGATCAGGTCGTCGGTCGCGGCAACGAAGAAGCCCTTGTCGGACAGTTCGCTGTTGATCTCGAGGAAATACTTGTCGTCCGCGCCGACCGGCTGACCGGTGCGCGGATCGAGAATCCCTGTCGCCGCCTGCGAGACCGCGGGCTGCATGATCGAAGGCGCCGTGTTGGGGCTCAATCCCATTCGAGCGCTCCCTTCTTCCATTCATACGCAAAGCCGACGGTCAGCACGGCGAGGAACACCATCATCGACCAGAATCCGGCGAGACCGAGCTTGCCGAATGCCACCGCCCACGGAAACAGGAAGGCGACTTCCAGATCGAAGATGATGAAAAGAATCGCGACGAGATAGAACCGCACATCGAATTTCATGCGCGCGTCGTCGAATGCATTGAAGCCGCATTCATAGGCAGAAAGCTTTTCCGGATCGGGCTGCTGATAGGCGACGATGAAGGGCGCAATCAGAAGCGCGAGACCGATCACGGTCGCGACCCCGATAAACACCACAAGTGGCAGGTAATTCTGCAGAATTCCGCCCATCGGCGACCCTCATGCTGCCCGAATTTGTCCCGCGGATTCGCGAAACATTGGAATGGTTCGAAAGGGATAGCGCAGCGCAACAGGGAGGGCAAGACAAGCTGTTTTGAGGCCTGATCCGCTGTTATCGCCGGTCGGAAACCCGCCCGCGCCGGGACCTCCCGCCTCCAATAAGCTCCACCGATTGACCCATCTGTGGTGCTTATTGGCAGCGGAGCGAGACAGGGAACAACGACCATACGACCCTCGGCGTAGTCCCCTATTCCGGGCGCCGTTTATGACAAGATGCGCGCGATTTCCCTGCCGCATGCAACCGTGTCGGCCTGTCCGCCGAGATCCCGCGTCCGCAGCTTTTCGTCTGCCAGAGCGGTCTCGATCGCTAACACAATCGCCTTGCCCGCTTCCGGCTCTCCGAGATGATCCAGCATCATCGCCGCCGACCAGATCTGCCCGACGGGATTGGCGATTCCCTTCCCGGCGATGTCCGGCGCGGAGCCGTGAACCGGTTCGAACAGCGAGGGAAACTTGCGTTCCGGATTGAGACTGCCGGACGGCGCGATGCCGATGGTGCCGGTGCAGGCTGGCCCCAGGTCCGACAGGATGTCCCCGAACAGGTTGGAGCCGACCACGACATCGAACCAGTCCGGGTGCAGGACGAAGTTCGCGGCCAGGATATCAATATGATACTTGTCCCACTTCACGCCCGGATAGGCCTTGGCCATCTCCTCCACGCGCTCGTCCCAGTAGGGCATCGTGATCGAGATGCCGTTTGATTTCGTGGCGGACGTCAGGTGCTTCTTGGGACGGCTTTGCGCAAGCTCAAAGGCGAACTTCAGAATCCGGTCGACGCCGGTGCGTGACATGACGGTTTCCTGAATCACCACCTCGCGGTCCGTGTTCGGAAACATCCGGCCGCCGATGGACGAATACTCACCTTCGGTGTTCTCGCGCACGACGAAAAAGTCGATATCGCCGGGCTTTCTGCCGGCCAGCGGAGACTTCACGCCGGGCATCAGGCGCACCGGGCGCAGGTTGACGTACTGGTCGAATTCCCGCCGAAACTGGATCAGCGATCCCCACAAAGAAATATGGTCCGGCAGAATCGCCGGCATGCCCACCGCCCCGAAGAAGATCGCATCGTGGCTGCCTATCTGGGCCTTCCAGTCGTCCGGCATCATCTTGCCGTGCTTCTGGTAGTAGTCGCAGGAGGCGAAGTCGAAGCTGTCGAGGGTCAGTTCAAAATTGAACTTCTTTGCCGCGGCTTCCAGCACCCGCAGTCCCTCGGGGACCACTTCCTTGCCGATGCCGTCGCCGGGAATCACGGCCAGTCTGTACTTCCTGTTGGTCCCGGTGCTGGTGGTCGGCATGCTGACGTTCCTCGCCCTAAATATTGCGGTGGATTCTTTGGCGTCCGGACGAACGCGCCATAGCCATACAGGAGAGTGCGCGACGGCCAAAATGCACAATCGCAACTGGCGGGGATGTCGAGAAAGCCGCTTGAACAGCGCAAAACATACGGCGCGCAAACTGCTCGCTGCATCTAAGCCACTGATAAATGGATGTATTTTATGTGTGGCGCGAGAGACGGGGCTCGAACCCGCGACCTCCGGCGTGACAGGCCGGCGCTCTAACCAACTGAGCTACTCCCGCGTAGACCGAAGCGATCTGCGCACAGGAGGTGGGACTTAAAGGTGGCGAGAAGCCAAGTCAAGGTTGTTGCGTTTCCCCTTGTATGTCAGGCTCTTTT
Source organism: Afipia sp. (assembly GCA_017474385.1). Classification (GTDB taxonomy): domain Bacteria; phylum Pseudomonadota; class Alphaproteobacteria; order Rhizobiales; family Xanthobacteraceae; genus Afipia. The sequence continues at coordinate 7,880 of JAFVHU010000076.1, read as the reverse complement.
CCACCGCCGATTTAAATAAGGCGCTATTTACAGGCAAAACTCGTAGTCAGGACGCTCCCGAATCAATTAAGCCCTGATGTACCGTTAGTTTTGTGAAGCCTAGTATCCACGAGGAGGGCCAAATATGGCAAAGAAAGCAGCTACCCCAGCGACCGTCACCCTGAAGCACCTTGCCGCCGCTCTCGCCGAAGAGCACGAGTTGTCGAAGAAGACCGCTGAAACCATCCTCGGCGATCTGGTCACCAAGATCACCAAGCACCTCAAGAAGGGCGAGCGTATCCGCATCGTCGGCCTCGGCATTCTCCAGGTTCGCAAGCGCGCCGCCCGCATGGGCCGCAACCCGGCCACCGGTGAAGCGATCCACATCAAGGCGAGCAAGAAGGTTGCCTTCCGCGCTGCCAAGGAATTGAAGGAAGCCGTCTAAGACCGGCATCCGAACTTTAAGGCCCAACGCCATTCCGGTCCGCCGGGATGGCGTTTTCTTTTGGGTGGCACTTTCACATGTGTGGGTTAGTACACGGAGGATCTAAGTCTTGCGTATCGCTTGCCGTCACCCTGAGGTGCCGTAGCGAAGCGAAGGCCTCGAAGGGCGACGGCAAACCGCGCGGCCCATCCTTCGAGGCTCGCCGCAAGCGGCTCGCACCTCAGGATGACGGAGCAAATTTTGGCTATCCAGTTCACCCACACCGTTCTCGACCGTTTCCTGCGCTACGTGCGAATCGACACGCAGTCCGACGCGTCGTCGCCCACCTGCCCGTCCACCGAAAAGCAGAAAGACCTTGGCCGTCTGGTCGCGCAGGAATTGCGTGATCTCGGCCTTGCCGACGCGCACATGGACGAACACGGCTATGTCTATGCGACCCTGCCCGCCAATACCGGCAAGACCGTGCCGGTCATCTGCTTCTGCTCGCACATGGACACTTCGCCTGACTGCACCGGCAAGGATGTGAAGCCGCAGATCGTGCGCAACTACCAGGGCGGCGACATCGTCCTGCCCGCCGATCCGTCGCAGGTTATTCGCGCAGCGGACAACCCCGCGCTCAAAGACCAGATCGGCAGCGACATCGTCACCACCGACGGCACCACCCTGCTCGGGGCCGACAACAAGGCCGGCGTGGCCGAGATCATGGATGCCGTGCAGGTCCTGATCGCCAATCCACAGATAAAACACGGCGTAATCAAAATTCTTTTCACGCCGGACGAGGAAATCGGCCGCGGAGCGGACAAGGTCGATCTCAACAAGCTCGATGCAGCTTTCGGCTACACCATCGACGGCGAAAGCGCGGGCCATCTTGAGGACGAAACGTTCTCTGCTGACGGCGTCACCATCGCCATTCAGGGCGTCAGCATTCATCCGGGCTTCGCCAAAGGAAAGATGGAGCACGCGCTCAAGATCGCATCCCGCATCGTCGACCGGCTGCCGAAGGATATCGCCCCGGAAACCACCGAAGGCCGCGAAGGTTTTCTGCATCCGGTCGGACTTCAGGGCGGCCTCGACAACGCCACGCTGACACTGATCGTGCGCGATTTCACCGAGCAGGGCCTGAAGGAGAAGGAGGCCCTGCTGGAGGACATCGTGCGCGGCGTCATGAAAGACTTTCCGCACTCGTCCTATACGTTCGAAATCAAGGAGCAGTACCGCAATATGAAGGTGGTTCTCGACCGTCATCCCGAGGTGGTCGAGTACGCGCTGGAAGCCATCAGCCGCGCGGGACTTCAGCCAATCCTCAGCAGCATTCGCGGCGGCACCGACGGCTCGCGCCTGTCATTCATGGGGCTGCCCTGCCCGAACATCTTCGCCGGCGAGCATGCCTTCCACTCGCGTCTCGAATGGGTCAGCGTTCAGGACATGGAAGCCGCGGTGCGAACCATCGTGCATCTCGCCGCGATCTGGGAGGAGCGGGCTTAATTCGTCATTGCGAGGAGCCCTTGCGACGAAGCAATCCAGTCTTTCTGTTGCTCTGGATTGCTTCGCTACGCTCGCAATGACGCGACAAAAGCCTCGCGCCTAACCCCGCATCCGCAACTGAAGCATCGGCAGCACCTCGTAGCGCGCGCCGATATTAGCCTTGACCATCGGGTCTTCGGCGACGATGGCGCGGACATCGTCGGCACTCTCGTCGTCGGCCATTTCAAACAGCGACATGCCCCCAGCCGCCTGACGGATCGGCCACCGGTCCATGCGCGACAACGCCGCCCTGCTCCAGCAAGGCCTGCAAGAACTCGCCGTGCGCTTTCATCAGCGATTTCTGCTCGGGCGTCATGGTCTTGAGGAAGTCAGGGCCCGGAGGAACGAAGCGGCAAAGGAAATACTTCATCTGAAACTCCGCAGTGGAAAAGAACCGAGGGATCGTCCGCTTAAAAGAATATCTAGGCCGTCAAGATGGCGGCGCCATGACTCCGCTTCGTGATTCCGCTTCGGCGAATTCCGAGACGGATGGCACGACGACGCGGTCTATCATTGCACCGCTGGCTGAACGACCGGCGTTATGCGCGGCCGGCCTGTCAAACGATGCCCAAGGCGATTGAACGGCATTTCAATATAGGCCCACGACAGATAGGCCACCGGAATGATGCATGCAGTCACCACGGCTGCAACGCAGATGCCCGCCTCCAATGGATGCGCCACCGCCCATGGATACTGCCGCAGCCGGTCGCAAATCAGCTCCAGAAACAGCACGTTAAAAAGATAGAAGCTGTAACTGATCTTGCCCAGAAACTGCGAAATCCGGCTGGACAGGAACGCATCGATACCATCCGCCCGCCGGTAGTAGATCGCAGCGACAAACAACGCGATGAAAATTTCCCGCAGCGGCCAGCGCAGGATGATCGCTGCAATCAGCGCGGCAACCCATGACCACCTCGGCAGAATCGACGCCGCGATTTGGCCAATCCGGGTCGGGATCAGTGCGCCCAGCGCGAAGCCGATCCAGGAGATATTAAAGAGAACCAGGTAGCCGTCGAACTGCGGCAATGCGAGCAGGTACATCAGTCCGAAAGCGACAAGCGCGAGCCCCCATTCCCTGCCTGCCTTGTATCCGGCGTAACACAGCAGAAGGAAAACCGGCGCGATCATCTCGGCGTTGATCGTCCACGTCGCGCCATTGATTTTGAAGTCGTAAAGCAACGCGTTCGCGATGAAATCCTGCATCGTCACCGCACGTCCGCCGGCGGCGAACGCCAGCCCGCATACAACAAGACAAACAAGAAGCGCGGGATAAATCCTGAAGAACCGGCGAACGTAAAATCGGCCGGCGCTGCCGAGCCCGCCATCTTCGCGCATCAGGCTTTTGAAGAGAACGGTCCCGCTCAAAACGAAGAACAGCGTGACGGCCAGTTCGCCGTCGAAAACTTTTAAAAATATCTTCGTCGCAACTTCGTAGGGGCCGAAATCCGACCACGCGCCACGCAGGATTCGATCGAGCTGCGTGCCGTCCAGCCCTAGTATCGAATGATAGATGACGACCACAATGGCGGCATAGCCGCGCAGCCCATCCAGCTCGATCTTCCGCTCGTCCGCCACGATGATCAGCCGCTGAACGTGGCGAAAGGGAATTTCCGCCTGTTGTCGATGGGAGCTGTCGGTACCCTATCCGAAGGCACCCTATGGTAGGCGGTGACGGATTCGAACCGCCGACCCTCTCGGTGTAAACGAGATGCTCTAACCAGCTGAGCTAACCGCCCTCAACATTCGCCGGACGACCGGCGATGCCCGCGTGTTTTAGCCGGGCAAACACCTTCGGCGCAACCCGGCATCGCCGTCATTTGCGATCAATGGCGCATAAAAAAAACGGCGCCCGAAGGCGCCGTTTTATCATCAATTCCGCGTATCGCTCAGTGTGCGGTCAGGCCGCCTGCAGCCTCATCAGCATCAGGCTTTGCCAGCGCCTTCACGTCCTCTTCCCAGACGATCGGGGTCGGCATCCGCACCAGCGCCTTGGCCAGCACTTCGTCCATCCGCGCGACCGGGATGATCTCCATGCCGCCCTTGATGGCGTCGGAAATCTCCGTGAGGTCCTTGGCGTTGTCTTCAGGAATGAAGACCGTCTTGATGCCGCCACGCGCGGCCGCAAGCAGCTTCTCCTTCAGACCGCCAATCGGCAGCACCCGGCCCCGGAGCGTGATCTCGCCGGTCATGGCGACATCATGCCGGATCGGAATGCCGGTCAGCACCGACACGATCGACGTCGTCATCGCGACACCGGCCGACGGACCATCCTTCGGCGTCGCGCCTTCCGGCACGTGCACGTGGATGTCGCGGCGGTCGAACAGCGGCGGCTCGATGCCGTAGTTGATCGCTCGCGAGCGGACGTAGGACGCAGCAGCCGAAATCGACTCCTTCATCACGTCGCGCAGGTTGCCCGTCACCGTCATGCGGCCCTTGCCGGGCATCATGACGCTTTCGATGGTCAGCAACTCGCCGCCCACCTCGGTCCACGCCAGACCGGTCACGACACCGACCTGGTCCTCGCTGTCGATCTCGCCGTAGCGATACTTCGGCACGCCGAGGAACTCCTCGACCACAGCCTCGGTCACCTTCACCGACTTCTTCTTCGAGATCATCAATTCCTTCACCGCCTTGCGGGCGAGTGTCGAAATCTCACGCTCGAGGTTACGCACGCCCGCTTCGCGGGTGTAGCGGCGGATCAGGAACAGCAGCGCGTCGTCGTCGATCGACCATTCCTTCGAGTTCAGGCCGTGCTTGGCGATCGCGGCCGGGATGAGATGCTTGCGGGCAATCTCAACCTTTTCGTTCTCGGTGTAGCCGGCGATGCGGATGATCTCCATGCGGTCCATCAGCGGTCCGGGAATATTGAGCGTATTCGCGGTCGTGATGAACATCACGTTGGAGAGGTCGTAATCCACCTCGAGGTAGTGATCGTTGAACGTCGCGTTCTGCTCGGGGTCCAGGACCTCAAGCAGGGCCGATGACGGATCGCCGCGGAAATCGGCGCCCATCTTGTCGATCTCGTCCAGCAGGAACAGCGGGTTCGAGGTCTTCGCCTTCCGCATCGACTGGATGATCTTGCCGGGCATCGAGCCGATATAGGTGCGGCGGTGTCCGCGGATTTCCGCTTCATCCCGCACGCCGCCCAGCGACACGCGCACGAACTCACGTCCGGTCGCCTTCGCGATCGACTTGCCAAGCGAGGTCTTGCCGACGCCCGGAGGGCCGACGAGGCACAGGATCGGTCCGGTCAGCTTGTTGGCGCGGGACTGCACGGCGAGATACTCGACGATGCGGTCCTTGACCTTCTCAAGCCCGTAGTGATCACTGTCGAGCACTTCCTGCGCGGCAACGAGGTCCTTCTTGACCTTGGACTTCTTGCCCCATGGAATCGACAGCAGCCAATCGAGATAGTTGCGCACGACCGTCGCCTCGGCGGACATCGGAGACATCTGCCGCAGCTTCTTCAGTTCATGCGCCGCCTTCTCGCGAGCTTCCTTCGAGAGCTTGGTCTTGTTGATCTTCTCTTCAAGATCGGCGAGCTCGTCGCGACCTTCGTCGTCGCCGAGTTCCTTCTGGATCGCCTTCATCTGCTCGTTGAGGTAGTACTCGCGCTGGGTCTTCTCCATCTGGCGCTTGACGCGCGAGCGGATCTTCTTCTCGACCTGCAGCACCGAGATCTCGCTCTCCATCAGGCCCATCACCTTCTCAAGGCGCTGGGAGACGGACAACGTTTCCAGAATGGTCTGGCGGTCGGAGATTTTGACAGCGAGGTGCGAGGCCACGGTATCCGCGAGCTTCGCGAAATCCGTGATCTGCTGAACGACGCCCACCACTTCGGCGGAAATCTTCTTGTTCAGCTTCACATAGCTCTCGAAGTCGGACACGACCGAACGCGACAGCGCTTCCGCCTCGACGCTCTTGGCGTCGACGTCGGCGAGGGCCACAGCTTCGGCTTCGTAGAAATCGGAGCGATCGGAATACTTGCCGGCCTTGGCGCGCTCCAGGCCTTCCACCAGCACCTTCACGGTGCCGTCGGGAAGCTTCAGGAGCTGCAACACGCTGGCGAGCGTGCCGATCTCATAAATTGCATCCGGGGCCGGATCATCATCGGACGCGTTCTTCTGCGTCGCGAGGAAAATCAGCGCATCGTTCTTCATGACCTCTTCGAGCGCCTTGATCGACTTCTCGCGGCCGACGAACAGCGGCACGATCATATGCGGGAAGACGACGATGTCGCGAAGCGGCAGCACCGGATAGGAGTGGCTTTCGCCGTGAACGATGACTGGACGAGGCTTTGAGGCAGTTGTCATGCCCATATTCCTTTTGTTGCGCCCCCTTGCACGCAGTCCGCTGAACGCGACCGCCACAAGGTGCCTTGTGTGCCGGATAAAGAAAGAGCTCTCTTGAGCCAGCGGCCGTGGTGCGGCCTCTCCCTGCCCGGTTCGGTTGCTGCGACTCGGAGACTTCCGCTCCGCAGCACATCATTAGGTGGCTATCGGCTATGGGGGTGTCAAGAGAGCGAAAACCCCTGCCAGTCTTGGCTTATTCTAATGTCGCATAAGACAAGAAACCGGCTGCCGAGGGGTCTCGGCAGCCGGTTCCTGTTGAAAACCTCAACGGTTCCTGTGGGCTCGTCAGGCGCTGGCGCTGGTCTCTGCCGCCCGGTCCGACCGATCAGCGTAGATGTACAGCGGACGCGCCGTCGCCTCGACCACTTCGCGTGAGATGACGACTTCCTCGACGCCTTCAAGGCCGGGAAGATCAAACATGGTCTCGAGCAGAATGCTTTCGAGGATCGACCGCAACCCGCGCGCGCCGGTCTTGCGCTCGATCGCCTTGCGGGCCACCGCGCCAAGCGCCTCGTCGGCGAAGGTCAGCTCGATATTCTCCATCTCGAACAGCCGCTGGTACTGTTTCACCAGCGCGTTCTTCGGATCGGTCAGGATCTTCTTGAGCGAAGCCTCATCCAGATCCTCGAGCGTCGCCACGACAGGCAGACGTCCGACGAATTCCGGGATCAGGCCGTACTTCAGCAGATCCTCAGGCTCGACCTCGCGGAAGATTTCGCCGGTGCGGCGGTCTTCCGGCGCCAGAACCTGAGCGGCGAAGCCGATCGAGGTGGTCCGTCCGCGTGAGGAGATGATCTTCTCCAGGCCCGAGAAAGCGCCACCGCAGATGAACAGGATGTTGGTCGTGTCCACCTGCAGGAACTCCTGCTGCGGATGCTTGCGGCCGCCCTGCGGCGGCACGGAAGCCACGGTGCCTTCCATGATCTTCAGCAAAGCCTGCTGCACGCCCTCGCCCGACACGTCGCGGGTGATCGACGGGTTGTCGGACTTGCGCGAAATCTTGTCGATTTCGTCGATGTAGACGATGCCGCGCTGCGCCCGCTCGACATTGTAATCGGCAGCCTGCAACAGCTTCAGGATGATGTTCTCGACGTCCTCACCGACGTAACCGGCTTCGGTCAAGGTCGTCGCGTCGGCCATCGTGAACGGCACATCGAGGATGCGGGCGAGCGTCTGCGCGAGCAGCGTCTTGCCCGAGCCCGTTGGCCCGATCAGCAGGATGTTCGACTTCGCCAGTTCAACATCGTTGTGCTTGGTCTGATGGTTGAGGCGCTTGTAGTGGTTGTGAACCGCGACCGAGAGCACCTTCTTGGCGTGCTGCTGACCGATCACGTAGTCGTCCAGAACCTTGCAAATTTCCTTTGGCGTCGGAATGCCGTCGCGCGACTTCACGAGCGAGGACTTGTTCTCTTCGCGGATGATGTCCATGCACAGTTCGACGCATTCATCGCAGATGAATACGGTCGGGCCCGCAATGAGTTTGCGAACTTCGTGCTGGCTCTTCCCGCAGAACGAGCAATAGAGAGTGTTCTTTGAATCGCTCGTACCGACCTTGCTCATTCCTATCTCCGTCCGCCGCT
>JAFVHU010000075.1 GCA_017474385.1 Afipia sp. | reverse complement strand
GCGGCTTATCTCCTGAGGACGACCAAATTGGGAATGGATGAGATCGCAGCCCGCACCGGCTATGATAATGCAGCCACTCTCCGCACTCTGCTACGTCGTAAGACTGGCCGCACCGCCTCAGAAATTCGCCGGACGAACCATTTAGGAGTGCAGGATTAGAGCCGTGCCCGAGCGGTTTGGGACGGCTGGAGGGTCGGGACGTTGAGGGGTGAAGGAGGATGGCGATGCCTTCATCTTTGTCCGTCGATTTACGCGAGCGTGTCGTGTCGGCCGTAGCCGCGGTCGCGTCCTGTCATCAGGCTGCAGCCCGGTTTGGGGTCAGCGTTTCCAGCGCCAGCCGCTGGTCGGATCGGTTTCGCCAGGAGGGACAGCTTGCGCCCAAGCCGTAGGGCGGCGATCATGCCTCGCACCGGATCGAGGCGCAGGCCGACCTGATCCTGACGATCTACGAGGCGCGGCCGGCGATCTTTCTGCGCGAACTGCGTGACGCTTTGACCGAGCGCGGCCTGCAGACCAGCACGAGCAGCCTATCCCGCTTCTTCGCCCGGCGTGGCATCACCCGTAAAAAGGGGCGATCCACGCCGCCGAGCAGGCGCGCGAGGACGTAAGGGCAGCCCGCGAGGCTTGGTTCGAGAACCAGGACGGCCTCGATCCCGACAGGCTGGTTTTCCTCGACGAGACTGCCGCGGCCACCAACATGGCATGCCGCTACAGTCGGGCTCCGCGAGGCGAGCGCTGCCGGCTGGCTGTCCCGCACGGGCACTACAAGACCACCACTGCCGCCCTGCGCAGGGATGGCCTGTGCGCCACTTCCCTGTTCGACGGCGCCACCAACGGCGCACGCTTCCGGGCCTACGTCGCCGACACGCTTGTGCCCGCGCTCAAGCCCGGTGACACCGTCATCCTCGACAACCTGCAGGCCCACAAGGTGGCAGGTGTGCGTGAGACCATCGAGGACGCCGGGGCGAGGCTGCTCTACCTCCCGCCCTACAGCCCGGACTTCAATCCCATCGAGAAGGCATGGCGTTGGAACCTCTGAGTCACAGGTTCATTTAGTGCCGCAGGTGGGCCATGGCGCGCTTTTGAGCTTGGCCCGTTGGATTGCGAGGCATGGCGATGTCATATCGGAAGAACATTCATTGGACAGATCTGCCGACGGATCGACGCCGTCGGCTTGTGGTCATTTTGGGGGAGCTGATCCAGCGACAGCTATCGCTCCCGCGGGAGGCAAGCCATGACAATGGAACTCACCAGGGCGCTGCCTGAAAAGGTCCTGCCGCGCCATCAAGAGCGGCAGGCCGTCGTTTATGTCCGTCAGTCGACGCCGCGGCAGGTAGTAGAAAACAGAGAGTCGACCCGCTTGCAATATGGCCTTGCTGATCGAGCTTGTGGCTCGGCTGGCGGCGCGAGCAGGTGACCATCATCGAATGACCTTGGACGTTCCGGATCCTCGGCGCTAGACCGGCCGGGCTTCCAGCGGCTTGTCGCGGAAGTGGGGCTCGGCCATGTTGGGTTGGTTCTTGGGATCGAAGTGTCGCGCTTGGCACGATCATGCTGCGACTGGCACCAACTGCTCGAAATGTGCGCTCTGTTCGACACGCTCATTGGCGATGCCGATGGTATTTATGATCCCGGAACTTACAATGATCGCCTTCTGCTTGGGCTCAAGGGAACGATGAGCGAGGCGGAGCTTCACATCCTCAAGGCCCGCATGCACGAAGGCCGATGTGCCAAGGCCCGTCGTGGCGAACTCTTTTTGGGCCTTCCGCGTGGCTACGTGCTGAAGCCTTCGGGCGAGGTCGCACTGGATCCAGATGAGGGAGTGCAGCGTGCAATCCGCTTGGTCTTCGCTGTGTTCGAGCGGCGGCGATCGGTCAGCGGTGTGCTGCGTTATCTCGTAGACCAGACCTGCAATTGCCTGATCGCGTGCGGAGCGGGCCGAACAAGGGAGATGTCTGCTGGAATCGTCCCAATCGCGCGACGCTATCGGACATGTTGCGCCATCCGGCCTATGCTGGCGCCTACGCCTTCGGGCGTCGCCACTATGATGGCCGTCGCCGGCTTCCGGGTAAGCCGCATAGTGGTCGATCTTATCTACGTGATCCGCATAAATGGATGGTACTCCACCAAGATGCGTTGCCGGCGTATATAGATTGGAGCCACTTTGAGAGGAACCAGCGGCAAATGGCCATGAACCGCTCCCGACACATGGGTGTTCCGCGCGGCGGCGCGGCCCTGCTTGGCGGCCTCATCTCATACGGACTCTGCGGACGGCGGATGTTTACGACCTATACCGACGACGGACGCGAGGCTCGCTATGTCTGCCATCAACTCGCCACGACCTATGGGGAAGCACGATGCCAGTCGATCAGTGCGTGGCCGGTCGACAGGCTGACCTCCACGCTAATCCTTGAAGCCCTATCGCCGGCTGCAATCGAGGTGAGCCTGCAAGCGTCCGAGGATATTGAACTGGAACGCCGACAACTCCACGACCAATGGAAAACGCGGCTTGAACGTGCGAGATATGAAACTGCGCTCGCGCGCCGCCGTTACGAAGCGGTAGATCCGGATAACCGCTTGGTTGCCCGGACGCTGGAACGGGACTGGGAAGCGGCACTCGCGGCCGAGCAGTCGCTGACAGACGAACAGCGGCGCGCTTTGGCGCAAGAGCCCGAACGCCTTACCCAAGCCGAGCGCGATGCTATACGGCAGCTCGCACAAGATATCCCCGCGTTGTGGAGCAGCGCATCAACGACAGCGCGCGATCGCCAAGCCATTGCGCGTATGATGCTGGAACGCGTCGAGGTCATCGTCGTGGGTGAAACCGAGCGCGCTGGACTCGTCTGCCATTGGGTGGGTGGCACTGTGACGAAACATGCGTTCACACGACCGGTCCGGCGGTTCGAGCAACTGGAGAACTTCGACAAGTTGCTTGCCCGGGTAATCGATCTGCGAAGCCAGGGAGCAACCGCGCAGATTATCGCTGACGCGCTCAATACTGAGGGCTGGGCGCCGCCTAAGAAGGATAGCTTCAACGCTCCTATGATCCATCGCCTGCTCCAGCGGCGTGGGCTTGGCACGACACGCCCTATCTGGTCGAATAATATCCCCCTGCGGAACAACGGCGAAGTGACCCTCCAGGAATATGCCGATCGAATAGGAGCGCACCGGCAAACCGTCTACGGTTGGCTCCGGCGCGGCCGGATCAAGGGAAGGCTGGCTAAGGTCGGAACCCAACGCATCTGGCTCGTAGATCTTCAAAACAGCTCAACAGGAATCTGCACTGGAGAGTCATTATGAACACACGATCGAGCAGATCTTCGCCAAGCTGAAGGCTCTGCTCCGGACAGCGGCGGCCCGCACCGTCCCTGATCTGTGGCACGCCATCCGGCAGGCTTTGGCTCGCTTCACGGCAGATGAGTGCCGCAACTCCCTTGCTGCCGCCGGCTACGATACCGACTTGGCCGTCGCTACGTGACCGGGCACGGCTCTAAGTGCGGGAGGACACGGGCAAGAAAATGAGCCTGAAATTGTCATCTAAGATAAGTACGCAGAATCTTCATTACGCCCTCCACGCCGTCATCGTGATCGCCACCTCCGCCTCCGACGGCCCGATCTGCGCCCGCACCGAATGTTTCCCTGAGATGACTCTGCATCACTTCTGCCATCAGTCCATTTGTCGCACCACGCATGGCGACAATTTGCTGCAGCAGGGGAGCGCAATCGGCCCCCGCTTCGATCGCGCGTTCCAGAGCGTCCGCCTGACCCTTGATACGCCGCAAGCGTGTGATGGCTCGCTTCTTGTCCTCTGATGAATGTGGCATCGCGTTTTCCCGAGAAATCGCTCCATCATACTATACAGGGGGGGAGTTTCAATCCTGCACAGAGCCGGGCGTTTTTCTTATCGGGCGAGGTTCCGGTCATGCTCTCAAGCCTGCGCCACGAGCAGCCTTGGCATGGGCGCCGAGGGTCCGATCCTCTGTCGGGGAAGGGGGAGCGATCGCTCACTCCCCCCGGTATGCCGGTCAGACCGTCACAATGACCTTGCCGATCTGGTCGTTCGATTCAAGGAAGCGGTGAGCGTCCTGGATGGCGTCGAGCGGGAAAGTGCGCGCGATCCGCGGCTTGAGCGCGCCCGATTCCAGACCCGCCACGATGAACGCCTTGGCGCGATCGAGGGCGGCATCGTCCGAGACGATCTCGCTGTAG
>JAFVHU010000074.1 GCA_017474385.1 Afipia sp. | reverse complement strand
TGCGCCTCGCGGCGCTCCATGCCCCTCGCTGTTAGGGGCAGAATGAGAAGCTCACCTCGCGCGATGCGCGAGAGCGATCCCGCGTGGCTGTTTGAAAATTGAATCCGGAAAATATCGATGATGGGCCGTTGAAGCACCGGCATAACGTATGTCATGGCCGGACTTGTTCCGGCCATCCCGGTTGTCGAGGCACCGTGCTCAATCCGTCGAGATCACCGGGACAAGCCCGGTGATGACAACCTGTGAGCTAAGTCGAGTACACGCCTCTCAAAAGAACTCTTCCGGGCACGGATCAACGATCTGCCAGAGATCGCTGCCGTTCTTGATCTTCTTCATCTCGTTCGTGAGGCCGCCGTTGCGGCTGATCCACGACTTCACCGTCGGAGGGTAGTACGACATCAAATCCGATGTCCCCTCGCTGCTGTTGACCTTCATGCCAAACGTGTAGGCCTTGTCGTAATAGGCGAGGTGAAAACCAAGGCTGGCGCGCGGCGTGACGCAGATCTTGTTCATCGGCACGATGCCGAACACCATCGTGCAGGCCGAGTTGCAGATGCCGTCGATGATGACGCGCTCGCCCCGTGCGCGGATGCGCTGGTACTTCACCTTGTACTCTTCGACATATCCGCCGTGGTCGCGTGTAATGCGCAAATCGGCGCGCGCCGGCATCGTAGCCAGCAAGGACAGGACGACAGACACGAAAACAGCAATTCGCATGCAAGCCCGGAAATCGATGAGATCTGCGACGAACATTGACGGCGTTGGATGCGGCCCATCAACAACAAGACTCTGGCGGGACTGTGTTTGAAAACCGTTAAGCACGACGCAGCAACGCGAAAAACAGGATCAAAAATCTCGCCTAACCCACTGAAAACGAATAATTTATCAAAATCGCCCGACGGCCATCCAACACCGGTCGCCGACAGCGAAAAGGGCGAATCCGCATCTGCCGTACCTTGGATGAAGGCGATGATCTTGATGACGCCGCTCTCATGCATCGGCATGAGAGTAGCTAGCGAGTCATGTAGATGGTAACATCGAACATCATTGAGACTGTTGCTCGTATGCCCCCGCCTGACACCTCCCAATTGCTGACGTTTCGCTGCCCGAAAGAACTCGAAGGCCTGTTGCCGCCGCCGATCCCCGCGGCGCAGGGCTTGCCGGACTGGTTGAAAACCATGCCGCAAGAGGTGTCCAGCGAGATCATGGGGGGCCAGAACGACACCGTGAAGCGCTGCCCGCCGTTCGTGGATGCGATGACCTCGGGTTTTTTGATTCCGCTGATCTGCGACATCAAGTTCGAGAACGGTGAGTTCTCCTGGGACAATGATTTGCCGCCATGCAGTACGGTGAATTTCCCGCGTTCTCCAATCGGGCTGCACGACAGCACCCAATTGACGGGCACGCCGTTCTTCGAATCCGACCGCTTCGTGATCAAGTTTCACAATCTTTGGACCATCGAAGCGCCGGAAGGTTACTCCCTGCTGTTCACGCATCCCGTCAACCGGTTCGATCTGCCGTTTACGACGCTGACGGGTTGGGTCGATTGCGACAACTACCGCGACGGTTGGATTCACTTTCCGTCGCGGTGGCGCGACACGAATTTCAGCGGCGTACTGCCGAAAGGAACGCCGGTCGCACAATGCTTTCCGGTGAAGCGGGAAAAATGGAGTTTGCAAACCGCGGTTTTCACGGAAGAGGACACGCAGCGTACGCACGACCTCCTAGGCCTGATGTCTCGCGAGACCGGCGTTTACCGGCGTCAGTTTCGGACCTGATAGCCGTCAGTTGTTTCGGGCGCGCAAGAAATCCAGCGCCGAACTTGGCTGCAGGAAGATTCGCCCGTGCGATGCAGATACCATCGCTATAACTGAGGGAGCAGCGAGTTTGCTCGACCCGTGGGCGGCTGTGCGAAAGAGTGCTTCCGCTTCCTCCCGCTGCCGGAGTTCAAGCAAGCATTTCCCGAGACGGATCCGCGTATCATCCAGCGGCTTGATAGCCAGCGCGCGGCGGTAGAGGTCCGCGGCCCGTCCGTAATCGCCGTCCCAGATCACCGCCGCCGCAAGAGCCATCAAAGCGTCGTGATGCGTCGGCTCTGCGGCGTGGACTTTGGCAAACACTGCCTGCGCCGGGACACGCTCGTTGCGTTCAGCCAGAGCATATCCCAAGGCAAGTTGCAGATCGGCCGATTGTGGCTCGACCGTCAGCCCGCTCTCGGTGACGGTCATCGCCTCGTCAAGTTGTCCGCTCTTGCGCAACTGGAGTGCGAGTTCGACAAACGCCGGAATGTAGTGCGGCCGCCGGGCGACGGCGCGCCGCAAATGATCCAGCGCTTCGTCCTGGCGGCCAACAGCGGCGAGCATGCCCGCAAGCAAAGTTTCGATCGATGGCTCGTCGGTCCTGCGCGCAAATTTCGTCAGGTGCACGATGGCCTCGTCGAGGCGATTTTGCGCTAGAAGGGCACGGCCAAGGATTTCTGCGGCAAGCGTGTTGCCGCGATCGGATTTCAGGACTTGCGACGCGAGCTTCTCTGCGTCCTCAAACTGCTGCATCTGCAAAGCCAGCAACGCCCTTGCGAGCGCGGGAGGGGGTGGCCTGTTTCGATCTTGGGAAAGGCTCTTTGACATCGGTCTCATAAGGATCGCTGGCGCGCTCCGAGAGATACTCTCTACCCTCGGAATCGAAATCCGATGCTCTATCCAGCCGAGCTAAGAGCGCACAACGGCTTCAATAGGTTAGACCGGGCCACCGCGCAACCCGCTTGCTGCCGAATGCGTTTGACGCACTTTTTCAAGCCTTTGGATTTGTTGCCGATTTCTCAATCATCAAGCCACCTCGTCATTCCGGGCTGCGTGCTGACGCAGACCCGGAATGACGGTGAAACAAGCGCAACCTAATTGAGCGCAGCGAAAATCGAAAGGACTCGCGCTACGCGCCGGACAAGGCGGCCGACTCACTTCTTCGGAGGACGAACCGCGTCCGCAGTACCCTGAATGAAAGCGATGATCTTGACGACATCGTCATCACTCAGCTTGCCGGTGAAGTCAGGCATACCCTTGTCGACATGCGGTCCCTTGAAGACAAAGTTCTTCAGGTTCGCGATGGTCTCGGGACCGACATAGCCGAGGTTCCTCACGTTGCCGCCCTTGTCCACACCGGGCACGCCGTGACAGGTCACGCAACTGCTGACGTACAGCAGCGTTCCCGGCCCGACATCTGCCGGATCATACTTCACGCCTTCGACAAGGCTCTCCATCTGGTATTTCGTTATTGGCGGCAGCGGCGCCTTGCCGTCGATCGCAAAGGTATAGACCGTGCCGGGATTATCCGCCTCGGTGGCGCGTGCCGCGATCCCGAAGACGCCGCCCCACCCGACCGCGATGGACACATATTGCTTGCCGTCGAGCATGTAGGTTGAAGCAGCCGCGACGACACCAGTGCCCGTCGGCGATTCCCAGAGCTTCTCGCCTGTCGTTGCATTGTAGGCGATGAAGCGGCCGTCGGCTGTTCCCTGAAACACAAGATTGCCGGCGGTTGTCAGCGTTCCGCCATTCCATGGCGCCACGTATTCCTGCTTCCATGCCTCCTTCTGCTTGACCGGATCCCATGCAATGAGCCGTCCAAACGGCAGGTTCTTCGGCGGCGTCGCGTTCAACACGAAGCCGGTGTTCCAGCCGGTGTTGCCGCCGAACTCGCCGGGCTGATTGGCGTTGTGTTTCCACCCCTTCTGCGGAGTGAGATTAAGCGGCACGCCCTGCGCCGGCAGATAAACGAGCCCGGTCATCGGATTGAATGACATCGGGTGCCAGTTGTGGGCGCCGTACGGACCGGGGATACTGTCCATTCCCTTTTCCGGATCACGCGCCGCGGCTACTTCAATCGGACGTCCGTTGGCGTCATACCCGGTCGCCCAGTTCACATCGACGAAATTCTTTGCCGAGATGAACTTGCCGTTGGTGCGATCGATGACGAAGAAGAAGCCATTCTTCGGCGCGTGAAGGATCACCTTCCTCGGCGCGCCGTCGATGTTGATGTCGGCCAGGATCATCGGCTGGGTCGAGGTATAGTCCCAGTGATCGCCCGGTGTTTCCTGATAATGCCAGACGTACTTTCCGGTATCGGCATTCAGCGCAACAATCGACGCAAGATACAGGTTGTCGCCGCCCGCAGGGCTGCGGAGATGACGATTCCAGGGCGAGCCATTGCCGGTCCCGATATAGACGAGATTCAGATCGGGATCGAAGGTAATGGTGTCCCATGCGGTTCCGCCGCCGCCGTTGATCCAGTACTTGCCGGCCGGATCCCAGGTCTTGGCGGCCGCTTCCATCGATTCATCTTCATAGGGCTTCGACGGATCGCCGGGCACGATAAACCATCGCCACGCTTGATTTCCGGTTTCCGCATCATAGGCTGTTACATAGCCACGCGCGCCGTATTCCGCGCCGCCGTTACCGATCACCACCTTCCCGTTCACGACGCGCGGCGCGCCTGTGATCGTGTAGGAGTGCTCTTTATCGATGAGCGTGTCTTTCTCCCAGACTTTCTTTCCGGTCACCGCGTCGAGCGCGATGAGCCGCCCGTCATAGGCGCCGACGAAGATCTTGCCCTTGTGAAGCGCAACACCGCGATTCACGACATCGCAGCAGCCCTTGTAGCCGATAGAGCGTGAAACCTCGGGGTCGAAGGTCCAGATCTTCTTGCCGGTGCGGACGTCGATTGCATGCACCACGCTCCACGACGCTGTGACATACATAATGCCATCGACAACTAGAGGCGTTGCTTCAACGCCGCGCGATGATTCAAGGTTGTAGGTCCACATGAGACCCAGGTTCTTCACGTTGTCGGTATTGATCTGATTCAACTTGCTGAAACGTGTCTCGGCATAGTCGAGGCCGATCGTCGGCCAGTCGTTGGACGTTGCTGCGTTGGCCTTGATGGAGTTCTGATCGACGGCGGACGTCACCGCCTTGATGTGTTCAGGCGATCCCTTCGGGGGCGATTGCGCGGAGGCTACTGAAAATACGGCAAACGTTGCGATTGCGGATACAATCATCAAAAAACCCAGCGGTGAGCGCTGGGTTTCGGCAGTCCTGGAAAATTGTCGGCGAGCAGTAGGGCTGGCAAGACGGTTCATGCATTCCTCCCGATGGCCTCTCACGGGCCTGCGCGAATGTTAGACGCAAAAGAAGAAGCGTCAACGAAACCATGTTGCGCATTGCAACGTAGGCTCGCCTCTGTTCTTGCAGCGCACGCACATTGAAGTGTGCACCAGTTGAGATGCGGCGCTTCGCGATTTGCTCCCGGACTTTAAGCCGAAGAAGTCCGTTCCAAGCAGCCGGTCAAACTGTAGCCAGCGCGCCAGCTTATCCGCCCGGCTTAATCCTCATAATCGTGTTCATGCGACCGGATATCCGGTTCCGTAACCCAAACCCCGCAGCTATGCTGCGGTCGAATGATCGGGCGACGTTGGTTGGAAAGAGAACCATGCGTTTCATGCCTCGCGCCTTTGCTGAAACCGCAGATCGAATGCGGCGGCGCGATTTCATTGCACTCGCTGGTAGCGCGGTTGCATGGATGGTCCCGGCCCGTGCGCAGACCATGCCGGTCATCGGGTATCTTGGCTCCGAAACTCCAGAACGCTACGGCAGCCGCCTCACTGCCTTCCGCAGCGGCTCGACACCCGCCTCGATACGCCACCTGTCTCATTCCGTCATCACCCACTTTCCTGCATAGCTCTCGGCACCGTCGTGAATCTTGCATCGCGTTTGTGTTCAAGCGCGGAAAATTCAGAAATCCTGATCGATCGCATTGCGGCTTCCGCAGTGGCGTTAAGCGTACCCCTTATTGAGCTGGATCCGCGAACCCTGAAAGGATTCGACCAGCCCGTTCCCGTATTTTCCGTTGTGTTTTGACAGCAAGCTCGGAGCAACTGCATGCGGCCAAAATAGGAATTTTCGGACGATTTTCGGGCTGGATTTCAAGCCGTCATTGGTTATGGTGCAGCCGTCAGCGCTCCTAGCTCAGCTGGATAGAGCATCGGATTTCGATTCCGAGGGTCGGGAGTTCGAATCTCTCGGAGCGCGCCATTCCCGGTCAAAAGACAGCATCGCCGAGCCCCTCCGACCGGGCTGCCAACTACGTCTCTGGCCCACTGCACAGATCTGATTAGCCTGAGCCGCGCCAGAAACGCCCTTGGCGCAAGCCAGATTCCGATTATGACAGTCAAATTTCAGTATTTTGAATTGCCAACAGGTGCATCTTTCGGCATGGCTTGCTGACGTCTGCACAGTGCCTGCGCGCATATGGCGCTTCAATCGAATCGCGCCGCCAGGCTATTCAAGGCGCACTTCAAATTGCTACGGAGGACAAGGTGAGCATCGAAGGACTTCTGCCTTCAAACTCTGAGCACAGGTTTTATCAAGGCCTCGCTGCGACCTGCGTCGCCAATTGTCTTCAAGCCGCCAACTTCCTCTCGGACCGCTTCCTGCGGCGCGCCTATTATGCATCGGCGAAGATCGACGAGCTTTACCGCAACTCGATGAACAGCGCCTTTTCCGCGCAGGAAGCGTTTCTTGTCACCGGCGCGCCGCATGCTTCGGCCTATTATCCGCGAGACTTCGCGTGGTTCTATCCCGACGTTCTCGATCCACAGACCATCATCGATTCAGAGGACGCAACGCGCAGAATTCATCTGCTGGAAAAAAGCGTGCGCCTGATGCTGGGCGCGGTGCGCTCCGGCATCATCACGACGACGCTCATTCCCGTGAAGCGCAACCGCTATATCGGCGCCAACTATTTCGCGCTGCCGTCAGATACACTTCTCGGCGTGCAGGGTGGTCTAGAGCAAATCGTCAACGCTGACCTGCGAGCCTCGCCCTATGCGGACATGGCAACAGCCGCCCATACCGGCCGCGCGTTGCTGGCCGAATATCGCGCAGACCTGAAGAGATCGGTGCTCGATCTCGCAAGAAGTCTCGAACCCTATGACGGCCACGAAATCCGCACCCTGCTTTGCGATGTCCGCGCGCCCCGTTCGGCGGCGACGGATACCCGCGCGGAGCGACTACGCTTCGTCACCAATGCCAGCGTCTACGCCACGTTCCAGCAGAGCATCCGGCTCGGGATCGTGGACCAGAGCGAACTGAAGACAATTCTCGGACGCAGTCTTTCGCAGTATAAAACGGAACTGCTTTTGCTGTTCGGCCGCGACGGCTACATCAGGCATAGCCTGGACTGCAAGGCAGAATCGCCTGCCCTGTCCATCGCGCTCGACTTCGTCAACGTGCAGCACGGATTCTGGGACTTCAGAAACGAGGCCGAGCGCACGCTGTTCAGCGCGACCACTGACCTTATCCTTGCTGAGCCGCGATTCCGGATTCCAGATACGTTCCACTTTTTCGTATCGGCGGATAATCCGCGCAAGAAACTCATCCACCGGATCGCTACGCCGTCCTATCAGGGCCGGTCTGCATGGCCGACATTCAATGTCGAATTCGCCGACCGCATGCTCGAATACGATGAATTCTCCGGGGTCGAGCGATACCGGCCTTACGCGCGCGAAATCCTGCGTCACATCCGTCACGCTACGGAAACGCATGGCGGATACCAGGAACTATTGTCCGAAAACGGCCTTCAATACCGCACATGGGCGTACCGAGGCGCAATCGCGCACTCCTGGTTTCCCCGTTTCCTGACCGTGTGGAGCAGAGCCTTCGGCGCTCCGCTCATCGACTGGACGCAGCACCCCGTCGACAAGGCGTTCGCATAGGTGCGCCATTTTCTACACGGCCCGCTGCTCGTCGCGTCGTCACTACGACGGCCTAGCCGCTGCGGCTGAGATCATCTGTCCAAGTTCAACGAAATGGCCTTTCCGCGGCGAGCTTCGGCGCCAGGCAAGCCCGATCACGCGTTGCGGCTCGGGATCGGCGAATCGCATCAGGTGAATGTCCCCCCGCCGGCTTTCGAGCGGTACAGCCAGTTCCGGCAGCAGCGTCATACCGAGACCGTGCGCCACCATCTGGACCAGCGTGGACAGGCTCGACGCACCGAAGGTGTTGATATTCTCGATCCGCCGCAGGTTGCAAAAGGCCAGCGCCTGATCCCGCATGCAGTGTCCCTCTTCCAGAAGCAGCAGCCGGTCGTCTTCCAAAAGATCGGGCGTCGCCTTGACCCGGTTCGACATACGATGCGAGGTCGCCATTGCGAGCAGGAAGCGATCGTCAAACAGCCGGATCGTCTCAATGTCGGGGTGCTCGACCGGCAGCGCGAGCAACAAGAGATCAAGCTGACCGTCGGCAAGTTCGCCGACAAGGGTTTGGGTCTGAGTTTCGCGAATGTGAAGGTCGAGATTGGGAAACGCGTCCCGGATCATCGGCAGCAGTTGCGGCAGGATGTACGGCGCGACCGACGGGATGACGCCGAGGCGTAGCGGACCGGACAGGACGTTGCCTTGCCGCCGCGCGACATCGACGATGTCGCGCACGTCGGCCAGAACGCGCGCCGCACGCTGCGCGATCTCCTTGCCGCCCTCAGTCAGCATCACGCCGTTGCGGCCGCGCTCCAGGAGCTGAATGCCGAGGGATTTCTCCAGTTCCTGCACCTGCATCGAGAGCGCAGGCTGGGTCACCGCGCAATGCTCCGCAGCCTTGCCGAAATGGCCGGATCTCGCCACGGCATCAAAGTACTTGAGCTGTTTGAGAGACACCATCGATCAGTTCTTCTTATCCAGAACCGTTATTAATACGGCCGGACCTGATTGAAAAGCCCCTCAGCCGCCGCCTCTCATAGGTTTGACTTCAACGCCACCACGATGGCGTCGAGACCGTCGGTCAGAGCCGCCGGTCCCGGCTGCAGGATCAGCGGCGACTTGATCTCCACGATGCGATTGTCACGCACAGCCGTGATGGCGCCCCAGCCTGCCCGCTGCCGGATTTTATCCGGGACGACTTTCTTGCCGCACCATGATGCCAGGATCACATCCGGATTGGCCGCGATCACAGCCTCGGGCATAACAATGCGGTCCTTCGCGGCCTTTGCTTTTGCAAGCTGCGGAAACACATCGTCGCCGCCGGCGATTGAAATCAGCTCCGACACCCAACCGATACCGCTGATCAATGGGTCATCCCATTCCTCGAAATAGACCTTGGGACGCACAGGTCTGGCGCGCCCGATCGCAGCAACATCCGCGAGCCGCTGCCCGAACTGTGATGCGAGCGCATCCGCCTTTTCTGCTTCGCCGATCAGTCCGCCAAGCGTGCGGATCATCGCCAGGATGCCGGCGATATCGCGCTGGTTGAAGACGTGGACCGCAACCCCGGCCCGCACCAGATCGGCGACAATGTCAGCCTGCAAATCCGAGAACGCCAGAACCAGATCAGGGTCGAGCGCGAGGATCTTGGGAACGTCGGCTGATATGAACGCCGAAACGCGCGGCTTCTCACGCCGCACCTGCGGCGGTCGCACCGCGTATCCCGACACGCCGACAATGCGATCCTGCTCGCCGAGCAGGTAGAGCGTCTCAACCGTCTCTTCGGTGAGACACACAATGCGTCGTGGCGGAAAAGCATTCATTGTCAGAACAACATCGTCCGGCAAAAGCCGAGACCGGCCGCCGTGAAGCTGGCCTCAGGCGCGCGCAACGTCAAAAACGTCGCCGTCGTAGCCTGCCTCGATGGGGATGCGGAGGCGCGTGGTTCCGTTCTCGTTCCTGCTCATCTCAGGCACCACTGTCACTACCGGCGTCGCTCGCGCAAAATCCATCGCGGCCTGCGCGGTTCCGAGCTTGTCGAGCTTGATCAGATTGCGAATGGTTGGAAACGGCAGATTGTAGCGGCCCGACGCCGCGGCATCGAGCGCGGCCCTCGGCGACAGCCAGATGGAATCCACGGACTCCCTCCCGTCATGCTTCCCGATCTGGTCTGCCGGCGCCAGCGCCAGCAGGAAATGCGTGTCGAAACGCTTCGGCAGATTCACCGGAGTGATCCAGTGTGCGAAGAGCGCCAACAGATCGATCGCAGGAGTAAGGTCATGTTCGCGCAGAATTCCTGCGAAACTCACCTTGCCCTCATCGAGCGCCTCACGCTGCGAACCAAGCTCAGCCGCCTTTGCCGCAGAAACCAGCGACAACGATCCGCGCGGACGCGCCAGAAGAATTCCGCTTTCCTCGAACGTCTCGCGGATGCCGCCGATGCGAATGGCCGCGGTATCGATATCGAGACCTCCGCGATTGGCGACGAGCGCCGGATCGGCCGCAATCTCCCGATCATTCGGATCCATGCTGCCGCCGGGAAACACCAGCGCACCGGAGCTGAACTCGATCTCACGGTTACGCTGGACCATGAAGATTTCCATGCCGCCGGCTGCTTCGCGCAGCAACAGCACAGTGGAAGCTGTTCGCAGAGCTTTCGACTTGTCCGGTACGCTCTTATCGCCGCTCATCAAATGTTCGCCCGTTTGTCGATGCGCCCGACGCGCGACAGGAGATAGTCCACTTCGCTGCGCGCCAGTGCGCTCATGCTCGATCCCGGCTTGCGCTGCGCGTCCGACGCGATCTTGCCGCGCTTCTTCAGGACATACTTGCGCACAGCAAGACCAACGCCCGGCTGCTGCTCGTAACGGATCAGCGGCAGATGGGCGTCGAACAGATCGTGCGCGGCGTCGCGCTTGCCTGCCTTCGACAAATTAACGACATCCACCAGCAAATCCGGGAACGCGTAGCCTGTCATCGCGCCATCGACGCCGCGCTCCATTTCGAAATCGAGAAACAGTCCGCCGTTGCCCACCAGAATCGACAGCGGCCGCAGCGAACCGTCCTTCTGGAAACCACGCAATGTCGAAATCTTCTCCAGCCCCGGCCAGTCCTCATGCTTGAGCATCACGCAGGACGGGTTGTCCATGACGATCTTGCGGATCACCGACGGCGTCATGACGACAGTCAGCGTCAGCGGATAATCCTGCAACACCCAAGGCACGTCGCTGCCAATGGCCTCGCTCGCCTGCCGGAAGTAACCGGTGATTTGTTCGTCGGTACGCAGGTGGGTCGGCGGTGCGATCATGACAGCAGCGGCGCCGGCATCCATCGATGCGCACGCCAGCGTGCGCATCTGCGCAAAGCCCGGCGCGGAGACACCCACGATGATCTGCTTGTCCCTGGCCCGCTTGATGAAGCGCGTCGCAACGTCGATGGATTCATTGCCTTCGAGTTTCGGCGCTTCACCCAGAATGCCAAGCACAGTCACGCCATTGCAGCCAACCTCCGCGTAGAAATCGGTCAGCCGGTCGATCGAGTCATAGTCGATACGGCCGCCGTCGAAGAACGGGGTTGGCGCGATGGCGATGGTGCCGCTTGCCTCGTGGGTCAGCTTCATTATTCGGGTTTCTTTCGTGGATTAGAATCTGCGAGCGGCGAGCTTATCCTGCTCGTCGAAGAAAATCTCCCTGGCGTGGCTCACGATGTCTTGGGCCTTCCAGGGGCCGCCGGGCTTCCAGCCCTCCATTTCCAGCATTTTCATCTCGCGCACACCGCGCGGCCCGGAAACGCCGAGCACCTTGCCGGTCTGCTCGCCCGACAATGAACTCACCATATAAAGCACTGCGGGGGCGATTTCGTCCGGCCCCATCGCCGCACCCGGATTATCGATATAGCGCGGCAGGTCCGCGGTCATGCGGGTCAGCGCGCCGGGCGCCAAAGTCCAAAGCCGGATATTGTACTTGCGGCCCTCGATGGCGAGCACGTTGCTCAGGCCCCATATGCCGCCCTTGGCTGCGCCGTAATTGCTCTGACCGAAATTGCCGATCAAGCCCGAGGTCGAGGAGGTATTGACGATGACGCCGCCGCCGTTGTCCTTCATCCATTTGAAGACCGGCATGGTGACGCAGAAGGTGCCTTTCAGATGCACCTTCATGACCCTGTCCCAGTTCTCCTCGCTCATTTTCGCGAAGGTGCCGTCCAGCAGGATGCCGGCATTGTTGACCAGAATATCGGCGCGGCCGAAATGCTTGATCGCGTCGTCGAACACCGACTGCCCGCCGGCCATGGTCGAAATGTCGGAACCATTGGCGACAGCTTTCCCGCCTTCCACCTTGATGGCATCGACGACCTTCTGCGCCATCGACGTGTCAGCGCCGCTGCCGTCGCGTGGACCTCCGAGGTCATTGACGACGACCGACGCGCCTTCGCGCGCGAATAGTCTGGCGTAGGCCTCACCCAGACCACCGCCTGCCCCGGTGATGATCGCAACCTTGCCGTCGAGCAAACCCATCGAGTCCTCCCGTTTCTTCTTGTTTTAGCCGAGAACGGTTTTGCCGTTCCTGATGACGGTGACGTTCCGACTCTTCACGCGGCCTTCGAGCGAGATCACGTTGCCATCCTTCCACAGATCGAACGACACGGTTTCCCCCGGAAACACCGGCGACGAGAACCGTGTGACGTGCTGCTTGAACGCCAGCGGATCGTAGTCCGCATAGGTTTGCAGCACGGCGCGGCAGCTCAGGCCATAAGTACACATGCCGTGCAGGATCGGCCGATCGAAGCCCGCGCGCTTGGCGAATTCCGGATCGCTGTGCAGCGGATTGCGATCGCCGCACAGCCGGTAGATCAGCGCCTGATCCGGCCGGGTCGAGATATCGACCGTCATGTCCGGCGCGCGTTTCGGAATGGCGTGCGGTTCGGGCTGTCCCTCGGACGGACCGCCGAAGCCGCCATCTCCACGCGCGAACTGCGAGGCGATGAGCGTTGCCAGATCCTCACCCTTGTCGTTCTTGAGCACGGTCTTGCGCAGGATCACCGCGCCTTTGTCCTTGCCCTTGTCAAACACGCCGAGAATGCTGGAGTCCGCCGTGATGTTGGCGGTGACAGGCAACGGCTTGTGGAAGGTGATGTCGCGCTCGCCGTCCACTACCATGACGCGGTTGACGTCGATCGGACCCGCATTCGCGCCCCACGCCGCAACCGATGCGTAGGTCGGCACGACTTTGAGTTCGCGCGGTGTGAAGTAGCCCTCGTTGACGAAGGACAATTCCTTCTCGTCCATCGGATCGGCGCCCATGCCGATGCCATAGGCGTAAAGCATCACCTCGCGGTCGGTCCACGAATACTTCTGACCGACGTTCCTGAGCGCCATCACCTCATCGTACTTGATCGGCATGCTTCCTCGCTGTTGTTATTGTTGTTAGACCGGCGTGAAGAACGGCAGCGGCGCGCCGTCCGTCGGCTTGAACACGACCTTCACGCGCTGACCGATTTTCAGCGTGGCCAGATCGCAGTCTACGAAATTAGTCAGCAGCGACGGACCTTCATCGAGCGTGACATAGCCGATGGCATAGGGCCCAGTCGCTGACTTCCGCATCAGGCTGTAGCTGTAGATGACGCCCTCGCCCTTGCTCTCCTCCCACACGGTCTGATCCGAGAAGCACACCGGACAGATCGAGCGCGGAAAATAATGCGGCTCGCCGCACGCAGTGCAACGCTTGATGAGAAACTTGCCCTGCTTGGCGGCATCCCAGAAGTGCGCGGTTTCGGGATTGCCGACGGGCGCCGGATATTTCGGTTTGTCGGTCATCACACGCGCTCCAGAACAGCGGTCGACGCCGCATGACGCACACCAAGCAATCCACCGGTGCCGTGCACCAGCGCGAGATCGCAGTTCGGCACCTGAACCTTGGGATGAGCCTCGCCGCGCAACTGCCGCACCGCCTCGATGATCTTGGTGATGCCGCCGCGGTTGATCGGATGGTTGTTGCACAGCCCGCCGCCGTCGGTGTTCCACGGCAGCTTGCCGACGCCGGAGATCAGGTTGCCGTCGGCAACGAACTTGCCGCCCTCGCCCTTGGCGCAGAAACCAAGATCCTCAAGCTGAACCACCACGGTGATGGTGAAGCTGTCGTAGATCGACGCGTACTTGATGTCCTTGGGCGTGACGCCCGCTTCTGCAAACGCCGGGGGACCGCTCCACACGCCCGCCGAATAGGTCAGATCGAGCTTGCGGCCACCATTCGGTCCCTTCAGTGATTCTCCGTGTCCGGTCATGCGCACCAGCGGACGCTTCAGTGACTTCGCGATCTCCGGCGTGGTCACCACGAGCGCACCACCGCCGTCCGACACGACGCAGCAATCGAGGCGATGCAGCGGATCGGAGATCATCGGTGAGTTGAGGACGTCTTCCACAGTGACGACATCGCGCAGCATCGCATGCGGATTGTATTGCGCATGATGCGAGGCCGCGACTTTCACCCAGGCAAGTTGCTCGCTGGTGGTGCCGAACTCATGCATATGGCGCATGGCGCACATGCCATATGCGTTGTGGGTGGTCGCGCCGTAAGCGGTTTCGAAATCGACCTCGGGGCCAAACGCGCGCGGCGGCATCGGTCCGGTGCGCGGCTTGCCGGCCAGCGTGATCAGCGCCACGGAACATTTGCCCGCGGCAATCGCCTCTGCGGCGTGGCCGAGCGCGACGATGTAGGAACATCCGCCCGTCTCGGTCGAATCCAGATGACGCAGCTTGAGGCCAAGATAATCGGCCATCGGCATCACGCCGCCGGGCGCATCCCCGGCGCAGAAATAGCCATCGACATCGGCCTTGGTCAGACCGGCATCCTCCAGCGCCCCCCTGGCGCATTCGGCGTGAAGTTGCGCCGTCGATTTATCCGGCGCATGCCGGGTGGGATGTTCGTAAATCCCGGCGATATAGGCTTTTCCCTTGATGCTCAAAGTCATCTCCGCTGCTTCGTCTCAGCGGATTTTCTGACCCTTCAAGCGGCGCTTGGCAAGCATCTTGAGTTTCGCCGTGCGAACAAGCGTTCTATTCCGCAGCGATCTGCGGCGCGATCATGGGCGGCGGATTGACAAGGTCCTTGGCAAGCTGTTCGTATCGCACCTTCGTTTTTGCGATCGACGCTTCCTTCACCGGGCCATAGCCGCGGATCTGATCCGGCAGCGACAGCAACTCCACCGCAATGTCGTGAGTCTTCGGCGAAAGCAGTTTCACCGCCGTAACCACGTCCTGCTCGTAACCTTTGATCAGATTGCGCTCGAGCTTGCGGTCCTCG
Organism: Afipia sp.; assembly: GCA_017474385.1. Taxonomy (GTDB): domain Bacteria; phylum Pseudomonadota; class Alphaproteobacteria; order Rhizobiales; family Xanthobacteraceae; genus Afipia. The sequence continues at coordinate 10,561 of JAFVHU010000074.1, read as the reverse complement.
CTGTAGCTGAACGGATCGAACAGCGTGCCGCGCAGGAAGCGGAATTTCGCAAGCACGCCGAATACGTTCATCATCCACGGACCGAAGGCGCGCTTGCGCGGACGGCCCGATGCATCGACGCCACTGTTCAGAATCGGCGGCGCGAGATTGAAGTTCATCTTGAAGTTGCCGTCGAACTGCTTGCGGATGCTCTCCGCGAACCGTCCGTCGGTATAAAGCCGCGCAACCTCGTACTCGTCCTTGTAGGCCAGCAGCTTGGCATAGTTGATCGCAACGGCGCGCGGAAGCGCTTCGCCGTAGCCGCCGTCGAATGCCACCTTCCGCACCTGATCCACCAGATTGCGATACCGCGCGGCATAGGCTGCACTCTGATAATTCGTCAGCAGTTGGGTGCGATGCGCGATGACTTCATCGAGTGTCATCTGGTCGAGCGTCTTCGGCGCCTCGAGCTCGTCGCCCTTCATCATTGCAGCCAGCTTCGCCGGATCATGGGCCGCGAGGCGGCCAAGACGGAACGCCTGCGTGTTCATCTTGATCGACACGCCGTTGAGCTCAATCGCCTGCTCGATCGCCTCGGCGCCGACGGGCAGCAAGCCCTTTTGATAGGCGTATCCCATCATCATCATGTTGGTTGCGATCGAGTCACCCAGCAGTGTTTCAGCGGGCTTGGTGAAATCGAGGAAGGCGGATTCCTTGCGCAGCGCATTTTCGAGCACGCGATTGACCTTGCCGCGCTGGAAATCGAAATCGCGATTCTGGATGAAATCGGCGATGGGAATGAGATGAGTATTGATGACGCCGTAGGTGCGCGACGACTCCGCGAGCGTGATCGTCTCCTTGGCAACAGCCACCACTTCATCGGCGGCGATCAGCAGATCGGCAGTGCCGGTGACGATGCGCGAGCATGTCACGTCGGCCGTGTTCTTCGACAGCCGCACATGGCTCAGCACCGCGCCGCCCTTCTGCGCAAGCCCCGACATGTCGAGGATCATGCTGGCCTTGCCTTCGATATGCGCGGCCATGCCGAGCAGCGCGCCGATGGTCAGCACACCGGTGCCACCCACGCCGCCGACCGCAACATTGTATGGACGATCCAGCGAGGGCACCGACGCCGGCGCCGGCAGTTCGCCGATATTGCCGATATCAACCGGTGCTCGTTTGCGCAGCGTGCCGCCGTCGATGGTCACGAACGACGGGCAGAAGCCCTTCACACAGGAATAGTCCTTGTTGCAGGTCGACTGGTTGATGGTGCGCTTGCGCCCCATCTCGGTTTCCAGCGGCTCGACGGAAATGCAGTTCGATTGCACCGAACAATCGCCGCAGCCTTCGCAGACCGCAGCATTGATGACCACGCGCGTTGACGGGTCTTCCATCAGCCCGCGCTTGCGGCGGCGGCGCTTCTCGGCGGCGCAGGTCTGCACGAACACGATGGCCGAGCAGCCCGGTGTCTCGCGCAGCGTACGCTGGACTTTATCGAGCTGATCGCGGTGCGCAACCTTGGTACCCGGCGCGATGTCCGACGCTGGGTAGGCTTCGGGATTCTCCGACACGAGATAAATGTCGCGGATGCCCTCGCTGTGAAGCTGGAACGTGACCTGCTGCGGCGAGAGTTCGCCATCGACATGCTGACCGCCGGTCATCGCCGTCGCGTCGTTGTAGAGAATTTTGTAGGTGATATTCGCCTTCGACGCGACCGCCTGCCGGATCGCGAGGCTTCCCGAATGGAAATAAGTGCCATCGCCGAGATTGACGAAGACGTGCTTCTCGTTGGTGAACGGTGCAATGCCGACCCATGGAACGCCCTCACCGCCCATATGCGTGAAGGTCTCGGTGTTGCGGTCCATCCACAGCGCCATGAAGTGACAGCCGATACCGGCCATCGCCCGGCTGCCTTCCGGCACCTTGGTCGATGAATTGTGCGGACAGCCCGAGCAGAAATACGGCGTGCGCGTGACCGGAGCGATGGCCTGCACCTGCGTTGCCTGCCGGCCGTTGAACCAGTCGGCCTTGGCGCGCAGCATCGCCACGATTTCAGGATTGAGGTCGAGTTGCAGCAGCCGCTCGGTCAGCGAGCTTGCCAGCGATGCGACGCTAAGCTCTTCCGCGAACGGCAGGAAACGCTTGTCGTGATGGTCCATCTTGCCGACGATGCGAGGGCGCACATCGTCGCGCCAGTTGAACAACTCCTGCTTGACCTGATTTTCGACGATCTCGCGGCGTTCTTCGACGATGAAAATTTCCTCAAGGCCGACAGCGAATGCGCGCACACCTTCCGGCTCCAGCGGCCACGGCATGCCAATTTTATAAAGTCGCAGACCAATCTTCGCGGCAACCTCCGGCGTGATGCCGAGTTCGCGCAGCGCCTGGCGGATGTCTTCATAGCTCTTGCCGGACGCCATGATACCGAACCGCGCGTTCGGCGAATCCATCGTGACGCGATTGATCTTGTTGGCGCGCGCAAAGGCGACAGCGGCGAAACCCTTGTAGTCCTGCAGGCGCTTGTCCTGCGCGTAACGGTCGTCCGGCCAGCGCAGATTGAGACCGCCCGGCGGCATCTCGAAATCAGGCGGAATGATAAACGGCGTCAGCTCATTCGTGAGATCGATTTCCGCCGTGGTCTCCACCGTCTCTGTGATGACCTTCATGCCGACCCAGCAACCGGAATAGCGCGACATGGCGATGCCGAGCAGTCCCATCTCGATCATCTCGTGGATGCTGGATGGATAGAGATACGGCATCAGCGCAGAGATGAAGGCATGGTCCGACTGATGCGGCACGGTCGACGATTTCGCGCCGTGATCATCACCCGCAAGACAGAGCACGCCGCCGTTCTTGGCCGAACCTGCCGCGTTGCCGTGGCGGAAGACGTCGCCGCAACGATCAACGCCCGGCCCCTTGCCGTACCAGATGCCGGTGATGCCATCGTATTTCGCGCCGGGCGAAAGATTGAGCTGCTGCGAACCCCAGATCGCGGTGGCGGCGAGGTCTTCGTTGACCCCCGGCTGGAATTTCACGTTGTACTGTTCGAGATGTTTGCGCGCGGCGAATAGTTGCTGGTCATAGCCGCCGAGCGGCGACCCGCGATACCCGGATACGAAAGCCGCGGTGTTCAGCCCCGCCGCACGGTCGCGCCTGACCTGCGCCATCGGCAGCCGGACCAGCGCCTGAATGCCGGTAAGGAAAACATGCCCCGATGCCTGCGTGTATTTCTGGTCGAGGCTGATCGGCCCTTGGTTGATTCCCATATTCGTTTGCCTCTTTGCCGGGCTCTTGTTGCGCCGTGACGAGTCTACTTAGAACCAGTCTATGTCGCTTTTCGTTTCCCGCACAAAAGAAATCGCAATCATCAGACCTTTGTTTTCAAACGCAATTTTAGGGTGCTTTTCGCCTCCTTCCGGACTGGTTGTGTCGTGCGCCTACCTGAGGCCGAAAGGACATTGCGAACGACTTTTGCCTTGCAACGGCCAGCCCATGACCGCTGCGGTGCGGCCGACCCCACCGCAATGCTGCCCCTCGCCCCATGCAACGCTCCGCCGGAACGGCCCGCCCGAGAGGCCGTTACCCCGGACACACAGAGACCCGATCTCAACGGGTCGCATAGAGCGGAGGATTTGCATCATGAGCCGCATGTCAGGAAGCGACTGGATGTCGGACGGCAAAAAAGGCGTCTACGACGAGCCAGTACAGACAAGCGAGGAGTTCGAGTATCAGCAAGGCAAGCCGATCAAGGCGCTGATAGGCATTGCGCTCCTTGTGGTTCTCGCCGTCGCACTCGCGCCGATGAATCCTGCACCGCATGAGGTGTCGAACACCCCTGCAATTACGACGGGCCAGACGACGGGCACAGGCACCCGATGAATACCCCAGCACCTGCAGCATTCCGAGATTCTTGACTCATCATCACCCTGCGCCGGGAACGTCCCCGGCACCGGGCAATTGTCTGTTCAGATGCAACAACTGGAGGATTGATTTATGGCAATCGAGCGCAATCCCAACGATCCCTATAGTGCAGCGACGAACGATGAAGTGCTTCGCCGCCGAGCGGAACAATTCGACAACGAGCTTCAGGCAGATCCCGAATTGGCCGAAGGTCCCGCGAGCGGCGGGCGCATCGCATTGTTCGCGATCGCATTGGTCGCCGTTCTCGGCGTCGTGTTTTACGGACTGAACTCGTCGAGCACATCACCTGATGCGACCCCGACCGCGCAGACAACACCTGCTTCGCCGTCGGGCGGCACCGCGCAGGCGCCTCGTGCGCCGGCTGGTCAGACCACCACCGGTTCAGCGATGAGGCCTGTACAGCCTGCGTCGCCGCCAGCGGCTAACAACCCTGCTCCGGCAGCCCCGCAGAATAATGCGGCTCCGGCGCCGTCAAGTAACTAACCTCAACGACTGAACATCAGGGCAGGCATCCTCACGGATGCCCGCCTTTTTTCATTCCGTTATTTCCGATCCTTGGCAGCTTTGATGAAGAAGCCATTGATCTCTCCGTGTGGCACGGCATGGGCCAATTCGGAGAACGACCCCTTCTCTGCGATTTCGCGCGCCGCGCGTAAAAACCCGCCCCATGCCGTGCGTGCCAGTGCTCCACCGATGCTGATACGCCGCACGCCAAGGTCGGCCAATTCCGCCACCGTAAGCCCGGGACTGCCTATCAGGACGTTGATCGGTTTCGGGGACAGTTCTTTCACAACCGTCGCGATCTCCTTCTTGGTTCTGATACCTGGTGCATACAAGCAATCCGCACCAGCCTCCGCGTAGGCCACCAGCCGCGCGATGGTCGCCTTGAGATCGGGCTGCCCGACCAGAAAGCTCTCGCATCGCCCCACCAGCACAACATCGCCACCTTTTGCATCGATAGCCGAGCGGGCCGCGCGCATGCGCTCGACCGCGAGCGTCAACTCGTAGAGGGGAGCTGACGCATCTCCGGTCGAATCCTCGATCGACAAACCCGCCACACCGGTTTCAACACCGCGCGCCACGTTCGCGGCCACGCCTGCCGGGTCGTGCGCAAACCCCGCCTCGAAATCGGCATTCACGGGAATATCCGTGGCGTCGCACAGCGTCTTCAGATGCGACAGGACATGATCGCAGCTCACGTTGTTATCGGAATGCCCGATCGACCAGGCAAAGCCCGAACTCGTCGAGGCGAGCGCCTTGAAGCCCATCCCCTGCAACAACTGCGCGCTGCCCACGTCCCATGGATTGGGCAGCACGAAACATCCGCTCTCGTGAAGTTTTCTGAAATCCGCGCGCTTCTGCGCTGTCAAAACCGGCATTGGTTATTCTCCCAGCGAGTTTGTTATTAGTGTCTTTGACGCCGCGGCGGACGATGCCGCTGATATCAGGTGAAATCAATCGGTCTTGCGTGGTGTCAGCCCTGCACCTGCCGCAGAAATGTCCTCTCCTCGGCGAGGATGAACTTGTGCTCCTGCGCGAAGTTGAAATTGGCGAGGCCTTCATTGTCGGCTTTCAACCGCGCACGGTAGGACTCGTATTCAGCGAGACTTGGAAACGAGATCAGCCCGAACGCGATGTTGTCGGTCCCCTCGTGCGGCATCCAGTAACCGAGCAGATCGCCGCCGCACTTCGGGATGATGGTAAGCCACCGCTGCGCATAGGCCTCGAACAGATGGCGCTTGAACGGATCAAGCTGGTAGCGAATGAAAACGGTAATTGTCATGAAGCGCTCCCTGTCTGGAACGCAAGCTATCCCGTTGCCTGCCGCGAATGCTTCGATTAAGATCGAAGTATGAAAGCAGGACCGGACATGGCCGTGATCGCCTCGCTTGTCGGCGATCCCGCGCGATCGAACATGCTGACCGCGCTGATGAGCGGCCGCGCGCTCACCGCGACCGAACTCGCGCAGGAAGCCGGTATCACACCGCAGACCGCGAGTTCGCATCTGGCCAAGCTCGAAGCGGGTCACCTCGTCGTTCCCGAAAAACAGGGCCGTCACCGTTATTTCCGCCTCTCGGGTCCCGACGTCGCAGCGGTACTGGAGGGATTAATGGGCCTCGCCGCCCGTGCCGGTCATCTGCGGGTCAGGACTGGCCCCGCGGATCCGGGACTGCGGCGCGCCCGCGTTTGCTACGACCATCTCGCAGGCGATTTCGGCGTCCAGATGCTCGACGCCATGACCGAGAAGAAGCTCCTGCGCGCGCACAAGGGCAGCGTAGCGCTGACCCCTCAGGGCGAGCGCTTCGTCGCTGATTTCGGCATCGACCTGTCAGCGTTGGACGGAACCCGCCGTCCGCTGTGCAGGACCTGCCTCGACTGGAGCGTGCGGCGCAGCCACCTTGCAGGGTCGCTCGGCGCAGCCATCCTGTCGCGCCTCTACGAACTGAAATGGGCAAGGCGCGAAAAGGGCAATCGCGTGGTGGCTTTCTCGCCGAACGGCGCTGCTAAATTTACCGCGCTGTTCGGCACGAAGAATGATTAATGCAACAATCCGGTGTTGACACGCGCGCGCAAAAATTGGCGTAATTCGCCGCGCTTTGCGCTTTTGATTTCCCTATTTTCCGAGCAGGTGTTCCATGTTTCGCTATGGGTTGGTGGCCTTTATCGTGTCGTCCTCGATCGCCGTCCCCGCGTCCGGCTGGGCCTACGAGATCAAGCCGAAGGCGCCTGAAACCGCGTTTTCCGCGAAGCTGCAACCCGACATCGTTGGCCTGTCGAGCAACACCGAGGGCAGCAAGGCCTCGCCCCTGTTCGAGGCCTATCTGAAGGACCTGCCGGGCGTGAAACCGGAAACCGCTCAACAGAAGTTCGGCGGCACCAACGTCACGTATGTCACCGCGATGAAGTTCACCCTCGGTGCGACCAGCAGCCATCCAGGTGAATCGATGCTGGCGGTCTTTTCCTCGCCGGCGAGCGCCAACCGGGCTTATTACATTTCGCGCGTTCTTGGCTTTTCAGCCGACAAGCAACCGTCCAAAACCGAGATGATCGAGCGCATCACCGCGAAATACGGTCAGCCGACTGCGATCGGTGACAGCCGCATGTACTACTTCTACAAGGCCGGCAAGCTGATGTCGGTGAAGCAGAAATATACCCCCACCACCGCGCTCGAAGCGCTCAATGCCCCGATCAATCCCAAGGTTGCTGTCGCCCTCAACGATGCCAACGGGCGCGGTAGCTGCGTCGCGGAACTGAAGCGTGCGCAAGCGCTGGAAAAGACGCTCGACAAGCTTGTCACCGAGGCCAAGGCCGCCAACTGCGACGGTCTCGTAACGGTTGAGATCTCGCAGGGCATTACGGCGGACCGCGTCAGCAAGGCCGAATTCACGCTCATCGACTTCAAGCAGATCATCAGCGCCGCGAAGATCGATGCCGACGCTTTCGCTGCCGAGAAAAACGAAGCCCTCAACAAGACCCCGCTTGGTAACGCACCCAAACTCTGACACCGCTTCTGCCCTCACGGCATTGTCATGAGGGCAGAACGCGTCGCGCTTTACCCGCATACCCGACGGCGCTAACGGTGCCGCGAAAATCCGGGAGAGCTTCATGAAATCTCTGTATCTGTTGCCGTTCGCCCTGCTGTCGGTCACCGCCGCGCAAGCTGCCGAGCCAGTCGCGAAGGAACCCTACGGCATCGGCCTTGAAGGCTTCGCCTATCCCTACCCGGTCAACATGCTGCCGCTGACCAACGAAGGCGAGCAGGTCCGCATGGCGTATATGGACGTCGCGCCCGCGACACCGAACGGCCGCACCATTCTCCTGCTTCACGGCCGCAACTTCCCGTCGAGCTACTGGGCGCCGGTGATCAAGACGCTGACCGATGCGGGTTATCGCGTGGTGGCGCCCGACCAGATCGGATTCGGAAAATCCTCCAAGCCGCCCTTCGATCTGCATTTCGATACTTTGGCCCGCAACACCGTCGCGCTGCTCGATCATCTGCAATTACAGCAGGTGGACATCGTAGCGCATTCGCTCGGCGGCATGCTTGGCGTTCGCATTACGCGCGCTTACCCTGCCCGCGTGTCTCGCCTGCTGCTGGCCGCTCCCATCGGACTTGAAGACTACCGGCTCTACGTGCCGCCGACGCCGACCGAGAAGATTCTCGAGAACGAAGACAAGCTGACCGCGGACGGTTACCGGACGCAGCTCGTCAACAACTACTCGCTGAAGCTGCCGCCTGAGGCGATCACGCCTTTCATCGATGCCCGCTTTAACATCAAGGGCTCATCCGAGTATCCGCGCTGGCTGCGCGCCTTCGTCAATTCCGCGCAGATGATCTATCGCGAGCCGGTGGCGCATGAAATTCCGCTGATCGACCGGCCGACGCTGTTCGTGATGGGCGAAGACGATCACAATGCGCCCGGCAAGCCGAACGCACCGGAAGCGCTGCGGCCGAAAATGGGACATAACGCCGATCTCGCCAAAGCGCTGGCGGCGAAAATGCCGAACGCGAAGGCCGAGGTGATCCCGAATGCCGGGCATCTGGTGTTTCTCGAAGCCGAATCGAAGTTCAATGAATTGATGCTGGGCTTCCTCGCGAAATAGAGACTGCGGGAAACCGCAAGGAATAAACGAAACCCCGGCTCGTTAAAGCCGGGGTCCGTCAACTCAACCGCTGCTTACCAGCGGCGGCGGCGCCAGTACCGCCGGCGATGCCGACGCCAGTGGCGACGGCGCCATTGCACATTCTCGGGTTGGGCGCGCGCCAGATCATCCTGATCTGCTATCGCAGGCTTGGCATCCGGCTCGGGTTTCGGACCATTCATCAAATCTTGATGCGGGGCCAGCATCGGAGCAGCGCTGGCGGCGGTTGCCGCAGCGGCGATAGCTCCAGCGCCCGCGGCAAAGCCGAACGCAAACTTCAGGAAATCACGACGTTCCATAAATTTCTTCCTTCTGATGAAGCGAACGTTTTACGGAACGACTGTCCCGCAACGAAGACGAACGCTGTGTGAACCCGATTGGTTCCCTCTTCGCTCAAGACCGAGAGCAATATCTTCCGACCATCGGACTATGCGGTGCTTCACCACCAGTAACGGCGACGATAATAACGGCGGCGACGCCAGCCCCAATACCTGCGGCGGCGCCAGTATCTGCGGCGGCGGTAACCCCAGTAGCGGCGGCGGCGCCATCCCCACCGGCGACGGCCCCAGCCACGGCGGCGGCCCCACCGGACCTGCTCGATCTGGGCTTCGTTCAGATCGTCATCGTTGGCGAGGGCATTTTGCGGAAGCTGATCCGGCTCGATCGGCGTGCCGGTGAGCGCTTGCGGCGCGAGGGGTGCGGCGCGCGCTGCTGCGATGGTTGCTGCGCCCGCGGCAGCGACACCAAACGCGAACTTGAGAAAAACGCGGCGATCCATGTTGCGTCCTCCTGATGTTCTGCCCGATGGCAGAATTCAGCAGCGCGCATGAATGGAAACTGAACCGTTTCCGCAACCGGACCACATTCGGTTCATCCTGTGTCAATATTCGAGAGAATAATGTCCCTCCGCCGGCCCGTCGCCGGCGAATAATCTTCGGTGCCCCCCGCCAGCCCTGGCCGCTCCGAAGCACATCGCGATTTGATCACCCAAGGAAGGACCCCCATGAAAACATTGTTTGCAGCAGCATTTCTCGCAGCCTCCGTTGCCGGCTTCGGCGCCGCCAGCGCCATGCCTGTGGCTCCCGCGTCGGGCGCCTCCGCCGATGTGATCCAGGTCGCCGGCGGTTGCGGTCCCGGCTTTCACCGCGGCCCGTATGGCGGCTGCCGCGCCAACCGTGGCCGCGTTGTCGTCGTTCGCCCGCCGGTGGTTCGCAAGTGCCGTTACTGGGGTCCGGGCCGCCGCGTCTGCCGCACCTGGTGGTAAGCACCCCGCCGCGAATATCGAAACCCCGCTTCGGCGGGGTTTTTCTTTGGCGTCATCCTAAGGTGCGAGCCGCGTTCGCGCCGAGCCTCGAAGGATGCGCGCATCTCGTTGTCATCCTTCGAGGCTCGCAAGTGCTCGCACCTCAGGATGACGATCGCGTATACTGAGACATCGCGCACAATCTCTTTCCACGTCGTCCCCGCCAACGGGTCCGGCTTCGCCGGCCCGATGACAGGCTCCGGCGGGGACCCATACTCCCTGAACTCTCGGTTTTGTTGCGATGCTGCGTCTCTCCCTCCCTCGTGAGTGGGGAGGGTCGGCCGAGCGAAGCGGAGGCCGGGGTGGGGGCGATCTTGTCCACGCCACACACCCCCACCCGACAAGTTGCTCGCTGCGCTCACAACTTGCCACCCTCCCCACTGAAGGGGGAGGGAGAAGAAAGAATCGCCCATCTCCGATCCACCTTTTCAAACAGCTCGCACTTACAGATGTGCGCCATCACCCCTGTTGTTATGACGGCGCGGGGGCGCCCGAAGCTCTCTTTCGTTCCACCCTCAAATGAGGGCGCGCGGAACGCCGGATGCGCGAGCGCATCCGCAGCCCCGTGTGCAAAAGGTAAAAAGCACACGAGCGTAGTCGCCACGGTCGCGCCGGAGGCATCCGGCGTTCCGCACGCGGTGGTGCTCCGGCTTGCTTCGTGCTCTCCCCGGGAACGCCCTCTAGGCTGTCACCGTCGTCTCCGCGGTACTTTTC
>JAFVHU010000073.1 GCA_017474385.1 Afipia sp. | reverse complement strand
GTTCCGGGTCCATGCGCAGCAGCCCGCGCTCCAGCGCCTTGGCGTCCATTTCCTTCTGGGTGGCGGCAGGGTCCTTCGGCACCGCGCGGCGGAGCACCGCTTTGACGCGCTCCACCAGCAGGCGCTGGGAGAACGGTTTGCGGATGAAATCGTCGGCGCCCATCTTGAGGCCGAACAACTCGTCGATTTCCTCGTCCTTGGAGGTGAGGAAGATCACCGGCAGGTCGGACTTCTGACGCAGCCGGCGCAGCGTTTCCATGCCGTCCATGCGCGGCATCTTGATGTCGAGGATGGCAAGGTCAGGCGGGCTGGTCTTGAAGCCGTCGAGAGCCGATGCGCCATCCGTATAGGTCATGATCCGGTAGCCTTCGGCTTCCAGTGCGATCGAGACCGACGTCAGAATGTTGCGGTCGTCATCGACCAGGGCGATTGTGGGCATGAGCCTGCTTTCCAAATCGATAGTTTCGGGCGGGGCGACTGTTTACTGACCGGACAAACCGGATGCCGTGGAATAAGGCGTTCGCTTGAGTGCCAACGAGCAATGCAAGCTGGGCTGAAATGTGACCAAGTTCCCAGCGCGCGCGAATTGCGAACCGTAGGCCCCTATATAGACTTGGAACTCGCCGAAATAACCCCTTATCGCCGGAAAAAAGCCTCGTTAACCAATGAATTCAGGCCATCCATGGACCCCTCCGTACACGTCAAACCGGCCCGCCTGACCCGCTCGCTGCTGGGCCGCAGTCGTCAGGGCGCGCTGGCGACGCTGATGCCCGAGAGCAGCGATCCGTATTGCTCGCTGGTCAATGTCGCATCATTGCCGGACGGCTCCCCGATCCTGCTGATCTCGCGGCTTGCGATCCACACCAGAAATATTCTGAACGATCCACGTGTCTCGCTGATGCTGGACGAACGCGCACCGGGCGATCCGCTGGAAGGCGCGCGCATCATGCTCGCGGGGACCGCAGAGGAAACGCAGGGCGATGACAAGGAGCTCGCAGGACGGCGTTATCTCGCCGCGCATCCCTCGGCTGAGGATTTCGTCGGCTTCAAGGATTTTTCGTTCTTCCGGATCGTGCCGAAAGGCGTGCACCTCGTCGCGGGCTTTGGTCGTATCGTTGATCTTGAGCCGCGTGATTTTCTCACCGATCTTGCCGGTGCGGAGGCGCTGGTGGAGGCGGAGCCGGACATCGTCGCGCACATGAATGCCGATCACGCCGACACGATGAATCTCTATGCAACGAAGCTGCTCAATGCCGACACTGGCACATGGCGATGCACCGGCTGCGATCCCGAGGGCCTCGATATGCAGGACGGTGCGCGAACGCTCCGGCTCGATTTCCCGCAACGGATCACGACGCCCGGCGCGCTGCGGCAAGCTTTGAAGGCGTTGGCCGAACAGGCGCGGGCAGGCGCGTAACAAGCAGCCTGCCCGCGCGGTCCGGCGCAGTTATTTACGGATGTACGGCGATGGCGGAAATCTCCACCTTCGCATCCAGCGGCAGCCGCGCGACCTCGACCGTGGCGCGGGCCGGAGGCGCGTTCTTGAAATACGTGCCATAGACCCCGTTCATTTTTCCGAACTCGTTCAGGTCTTTCAGAAACACGCTGGTCGAGACCACGTGATCCATCGTCAGGCCGTCGGCCGCGAGCACGGCTTTCAGATTGTCGAGCGCCATTTTGGTCTGTTCTTCGATGGTGCCGTTGACGAACTGCTTGGTCTTCGGATCGATCGAAACCTGCCCGGCCAGATACACGGTCTTCCCGGTGCGGATGGCCTGCGAGTACGGCCCGATCGCCGGCGGGGCATCCGGCGTTGAAATCACTTTCTTCTCCTGAGCGTGGGCCAGCCCCGCCATGGCCAACATCATCACGCTCGACACAACGCTCAAACTTCTGCGCATCAGACGCTCCCCGTGCTGCTTTTTCTGCGCGCGGACACGCGCAGTTGCGGCGCGATTACATCGGCGCGCAGGGGCGGGAACAAGGTCACCCGCCAGCGGCATCGCGCCGCGCCAGCCCGCGCCTGCCGCACTGCGGCAAGCCTTAAAGGTGCTGGTCTCATGGCTCCCATGCCCTCCCAAGCCCGTGAAATTCAATCCGTTTTCGCCAGTCCCGGCGATCTTTACCGCATTATGACGGATCGACTTGGCAAGCCGCGCGTTGGCCACTAATAAGTCGCCGGATTGAGGCCCGGGAGCTATGATCCCCGGCATCCGCGACAGGGGCGTTTGGCGACAGCCGCGCGAAACGATACGCGGTCTTTTTGGGAGATTCTGACAGTGCAAGAGACGGGTGTGCGCAACGGTGCCTTCGGCGCCGATAAATTCGGTTTCAAAAATCTCAAACAGGTGAACTGGAATCTCGGCACTGCGCCGCTCTACGAGCACTCGCTGCGCAACAATGAAGCCGAGCTGTCAGCCGGCGGTGCGCTTGTTGCGGAGACCGGCGTGTTCACCGGCCGCTCGCCGAAAGACAAGTTCACGGTGCGCGATGCGCTGACCGACAAGACCATGTGGTGGGGCGGCAACCAGTCCATCACCTCCGAACAGTTCGAAGCCCTGTATCAGGATTTCCTCAAGCACTGCGAAGGCAAGAGCCTCTTCGCGCAGGATCTCTACGGCGGCGCCGATCCGAAATTCCAGATCAAGACGCGCGTGTTCACCGAAATGGCGTGGCACTCGCTGTTCATCCGCACGCTGCTGCGCCGTCCCGAGATGGCCGAGCTTGCGAGCTTCGCGCCTGAACTGACCATCGTCGATCTGCCGAGCTTCCGCGCCGATCCGAAGCGTCACGGCTGCAAGTCCGAGAACGTCGTCGCGATCGACTTCACCCGCAAGATCGTCCTCATCGCAGGCAGCCAGTATGCCGGCG
>JAFVHU010000072.1 GCA_017474385.1 Afipia sp. | reverse complement strand
TGTTGCAACCAAGTTGAGATGTCACGATCTGTGCAAAGTTAAAATGTCACAGGGCGGCCTGTCAGGGGACAGGAGACGGCGCCGCGCAGACCATCGTATCGGAGCGGCGCCGTCCTCGGCGGGAGGATTTTGAGGCTGATTTGGCGGCTTCGGCGATCCGTTCGAAGCGTTTTTTCATCAGGCCGGGCTTCTGGTCAGAACGCCGTGGTCCCGCCGGAATTCGCTTGAAGCGCGGCTGGCAGTCCTGCTGTTCCTTGATCCAGGCGAGAACTTCGCCGAGGCGCTTGTTCTCGACGATTGCGGCATGGCTGACCCGCTGCAGCTTGTCGAAAACCGAATACGGCAGGGGCCGGCCTTTCCAACGAATCTCAAGCCGTCCATCGGGGAAGTCGTAGACCTCCACCATTTTGCCGCGAAGGCGAATTGCCAGACCCTGAGGTTTAAGCGTCAGCTTCATCTGGTTATAGTTCACCACCAACTGATGCGAGACCTTGCGTTGCTCACGCCAGCACAGGATCTGATCGAGATCCTGCCGCGGATCGAGCAAACGGTGGAGATCTTTGTCGTGCGCGGGAGGCTTGGCAAAACGAGCGTTGTAGTGAGCGACGAAGCCGGGCAGGAAGGCGTTTGCCGCGTCGATCGTACTGATGCTGGCGAGCCGCAACTCCTTCACCAGGCGATCCTGTAGCGTATGATGTGCGCGTTCAACACGCCCCTTTGCCTGACTGGTATTGGCGCAGAGAATCTCGATGTTGAGCTCCGATAAGGCCCGTCCGAACTGCGTCATTCCGTTGCCGCTGACCGCGTTCTCGTTCGACACCCGAAAGATGGAATGCTTGTCGGAGTAGAAGGCGACCGGCTTGCCATGTCGACCAAGATAGGCCTTCAGCGCCTCGAAATACGCAAATGTGCTCTCCGAGGCGACAAAACGCAGCTCCATCAGTCGGCTTGTTGCATCATCAACGAATACCAGCAGCGTACAGGGAGCCGCGCGACCCTCGAACCAGCGATGCTCCGAGCCGTCGATCTGAATCAACTCGCCAACATGCTCGCGGCGATACCGAGGCTGCTGGATCCGCTTGCGCTCGGCCCGCGATACCCAGATTCCTGCCTGCCGCATCCAGTTACGCAGCGTCTCCCGCGAGACCTTGAGATCATGACGCTCCTCCAGCTTCTCGGCCGCAAATGTCGGTCCGAAGTCGGGGTAGCGCTGGCGGACCAGAGTGATCGCGTGATCACGCACTTCGTCGGACAACCGGTTGTTCGAGGGGCGGCCACGCCGCTGGTTGGCGATCGCTGAAGCACCGCCTTCGCGATATCTGCTCAACAGCCGATACGTCTGCCGCGGTGTTACGTTCATTAAGCCAGCCGCAGCGAGGACGGTCAGTCTATCGCTATCCAGCCGTGCCAGAACATCAAGACGGTTCAGCTCGCGCTTGCTCATCAACACTATGCCCATCGGAATGACAGCCTCCAAAGTCCCCACAGGGACCAGAAACTGACATTTGAACTTTGCTCAGTGCTGACATTTTAGCTTTGCTGCTACAG
>JAFVHU010000071.1 GCA_017474385.1 Afipia sp. | reverse complement strand
TTCCAGATGTCGTTCGCGGCCACGCTGGGTCTCGTGGCCCTGATCCAGATCGGTATGCCGAACCTGTTCGCCTCGCCGGACAATTCGCAGGTGGCGCGCGCGGCGCTCTGGGGCGGTCGTGAAATCACGATGCTGGCGCTGGCGTCGCTGGTGGCCGGGTTC
Source organism: Afipia sp. (assembly GCA_017474385.1). GTDB lineage: Bacteria > Pseudomonadota > Alphaproteobacteria > Rhizobiales > Xanthobacteraceae > Afipia. The sequence continues at coordinate 79,661 of JAFVHU010000071.1, read as the reverse complement.
GCGACGATGCCATATGCGGCATTTCACTTTCATCGTGTGACGCCTTACGGCGTACTGGCCAACCTCGCGGCGATGCCGGTGGTCTCGGTGCTGGTGATGCCGGCGGGACTGCTGGGGTTGCTGGCGATGCCGTTCGGATTCGACGGCATGTTCTGGCGGCTGATGGATGTCGGCATCGGCTGGATGGTCGCGGTGTCGCAATGGGTCGCGGCGCTTCCCGGCGCCATCGGCCAGATCGCGTCCTTCGGCACCGGCCCGCTGGCCCTGATGAGCGCGGGTATCATCGCGCTCGGTCTGTTGCGGACGCCGTTGCGATGGGTGGGCGCGGGGCTCATTGCGTTCGCAACGATCTGGGCGCTGACCACGCCGCAGCCGGACGTGCTGGTGGCCGGGGACGGTCACACGGTCGCGGTGCGAGGGAAAGACGGCCGGTTGCGTCTGATGCGCACCGGGAGGGACGCATTTTTGTCGCGCGAATGGCTCGCAGCCGATGCCGACATGCGCAAGGCAACCGATACATCGCTGACCGATGGCGTCTCGTGCGACCCGTCTGGATGCGTGGTACAGGCCGCGGATGGTTCGACCATCGTGCTGGCTATGAAGCCCGAGGCGTTCGCGGATGATTGCGGGCGCGCCGCCGTGATCGTGACGCTGCGGCAGCCGCCGACCGACTGCGCGGCCATGGTACTGGATCAGGAAATGCTGCGCAGGCGAGGGACGCTTGCTCTGCGTAAAACCGCCGACGGTTATGCGATCACGGCCAACCGGCCGCGCGGCGTGGACCGCCCGTGGTCACCGGCAAATGTCGAGGATGAATCCGAAACACCCGCTGTCCGGACAAATCGTCCGGCAGCACCTGTCGATGCCACGCCGGCGGAGAGCGACCTCCAGCCGGACGATTGATCCCAAGAAGAATTCAATACTTGCGAACGAGCCCGATCAGCTTGCCCTGAATCCGCACGCGGTTGGGCGGCAGGATACGGACTTCATAGGCCGCGTTCGCAGGCTCCAGCGCGATGGACGCGCCGCGCCGCCGGAACCGCTTCAGGGTGGCTTCTTCCTCGTCGATCAGCGCCACCACGATGTCGCCGGTGTCGGCGGTCTCATTACGCTGGATCAGCACGGTGTCGCCGTCGAGAATGCCGGCTTCCATCATGGAATCGCCGCGCACTTCGAGGGCATAGTGTTCGCCGGATCCGAGCATGTCGGGCGGCACGCTGATGGTGTGGCTGCGGGTCTGCAACGCTTCGATCGGCGTACCTGCCGCGATCCGGCCCATGACCGGCACGGAGACCGGGAAGCTCGCGTCCTCGTCCGGACCGGCGGAGGTGTTCGCGCGGACCTTGCCGAGGTTGCCCTCGATGACGCTCGGAGTAAAGCCGCGGCGGGCGCCACCTGGATTGGCACTCGTTTCAGGAAGCTTGATGACTTCAATCGCGCGGGCGCGATTGGCCAGCCTGCGGATGAAGCCGCGCTCTTCGAGTGCAGTGATGAGCCGGTGAATGCCTGACTTGGAGCGCAGGTCCAGCGCGTCCTTCATTTCGTCGAAGGAGGGCGGAACACCAGCTTCCTTGAGCCGCTCATTGATAAAGCGCAGAAGCTCGTATTGTTTGCGTGTCAGCATCTTGGTCCCCGATCCCTAGAATCCCATGTTTGATCCGAAGCCGCGCCTCTCTGGATCCCCACTGAGAAAGAATGGAAAGGGACACTCAGGAGTAGCGAGTCACTCGAAACAAATCATGAACGAACACTATCTGTTCCATATGTGTTCCGCAACCCCTTAATTTCACGTCAACGACGGGCCAACGTAATCGGGGATTGTCAGTTTGGCAGCCGGAGGATCGTGCAGGGCGAGCCGGCGGGGGCGGCTGGGGCATGTGGCGGCCGGACGATTAGCGCGTTGGCGGCAGCGAGATTGGCCACCAGCGAACTGTCTTGGGCGCCCACCGAGGTGGCGACGGGCATACCGTCTCTGCCGGGTGCGAGCCGCGCCCGCAGGTAGTCCTGCCGCTTGTCGTTGGCGGGCAGTTCGCGTCCGAGCACGGCAGGTTCAAGCGGATGGTCGACCATTGTTCGCCCGGAGAGCGAACGGATCAGCGGCACCAGAAACAGGAAGGCGCAGACGTAGGACGACACGGGATTGCCGGGCAGGCCCAGCACGCGCATCGCCCCGAGCCGTCCGTTCATCATCGGCTTGCCGGGCCGCAGTGCGATCTTCCAGAAGGCCATGTCGAAGCCTTCGGCTTTCAGCGCAGCCTGAACCAGATCGTGATCGCCGACTGACGCGCCGCCGGTAGTGACGAGAACGTCCGCGCCGAGATCGCGCGCGCGGCGGATTCCGCCGGAGGTGTCTTCGAGCGTGTCGCGCGCGATGCCGAGTTCGATCACTTCCGCGCCTTCGCTGCGTGCGAGTGCCGCAAGCGCAAAGACATTGCTGTAGACGATCTGGCCGGGACTCGGCGTCGTGCCCGGAGGCACCAGCTCGTCGCCGGTGGCGAGGATTGCAACCTTCGGACGGCGGTGTACCGCCAATCGCGGATGGTTCATGCCGGCGGCGAGCGCGAGTGCGCGATCATTGAGCAGGGAGCCGCGCGGCAACAGCACATCGCCTTCGCGGAAATCGATGCCGGCGGGGCGGATGTTCTTTCCCGCGGTGATGGCTTCATTGACGATCACGACATCACCGTCACGCGAGGTGTCTTCCTGAATGACCACGGCATCCACGCCGCCGGGAATGACGCCGCCGGTGAAGATGCGCGCCGCCTGTCCGGCACCGATGTTTTGATTGAACGGCCGCCCGGCAGCGACTTCGCCGATCACCTTCAGCCGCGCGCCCGGCACGGCATCGGCTGCATGGACCGCGTATCCGTCCATTGCCGAGAGGGCGACGGGAGGCTGGGTGCGGAGTGCCGCAACGTCGCGGGAGAGGGTGCGGTGAAACGCTTCGTGAAGCGCAACCGTTTCTTCGGGAAGGGCGCTGGCGTCCTTGAGAACGGCGGCATAGGCCTCGGCGACCGGCATCAGCGCCATGGTGCAATCCTTAATAGTCCGCCAGATAGTGACCGGACTTTCCGCCCTTTTTCTCGACCAGGCGGATGGCCTCGATCTGGATGCCGCGCTCCACGGCTTTCACCATGTCGTAGATGGTGAGACATGCCACCGACACGGCGGTCAGTGCTTCCATCTCGACGCCGGTCGGGCCTTTGACCTTCACCGTGGCGCGCACGCGGCAGCCCGGCAGCTTGGTGTCGGGCGTGATGTCGAGCGTAACTTTCGACAGCGCCAGCGGATGACAGAGCGGAATGAGGTCGGAGGTGCGCTTCGCCGCCATGATCCCGGCGACCCGCGCGGTGCCGAGCACGTCGCCCTTGGCGGCATTGCCCTTCACAATCAGATCGAGCGTCTTGCGGGTCATGATGACGCGGCCTTCGGCCACTGCCACGCGTTCGGTATCCGGCTTGGCGGAAACGTCCACCATGCGCGCTTCGCCCTTGGCGTCGATATGGGTGAAGGCGGCGCTTGCTTTCTTCTTTGATGTTTCTTTGGCCACGGCTCAGCGCGTCCCGGTGGCGCGTTGCGCATCGCTGCGGGCGAGCAGGGCGCGGGTCGCAGCCGTCACGTCGGTCTGACGCATCAGGCTTTCGCCGACAAGGAATGTGGAGAAGCCGACCTTGGCGAGGCGCGCCAGATCGCTAGGCGCGAAGATGCCGCTTTCGCCGACGCTGATGCGATCCTTCGGAATCAGCGGCGCGAGTTCTTCGCTGGTGGCGAGCGTGGTCTCGAAGGTGCGCAGGTTGCGGTTGTTCACGCCGAGCAGCGGCGAGCGCAACCTCAAGGCGCGGTCAAGCTCCTCGCGGTTATGGACTTCGAGCAGCACGTCCATGCCGTGCGCGAAGGCGGCGTCCTCGATGTCCCTGGCCGCAGCGTCATCGAGCGCGGCCATGATGATCAGGATGCAGTCCGCGCCATGGGCGCGGGCCTCCGCCACCTGATAGGTGTCGTACATGAAATCCTTGCGCAGCACCGGCAGCGAGACAGCGGCGCGCGCCGCAACCATGAACGCCAGCGAGCCCTGGAACGACGGAGTATCGGTCAGCACCGAGAGACACGCCGCGCCGCCTGCTTCATAGGCCTTCGCCAGCGCCGGAGGATCGAAGTCGGCGCGAATGAGTCCCTTCGACGGCGAAGCCTTCTTGATCTCGGCGATCAGCGCATAGTCGCCGCGCGCGATCTTCGCGCGGATGGCGTTGACGAAACCGCGGGGCGCGGGAGCTGCCTTGGCGCGCGCCTCGACCTCGGCGAGCGGAAGCGCGCGCTTCGCGGCGGCGATTTCCCCGCGCTTGTAGGTTTCGATTTTATCGAGGATGTCAGCCAAAGGTCGTTCTTCCTCAAGCATTGGAGACAGCGACAAGGCGCTTGAGCCTGTCCGCCGCCGCGCCAGTGTCCAGCGCCTTGGTGCCGAGCGCAACGCCTTCCTTGAGATCCTTGGCCTTGCCGGCAACCACGAGCGCTGCTGCAGCGTTCAAAAGTGCGACGTTCCGGTAGGCGTTCTGCTTGCCCTCCAGCACGTCGCGAAGCGCCTTGGCATTGGCCTCGGCATCGCCGCCCTTGAGGTCAGCACTGGTGGCGCGCGGCAACCCGCCGTCCTCGGGCGTGACTTCGAATGTGCGGATGTTGCCGTTCTCCAGCGCCGCGACGAAGGTTGGCCCGGTGAGGGTGATCTCGTCGAGGCCGTCGGAGCCGTGCACGACCCACACCGCTTCCGCGCCGAGGTTCTTCAGCACCTGCGCCAGCGGCTCGACCCAGTGCTTGGAGAACACACCGACCATCTGCCGCTTGACGCCGGCAGGATTGGACAGCGGTCCGAGCAGGTTGAAGATCGTGCGGGTGGCGAGTTCGACGCGGGTGGGGCCGACGTTCTTCATCGCTGGATGATGCGTGGGCGCGAACATGAAGCCGATGCCGGCCTCGGCGATGCAGCGGCCGACGTCATTCGGCGTGATGTTGATGTTGACGCCGAGCGCCGCCAGCGCATCGGCAGCGCCCGACTTCGACGACAGCGCGCGGTTGCCGTGCTTGGCAACCGGGACGCCCGCGCCGGCGAGAATGAACGACGCGCAGGTCGAAACATTGACCGATCCAGAGCCGTCGCCGCCGGTGCCGACGATATCAACGGCATCGGCGGGCGCCTTGACCGTCAGCATCTTGGAGCGCATCGCCGAGACCGCGCCGGTGATTTCATCGACGGTTTCGCCGCGCACGCGCAGGCCCATCAGCAGGGCACCCATCTGCGAGGGCGTCGCTTCGCCGGACATCATGCGGTCGAACGCCGCCGCCGCCTCGTCACGCGACAGGGCCGCGCCAGTGGCGACTTTTCCGATAATGGCTTTCAGGTCGTCCATGTGACTTCCGCTCAAATGAGCCTGTATCCCAACATCATTGAGCGGCTGTGGCGCCGGTCGCCGTGGCAAATGCGTTCTGGTTGATCGTCACGCCGATCTCGGTTTCGAGCTTCGCGATATAGGCGGTGAGTTGCTCTTCCATTTCCGCGCGGCGGAGGCTCTCGGTCAGCTTCTTCACATCCTCGGATGCAAGATCAACCGGCGGCACGACAACGTCGGTGACCTTGAACACGATCCACTCGCTCGCACCGCTGCCTTCGGTCTGGCCGACGCCGTCCTTCGGGGTGCGGAACGCAGCCGTCACCAGCCGGTCGGGAACATCCTTGGCGTCAGTGTCGCGCTTGAACAGCTTGGCCGTCTCAACCTTGAGTCCCGCAGCCGCGGCTTCGGCGTCGAAGGCCGCGCCCTTTTCCAGCTTTCCGACGATCTCGGTGGCCTTGGCGCGCAGGCGGGTCGAGATCTGCTCGTCGCGCCAGCGTGTTTCGACCTGATCCTTCACTTCGTCGAGCGATCGGTCGCGCGACGGCGTCACGCCGAGCACATCGAACCAAAGCTCGCCGCCGTTGTACTGCACCGGCTCGTTCTCGACGCCGATGTTGCTGGCGAATGCCGGCGACACGAGATCGATACCCTGCGGCAGACCGGCCACCGGTTTGCCGTCCGGTCCGCGCCCGGAGCGATCGATGGCTTCGATCGTGGTCGCCTTGAGCCCGAGCTTTTGAGCCGCCTCGGCGATATTCGATCCGCCGCCGCGCTCGTCCTCGATCTTGTTGCGCTGGTCCTGCATCTGAGCCCGCGCACGCTCCAGTGCGATCTCGCGCTTGATCGCCGGAGCGACAGTCTCAAAGGCCGGGTTGGTGCCTGGCTCGACCTTCGTGACTTTCAGGAGGGCCGTGATCAGCGTTCCCTTGACCGGCTCGCTCACCGTGTTGGGCGCAAGAGCGAACGCGGCGTCGGCGATGGCGGAATCGCCGATCGAGGCCTTCGCGACATTGCCGAGGTCGATGTCGCCCGTGGTCAGCTTGCGCTCCTTGGCGATGTCCTCGAACGACGTGCCAGCGGCGATACGCTCGCGCGCAGCCTTGGCCTCGTCGGCGTTCGGGAACGGGATCTGGAGCACCTGACGCTTCTCCGGCGTCGCATAGCGTTCGCGACGCTGCTCGAAAACCTTCTTCGCGTCCTCGTCAGACACCGTGATCCACTTGGCGAGTTCGTCCGGTGTGAGAGTAAGCACGGCGATCTTGCGATACTCCGGTGCCCTGAACAGTTGCTTGCGCTCGCCGAAATACGTCGCCAGCGCCTCGGGCGAGGGCGGGGCAATGGTGCCCGCCTGAGCGGCTGCCAGTTTGACATAGCTCGCGGAACGCTGCTCGTTCTGGAAACGGACCAGCGCTTCGACCTGGGTCTTCGTCGGCTCGAGGCCCGCGACGATCGTGCCTGTGAGCTGGCGGCGCATTGCGATGCGGCGCTGCTCGGCAATGAAGCGCTGCTCGGTGTAGCCGGCCTGGCGGATCGTCTGCAGGAACCGGTCGTGATCGAACTTGCCGTCGAGTCCCCTGAAGGTCGGGTCGCTCGAGATGGCGCGCACGATATCCGCATCCGACTGGCCAAGGCCCATGCGCTTCGCGGTCTCATCCAGCGCGGCATCGGAGATGACCTCCTGAAGCACCTGACGGTCGAGTCCGAACTGGCGCGCCTGCTCCATGGTCAGCGGGCGGCCGAACCGGCGCCCGATCTGCTGAAGCTTGTCAGTGAACAGATTCCGGAATTGTTCGGTGGTGATTTCGGTGCTGCCGATCTTGGCGAGCGACGACTGTCCGAATCCTTTGAAGATGTCGGCGATACCCCAGACACCGAAACTGATGATCAGCACGCCGAACAGGACGGACATCACCGTCTTGCCGAGCCAATTCGATGAGGCTTTACGCATTCCTCGGAGCATGGGTCCAACTTGATGTTCAGGGGGTGGGGCGGCCCGCCACAGAGGCATTACCGCGTTGTTTCGCCAACATATAAAGGGGCACCGGTTCCCTAGCAACCATGGTGACGGCGACGCTTCAGCGCGGTTAACGGCTTGTGCCGCCCGCAATGTGGAAACCGGGCAATGGAACTGGCTTCTCGGTGAGCCCTCTGATAGCGCAGATCGGCCGCACTGCCCGATAATCCCGACAAATATGATGCGAGATCAATCATGACTGACACGCGCCGCCCCCTGATCGCCGGGAACTGGAAGATGAATGGTCTCAAAGCCTCGATGAATGAGCTTGCGGCCATCGCGCAGGGCGCGGCGGACGCGTGGCGCAAGGCCGATCTTCTGATCTGCCCTCCCGCGACACTGCTGGTTTCATCGGCGGCGGCAGTGACCGGATCGAAGGCCGCAATTGGCGCACAGGACTGTCATCCCGCGCCATCCGGCGCTCACACCGGCGATCTCTCTGCTGAGATGCTGGCGGATGCCGGGGCAACGGCGATCATCGTGGGCCATTCCGAACGCCGCACGGATCACCACGAGAGCGATGCGCTTGTTCGCCAGAAGGCGGAGGCGGCCTGGCGGACGGGCCTTGTCGCCATCGTCTGCGTCGGAGAAACGCAGGCTGAGCGAGATGCCGGACAGGCGCTCGGCGTGGTCGGACGCCAACTCGCTGGATCCCTGCCGGACGGGGCTACCGCAGCCAATCTGGTGGTTGCCTATGAGCCGGTTTGGGCCATTGGAACCGGCCGGACACCGACAACCAAAGATGTCGAGGAAGTCCATGGGTTTATCCGGGGTAAGCTGAAAGACCGGTTCAAGGGCGAGGGCGATTCCGTCCGGATTCTCTACGGAGGCTCCGTGAAGCCCTCAAACGCCGCCGAATTAATGGCTGTCGCCAATGTCGACGGGGCTTTGGTCGGCGGAGCCAGCCTGAAAGCTGCTGATTTCCTTGCGATTGCGGCTGCGTGCCCCTAAATGGCCCGCAGGCCCCAGTGGTCCGTCGGGGGTGACAATCACCCCTGCAATCGTGTACAGACCGCGCAACTTCAACCCCCGCAAGCACCGACGCGACCGGCTCCCGGCGCTGGAGGCTTGTGACGGAAGGTAACGATGCAGACTGTCATTATCGTCATCCATCTCATGATCGTCGCGTCGCTGATCGGCGTCGTGCTGTTGCAGCGCTCGGAAGGCGGCGGCCTTGGTGTCGGCGGCGGTGGCGGTGGCGGCTTCATGTCCAGCCGCGGCACGACCAATCTGCTCACCCGCACCACGGCCATTCTGGCGACGGGCTTTTTCATCACCAGCCTGTTCCTGTCGTGGCTCGCGAGCTACGACCGCAAGCCTGCATCGATCCTCAACACCAGCCCGGCGCCGATCTCGCAGCCGGGTGCTCCGGCGGCGCCTGCGGGTGGTTTGCTGGATTCTCTCAAGAAGCCTGAAGCGCCGTCCGCTCCGGCCGCGCCACAGGCTCCGCAGTCGAAATAATCCAGACAAATGATGTGCAGTCATGCGCGAGCCGCTTGTCTGCACATCTGAGAATTGCCTTTCAAGTCACTGACAGAACTTCCATATCAAGGTCGCCCACAGCGCATCGGTTTTCCGGTGCGTGCGTGGGTTTCGTTTTGCGAATCACACCGGCGGAGCTAAAGGTAGAATCCCATGACGCGGTATATTTTCATCACCGGCGGCGTGGTCTCCTCGCTCGGCAAGGGTCTGGCTTCAGCAGCGCTCGGCGCTGTTCTGCAGTCACGAGGCTACAAGGTCCGCCTTCGCAAGCTCGATCCCTATCTCAATCTCGATCCCGGAACGATGTCGCCGTATCAGCACGGCGAAGTGTTCGTGACCGATGACGGCGCCGAGACCGATCTCGATCTCGGGCATTACGAGCGCTTCACCGGCCGTCCCGCCACCAAGCAGGACAACATCACCACCGGGCGCATCTATCAGGACATCCTGAACAAGGAGCGGCGCGGCGATTATCTCGGCGCGACGGTTCAGGTGATTCCCCACGTCACCAACGCCATCAAGGAATTCATTCTCGGCGGCAACGAAGGCTACGACTTCGTGCTCTGCGAAGTCGGCGGCACCGTCGGCGACATCGAGGGCCTGCCGTTCTTCGAGGCGATCCGCCAGGTGAAGAACGATCTGCCGCGCGGCGAGGTGATCTACATCCACCTCACGCTGCTGCCTTACATTCCGAGCGCAGGCGAACTGAAGACCAAGCCGACGCAGCATTCGGTCAAGGAACTGCGCTCTATCGGTATTCAGCCCGACATCTTGCTGTGCCGGACTGATCGCGAAATTCCGAAGGAAGAGCGCCGCAAGCTGGCGCTATTCTGCAACGTGCGCGAATCCGCCGTCATCGAGGCACGCGACGTCGACAACATCTACGCAGTGCCCGAGGCCTATCACGCTGCCGGTCTCGACGACGAAGTGCTGGCCGCGTTCGGCATCGTCGATATCAAGCCGCCCAAGCTGGAAAGCTGGCACACCATCAACGAGCGCGTCCGCAATCCCGAAGGCCAGGTGACCATTGCCATCGTCGGCAAGTACACCGGCATGAAGGACGCCTACAAATCGCTGATCGAGGCGCTGTCCCACGGCGGCATCGCCAACAAGGTGAAGGTCAATCTCGACTGGATCGAGTCCGAGGTCTTCGAGAACGAAGATCCCGCGCCGTTCCTCGAACACGTCAACGGCATTCTGGTGCCGGGCGGCTTCGGCCAGCGCGGCGCGGAAGGCAAGATCAAGGCGGCGCGGTTCGCGCGCGAGCGCGACGTGCCGTATTTCGGCATCTGCTTCGGCATGCAGATGGCGGTGATCGAGGCCGCGCGCAATCTCGTCGGCATCGAGGACGCCAACTCGACAGAGTTCGGCCCGACAAAGGAGCCACTGGTCGGCCTGATGACCGAATGGCTGCGCGGCAATGAACTTGAGAAGCGGAGCAAAGCCGGCGATCTCGGCGGCACCATGCGGCTCGGCGCTTATCCCGCCACGCTCAAGAAAGGCAGCCGTGTCTCGGAGGTGTACGGCGGCGCGCTGGAGATTTCCGAGCGCCATCGCCACCGCTACGAGGTCAACACCGCTTACAAGGATCGCCTCGAACAGCACGGCCTGCGCTTCTCGGGATTGTCACCCGACGGTGTGCTGCCGGAGATCGTCGAGTACGAGGATCATCCGTGGTTCATCGGGGTGCAGTACCATCCCGAACTGAAATCGCGCCCGTTCGAGCCGCATCCGCTGTTCGCCTCGTTCGTGCAGGCCGCGATGGTTCAAAGCCGGCTGGTTTAAGTTTCTCCCCCATCACTGACGAGCAGATCGCTTTTGCCGGACGCAACGGTGCTGCTCCTTGCCAGTCTGCATTGCGGCCGTCGCGTCAGGCGATAGACGGCAGCCGGCGGCACATTCAGCATGGCGCGGTCGAGCAATGTCGCCTTCAGGCCCAGCCTGTCGAGAATGGGCCGCGGCACCGGGCAGGTCATGCCGTAGGTGAATTGGTAGAACGCTCCGCCGGGCCGGATGTAGCTGAATGCGCCGCCGACAATCGACACGATCTTCCGGGTCGACATGTTCAGGAGCGGAAGGCCACTTACGACGGCGCCAACAGGCGCACCCTCGAACAATGCGCTGCCGGCCAACCGGCCCGCGTCCATCCAGAGGACGCGCGCGCCGGGAAAACGAACCTGCAGCAGCCTCATGAAATCGGAGCCGTATTCGATGAGGGTGAGGTTCTCCTGACGCACGCCACGTTGCAGCAGCTTGTAGGTGAACGCACCGGTGCCGGGCCCCAGTTCGATGATAGGGCCAGTCGATGGCGTAATCTCGCTGGTGATCAGGCTCGCCAGCGCTTCACCGGACGGGGCAATCGCGCCGACACGGCCGGGGGCAGACATCCAGGCGAGAAAGAACGACAGAAAATCGTGCGGCATTGGTACTCCGGGGCGAATGATGAGCGGTCAGCGCCGCTCGTGTGACGTCCCGAATCGCAACCGATGCCGGGACGCGCGCAATATCGCGGCCGTGCATTGCGACAACATTGCGTGCCGCTTCTCGAAGGACGATGCCGACAAAGTTGATCGCGAATGCAGCACAGCGCATCGCGCGCGACGCTGCGCGATCATGGTCGGCCTGGAAGGGAAGGCCGTTATGCGGAGGGAATTGCTGGCAGCGTTATCCTGAAGCAGGCGCCGCCGCCTGGATTGTCGAGCACCGCAACACGACCCTGATGCAGATGAACGATTTCACGCACGAGGTTGAGCCCTAGTCCGGCTCCGCGATCGAGCGGTTGCATGCGGTAAAACGGTTCGAATATCCGAGCACGTTGCTCCGCCGGAATCCCCGTTCCCTGATCTATAACGTCGATGGTCGCGGGCAGATCGACGCGAACGTCGATTGTGCCACGGTGGCCTGCATGCTCGATTGCATTTTGAACCAGGTTGGTCAGCGCTCGTTCAAGTGCTGTCTGGTCTCCAAACGTTTCAACGTGCTCGGCCGCGGACTCGAACGATATATCGTAGCCCCCCGCAATCGCGAGCGGCGCAAGATCGGCGACAACACGCTGTCCAACAGCGACGAGATCGACCCGAGCGAAGGGCGCGCGGTTCTGGTCGAGGCGCTGAATGTCGAGCAACTGCTCGGCCAGAGTTGCGAGCCGGGCGGCATCCTGCATGAGACGTGCCTTGTCCGGGCCCTGCGGCAATGATTCAAGCCGCGTGCTCAAAATGGCGATCGGTGTGCGAAGCTCATGCGCCGCATCGGCGGCAAAGCGCTTGTGACGCGCGTAACCCTCGTCGAGGCGTGTCAGCGCATCGTTCACCGCGTTGACAAGCGGTGCGACTTCAGCGGGGACATGTTCGAGGGGCAGTCTCGCGCCGCGTTTGTCGATGTCGATGTGACGGGCTTGATCGGCGGCGGCGTCCAGGCCGGTGAGGGCGCGGCGGACCACGATAGGTGTTGCGATGACGGTCGTGAGCGTCATGAGAAACAGGCTTGGCAGAGCGAAACCAAGGAAGACCAGAAATGCGACCAGGGCGGCCTTGCCGGCAGACATGGCGCCCTGCGTCGCCGTCAGTATCTGCACATTGCCCGCGGCGGTCTCGACGCGCTTCAATCGCGCGGCGGGTTTGCGCGGATCGTCATCGAGCATCTGCCAGCCAAGGCGGGCCTGGCTGATATGATCGAGCGCGCCACCGATCTGCGCAAACTCCAGCGGGACCGATCCCTCCGACAAGGATTGTCCCCGTCTGTCCTTGATGATGAACCAGAGATCGGGAACATCGGACCGCAACTTTTTCAGTTGCGGAGTCGAAACCAGATCGAGCTTGCCCTCCGCGTCGCGCTCGACGGCCTTTTGAAGGATATCGATGACGTGCTCTTCATCGCGGTTGTCGAGAAGAAGACCTGTGCTCCACAACGTACCGACGATCAGCAGAACAAGAAGTGCCAGCAGCGCCGCCTGCAACGGCACCAGCCGCCAGACCAGCCGCGATTTCAGAGAAGGCGAGGTGGATTGCAGCGTCATGTCTGCTGCTTCAGCAGATAGCCGACGCCGCGAATGCCGTGAATTTCGATGCCGGCGTCCGCCTCGGCGAGTTTGCGCCGAAGCCGCGACACATGCGTGTCCAGCGCATTCGACTGTATCTCGTCGTCAAAATTGTACACTGCTTCCTCAAGCGTCGGCCGTAGCACGGTGCGGCCCATGCGCCGCAGCAAGGCCTCCAGAACCAGCAACTCGCGGCGCGGCAGCTCGAGCGGACGCCCCTCGACGCTGGCTTCGCGATGGCTGAAATCGAAGGTGAGGCGTCCGGCCCGCACGTGATCGGACTGAAGGCCGGCGGGCCGGCGCAGCACCGCGCGCAGGCGTGCCAGCAATTCCTCGACGGAAAATGGTTTTGTCAGATAGTCATCCGCGCCGCTGTCGAGACCGGCAATCCGGTCCGCAAGATCGCCACGCGCGGTCAGGACGATGATGGGGATGCCGTCCACTCTGGCCCGGACTTTTGGAATCAACGAGAGGCCATCGCCATCAGGGAGCCGGCGATCGAGGAGAACGGCGGCATGGACATCGGCCGAGATTGCTTCCTCTGCATCGGCAAGGGTCGGCACATGGTCGACCACCATGTCATAGCTTTTCAACGCCGCGGACAGGGCGGCGGCCATTTCCGGTTCGTCTTCCACCAGCAGGATTCGCATTACATGCACTCGCTCATGAGAGATGTCCTAGAGCACGTGCATTGCGGCTGCATTGCGGGGATGGGCCACGGGGTGTCGCCATAAACCGTCGTCAAGCAATCCTTGACAGATTTGCACGGCAGATTTACTGTCAAGGCTTCCTTGACGGAGGTGATCGCGATGACTGGAAAGTCCAAAACCGCTGCCCCGAACGAGACTGCCGACATACTTTTCTGCTCATTCTGCGGGAAGTCGAAGGATGCGGTCAAAACGCTGATTGCTGGCCCGACTGTTTTCATCTGCAATGAATGCGTCGCAGCCTGCACCAAGTTTATCAGTGGTGAAGCATCGCCCGAGCAGACGGACTGGGACAAGTGTTCCAATGAGTTCTTGCTCGATCAGCTTCCGCGCTCGTCGGCGATTGCGGACGCTGCCAGCGATCATTTGGCTGCGCATGTTGCGACGCTTCGAAAACGCGATGTGACGTGGGAGTTGATTGGCAGGGCGCTCGGAGTCTCGCGTCAGGCAGCGTGGGAGCGGTTCTCCTGAGACGAGAATCGGGATCGGGGCGATCATGACTCCCAAAATAAAACCGCCACCTCTTCGATCGACAGACGATCCATGGGGAGAACGTCCGGTTGACCGGCAGCCGGATGCGCCGAGTGACCTGCCGCCTGTTGCGGCCGGGCGGCCCTGGCGCGGTCGGGGGGCGCTGGCGTCTGTGGTCTTCGCATGTCTCCTGCTGGCCGGCGTCCTCATTCCCGCTTATCAGGACCTCTCGTCGCCGGGCGTATGGTCTTACTGGAAGGACTTCTTCGGTTCTCCCAGTATGACGGCATCGGTTGTCAGCATGACGGACGGCCGCAAGGGGCTCGCGATCGATGGGCGGATTGGGCCCGCTTCTGCAAGCTGGTTTCGCGAACAGCTTGATGCGGCCAAACTGACCAGCGGAGATGTGGTCTTCCTGTCGTCACCGGGCGGCTCGCTCGATCAGGGACTGATCATGGGCGCGGTGGTCCGCTCTCATGGACTGACCACGGTGGTGGGAAGGGTCGATTCCAGCGGGCGTCCTCAGCCCGCGCGGTGTGCAAGCGCCTGCGTGTTTGTTTTCGCCGGCGGCAAGATCCGTGAAGCCATGCCCCGCTCCATGCTTGGCGTTCACCAGTTCAGCAGCACGTCAGCGAAGGGCGAAGAATCGGCGGGAGAAATTGTGTCACGCACCCAGCAGACCACCGGCATCATCCTTGACTACATAACGCGGATGGGCGTTTCCCCGTCCATTATGCAGGCGATGACGGCGAGCAAGGACATCCGCTGGCTTACCGAGAAAGAGGCGTTCGATCTCAATCTGGCCACGGCCCGCTACACGGGAGCCTGATCGGGCGATGTCTATTTCGGACAGCCGGATGTCTGGTCGCCGGTGCGGGCTGCAGGTTTGCCGTTGATATAGATGCCGCCCGCGCCGCCAACGACGACGCCTCCGCAGCCGGTCTTGCCGCTCATGACAGCCGCAGGCTTGCCGTTGATGAAGACGTTCGGTGAACCCTCGACGATCACGCTGCCGTCGCTGGTGGTGTCGCCTTGCCGCGCGGCGGGTTTGCCGTTGAAGGTCACACCAATAGCGCCGCTTGTGACCACGCCGGGCGTCCCGGGTGACTGTGCATGGGCCAAACCGGGTGCGACGAGGGCCAGCGTCAGGCAAAGCACAGTCTTTTGCCTGACAAATTCTCGCATTGGTCCCATCGCCGGGAGGCGCTTGATAACGGATCGCGCAGGCCACTATATGCCGGTTCTGGAGAGCCTGCACAATCACAGTCGGCGCGGTTCGCACGCCGGTTCAATCAACAAGAGGGCCCATGAGCAAAATCTATGAAATGCGCGTCTATCGCGCCGTCCCGGGACGGCTGCCGGATTTGCTGAAGCGCTTCGAGAACCACACGCTGAAGATCTGGGAAAAGCTTGGCATCCGTCAGGCCGGTTTTTTCACCACGGTGATCGGCCAGTCCGCTCAGGAACTGACCTATTTCCTGGCTTGGGACTCGCTAGCGGAGCGCGAGCAGAAATGGGCCGCGTTTCAGGCCGACCCGACCTGGATATCCACGCGCGCGGAAACCGAGAAGAACGGCCAGATCGTCGAGAACATCGCCAGCCAGTTGCTGACCCCGACGGCATTCTCGTCGGTGAAGTGAGGGCGCACGTCGCGCATCAACCATGTCTCGCGGTCTCGATCATATCGTCCATGCCGTTCGCGATCTCGACGCGGCCGCGGATTTCTATCGCCGCGCCGGCTTCACGGTCAGCGCGCGCAATGTGCATCCGTGGGGCACGCATAATCACGTCGTGCAACTGCCGGGATTCTTCATCGAGGTTCTGACCGTGGGCGAACCGGACAAGCTGGTCGGCGAGGGACTCGCGCAAGTATTCGGAATTGCCAATCGCGACTTCATCGCGCGCGGTGACGGCTTCTCGATGCTCGCGCTTGAGAGCAAGGATATCAACGCGGACGTGGAAGACTTCAAACAGCGCGGCATCGGCATCTCGAAGGCGCTGCCGTTCACACGTGATGCGAAGTTACCGGATGGCTCGACCATCACGGTCGGATTCACGCTGGCCTTCGCGCGCGATGACTTGTCTCCGCAAACCGGCTTCTTCGCGATCCAGCATCGTGATCCGGCGATGTTCTATAAGAAAGAGCTACAGCAGCACGCCAACGGCGCAAGCGGCGTGCTCGGCGCAGTGATGGTCGCGGACAATCCGACCGACCATCATATTTTCCTGGGTGCAGTGACCGGCGTGCGCGACCTCCATTCGAGTTCAATCGGCGTCACCGCGCCGACGCGGCGCGGCGACGTCGAAATTATGGAGGCGGTCTCATACCGCGACCAGTTTGGAACCTTGCCTAAAGTTGACGGCGAGGGCGCGTCGCTGAAAGGGCTGCGTCTTGCGGTGCCGGACATCGATGCAACCGAACGTGTCCTCAAAAGCGGCGGGGTGGCCTCGCACCGGCACATCGGGCGGCTGGTGGTGCCGCCAGAGGCAGCCTTTGACGCAACCCTGATATTCGAGACACCGGTCAGGATTTGACGGGCCGGACTTGATCCGGCACTCCCTCATCGGCATGGTCAGGCCAGTTTCAGAAAAGGATATCCTTTGAACGCCAAGATTTCCGCGGCTCCGGTGGTTTCCGCAGGCAACGTCAAGTTCGGCAACGCGCTGCCGCTGGCAGTGATCGCAGGGCCATGCCAGTTAGAGAGCCGCGCGCATGGGCTGGAAGTCGCATCCGCTTTGAAAGAGATCGCTGCACGCCTCAAGATCGGGCTCGTCTACAAGACCTCGTTCGACAAGGCCAATCGCACCAGCGCGTCGGGCGCGCGGGGCATGGGTCTGGACAAGGCGCTGCCGATCTTCGCGGAGATCCGCTCGTCGCTCGGTTTGCCTGTGCTGACTGACGTGCACGAAGTCGAGCAATGCGCGCAGGTCGCCGAGGCGGTCGATGTATTGCAGATTCCCGCATTCCTCTGCCGTCAGACGGACTTGCTGCTGGCGGCTGCGGCGACCGGCAAGGTGGTCAACGTCAAGAAGGGCCAGTTCCTCGCGCCGTGGGACATGGCCAATGTCGTCGGCAAGGTGACAGGCGGCGGCAATCCGAATGTCATGGTGACCGAACGCGGTGCATCGTTCGGTTACAACACGCTGGTGTCCGACATGCGGGCGCTGCCGATCCTCGCTCGCACCACCGGTGCGCCGGTGATCTTCGATGCGACCCATTCGGTGCAGCAGCCGGGCGGCAAGGGGACTTCATCGGGCGGCGAACGCGAGTTCGTGCCGGTGCTCGCGCGGGCCGCTGTTGCTGTCGGTGTTGCGGGCGTTTTCATCGAGACGCATCCCGATCCCGACAATGCGCCGTCGGATGGTCCGAACATGGTGCCGCTGAAGGATTTCGAGACCCTGGTGAAGAACCTGATGGCCTTCGACGCGCTCGCCAAAGGCGAGACGCGCTGATGCCACCCGTCGCGCAGCGTCCGCGGGACGGTTAAACCCCTGATGCTGCCGATCCTCAATATCATCGCCGCCACGACGTTCGCCGCCGCCTTGTCATCGCGCTCGATGGAGCCGGTGCTGCCGCTCGTGGCCGATAGTTTCGGCGTGACGGTCGCGACCGCCGCGAGCCTGTCTGCCGTGGTCGCTTTCACATTCGCCATCGTGCAGCCAATTCTGGGCGCGGCCGCCGACATGTTCGGCAAGGCGCGGCTGATGATCGCGTGTCTTATCCTGCTGGGCGCGGCGAACATCGTCGGCGCGATGGCGACATCTTTTGAAATGCTGTTCCTGTCGCGCGTCCTCTGCGGCATGGCGGCCGGCGGCACATTCCCCATCGCGTTCGGTTTGACCAGCGATCTTGTGCCGACGGCACAGAGACAAGTGGCATTGAGCCGCGTACTTGCCGGTGCGATGACCGGCAATCTGCTGGGTGCGACGGCCGCAGGCGTGATCGGCGATTTTCTCGGATGGCGCGGCGTTCTGGCCGTTCTCGGCGCAATCATGGTAATTGCGTCCGCAGTGGTCTTTATCGGCTTTCGCCGCGGCGGCGTCACCAGTCCGCGAAGCGGGTCAGTTTCCAGTCGCTCAAGGACGGCTATCGCACGATCCTGAAGAACCCGAACGCGCGCGTTGTTTTCATTGCGGTGTTCATCGAGGGAATTTGCGTCCTCGGACTGCTACCGTTCGTCGCTGCGTTTCTGTTCGAACTCGGCGAAACGCGCGCCTCGATCCCCGGTGTTGTGATCGCCGCATTCGCTGTCGGCGGTCTGCTCTACACCATGAGCGTGTCGCGGATGCTGCCGCGGTTTGGCGTCAACGGGTTGATGGTTGGCGGTGCGGCTGTGGTGGCGCTCCAGTTCCTCGTTGTCGCGATCGGGCCGCGCTGGGAAATTCAGGCCATCAGTTTTCTTCTGATGGGCTGGGGCTTCTACTCGCTGCATGGCTCGTTGCAGGTGTTCTCGAGCGACCTCGCGCCCGAGGCGCGCGCGTCGGCGCTGTCGCTTCATGCGTTCTGTTTCTTCATGGGGCAGGCGGTCGGGCCGATCCTGTACGGCTTTGCGTTGTCACACGCCGGCAAAATCCCCACGCTTATACTCAGCGCAACCGCAATTCTCGTGCTTGGCATTGTCGCGGCGCGTTTGCTGCATCAGAAGCCCGCGGAAATGGTGGATATGTAAATCACCGGGCTTGTCTCGGTGATCCGATGACTTGATCGCAGTGCTCGATGAATCGAGATGGCCGGGACGAGCCCGGCCATGACATCGTGGGGTTAACCCCTTCCGCGATAGGGCGGGACGCCCTGATCCGGCACCCACACATTCGCCGGCAGTTTTCCGGCCTGCCAGAACACATCGATCGGCATGCCGCCGCGCGGATAGAAGTATCCGCCGATCCGCAGCCAGCGCGGCGCCAGCAGGCCAAAAGCTGCTTGCCGATTGACACCGTGCAGTCTTCGTGAAACGAGCCGACGTTGCGGAAACTGTTGAGATAGAGCTTGAGCGACTTCGACTCCACGAGCCATTTGTTCGGCACGTAGTCGATCACGAGGATTGCGAAATCCGGCTGGCCGGTGACCGGGCAGATCGAAGTGAATTCCGGCATTGTGAAACGCGCGACGTAGTTCGTGTCCGTATGCGGATTCGGCACGCGGTCAAGCTGCGCCTCGTCGGGCGAGGCGGGCGTTTCGACCTGGTGGCCGAGTTGCAGCGATTGAGCGGCGGCGGCTTTGGTAACGCGGGGCTTTTTGGACATCGGTGTCTCCGTTTGTCCCCTGATAGCGATTAAGCGCGTATTCCGCAAAAGTGGGCACCGGTTTTGCGATCAGAATACGCGCCAATTATATTTTGGAGCATTTTCGGGCGGCTAACCGGTTTCCACTTAGCCGGAAAATGCTCCATCGCAAAACGTCACTGTATCAACGGCTTGGTTCGGCCTTTTCGAGCGCGGCGCGTTCCTGTAGAAGCTGCCCCAAATCCTTAGAACCTCATCCTGAAAGGGCGCACATGACCGCAATCGTCGACATCATCGGCCGCGAAATTCTGGACAGCCGTGGCAATCCGACCGTTGAGGTCGATGTGGTGCTGGAAGACGGTTCGATGGGCCGCGCAGCCGTTCCGTCGGGCGCTTCCACGGGCGCGCATGAGGCCGTCGAGCTGCGTGACGGCGACAAGGGCCGTTATCTCGGCAAGGGTGTCGAGAAGGCCGTCGAGGCGGTCAACGGCGAGATTTTCGATGCCATCGGCGGCATGGAGGCCGAGCAGCAGGTCCAGATCGACCAGACCATGATCGATCTGGATGGCACACCGAACAAGAGCCGGCTCGGCGCCAACACCATCCTCGGCGTGTCGCTTGCCGTCGCCAAGGCGGCTGCGGAATCGCTCGGCATGCCGCTCTATCGCTACGTCGGCGGCACCTCGGCGCGTACCCTTCCGGTGCCGATGATGAACATCGTCAACGGCGGCGTGCATGCGGACAATCCGATCGATTTCCAGGAAATCATGGTGATGCCGGTCGGCGCCAAGAACTTCGCGGAAGGGCTGCGTTGCGGCGCGGAGATTTTCCACACGCTGAAGGGCGAGTTGAAGAAGGCCGGTCACAATACCAATGTCGGCGACGAGGGCGGCTTCGCCCCGAACCTGCCGTCTGCGGACGCCGCGCTCGACTTCGTCATGAGCGCGATCGGCAAGGCTGGCTACAAGGCCGGCGGCGACGTCATGCTGGCGCTGGATTGCGCCTCGACCGAATTCTTCAAGAACGGTTCGTACGTCTATGAAGGCGAGAAGAAAGCCCGCTCGCGTTCGGAGCAGGCCAAGTATCTCGCCGATCTGGTGTCGCGCTATCCGATCGTCTCCATCGAGGACGGCATGGCCGAAGACGACATGGACGGCTGGAAGGAACTGACCGATCTGATCGGATCGAAGTGTCAGCTCGTCGGCGACGATCTGTTCGTGACCAACGTCACGCGCCTCGCGGACGGCATCAAGAAGGGCCTCGGCAATTCCATTCTGGTGAAGGTCAACCAGATCGGCTCGCTCACCGAAACGCTCGCGGCCGTCGAGATGGCGCACAAGGCGGCCTACACCGCCGTGATGTCGCATCGCTCCGGTGAGACGGAAGATTCGACCATCGCCGATCTGGCCGTCGCCACCAACTGCGGGCAGATCAAGACCGGATCGCTGGCGCGTTCGGACCGCACGGCGAAGTACAACCAGTTGCTGCGCATCGAGCAGGAACTCGGCAACCAGGCGATCTACGCGGGCAGGTCGGCGCTCAAGGCGCTGGCGTAAACCGCGTCCCGCCGGAAGGCGCGCCGACGCAACGCTGGGTTTCGTTTTCATATCGCGCTTGCGGCTTGCCTTGGCAGGCCGCACTCGCTTGAGTGGCGTCCGCTAAAATCAAGTTGCGGGAGAACGACGCCATGAATGGTCCGCTTGCCGGAATCAAAGTCATCGAGATCGGGCAGGCGCTTGCGGGCCCGCTGGCCGGCGCGATCCTCGCGGACATGGGCGCCGACGTCATCAAGATCGAGAAGCCCGACGGCGGCGACGATGCGCGCAGCTGGGGGCCTCCCTTTATCGAAGAAGCCTCGATCATGTTTCACGTCACCAACCGCAACAAGCGGTCGGTGACACTCGATATGAAGAACGCGGCCGACATCGAGAAGCTCAAGACGCTCGTGCGCGATGCGGACATCTTGATCCAGAATCTTCGCTCGGGTGTGGTCAATGAGCTCGGCATCGGCCCCGAGCACATGCGCGCGATCAATCCGCGGCTGATCTATTGCTCGATCTGGGCGTTCGGGCCGAAGGGACCGCTGTCGAAAGCGCCGGGATTCGATCCGCTGCTTCAGGCGTTCGGCGGCGTGATGATGCAGACCGGCCGTCAAGAAGACCCACCGACATTTTGCGCGCCGGCGATCAACGACAAGGCGACCGCGCAATGGTGCGTGATCGGCGCCCTGGGTGCGCTTCAGCAGCGTCACGTCACGGGCCAGGGCTGCGTGATCGATACCTCGTTGCTCGACAGCGCGGCGTCGTGGGTGGATTCATCGCTTGCGACGTATCACGTCACGCAAGAGCTTTCGCCGCGCACGGGGGCGGCGACGCCGACCATCGTGCCGTATCAGGTCTTCAATACCGCCGATCATCCGTTGGTGATCGCCGCCGGTTACGACCGGCTGTTTCATAAGCTCGCGGTCGTGCTTGGATTCCCCGAGTGGTGCACCGATCCAAGATTTGCGCGGGGCAGGGACAGGTTCGTCCATCGCGACATCCTCATCGGGCTCTTGAAGCCGGTGCTGCTGACAAAGACGCGGGCCGAATGGCTGGCCGCCTTCGAGAAGGCTGGTGTCCCGTCCAGCCCGGTCAACACCATCGCGGAGTTGCAACAGACCGAACAGTTCAAGGCGTCCGACCTGATGCGCACGCTGCCCGGCAGCGAGTTGCCGGTGGTGGGTCTGCCGATTTCGTTCGACGGCCAGCGCCCGCATCCGCATTCCGGCGCGCCCCGGCTGGGTCAGCACAACGACGAGCTTCTGGGATAATCGGCGGGACACGATCCCGCGATCTAAATTTAATGCACTTGCATCCTCTTTGGGGCGCGGCTATGCCCGCTCTACGGAATTTGTTTGCCGTTGTTGAAAGGATGTTCTTATGGCCCATACCGTTGCCGTTATCGTCGGCAGCCTCCGCAAGGAGTCGTTTTCGCTCAAGGTCGCCAAAGCCCTTGCCAGGATCGCGCCGCCGTCGCTCGAGCTTGAGGTTGTGACGCTTCACGGCCTGTCATTCTTCAATCAGGATCTGGAAGCGGCGCCGCCGGCGGACTGGGTTTCGTTCCGCGAGACACTCCAGAAGTCGGACGCCGTGCTGTTCGTGACGCCTGAGTACAATCGCTCAATTCCCGGCGTGCTGAAGAACGCCATCGATGTCGGCTCGCGTCCTTACGGCAAAAGCTCGTTCAACGGCAGGCCGATCGGCATTGTCAGCAATTCACCGGGACCGCTGGGCGGAGTCTGCGCCGCCATGAATCTGAAACAGATACTGCCCGGATATGTCGGACCGATTCTGCAGCAGCCGGAAATCTATCTGACCGGGGTGGGTGACGCTTTCGACGACAAGGGCAACCTGATCAAGGAAGCCCTCGAAAAGGTGCTGAAACAATACATCGATGCCTTTGCGGCATGGGTCGATAGCCACAAGAAATAACCGCCGTTATAAGGCAACAGTCCGGTTGTTAGCGATAGGTTAACCGGGCTGTCGCATCGTGCGGGTATGGTTTCACGCACGCGACTCAAAGCCATCATGACCGGCCTCGCGCTGTACGCGATTGCGGCGGCGCTGATCGCCTATTTTGGCGTCAATGCCTATACCGGCAAGTACGGCCTGAACGCGCGCCAGGAACTTGATCAAGAAATCGTACTGCTGACTGCTGAGCTGGCCCGACTCAAGGCCGAGCGTACTGCGGCGGAACAGCGCGTCTCACTGCTTCGTTCGGATCGCGTCGATCCCGATATGCTCGACGAACGCGCGCGCTACCAGCTCGACTACGTGCATCCGCGTGACCTTGTACGGATGACCGGTCAGAACTAATTCGCCTGATTTTACGACGCGCTCCCTTCCGAACCACCACACCAGGTTTCAAATTTCAAAAATCGTTCGCTTTCGATTCTAAAATTGCTGTCGCTGCATTGCGTCATAGATGCGTGATGCGTTTGCGCACGCTATCCTTTTCATTGCGATATGAGTTGGGGTACAGAAGTTGGTACCCGCCTCTCTTATCCGGACAAGCTATGGCAACAGCGAAGAAAACGGCCACACAGGACGCCGGTAACGGTGCCCGTCATCAGACGAATCTCACGTTCACCAAGGAACAGGAGCTTCACGCGTTTCGCGAGATGATGCTGATCCGCCGTTTTGAAGAGAAAGCCGGTCAGCTTTACGGAATGGGCGCGATCGGCGGCTTCTGCCATCTGTATATCGGACAGGAAGCGGTCGTCGTGGGCATGCAGATGGCCCTCGAGCAGGGTGACCAGATCATCACCAGCTATCGCGATCACGGTCATATGCTGGCCTGCGGTATGGACCCCAAAGGAGTGATGGCAGAGCTGACGGGTCGCGAAGCCGGCTATTCCAAGGGCAAGGGCGGCTCCATGCACATGTTCAGCAAGGAGAAGAACTTCTACGGCGGTCATGGCATCGTCGGCGCGCAGGTTCCACTCGGCACCGGTCTCGCTTTCGCCAATCGATATCGCGGCAACAGGAATGTCAGCATTGCGTATTTCGGCGATGGCGCGGCAAACCAGGGGCAGGTCTACGAAAGCTTCAACATGGCGGAGTTGTGGAAGCTTCCCGTGATCTTCGTTATCGAGAACAACCGTTACGCCATGGGCACCTCGGTCTCCCGCTCATCGGCGCAGACCGATTTCTCCAAGCGCGGCGCATCGTTCAACATTCCGGGCGCACAGGTCGATGGCATGGACGTCCGTGCGGTGAAAGCCGCGGGCGACAAGGCCGTGCAGTGGTGCCGTGAGGGCAATGGGCCTTACATCCTCGAGATGCAGACCTACCGTTACCGTGGCCATTCGATGTCCGATCCCGCGAAGTACCGGACCCGCGAGGAAGTGGACAAGGTGCGCCACGACAGCGATCCGATCGAGCAGGTGAGGCAGCGGTTGCTCGATCTCAAGGTGAGCGAGCAGGAGTTGAAGGCGGTCGATGCGGAAGTGCGCGAGATCGTCAATGCGGCGGCGGATTTCGCGCAGCACGCGCCGGAGCCGGATGCCTCCGAGCTTTACACCGATATCTACCGATAAGTGCGGAGTCACCATGCCGATTCAAGTTCTGATGCCCGCTCTTTCGCCCACCATGGAGAAAGGCAACCTCTCCAAATGGCTGAAAAAAGAGGGTGAAGCCATCAAGTCCGGCGACGTCATCGCCGAGATCGAAACCGACAAAGCCACGATGGAAGTCGAGGCCACCGATGAGGGGACGCTGGGCAAAATCCTCGTCGCCGAAGGCACCAACGACGTCGCCGTCAACACGCCGATCGCGACCATCCTGAGCGACGGCGAGAGCGCCGCCGATCTGGGTAAAGCTCCGGCAGCCGCTGCGGCAAAAGCTCCTGAGCCCAGTGTTCAAGTTAAGCAAGAAGTTGAAGAGTCCCGCTCACCCGTCGGGGAAGGCAAGCCCCAGATCAGCGCGCCTCCGGTGGTCGCAGCCCCTGCGGCTCCGGTCGAGCCGGACCCCGAAGTGCCGCCCGGCACCGAAATGGTGAAGATGACGGTGCGCGAAGCGCTCCGTGACGCCATGGCCGAAGAAATGCGCCGCGACGAAGACGTGTTCGTGATGGGCGAAGAGGTTGCCGAGTATCAGGGCGCTTACAAGATTACCCAGGGCCTGTTGCAGGAATTCGGCGCACGCCGCGTGATCGATACGCCGATCACCGAGCACGGCTTCGCCGGCGTCGGCGTCGGTGCGGCGATGGCCGGACTGAAACCCATCGTTGAATTCATGACGTTCAACTTCGCGATGCAGGCGATTGACCAGATCATCAACTCCGCCGCGAAGACGCTCTACATGTCCGGCGGCCAGATGGGTTGCTCGATCGTGTTCCGCGGTCCAAACGGCGCCGCGGCGCGCGTCGCCGCCCAGCACAGCCAGGATTACTCGGCGTGGTACTCGCAGATTCCGGGCCTCAAGGTTGTTTCGCCGTACTCGGCGGCGGACGCGAAGGGCCTGCTCAAAGCTGCGATCCGCGATCCCAATCCGGTGATCTTCCTTGAAAACGAAATTCTCTACGGTCACACCGGCGATGTGCCGAAACTCGACGACTATGTCGTTCCGATCGGCAAGGCGCGCATCGTTCGTGCCGGCAAGGACGTGACGCTGATTGCGTGGTCGAACGGCATGACCTACGCGCTGGGTGCCGCCGATGAACTCGCCAAGGAAGGCATTGAGGCGGAGGTCATCGATCTGCGCACGCTGCGTCCGATGGACACCGAGACGATCATCAATTCGGTGAAGAAAACCTCGCGCGTTGTTGTGGTCGAGGAAGGCTGGCAGCAGTCCGGTGTCGGCGCGGAAATCGCGGCGCGGATCATGGAGAATGCGTTCGATTATCTCGACGCGCCGGTCGCGCGCGTGTCGGGCAAGGATGTGCCGATGCCGTACGCGGCCAATCTTGAAAAGCTTGCGCTGCCGACGGTGGCGGAAGTCGTCGCCGCCGCCAAGGCTGTTAGTTACCGCTGAGAGAGCAGGACCAGGATCATGCCGATCAACATTCTGATGCCTGCGCTGTCACCGACCATGGAGAAGGGCAACCTTTCCAAGTGGCTCAAGAAGGAAGGCGACAAGGTCAAGTCCGGCGATGTGATCGCCGAGATCGAGACCGACAAGGCGACGATGGAAGTCGAAGCCGTCGATGAAGGCACCATCGCGAAGATACTGGTGCCGGAAGGCACGCAGGACGTTCCGGTCAACAACGTCATCGCAGTCCTCGCCGGTGACGGCGAAGACGTGAAAGCCGCCGGAGCGGGAGCAGCATCGGCTGCGCCTGCAAAATCGGAAGCCGCACCGGCGCCGAAGGCTGCTCCGCCTGCCGCAGCACCGGCTCCGGCTGCTGCACCCGCACCGGCGCCTGCGAAACTCGCCGCTGCACCCGCCGCCGCAACTCCCGCACCGAGCAATGGCGCGCGCGTGTTCTCCTCGCCATTGGCGCGGCGTCTTGCCAAGGAAGCCGGGATCGACGTGTCCCGCGTCAACGGCACTGGCCCGCATGGCCGCGTCGTTGCCCGCGATATCGATCAGGCAAAATCCGGCAAGGGTCTCAAACCCGCAGCCAGCGCAGGCGCTCCAGCCGCTGCGGCTGGCACCGTCGGCGCGCCGGCGATGTCCGATCAGCAGATTCTCGCGCTGTATGAGGAGGGCGCTTACGAAAGCGTGCCGCACGACTCCATGCGCCGGACCATCGCGCAGCGTCTCACCGCTGCGACCAATTCGATGCCGACGTTCTATCTCACGATTGATTGCGATCTCGGCAAGCTCAACGCCGCGCGCGAGGAGATCAACGCTGCCGCCGGCAAGAACACAGACGGCAAGCCGCTCTACAAGATTTCGGTGAACGACTTTGTCATCAAGGCGATGGCGCTCGCGCTGCAGAAAATTCCGGAAGCAAACGTCTCATGGACCGAAGCGGCGATGCTGCGTCACAAGCATTCGGACATCGGCGTTGCTGTGGCGCTGCCGTTCGGTCTGATCACGCCGATCATTCGCCAGGCCGAGATCAAGACACTGTCGGCGATCTCGAATGAGATGAAGGACCTTGCCGCGCGCGCAAAGGGCAAGAAGCTCAAGCCGAACGAGTATCAGGGCGGCACCTCTTCTGTGTCGAACCTTGGCATGTACGGCATCAAGGACTTTACCGCGGTGATCAACCCGCCACAGTCGTCGATCCTTGCGGTCGGCACGGGTGAGGAGCGCGCTGTCGTGCGCAACGGCCAGATCGTGGCGGCGTCCATGATGAGCGTGACGCTGTCCTGCGATCACCGCGCCATTGACGGCGCGCTCGGCGCGGAGCTGATCACCGCGTTCAAGAAGCTGATCGAAAATCCGGTGATGATGGTGGTGTGATTTGTTGTCCCTCTCCCTTGTGGGAGAGGGGGCAACTGCAGGCTGCCGAGCGAAGGGCATGCGCCAGCGTGTTGCGGAATCAAAGCGGACCTTCCCACTGACGAGACCGATGATGTTCAGGAATACGAAATGGACACAGTCGGTGCTTGCAGGCGCGGTCATCGCTCTGTGTGCTTCTGTGTCCGCGAACGCGCAGATCAGGCCGAAGATCGTCAAGCTGAACGACGTGCCGAAAGTCGTGTTGTTTGTTGGCAATAGCTATTTTTACTTCAACAACAGCCTGCACAATCACGTCCTCAATCTGCTGCGCAGCGCCGATCCGGCCGGCGGCTATACGGCGACGTCGGCGACCATCGGCGGTGCTCCGTTGAGCCTGCACGATGTTGACGCGCTTCTCTCGTCGCACAAACGGCATTCCTCGTCGGGGGAGGACGGCAGCAATCACAAACAGTTCGACGCTGTGATCATGGCGGATTGCAACTGGTGCTCGGTTGATCCGAAACGCAAGCCGGCGTTCGCCGAGACGGTCGCGAAGGATAGCGCCATTGTCCGCAAGTACGGCGCCGCGCCTGTCCTGTTCATGACGTGGGCCTATGCCGACAAGCCCGAAATGACAGACAAGCTGGCGGCTGTTTACACGGCAGTGGGCAACGACAACGATGCTCTCGTGATTCCGGCCGGACTGGCGTTTGCGCGGGCGCGAACCCTGCGGCCCGAACTCGCCCTCAATGTGCCGGACAAGAGCCATCCAAGTCTGGCAGGCACGTATCTGGCCGCATGCGTCGTGATGGCGTCGGTCTATCGGCGCTCGCCGGTCGGCAATAAATATCACGCAGACCTCGACGACCAAACCGCGGCATTTCTACAGGACGTGGCGTGGGCAACAGTGCAAGACTACTACCGACAATAATGCGCCACCGGGCGAATGGAGTTCTTTATGGCTGATACATCTTTCGACGTCGTCGTGATCGGTTCGGGGCCGGGCGGCTATGTCACCGCCATCCGCGCAGCCCAGCTTGGCTTCAAGACCGCCATTGTCGAGAAGGCGTATCTCGGCGGCATCTGCAACAACTGGGGCTGCATCCCGACCAAGGCGCTGCTGCGCTCGGCGGAAATCTATCACTACATGAAACACGCCAAGGACTACGGCCTGTCGGCGGACAACGTGTCGTTCGATCCGAAGGCTGTCATCGCACGCTCGCGCGGCGTGGTGAAGCGCCTCAACGGCGGCGTCGAATTCCTGATGAACAAGAACAAGATCACGATCATCTGGGGTGAGGCGACGCTGGACGGCGGCGGCAAGTTCACGGTGAAGAAGACCGAGGCGGCTGCACCCAAGGGCGCGCTGGGTGAGGGCGCGTATCAAGCCAAGCACATCATCGTCGCCACCGGTGCGCGTCCGCGCGTATTGCCGGGTCTGGAGCCCGACAAGAAACTGGTCTGGACCTATTTCGAGGCGATGAACCCGGACAAGATGCCGAAATCGCTGCTGGTCGTTGGCTCCGGCGCCATCGGAATCGAGTTCGCATCGTTCTATCGCACCATGGGTGCGGAAGTGACGGTGGTCGAAGTCTTGCCGCAGATCCTGCCGGTTGAAGATGCGGAGATCGCGGGTTTCGCGCGCAAACAGTTCGAGAAGCAGGGCATCAAGGTTCTCGCCAACACCAAGGTCACCAAGCTCGACAAGAAAGCCGACAGCGTCGTCGCGACCATCGATGATGGTAAAGGCAAGCCGGTACAGGTCGAGGTGGATCGCGTCATCTCGGCGGTCGGTGTGGTCGGCAACATCGAAGGCTTCGGGCTTGAGAAACTCGGTGTGAAAACCGATCGCGGCTGCATCGTCATCGACGGATACGGCAAGACCAACGTGCCCGGCATCTACGCCATCGGCGACGTCGCGGGGCCGCCGATGCTTGCCCATAAGGCCGAGCATGAAGGCATCATCTGCGTCGAAGCCATCAAGGGTCTGCTCCCGCACCCGATGGACAAGCTGCTGATCCCGGGCTGCA
The DNA here is from genome assembly GCA_017474385.1 of Afipia sp. Classification (GTDB taxonomy): domain Bacteria; phylum Pseudomonadota; class Alphaproteobacteria; order Rhizobiales; family Xanthobacteraceae; genus Afipia. Next base: position 50,440 of record JAFVHU010000071.1, on the reverse strand, counting down.
CCTACTGCCATCCGCAGATCGCGTCGGTCGGTCTCACCGAGGCGAAGGCGAAAGAGGCGGGCAAGGACATCCGCGTCGGCCGCTTCCCGTTCGTCGGCAACGGCAAGGCGATCGCGCAGGGCGAAGACCAGGGCATGGTCAAGGTGGTCTTCGACAAGAAGACCGGCCAGCTTCTCGGCGCACACATGGTCGGATCGGAAGTCACCGAACTGATCCAGGGCTTTGTCGTGGCGATGAACCTCGAGACGACGGAAGAAGAACTCTTCCACACCATCTTCCCGCATCCGACCATCTCGGAAACGATGAAGGAAGCGGTGCTGGACGCCTACGGGCGGGTGCTGAACATGTGAGTGGCGTCGGAAGCGCCGCTGAAGCCGCTTCAGAATCTGTAATTCAAGCCGACCCGTGCGATGTTCAGGTCGGTGGTGAATTTCGCGGTATAGGTGTTCGGCTGTGTTCCTGCCGTTGGCGTCACCGCCGCGGCGGTCACTGTCTGCTCGAAACGCGCGAAGAGATACTCGCCCTTCAGCGACCAGTTTTGCCCCAGCGCATATTCAAGCCCGCCGCCGACCGTCCAGCCCGGGGTCAGTCTGCTTGACGAGCCGGCGAAACAGGTCGTCGTGAAGCCGACGCCGCAATTGGTCGAGGTGGGCACGCCATTCACGACACCGTTGATCTGCATGATGCCGAGGGGCGAGATGGTCATTGCCACGTCGCTGTTCAACTGCGCATAGGCGAAGCCGCCGGTGGCATAGACCAGCAAGCTATCGGTCGCCAGATAGCCAAGCCGCGCGCGAACCGTGCCGAAGTACTTGATGTCCTGACTGGCTGACGAGGCCAGAGCGCCCGCGACGTAGGGCGTTGACCCTGATCCGCTGATACTGGCGAACTGAAAGTCGGCCTCGACACCGGCAACCCACGCCGGCTGGAACTGGTAGTTGTAGCCGACCTGCACGCCACCCAACGCGCCCGACGATCTGATGCGGTCGCCATTCGCGGGAAGGTTAGCGACTGTATCGAACACCGGCTGTACCAACGGATCGCTGGTGCCGTAGCCGACGTCGGTGTCGCTCCAGCCTCCGCCGACGTTCACGCCGGCGTAAAATCCTGTCCAGTTTGCAACGGGAGCCGGCGGCGGTGCCTTGCGATAGAGATCAGCGGCATGTGCCGTACCGGAGAGGAGGGCGACCAGCGTCGCGGCGAGTGCGATTGTCTTCATAAAATGACCTGCGGATGAATTGTCAAAACGATACGTGACTCTCGGCGACTATGTCTGTAGCGGCGGAACAACACCCGCAATGCAGTTTCGGCCACCACACGACAGGCCGGAAGCACTCAGGCTTTTCTTTGGTGGACAGCGCCTGAGCCCGGATTGCGGGTCATGAATTCCGGTTATCATCTTGTCGGTCTTAGCCAACGAGGACAGGGCGATGAACGACGCACAGGCATTTTTCAGCCAACCCGGGGTGGGTTTCTTCACCATGCTTCTGATCGGCGCCATCGCCGGCTGGATCGCGGAGCGGGTGACTTCGTCCGACCACGGCATCTTCACCAACATCCTTGTCGGTATCGCCGGGTCGTTTGTCGGCGCCAAGCTTGCCGAAATCGCACAAGTGCCGGTATTTGGCTTCTGGCGGACGCTCGTTTCCGCTGCGATTGGCGCGGTTCTTCTGCTCTTTGCCTGGCGCATGATCCGCGGCCAGCGCTAACCGCTCGCACTGCTCTTAACCTTCGATCGAGCCGCCACGGTATCGTTGCCGCGGCGCAACGAATGTTGCGTGCCTACAACACTTCGTGAACATTTAACCGTCGCCGCAGCCAGCACTTGCGCGCGCCGCTATTTAGCCACACGCCTCCATGAGATCATTATTCCGTAGGCGAAACGCCACGGCATTCGCGAGGGCATTGGAAAAACCTCCCATTCACAGAGGTTTTTGGGCCCTCTCGGCGGCTGCGGGACAAGGTTCACGATGGACGCGAAGAGCAACATCAAGGCGCGACTCCCAAGCCGTCACGTGACGGAAGGACCCGCGCGCGCGCCCCATCGCTCCTACCTCTATGCCATGGGCCTCACCACCGAGCAGATCCACCAGCCGCTCGTCGGCGTGGCGTCCTGCTGGAATGAGGCCGCGCCCTGCAATATTTCCCTGATGCGTCAGGCTCAGGCCGCCAAGAAGGGCGTCGCTGCCGCCAACGGCACGCCGCGCGAGTTCTGCACCATCACCGTCACCGACGGCATCGCCATGGGCCATGAGGGGATGCGGTCGTCGCTCCCGTCGCGCGAAACCATTGCTGATTCAGTTGAATTGACCGTCCGTGGCCACGCTTATGACGCCCTGATCGGGCTCGCGGGCTGCGACAAGTCCTTGCCCGGTATGATGATGGCGATGCTGCGCCTCAATGTGCCGTCGATCTTCATCTATGGCGGCTCGATCCTGCCCGGCAATTTCCGGGGCCAGCAGGTCACCGTCCAGGACATGTTCGAGGCGGTCGGCAAGCACTCGGTCGGCGAAATGTCCGACGAGGATCTGGACGAAATCGAACGGGTGGCGTGTCCTTCGGCAGGCGCGTGCGGTGCTCAATTTACTGCCAACACCATGGCGACCGTCTCCGAGGCCATCGGCCTTGCGCTGCCGTACTCGGCTGGCGCGCCGGCGCCTTACGAAATCCGCGACGCCTTCTGCATGGCGGCGGGCGAGAAGATCATGGAATTGATCGCGCTGAACATTCGTCCGCGCGACATCGTCACCCGTAAGTCCTTGGAAAACGCGGCTGCTGTGGTGGCGGCGTCGGGCGGCTCGACCAATGCTGCGTTGCATTTGCCGGCCATGGCGCACGAATGCGGAATTGAATTCGATCTGTTCGACGTTGCCGAAATCTTCAAAAAGACACCGTATATCGCCGATTTGAAGCCGGGTGGCCGTTATGTGGCCAAAGATATGTTCGAGGCTGGTGGAATACCGCTTCTGATGAAGACGCTGTTGGACAACGGTTACTTGCACGGCGACTGCATGACAGTCACCGGTCGCACGATCGCCGAAAACCTCAAGAGCGTGAAATGGAATCCTCACCAGGACGTGGTGCATCCAGCCGATAAGCCGATCACCGTGACCGGTGGCGTTGTCGGCATGAAAGGCAATCTCGCGCCGGACGGCGCGATCGTGAAAGTCGCTGGAATGTCGGTGTTGAAGTTCACAGGGCCCGCGCGGTGCTTCGATTGCGAAGAAGACGCGTTCGAGTGCGTGAACAAAAAGACCTACAAGGAAGGCGACGTCATCGTGATCCGCTACGAGGGCCCCAAGGGCGGCCCCGGCATGCGGGAAATGCTCCAGACAACCGCGGCTCTCACCGGCCAGGGCATGGGCGGCAAGGTCGCCCTGATCACGGATGGACGCTTTTCCGGTGCCACCCGGGGCTTCTGCGTCGGTCATGTCGGCCCGGAGGCGGCCGTCGGCGGCCCGATCGGGCTGATCCGCGATGGCGACATCATCGAACTTGATGCGGTCGACGGCACACTCCAAGTTAAGCTGACGGATGCAGAGTTGGCCGAACGCAGGAAGGCGTGGAAGCCGCGTGAAACCTCGGTCGGTTCCGGCGTGCTTTGGAAATATGCCCAGCAGGTGGGACCGGCGATCAAGGGCGCGGTCACCCATCCCGGCGGGGCAGCCGAGAAGGTGTGTTATGCGGACATCTGAGCGCATCGGTATTGTTGGTGCTCTGGCTGTCGCGTTTTTCGCGGCAGGTCCCGCCTTTGCGTTCGAGGGTACGTCGCCGGGCAACCAGGACGCGACATTGCCGGTCGTTGCCGCTCCCACGGGCGTTGCCGTCATTAAGAAGCCTGTCCCGCCCGCCGATATTCCCCAGCCGGCGGCGCTGACGGCCCTGCAATACGCCGCCGAGGGCGGTCATCCGGTGGCGCAGTGGAAACTCGGGCGCATGTACGCCAAGGGCGACGGCGTCGCGCAGGACGATCTGCGCGCCTATGACTATTTCAGCAAGATCGCGAACGCCCACGCCGAAGACAGCCCGTCGGCGCCGCAGGCGACCATCGTCGCCAATGCGTTCGTGGCGCTTGGCCGCTACTACGTGTCCGGAATTCCGAACTCCAAGGTGAAGGCTGATCCGGAACGGGCGCGTGAGATGTTCTCCTACGCCGCCTCGTATTTCGGCAATGCCGAGGCGCAGTACAATCTGGCCCGGATGTATCTCGACGGCGTCGGTATGCCGCGCGATGTCAAATACGGCATTCGTTGGCTCGGACTGGCGGCGCGCAAGGGCCAGCATCAGGCGCAGGCGCTGCTCGGACAGATGCTGTTCAACGGCGACCGTTTGCAGCGTCAGGCCGCTCGCGGTCTGATGTGGCTGACGCTGGCGCAGGACAGCGCCGGCCCGGACGAGACCTGGATCAAGGACAGCTACAAGACCGCGCTCGCCAAGGCATCCGAGGACGACCGGGCGATGGCCTTGCAGATGCTCGAGCGCTGGGTTCAGGGCCGCCGGGATTGATCCGTTCGCTTCGCGAACACGCGGCTTAGTTCAGATCCAGATCGATCCACACCGGAACGTGATCTGACGCCTTTTCCCATCCCCTGACGTAGCGATCGATCCCGGCATCGAGCAGCCGGTCGCTTGCCTGCGGCGACAGCAGCAGGTGGTCGATCCGGATGCCGTTGTTCTTCGGCCACGCGCCGGCCTGATAATCCCAGAACGTATATTGGCCGGGCTGATCCGAAACCGCGCGGATCGCGTCGGTCAGGCCGAGGTTGAGCAGGGCGCGAAAGCGCTCGCGCGTCTTCGGCAGAAACAGCGCGTCGTTCGCCCAGGCGGCGGGATTGTAGACGTCACCGTTGGCGGGAATGACGTTGAAATCGCCCGCCAGCACCAGCGGCTGCTCTCCCTTCATGCGCTCTTTCGAGTACTGAAGAAGCCTGTCCATCCATTTGATTTTATACGGATATTTATCGGTTTCCGGCGGGTTGCCGTTGGGCAGATACAGGCAGGCGATCCGCAGCGTGCCGTTCGCATGCGACATCACGCCTTCAAGAAAGCGGGCGTGCAGGTCTTCGGCGTCTCCGCCCAGGCGCGGCGTGGTTTCGTCGAACCGGTACTTCGAGAGGAGCGCCACGCCGTTGAATGTCTTCTGGCCGTGGGTCACCACGTTGTAGCCGAGCGCCTCGATCGGCTCGCGCGGAAACGCCTCGTCCACGCATTTGATTTCCTGCAGACAGACGATGTCCGGGGACCGTTCCTTGAGCCACGTCAGCAGATGATCGAGCCGCTGTCGGATAGAGTTAACGTTCCAGGTGGCGATCCGCATGTCCAATTCCGTTAGTGACGTGGGCATTATTCGAAAGAATCCACCCGTATGCCGTACCACGGGCGGTGCGGCTGTGATAAGCCGAATACAAATTAACGCTGGAAAACCAGCACTATGGGGTTGGGGAAACGGCGGCTGTTTGGCGTGTTTTGCGCAGCCTGAATCCTGAACCTGAGAGACGGCATGAGCGGAAATTTTTTCAGACGCATTTTGCTCGCGGGCATCGTCATTGCAGCCGTCGCGCTCTATGCGACACGATCGATGTGGACAAGTGGCGCCACCACGGCCCAGACTCCGCCGCGCCCTCAGGCGGTCTCTGTCGAAGTCGCGAAGGCTGAAAAGAAACCAGTCCCACTCGATGTGGATTCAATCGGCGCGGTCACGCCGATTTCGAGCGTGGCCCTGAAATCCCGCGTCGAGACCACCATCGTCGGGGTTCACTTCGAGGACGGCGCCCGCGTCAAGGCAGGCGATCTGCTGTTCACGCTGGATTCGCGCCAGATCGATGCGCAGATCGCACAGGCGGAAGGCAATCTTGCACGGTCCCAATCGCAGCTCGTCGCTGCCGAGCGCGATGTGCGGCGTTTCAACGAACTGATCGGCAAGGGCGCGACCACGCAGGTCAATGTCGACAACGCAAAGACCGCCGCGGACACCGCAACCGCGACCATTCAGGCCGATCAGGCCATTCTGGACAATCTGAAAGTTCAGAAAAGTTATACGAAGATCACGGCCCCCATCACCGGTCGGATCAGCGCCGCCACGGTCAAGGTCGGAAATTTCGTCCGGCCGGCAGATACGTCGCCGCTTGCGACCATCAACCAGATGGCGCCCGTGTATGTGACCTTCGCAATTCCGCAGCGCGTCTTGAGTGACCTGCGCGACGCGATGAAGGATGGACAGTCGTCAGTGACGGCGACGATCCCCGGTAACGGCAAGTCGGAAACCGGAAAAATTGCGATGGTGGAGAATACCGTTGACGCAACCACCGGCATGGTGACGGTGCGCGGCATCATGGCCAACGACAACGAGCTTCTGTGGCCGGGTATTCTGGTCAACACCACACTCACTGTCCGAACCGAGAATGCGGTGATCGTTCCTTCGGTCGGTGTACAGCGAAGCCAGACCGGCAACTTTGTGTTCGTTATCCGCGACGGCAAGGCGCAGGTCCAGCCCGTTACCATCGGCCGCACGTTTCGGGGCTTTTCCGTGATCGACAGCGGTCTGGAAGGCGGAGAAGATATCGTCGTTGATGGTCAATTGCTGCTGTCCAACGGCACGCCCGCCGCGCCTCGCAGCCGCAAGGCCGGAGCTTGATTTATGAACCTGTCGGAACTCTGTATCCGCAGACCGGTCATGACGACGCTGATGACGGCGTCGATCATTGCATTCGGCGTATTCGGATTCCGGCTGTTGCCGGTCTCGGCGCTGCCCAAGGTTGATTTTCCGACCATTCAGGTCACGGCGACGCTGCCTGGCGCGAGCGCCGACACGATGGCGGCCTCCGTCGCTGGTCCGATCGAGCGTCAGCTCTCGACCGTCGCCGGCATCTCGTCGATGTCGTCCAGTTCATCGCAGGGCACGACCTCGATCACCATCCAGTTCGATCTCAACCGCAACATCGACGGCGCAGCGCTTGACGTGCAGACCGCGCTGACCATCGCGCAGCGCCGCCTGCCGGTCGAGATGCTGGTCCCGCCGAGCTTCCGCAAGGTGAACCCGGCCGACTTCCCTGTGCTGTTCGTGTCGCTGAGTTCGGAGACGCTGCCGCTGTCGACCGTCAACGAGTACGGCGACATCACCATTGGCCAGACGCTGTCGCAGATTCCAGGTGTGGCGCAGGTGCTGATCTACGGCACGCAGAAATTCGCCATTCGCGTACAGGCCGATCCTGAAGCGGCCGCCGCGCGCGGGCTGTCGCTGGAAGACATCCGCGCGGCTGTATCGCGCGCCAACTCGTCGACGCCGGTTGGCACCCTGAACGGTCCGAAGCAGGACATCGCGATCCAGGCGTCCGGGCAGCTCAACAAGGCGGTCGACTATCGCCAGGTTGTCGTGGCATGGCGCAACGGGTCGCCGGTCAAGCTCGATGAAGTCGCCCGAATTTACGACAGCGTCGAAAACGACAAGGTCGCGACCTGGTTCAATGGTACCCGCTCCATCGTACTGGCAATCCAGAAACAACCCGATGCCAATACGGTGGCGGTAGTTGATGCGGTGCGAGCGAAGCTGCCGTCGCTGCGGGCGCAGATCCCGCCGTCCATCACCATGGACGTCACGCTCGACCGCTCGGTGTCGGTGCGCGAATCCGTCACCGACGTGGAGGAAACCCTGCTGATCGCGGTCGGTCTTGTGATCGTCGTGATCTTCCTGTTTCTGCGTTCGGCGTCCGCCACCTTCATTCCGGCACTCGCGGTTCCGATTTCGCTGCTCGGCACCTGCGCGGTGATGTATGCGCTGGATTACTCCATCAACAACATGACGCTGTTGGCGCTGACGCTGTCGGTAGGCTTCGTGGTCGACGACGCCATCGTCATGCTCGAGAATATCATGCGCCATATCGAGAACGGCATGAAACCGTACGAAGCGGCGCTGAAAGGCGCCCGCGAGATCGGTTTCACCATTCTGTCGATTACGTTCTCGCTGATCGCGGTGTTCATCCCGGTGCTGCTGATGGGCGGCATCGTCGGCCGCGTGTTCCGTGAATTCGCGGTCACGATCTCGGTCGCCATCATCGTGTCCGGCTTCGTGTCGTTGACCCTGACGCCCATGCTGTGCGCGCGGGTGCTCAAGGCGCATGATCCGCATCACAAACCCAACTTCGTGCTGCGCTGGTTCGAGGCGATGTTCGACTCCTGGCTGCGTGCCTACGAATGGACGCTCGATCGCGTTCTCGCCTACAAGTCGGTCATGCTGGTGGTCACGCTGGCGACGCTCGGTGCGACCCTTTGGTTGTATTTGATCGTGCCGAAGGGCTTTTTCCCGCAGGAAGACACCGGCTTTCTCAGCGGCACGACGGAGGCTGCGACCGACACGTCATTCGAGGCGATGGGCGCGCGTCAGAAGATTCTTGCCGATATTCTGCGGGCTGATCCCGCGGTCGAGTTTGTGAACAGCACGGTCGGGTCCGGCGGCCCCAACTCGACCGCGAACTACGGGCGTCTGTTCATCGGGCTGAAGCCGAAGAAAGAGCGCGACAACATACAGGTTGTTGTCGGACGGCTGCGGCAGAAGGCATTGCAGGTGCCGGGCCTACAGGCGTTCTTCCAAAGCATTCAGAACCTCAACATCGGTGGACGCCCCTCCAAAGGCCAGTATCAGTACACCTTGCAGAGCGGCGATACGGACTCGCTCTATCGCGTGGCGCCGGAGATGCTCAAAAAAATCGCGCAGGTGCCGGGCCTGCTCGACGTCACGCCCGATCTCTACATCAAGAATCCGCAACTCACGGTCGAGATCGATCGTGAAAAGGCCGCCGTCTACGGGGTCACCGCCGATCAGATCCGTAACCAGCTCTTCAACGCTTATGGTGCGCGGCAGGTGGGCACGATCTACATGCCCTCGAACGACTACCAGATCATCCTGGAAGTGCAGCCGAAGTTCCGCGTTGACCCGACCGATCTGTCCAAGCTGTATGTCAAGACGGCGAACAACCAGACCATTCCGCTCGATGCAGTGGCCAAGATGGTGCCGACGGTCGGGCCACTCCAGATCAATCACCAGGGCCAGCAGCCGGCGGTGACGATCTCGTTCAATCTCTCGCCCGGAACGTCGCTCGGTTACGCCGTCGACAAGATTACTCAGATCCAAGATGACTCGAACCTTCCAGCGACCATCGCGACCGGCTTTTCTGGCATAGCGCAGGTGTTCCAGGATTCGCTGCGCGGGCAGGGCGTGCTGATCCTCGCCGCCGTGTTCGCCGCGTTCGTCATTCTCGGAATTCTCTACGAGAGCTTCATCCATCCGATCACGATCATCTCGGGCCTGCCGTCAGCGGGTATCGGCGCGATCCTGACGCTGATGCTATTCAAGATGGAATTGTCGGTGATCGCCATGATCGGCATCGTCATGCTGGTCGGCATCGTGAAGAAGAACGCCATCATGATGGTCGACTTCGCCATCGAGCGCCGCACGGTGGGACTGAGCGCGGAGCACGCCATTCGCGAGGCGGCGCTGCTGCGCTTCCGGCCCATCATGATGACGACGTTCGCGGCGATCTTCGGCACGCTGCCGATTGCGCTCGGCGCGGGTGCGGGCGCCGAATTGCGGCAGCCGCTGGGTGTGGCCGTTGTAGGCGGTCTTCTGGTGTCGCAGTTGCTGACGCTGTACATCACGCCGGTGATCTACATCTATCTCGACCGGATCGATCGCCGGCTGAAGCGCCGTCTCGATCCGACGCTGCTGGAGACTCCCGAAGCCAAACCACCGCGCGCCGCAGCGGCTGAGTAGAGCTCGAATGTCGATCAAGTCCGCACGGGCAGGGTGGCGCTTCCTCATCGCCGCTGTTGTGCTGCTCTCTGCCGTGCCCGCTCAAGCAGCAGAAGAGCCGATCGAGATCTTTGACGCTCATCTGCACTACAACTGGGAGCCGACGCCGTACTACCAGGTCGATGAGATACTGGCGCTGTTCAAGAAACACCGCGTCACCGGTATTCTCGCCACCAGCCGCCCTAATGACGGGACCCATGCGCTAATGGATTCGAAGGCGGACGGGTTGTGGATCGTTCCGTTCATTCGCCCGTACCGCGTTCGCCCGGACATCCAGACCTGGTTTAACGATCCCACGATCTTCGATCTGGTGCAGGATGAGTTCAAGCGCGGCTATTACCGAGGCATCGGCGAGTTTCATCTGTCGGGAAAAGCCGCGGCCACCGACTGGGTGAAGAAGGCTGTCGATTTTGCGGTCGCCAACGATCTCTACCTTCATGCGCATGCCGACGACGAGGCCGTCGAGATTTTGATGCGCCACAACGGGCGCGCCAAAATCATCTGGGCGCACACCGGATTCAGCCTCGCGCCGAGCCGGGTCGCGGCGATGCTGGCAACGTATCCGCAGTTGTGGGGTGAACTGTCCTACCGCAGCGGCATCACCGGCGCCGGCGGCGAACTCACGCCGGAATGGCGGGCGATGTTTGAGAAGTATCCGGACCGCTTTTTGCTCGGATCGGACACCTGGATCAACGAACGCTGGTCGACCTACGGCGCGATCATGGCCGAATACCGCGGCTGGCTTAAACAGCTCCCGCCCGCCGTCGCGAAGCAGATCGCGCATGGCAATGCGAAGCGGCTGTTTGCCGAGAAGTGATCGTCTGTTGTCATGCCCGGGCTTGTCCCGGGCATCCCGATCACGATGCACTGTGCGCAACCAATCGAGATCACCGGGACGAGCCCGGTGATGACATCAGATACAATAGTAGCTTAGATCGAGAAGCTGGTGCCGCAGCCGCAGGACGCGGTGGCATTCGGATTGACGACGCGGAACGATGCGCCGATCAGGTCATCGACGAAGTCGACTTCCGATCCGGCCAGGAACGGCACGGACGAGGGGTCCACCAGCACCACGGCATTGTCACGTTCGATCACAAGATCGTCGTCCGCCTTGGCGCGCTCGACATCGAATTTGTACTGGAATCCGGAGCAGCCGCCGCCTTCGACGCTGATGCGCAGCATCGCGCCTTCGCCTTCCGTCTTCAGGATGGCGCCGATTCGCTTTGCAGCCCGCTCCGAAATTGTGACGCTGGCGGCTTCGGTCGCTACGGCGGTCATAATAAGTCTCCGAAAACGCGGGTATTTGAACATGCCCGTGTGGCATAGTTAAGTGCGCTAAACACCAGAATCAAACACCGAAAGTAGAATAATTCGTATGTCGGTCGGAATGGCTGCCCCCCGCGTGGTCTATGGCTGCGATCCCGGTCAAAGCCGCGGGAGGCGTTTCAATGAGCCGCCGAGCCTGCGGCGCAGCGCCTTCCGCCGCGACTGTGACCGCGTGATCCATTCCAACGCGTTCCGGCGTCTGAAGCACAAGACTCAGGTGTTCGTGTTCCACGAAGGCGATCACTATCGCACCCGCCTGACCCATACGCTGGAAGTGGCGCAGATCGCCCGCGCGCTGGCGCGGCAGCTTGGGCTCGACGAGGACCTCACCGAGACGCTGGCGCTGGCCCATGATCTCGGCCATCCGCCGTTCGGCCATGCCGGGGAACGCGCGCTCGACGAATGCCTCAAGGCGCACCGCGGTTTCGATCACAATGCGCAAAGCCTGCGCGTGGTGACGCTGCTGGAGCGGCGCTATCCGCAATTCGACGGCCTCAATCTGACATGGGAGTCGCTTGAGGGGATCGTCAAGCACAACGGACCCTTGATCGACAGCAACGGCGAGCCGGTCGGCCGCTATCGCGACCACGGCGTGCCGGTCGGCATCTCGGAATATGTCGCCTGGCACGATCTCGAATTGTGGAGCTACGCCTCGCTGGAAGCGCAGGTTGCAGCAGTCGCCGACGACATTGCGTACGATGCCCACGACATCGACGACGGGTTGCGGGCAGGGCTGTTCACCGTCGACGATCTTGGAGTTATTCCGCTGATCGCTGACATCAACGCGGTCATCACGGCGCGCTATCCCGTCCTCGACGAGACCCGCCGCGGCGCGGAGTTGGTGCGCGAGCTGATCTCCTATCTGATCGAGGATGTGTTTTCGGAGACGCGCAAGCGGCTGACTGGCATACACCCCAACAGCGTCATCGACGTGCGTAATCACGATGCCACGCTCGTCAGCTTCTCGGCCGAGGCCGAGAAAACAGAAGCGGCGATCAAACGCTTCCTCAAGACGCGGATGTATCGCCATGAGCGGGTGATGAGCGTCATGCGGGACGCGGAGGCTGTGGTCCGCGATCTGTTCGCGCGCTATCAGGCTGAACCGGGCGATCTGCCCGCCGAATGGCTGCCCGATGACGGCGAGCACGACGAGGCCGGCCGGGCCCGCCGGATCGGCGACTTCATTGCCGGAATGACCGACCGATACGCCATTATCGAGCATCAAAGGCTTTTTGACTCGACCCCGGATTTACGTTAGGCGGCGGCCTGAAACAGCCGATTTACGTGCGCCCAGCAGGATATTCTCGATGACTTCGCCCGCCCAATCCCAGCATTTGTTCGCCGACGTGCTTTCGCGCGTGCATGCCGTGTGCGCAGCGCTCGGCAGCGAGGGTGTGCTTCCCGCAGGTATCGACCTGTCGCGCATCGTGGTTGAACCGCCGCGTGATGCCACCCATGGCGACATGGCGACCAACGCCGCGATGGTGCTGGCCAAGGACGCGAAGGCGAAGCCGCGCGAGCTTGCCGACAAGATTGCAGAAAAACTGCGCGCCGATCCGATTGTCGAAAGCGTCGATGTGGCCGGGCCGGGTTTCATCAATCTGACCCTGAAGACATCCGCATGGTTCGGCGCATTGCGGTCTGTGCTGGAGCAGGGCAACGGTTATGGCCGCAGCGCTGTTGGTGCGCGCGAGAAGGTCAATGTCGAATACGTCTCCGCCAATCCGACGGGGCCGATGCATGTCGGTCATTGCCGGGGCGCGGTGTTCGGCGACGCGCTGGCGAGCCTGCTGTCGTTCGCGGGCTATGACGTCACGAAAGAATACTACATCAACGACGCCGGCGCGCAGGTCGATGTGCTCGCGCGCTCCGCCTTCCTGCGTTATCGCGAAGCGCTCGGCGAGAACATAGGTGAGATCCCCGAGGGTCTTTATCCCGGCGATTATCTTGTGCCGGTCGGGAAGGCTCTTGCAGCAGAATACGGCGACAAGCTGCTGAAGCAATCCGAGGCAGAGTGGTTGCCGCTGGTGCGCGCAAAAGCCATCGCCATGATGATGGAGATGATCAAGGGCGATCTCGCCGCGCTCAACATCCGGCACGATGTGTTCTTCTCCGAACGCTCGCTTAACGAAAACGGCAACGACCGCGTCGGCGCCGCCATCGCTGAGTTGCGTGCCAAGGGGGATGTCTATGAGGGCCGTCTGCCGCCGCCGAAGGGCGCGCCGGTCGAGGACTACGAGGATCGCGAGCAGACACTGTTCCGCGCTACTGCGTTCGGCGACGACGTCGATCGTCCGCTGAAGAAATCGGACGGGTCGTACACCTACTTCGCGTCGGACATCGCCTATCACAAGACCAAGTTCGATCGTGGCTTCCTCAACATGGTGGACGTGTGGGGCGCGGATCACGGCGGCTACATCAAACGCGTGCAGGCGGCGATCAAGGCCGTTACGGCCAACAAGGCGGCGCTTGATGTGAAGATCGTGCAGCTCGTGAAGCTGCTGCGGGGCGGCGAGCCGGTGAAGATGTCGAAGCGCTCCGGCGACTTCGTCACGCTGCGCGAAGTGGTGGACGAAGTCGGTTCCGACGCCGTGCGTTTCATGATGCTGTTCCGCAAGAACGATGCGGTGCTCGATTTCGACCTTGCCAAGGTGATTGAGCAGTCGAAGGACAACGCGGTGTTCTACGTACAGTACGGACACGCGCGCGGGCATTCGATTTTCAAGAATGCGCGCGAAACGGTTCCGTCATTGCCCGAGGACGCCGCCGAGCGCGTTGCCTTCCTGCGCGGTGCGAAGATCGAGCGTCTCAGCGACCCGGTCGAGCTGAGCCTGATCCGGCAGATTGCGCTGTACCCACGGATCGTGGAGGCGGCGGCGGTCGCGCATGAGCCACACCGAATCGCGTTTTACCTGTATGATCTCGCGAGTGAATTTCACGCGCTTTGGACCAAGGGGCGCGATTTGCCCTATTTACGCTTCATTATCCAGAATGATGCAGAAGTAACAATCGCGCGACTTGCCTTGGTTCAGGGCGTCGTCTCGGTTCTGGCTTCCGGCCTCGCCGTGCTCGGCGTCCATGCTCCAGACGAGATGCGATAGTTGGGGGATTTGACCGCCGCGGGGAACGGGTGGCGGCAGTGTGAATAGTGGTCGCTCCGCTTGAACGACGGACGCGGCGCTTTCCCGAAGGGGATGCAACATCGCAATGGCGAACCAGTATCGCGACAGACCGTTTCCGGCGGACGACGACTACAGCCGGGATCAATCCCGCATTGCCCCGCAGCAAGGCGAGAGCGACCCGCTGGCCGAACTGGCGCGATTGATCGGGCAGGCCGATCCATTCTCGAATTTCGGACGTGAACAGCAGGCGCAGCCGCCCCGGCATGATCCGCATGATCAGTACGCCGCGCATGAACCTGCCGCTGAAGAAGACGTACCCGCCGTTCGGCCATCCTGGGTGCAGAACTTGGCTGCCGGGCGTCACGCGTCGCAGGAGCCGGCTTATCGCGAGGAGCCTTATCGTGAAGAGCCTTATCGCGAGCCAGATCGTTACGATCCGCCCTATGCGGACGAACAGCCTCACCAGACCCAGGGTCATGCTTACGGCAGGCAGGCCCCGCAGTTTGATCACAGCGGTTACGACCCGGTGCTGACCGGGCAGGGCCGAGGCCAGCAGACTGCCGCCAGCGACCGTTACGATGACGTTCTCTACGGCCGGCCCGATCACGATCCTAACCGTGATGGCGAGTTCGGCGCTCAGGGCGGGCACTACGACGACGGCGGCTACGACCGGCCGCCCTACGGCGAGGATTTCGAGCAGGAAGCCCCGAAGGCACGGCGCGGCGGCATGATGACGGTTGTCGTCGTTCTGCTGCTTGCGGTTGTCGGCACCGGCGCTGCCTTCGCTTACAGGACGTTCGTCGGTTCTCCGCGCAGCGGCGAGCCGCCGGTCATCAAGGCTGATACCGGCCCGAACAAGGTTATTCCGCCCGGTGCAGGCGATGGTTCAAGCAAGCAGATCACCGATCGCGTCGGCGACAAGTCGGCCGAGCGCGTGGTGTCCCGCGAAGAGCAGCCTGTCGACGTCAACGCCAAGACCGGTCCGCGCGTGGTGTTTCCGCCGCTGACCCAGAACGCGAACCCTCCATCAGTCGCCAGCGCATCGACCAACGTCCGGCCGACCGGCGCAGGCGTGGGCAACGGCACACTGACTGGCGGTGAGGAGCCGCGAAAAATCCGCACCCTGAGCATCCGGCCCGATCAGCCGGATTCGGCTGCTGCCGCACCGGCTGCGGCGCCAGCACGTGCGCAGCCTCCAGCACAGCGGGCTTCGACGACCGCACCGGCCAGCACCGCCTCGACGGGAGCGCCGTCCGCCAACGCACCGGTTTCACTTTCGCCGCAGGCGCAGCCTCCGGCTGCTGCTGCTGAACGGCCGAAGGTTGCCGCGGTCAGTCCTGCGGCAGTCACAGGCAGCGGGGCTTACGTTCAGGTGTCGTCGCAGAAGTCCGAGGCCGATGCCAAGGCGTCCTTCAAATCCATTCAGGGCAAATACGCGTCGGTCCTCGGCTCGCGCACGGCGTCGATCCACAAGGCCGACATCGAAGGCAAGGGCACGTTCTATCGCGCGATGGTTGGTCCGTTCGGGACCAACGACGAGGCCACGCAGTTCTGCGTGAACCTCAAGGCGGCCGGCGGGCAGTGCGTCGTGCAGCGGCGGTAGTTTCTCGCGAAACCCGCCGATCGCGAGATCAACGTCCCAGTCGTAATCATCGAAGCAGACAGGATTGGTGAGGATCCGGTGGATGGCCCGGATTCCCGGCGCGATCCAGGACAATTCAGCCCCTAGCAATGCTCTTGATGCGACAAGAAGAACCAGTGCCGTCACCGTGTAAGGCATGAGTGCATACTGGTCACGCCGAAATCCATGACTATCTCTGAGATGGAGACTTGCGCTGAGGAGGTGAGCATCATGCGCATTAAACATTGGCAAGACTCCGTCAGCCTGCTGCTAGGCGTGTGGTTGATCTTGTCGCCCTTCGCCCTTGGCTTTGCAGCCGCCGCGACTTGGATAACCGTCGTGCTTGGGCTGCTGGTCATCATGTTCGCTGTGGAGGGGTTCATCGTTCCATCCTATTTGGAGGAATGGGGAGAACTTCTCCTCGGTCTGGCCCTGATACTGGCACCTTGGGCGATCGGCTACGAGCCGGGGTCGGCGACGGTGAGCAGTGTGATATCTGGTCTGCTGGTCATTCTGTTCGCGGCCTGGGAGTTGGCAACGGATCGCGAATTCATCACCAAGTGGCGCGATCGCTGGCACCACCCAGCGACCTGAGGACGGATGTCACTGAGTCCCTTGCAGGGTAACGTGTGCGGAGATTTGCGCCGGGCGATCTGGTGTGGCGCTCGTTCATGGCGGGACCTCGCTGCGAGCGGTGACTGAGCCGAAAGTCCTATAAGGCGGTTTCCAAATGGGGGGTAGGCTACCGCTGTGCTTGTTTCCCCGGCAGACGGGAAAAAGCAGCAGGCTCGCGGCGCGTAGGCCGCTGGAGCTTTCCTTGGATTGCTAGAAGCGCTCCGAGGTCCAAGGTTGCGGAGAAATCCCCTACCTGTCGCGCCTGCAGCATCGTTCACGATCTCGTGCCGCGAGAAACGAAACCCTGAAAAGCAGGGATCGATGCCTGACATCAAGAGGAGGCACGCATGGCAATGCAAGTCCCGAGGGATTTCCGCCGCGTGATCGTCGCCGCGTCGGTGGGAAATGTTATCGAGTGGTATGACTTCTACATCTTTGGCAGTTTGGCTGCGGTTCTATCGGTCAAGTTCTTTGAACAATCTCACCCGGTCGCAGCTCTGCTGAGTACGATTGCGCTGTTCACCGCCGGATTTCTGATCCGTCCGCTGGGAGCGTTTCTCTTCGGATGGATGGGCGACCGGGTTGGCCGCAAGTACACGTTCCTTGTTACCCTCAGCGGAATGGGACTGGGCACGGGTGCGATCGGGTTGATCCCGACCTACGAGTCGATCGGTTTGACCGCAGCGTTTCTTCTCTTCGGTTTGCGGATGATCCAGGGCCTGTGTCTGGGCGGCGAGTATGGCGGCGCCATCACCTACGTCGCGGAGCATGTGCCGGACGAAAGCCGCGGCTACTACACCGGCTGGCTGCAGACATCTCCGACTCTCGGGATCGTGGTGTCGCTGGCCGTCATCATCGCCACGCGCACGTATTTCGGCAACAAGGTGTTCGACGAATGGGCCTGGCGCGTTCCGTTCCTGGTATCCTTCCTGCTGGTGGCCATCGCAATTTACATCCGGCTCCAGCTCCAGGAGACGCCGATCTTCGCGGAGATCAAGGCGAAGGGGCAGATGACCAGAAATCCCTGGAGGGAAGCCTTCCTCAGCGCCAACATCAAATATGTCGGGATCGCCACCATCGTGCTGATCGGGCAAGGCGTCGTCTGGTACAGCGGCCAGTTCTGGGCGCTGTACTTCCTGCAGCAGGTGTCCAAGGTGGACGCACTGACCTCGGCCTACATTGTGGGAGCCGCGCTGCTCATTGCAACGCCGAGCTTGATCTTCTTTGGCTGGCTGTCAGACCAGATCGGTCGCAAGCCGGTGATCCTGGGAGGCATGTTGCTCGCTGCGATCACGTACTATCCGCTGTATTCTTGGCTGGGAACGGTTACGCAGCCCGGCAACATCAATTATCCGGTCGCGATCTTCATCATCTTCATCCTCGTTTGCTACGTCGGGATGGTGTATGGGCCGGTCGGGGCGTTCCTGGCGGAATACTTCCCCGGCAGGATTAGGTACACGTCGGTATCGGTGCCGTATCACATCGGCAACGGCTGGGGTGGCGGGTTGGTGCCGTTTGTCACTTCGGCGGCTTTCGCGGCCACGGGCAGCATCGGTTACGCACTGATCTACCCGATCGTGGTTCCGGCCGTATGCTTCGTGCTTTGTGTCTTCCTGATGCCGGAAACGCGCAAGATCAGCATTTGGCAACCGATCGAGCATGGGCCTGCGACTTGACCGATCGGAGCGTCGTAACGGGCCTTAGGTCAGCCGGGAACCTGACGATGGAGCGTGATGACGAGCCATCACGCTCCAGGGCCGCGCAACAGCGCCAAATCATTGAGATCGATTGCCTTTGCGATTGTGGATGACGCCCACAATCACGTGCGAATTTGCCTGCTTTCCTTGACCCTGCCGCCATACGCGGGCTAATCGCCGGTCTATGGCCGCGCGCGCATTCATTACGGGTGTATCCGGAACCGCTCTGACCGACGATGAGCGCGCATTTTTGCGCGATCAGCGGCCGTGGGGCTTCATCCTTTTCAAGCGCAATATCGAGACACCTGACCAAGTCGTTCGACTGGTTGAGGAAATGCGCTCGGCCATAGGCCAACCCGGAGCGCCGGTCCTGATCGACCAGGAAGGCGGCCGGGTCCAGCGGCTCCAGCCGCCTCAGTGGCCGGTATATCCGCCCGGGGCGGTCTTCGGCGCGTTGTACGACGTTGACCGGGAAACGGGGCTTGAGGCCGCGCGGCTGTCGTCCCGGCTGATTGCGGCCGATCTGGCCGATCTCGGGATCACCGTGGACTGCCTGCCGCTGGCCGACGTGCCGGTTCCCGGCGCGGACTCGGTGATCGGCAATCGGGCTTACGGCACCACCCCGGAGAAGGTGGCTGAGATCGCCCGGGCCGTGACCGACGGTTTGGCGCAGGGCGGCGTATTGCCCGTCCTCAAGCATATTCCCGGCCACGGAAGGGCCACAGCGGACAGCCACTTTCGGCTGCCGACGGTTGACACCCAGGCGGCGGAACTCGCCAAAACCGACTTTGCGGCCTTCAAACCGCTTGCCGATCTGCCGATGGCCATGACGGCACATGTTGTGTTTAGCGCCATCGACCCCGCCCAACCTGCGACGACATCTGCGACAATCATCGAACAGGTGATTCGCGGGACGATCGGATTCCAGGGTTTGTTAATGAGTGATGACGTGTCCATGAATGCCTTGCAGGGATCGATTGCGGAACGGACGCGCGCCAGCTTCACGGCGGGCTGCGATGTCGTTCTGCATTGCAATGGCAAGCTCGACGAGATGAGCCAGGTTGCGGGCGAAGCGCCTGAACTCGCCGGCATGGCGCTGGCGCGGGCGGATGGTGCCCTGGCGTTGCGCAGAACGCCGCAGCCCTTCGATCGCGGAGCGGCGCGCGCCGAACTTGAACGCCTGATCGGCGAGGCAGGGAATCTCACCTCATGAGCGCGGAAATCCTTTCCTTCGAGACCGGTTTGCCGGCGGAGCATGCCGAGGATGAACCGTCGCTCGTTGTCGACGTCGAGGGCTATGAGGGTCCGCTCGATCTGTTGCTCGCGCTTGCGCGTCAGCAGAAGGTCGACCTCGCCAAGATTTCCATTCTGGCGCTTGCCGACCAGTACCTCGTGTTCATCGAGGCGGCGCGCAAACTGCGGCTCGAACTGGCTGCCGACTATCTGGTGATGGCGGCGTGGCTGGCGTATCTCAAGTCGCGCCTGTTGTTGCCGGAGCCTCCTGAAGCCGAAGGGCCGAGCGCGGAGGATCTTGCGACTGCGCTCGCCAACCGGCTGCGCAGGCTCGAGCAGATCCGCGAGGCATCGAACCGCTTGATGACGCGGCCGCAACTGCGGCGCGATATTTTCCCGCGCGGTCAGCCGGAACAGATTGCGCAGATCAAGCACGCCCGCTGGACCGCGACGCTGTACGACCTGCTGACCGCCTATGCCACGCAGCGCCAGCAGCGGGTGCTCGCGACCGTGCACCTGACCAAGCGGACCGTATGGTCGCTGTCGGAAGCGCGCGCGTCGCTGGAGCGGCTTGTGGGTTCTGCCGACTCTGAGGATTGGGCGAACCTCGACGACTATCTGATGCGCTACGTGGTCGATCCTTCGCAGAAGGCGACGGTGTTCGCGTCGAGCTTCGCTGCCGCGCTCGAGCTGGTGCGCGAAGGCACGCTGGATCTGCATCAGAAAGAAGCGTTCGCACCTTTGTATTTTCGTAAGCACGTGGCGCATTTGCCTCCCGACGTTCAAGCGGCGCCGGAAGTGCAGGCCGACTAAGACGTCGAGTAAGTGGAAGAAGGAGACAGGGCCATGGCAAGTCCGGCGAGAACGACTGCGGCGGCACAGCACATTGCTCCGGTGGAGCAGGAGGTGTCTTCCAACGACGCGGTCGCGCGCCCCGAGGAACTGCGCCTGCTGGAAGCCTTGCTGTTTGCATCGACCGAACCGCTCGACGAGGCGTCGCTCGCAAAGCGGATGCCCGAAGGCGTGGACGTCAAGGTTGCGCTCGCTCAATTGCAGGCCGATTACGCGATGCGCGGCGTCAATCTCGTTCGCGTTGCCAACAAGTGGACTTTCCGCACGGCCGGCGATCTGGCGTGGCTGATGACGCGTGAAAGCGTCGAGACGCGCCGCCTGTCGCGTGCCGCCATCGAGATGTTGGCGATCATCGCCTATCACCAGCCGGTGACGCGCGCCGAGATCGAGGAAATCCGCGGCGTGGTCACCTCGAAGGGCACCCTCGACGTGCTGCTGGAAACCGGCTGGATCCGCCCGCGCGGGCGCCGCAAGACGCCGGGCCGGCCGCTCACCTTCGGAACCACGGAAGCCTTCCTCTCGCAGTTCAGCCTGGAAGCCCTGGGCGATCTGCCCGGCCTCGATGAGTTGAAGGGTGCGGGTCTGCTGGATACGCGGTTGCCGGGCGGTTTCGCTGTTCCATCGCCATCCGACGACCCGGCACTGCGCGAGGACGAGGATCCGCTGGAGCCCGGCGATCTCGAATTGGCGCTGGCACCTGCCGTGGAGCCGGAAAAGCCCGGCGAAAGCTGAGTTTTCGCCCGGCAGCGTATCCTTCGCGCCTGCCTGGGGTGAACATTAACTCTCGTTTCAATGCGCCCGTTTGCGCAATCCCTGCTAAGGGTTAATCCTTGTTTTTGACACCTCCGGAGCCTACTTTCCGGTCAGATATGGCGGGAAATCCCGGCCGCGTGTTTTGGAGGATAGCAGTATGGGTTCGTTGAGTATCTGGCACTGGATCGTCGTGATCGCTGTTATCCTGCTGCTGTTCGGACGCGGCAAGATTTCGGACCTGATGGGCGACGTCGCGCAGGGCATCAAGGCCTTCAAGAAGGGCATGGCCGATGACGAGAAGCCGGCCGAGAAGCCTGAGCCGGTCAAGACCATCGACAGCGCTCCTGCGGCAACGACCTCGCAGCGGAACGATGTCGGCAGCAAAGCGGTCTGACATCCGGGCATCGCGTTCCTGAGAGAGTACGGGGCCCAGCCCCGTGAGCGGAATTTTCCATGTTCGACATCGGGTGGAGTGAACTGGTCGTCATCGGCGTCGTGGCGCTGATCGCCATCGGCCCGAAAGAACTGCCCGGCGTGCTGCGCATGGTCGGGCAGTGGATGGGGAAGGCGCGCCGCATGGCCGCCGAATTCCAGGGCCAGTTCAACGAGGCGATGCGCGAAGCGGAAATGGCGGACATCAAGAAGACGTTCGATGACGCTTCATCCGCTGCAAAGGATCTGTCGCCGACCAATCTGCTGACGTCCCTCAACAAGGATGTCGAGGACGCCATGAAGATCGATCAGCCGGTGATGACGCCAACGACGCCCGAGCCGCCGACCGCGGCAACGTTCGCCGAGGCTGAGGCACATGCGCCGGCGGTAGAGACCCCGAAGCCCGCCATTCCGGACGCCAAAGCGTCATGAGCGCCGAAGACATCGAAGCCACCAAGGCGCCCTTGATGGATCACCTGATCGAGCTGCGCTCGCGGCTCATCAAGGCGCTACTCGCGTTCGCGCTCGCATTCATCTTCTGTTTCTTCTTCGCCAAGCAAATCTACAACGTGCTGGTGTGGCCGTTCGTCTGGGTCGCGGGACCTGAGAATTCCAAGTTCATCTACACAGCGCTGCTGGAATATTTCCTGACGCAGTTGAAGCTCGCGATGTTCGGCGCGGGATTCATTTCGTTCCCCGTGATCGCGGCGCAAATCTACATGTTCGTCGCGCCCGGCCTCTACAAGCACGAACGCGGCGCGTTCCTGCCGTATCTGATCGCAACGCCGGTCTTCTTCGCGCTCGGCTCATTGCTGGTTTATTTCCTTGTGCTGCCGATGCTGATCCGCTTCTCGCTCGGGATGCAGCAGGTCGGCGGCGCGGAAACCGCGCAGATCGCGCTGTTGCCGAAAGTCGGCGAATATTTGTCGCTGATGATGTCGCTGATCTTCGCGTTCGGCATCGCGTTCCAGTTGCCGGTGATCCTGACACTGCTCGGGCGGATCGGAATCCTGACCTCGAAGCAGCTCAAGGAAAAGCGGCGCTATTTCATCGTCGTGGCATTCATCATCGCCGCGGTGCTGACGCCGCCGGATGTCATCAGCCAGATGTCGCTCGCGATCCCGCTGCTGATCCTCTACGAGGGTTCGATCATCGCGGTGAGCGTTGTCGAGAAGAAGGCCGCCAAGCAGGCCACCGGCACGACCCCGCCTGCGGATGCGCCTCCGACACCACCTGCCACGACGCCTGCGGAATAGGGCCGAATCCCGTCGCTTGCCCCGCGTCATCCTGAGGTGCGCGCTCTTTCTTGCGCGCCTCGAAGGATGGGCTGCACGCCCTCCATTGTCCCTCATCCTTCGAGGCTCGCCGAAGGCGGCTCGCACCTCAGGATGACGACCGGCTGGCCGGGCGTTCAGGTATGGTGGCGGCCATGCGTTCGATTCGTCATGCCCGGGCTTGACCCGGGCATCCACGCCTTGTTTTAACGCGCTCAACCAAAGACGTAGATGGCCGGGACGAGCCCGGCCATGACGGGATTTTTCAAATGCATGACATCAAGGCCATTCGCGACAACCCCGACGCCTTCGACGCAGCGCTGAAACGGCGCGGGCTGGAGCCGCTGTCGAAGCCGCTGATCGCGCTCGACGAGAAGCGCCGCACGGCCATCCTGGCATCGGAGCAGGCGCAGGCGCGCCGCAACGCGGCCTCCAAGGAAATCGGCGACGCCAAGAAGAACAAGGACAATGCGCGCGCAGATGCGCTGATGGCCGAGGTTGGCGAACTCAAGACAAAGCTTCCCGAGCTTGAAGCGACGGTGAAGCAGGTCGAAGAGGAACTGAAGAAAGAACTCGCGCAGATTCCGAACCTGCCGCTCGATGAGGTGCCGGACGGCGCCGACGAGCACGGCAATGTCGAGCATCATCACTTCGGCGCGAAGCGCAATTATGCGTTCAAGCCGAAGGAGCATGTGGAGCTTGGCGAAGGTCTGAAGTTCATGGACTTCGAGGCGGCTGCCAAAATGTCCGGCGCGCGCTTCGTCGTTTTGAAGAAGGGCCTCGCGCGGCTGGAGCGCGCCATCGGGCAATTCATGCTCGATCTGCACACCGGGGAGCACGGCTACACCGAAGTCAATCCACCGCTGCTGGTGCGCGATGACGCGATGTTCGGAACGGCGCAGTTGCCGAAGTTCGCGGATGATCAATTTGCAACTGCGAAGCGCAAAACATTTGATGATTTTCTTCAAGATATGGCGAAAGCGCAGCTAACCTTTTTTGCGCGAGCAAATGAGCTTTTCCAAGCAAAGCACCCTGGACAAAACTCAGGATTTGAAGAGTGGCTGCAAAATAATCCTTTTGAAGCAGGTACGTATCAAGGGAGCGGCTCAGACATTGAAAAGTATGATATGCTTGAAAAGCTCTGGCTCATCCCCACCGCCGAAGTGCCGCTGACCAATCTCGTTCGCGAATCCATTCTCGACGAAAAAGAACTGCCGATGCGTCTCACCGCGCTGACGCCGTGCTTCCGCGCGGAAGCGGGTGCGGCGGGGCGCGATACGCGCGGCATGATCCGCCAGCATCAGTTCACCAAGGTCGAACTGGTGTCGATCACGACGCCGGAAGAGTCGAAGAACGAACACGAGCGCATGCTGTCCTGCGCCGAAGAGGTTCTGAAAAAGCTCGATCTGCATTACCGCGTCATGACGCTGTGCACCGGCGACATGGGCTTCGCGTCACAAAAGACCTACGACATCGAGGTCTGGATGCCGGGACAAATATCGAGTCAGGGTGAGGGTGGCATGTATCGCGAGATCTCCTCATGCTCGGTGTGCGGCGACTTCCAGGCACGGCGCATGGACGCGCGCTCGCGCGGACCGGACGGCAAGCCGCGCTTCGTGCATACGCTGATTGGCTCGGGCACGGCGGTTGGCCGCGCCCTGATCGCCGTGATGGAAACCTATCAGCAGGAAGACGGCTCAATCGCCGTGCCGGATGTGTTGCAGCCGTATATGGGCGGCCTCAAAGTGATCGCGAAGGAACAATAAGAAGATGCGAATTCTCTGCACGAACGACGACGGCATTCACGCGCCGGGCCTCAAGGTCATCGAAGAAATCGCGCAGCAACTGTCCGACGACGTTTGGGTCGTTGCGCCTGAGCTCGATCAGTCCGGCGTCTCGCACTCACTGTCGCTGAACGATCCGCTGCGTTTGCGCGAAGTCGGCCCGCGCCACTTCGCGGTGCGCGGCACGCCGACCGACTGCATCATCATGGGCGCGCGGCACATCCTCAAGGACAAGCAGCCTGATATCGTCCTGTCAGGCGTCAACAAGGGCCGCAACGTCGCCGAAGACGTCGTCTATTCCGGCACCATCGCCGGCGCGCTGGAAGGCACCATTCTTGGCTTGCCGTCGTTCGCGCTGTCGCAGGAATTTTCCATGGAGACCCGCAACAAGCCGCTATGGGACACCGCGCTGAAATTCGGTCCCGATGTGATCCGCAATGTCATGAAACTCGGCGTGCCGCGCAACACCGTCATCAACGTCAACTTTCCGTCCTGCATGCCCGACGAGGTCAAAGGCATCGCGGTCACGCGGCAAGGCAAGCGTAATCTGGGCTTTCTCAAGATCGACAGCCGCCAGGATGGTCGCGGCAATCCGTACTACTGGATCGGGTTCGAGAGGGCGGCGATGCTGGAAGTGCCGGCGGAGGGCACCGATCTTGCGGCACTTGCAGCGAAACTCGTATCGGTCACGCCGCTGCGGCTCGATCGCACTGACGAGGCGTTTTCGGAAAAGCTGCAAGGCATTCTGAAGTAATCGCCGCGGCGTTGCGGCTCAGGCCGCGATACCCTTCAGCACCGTCTCGATCGTGCGCGCCAGCGTCTCGATCTGGAAGGGCTTTTGTAGCGTAGGGCGGTCGCGGAATTTTTCCGGCAAGCCCTGCGCGCCATAGCCGGTCGCAAACACGAACGGTTTGCCACGCATCTGAACCGCCTCCGCGACAGGTGTAATCACCTTGCCGTTGACGTTCACGTCCAGGATGGCGATGTCGAAATCGGTGGACTGAACGAGCCTGATGCCTTCGTCGATGTCGCCAGCTTCAGCAACGATCGTATAGCCAAGCTCCTCCAGCATGTCCGCAACCATCATGCGGATCATGACTTCGTCTTCGACCAGCAAAACCGACGTGCGCGATCCTGCTTTGAAATTGCCCGGCATTCGTTCCCCAACGACAAATCTCGACGGCTTGCTACAGGAATAACACAATTATCCAGCGCGCAAACTCACACCTGGTTCAAAAGTTCCATTGGGAGGAACTTTTGAGGCGCCGAAGAAAAAATGGGCCGTTTTCAGGAAGGCAACGGAAAGAACCGTCCCCGACCGGTCGCCAAGACGACGCCGGTGCTGAGGTCCTCCAGCCGGCCTTCGACATCCACATAGCGGCCATGGTCCGCAACGAGCGAACCGCGCCCGACGATCGGCGTCTCGGTCGGCACCGGCTTCATGTAACGGATGGTCAATTCGCCGGTCACCCCCAGTCGCCCCGTGACCCGGAGCACCGTGGCCGCCAGCACCTCGTCGAGATAGGCGGCAACGATGCCCCCGTGCGCGGCGCCCGGAGGCCCTTCGTACTGGCGCGAAATGAGAATCGGCGAGGCGACGCCTTCGTTTGTCTTGAAGGTGCGCACATGCAGGCCCGTGGGATGCGATGGGCCGCAGCCGAAGCATTGATGAAAGCTGTTGTCCGGCCCGCCGGAGAGGATCTGCTCCTCCAATCCGTCAAAGGTGGCGCGAAATGGATCGGGAAGGGGTAACGTCATGAGGATCTCGGCACGCTTGAACTGTATGGGGTCATTGCGCAAAACGTATCCGGATTGCTAACACGAAGGTAGCGCATGCCGCGACTCTTGTCAGAGCATGCATCGTATACAGGCCGTTCCTGCTTTCAACGTTGATCACGCATGCAATCGTCCCACCCTACGCCGCACGACAGGATGATGTTTCAGCTGAACCTGCGGCAGCGCGGAATCAGCAATCAAGCCGTGCTGAAGGCAATGGAGGACGTGCCGCGCGAACTGTTCGTGACGGCGATGGACCGCGCCTATGCGTACCGCGACACCGCTCTCGGCATCGCCTGCGGCCAGACCATCAGCCAGCCGTTCGTCGTGGCCTACATGACCGAACAGCTCGATTTAAAGCCGGAAAACCGCGTGCTGGAGATAGGGACGGGCTCCGGTTATCAGGCCGCGATCCTCTCGAAGCTGTGCCGGGAAGTCGTGACACTGGAGCGGTTTCGCACGCTGGCGGATCGCGCCAAGCTTGTCCTGACCGAACTCGGTTGCCGCAATGTCGATGTGAAACTCGGCGACGGATTTGACCTGCCGGAAACGCTCGGCACGTTCGACCGGATCATTGTGACTGCGGCGATGGAGGAAATTCCCGATGCGCTGCTCGGGAGGCTGGAGCCGGGTGGCATCCTGATCGCGCCGGTTGGGCCAGTGGACGACAGGCAGGTTCTGATCCGCGTGGTCCGGACGGGCAACAGCTTCGATCGGGAGGAGCTTGTCGCGGTGCGCTTCGTGCCGGCGCTGCCGGGTATCGCGCGCGAGTTGTGAGCGGCGTTACGCGTTAGGAATTAAGGCGGAATTCGAGCCTTAAAGAGTTATTTACTCGGACTGTGTTTACTCAAATTTGTGTTAGTTGCGTACGAGTGAGTAACCATGTCCCGCTTTGTCGAGTTGATAAGCTCGCGTCACGCGCCGCATCTCGTGGTCCTGACGCTCGTCTCGGTTGGGTTTGGCGGATGTAGCGCCGACACTCAGACGCGGTTCTCCGATACGTTTTCCAACCCGTTTGCGTCGCGCAGTGCGGATGCAACCGGCTCGGTTCCGAGCAATTATCGCGGCGCGCCTTACGAGCCGCAGCAGCAATCCCATCAGCAGCCTCGTGAGCTTCCGCAATACGCGCGGCCGCACAATCCGCCGGTGATCTCGGCGCCGCTGTCTGCGCCCGTTGCCACATCAGGCGGCGGCAGGGGCATGGCGTCCTATGCGCCTCCGTCTTCTTCGCCGATCGAAACCACAGCGTCCGTTGCGCCGCGCTCCGTTGCCGCGACCTCTGGATGGAGCCGCGAAGGCGGCACCACGATCATTGTCGGCACCGCCGATACGCTCGAAGTCATCTCGAAGCGCTACAACGTTCCGTCATCAGAAATCCTCAAAGCGAACGGCTACGGCGGACCTCGCGTCCTTCAGCCGGGCCAGCAACTCGTTATTCCGCGCCGGATGGCGCAGGCCACGCCGCCAGCGCTCTCGACTGCGCCGGGCACGAAGGTTGCCGCAGGGCTTCCGGCGAGCGTTCATGTCGTCAAGTCTGGCGATACGCTGATGAATCTGTCGCGCCGTCACAACATCGCGCCGGCGCAGCTTGCTGCGGCCAACAACATTCCGGTAACGACGCAGCTCAAGATCGGTTCGAAGATCAACATTCCGGGCGGCAAGGCCGTCGCGGCAGCACCGGCACCGCAGGTTATCGCGGAAGCACCGAAACCTGCGGCTGCCGCGCCTGCGCCAGCAGCAAAGCCCGTGACTGTTGCATCTGCCGAGCCTCAGCAGAAGGCGCGCGTCGCGGCCGAGGCTCCTGCGGCCGACCTTCCTGAAGCGTCGCCTGTAAAGGCCGCTGATGCGACCAATGCCTTGCCGACATTCCGTTGGCCGGTACGTGGCCGTGTCATCACCGCTTATGGTGCGAAGAATAACGGAAAACAGAACGACGGCATCAATGTCGCCGTTCCTGAAGGCACGCCGGTGAAAGCCGCTGAGGATGGCGTGGTTGCTTACTCGGGCAACGAACTCAAGGGTTATGGCAATCTGATCCTGGTGCGGCACTCCAACGGTTATGTCACCGCGTATGCCCACGCGAGTGAACTGATGGTGAAGCGCGGGGATACGATCAAGCGCGGCCAGATCATTGCCAAATCGGGTCAGACGGGAGAGGTGGGGTCGCCGCAGCTTCACTTCGAGATCCGCAAGGGATCTTCAGCCGTCGACCCGCTTCAATTCCTGAACGGCGCGTAAGCGTCCAGACGAACCAAAAGATCCCCCGCGCGCAAGCCGGGGGATTTTTGTTTTGCGGATTGCGTCCGGCGAATTTACTCGGCCGTATCGATGACGCAGGTGAGGTCCGATTTGGCCGTGGCCTTCTCGAAGCCGAAGATCAGGAAGCTGACCGCAGCCAAAATCCACGCGCCGATGCCGCCATAGAGCATCACCCAGCCGAAACCTTTGACCAGCGCCGCGTGAACCGCAGCGCCGGACGGGTCCTGCGTGGATAGCACCGGATGCGCTTGCTGTAGCGAACCGAGATTACCTGTGGCGATGGTCGAGGCCAATGTGCGCAACTGCTGGCCGTCGAGGGCGGCGGCGAGTGTGTCTGGAAGCGACCATTGGATCGCTTCCAGCAGGATCAATCCCATCACCGCAATGTTGATGGCGAGCGAGATCAGTCGTGCACTGATGTCGATCCCGGATGCCATGCCCGCACGGTTACTCGGGACCGCACCGGTTGTTGTGTTGGTCACCGACGTGTTGGTCAGACCGAGGCCTATTCCGGCGAGGAGCGCGCCGGGAAGCACGGTGAGCCAGTTCGCCTGCTCAAAGCCGCTGCCGAGACGCATGGCGATGAAGCCGATGCCCATGATCGCCATGCCCAACGGAATCACAATGCGCGCGCCATGACGCCGGAGCAAATGGTCGGCGAAGGGAGGCATCACCAGAAACGGGATTGTATAGGCCAGTAACAACAGGCTCGCCGTTTTGCTGTCGAGGCCAAGCCCGCCCTCGAAGTAAATCGGCAGATAGATCATGAACGGCCAATAGCAGAAGTTCATGCCGATGCAGCCGATGATGGCTCCGCTGAATTTCCTGATCCGGAACACCGAAAAGTCGAACATCGGTTGCGCGGTGTTGCGCTCCACGAGCACGAAGGCGGCGAAGCTTGCAACGGCGATAGCCGCGAGTCCGATCGCGGTTGCCCTGCCAAGGTCTGCACCTTGGGTGATGACGTAAGTCAGGCCGAAGACGGCGATCGTCAGCGTCACGATGCCCCAGCCATCCAGTCTCTTCGCGTGCGGATCGCGTGATTCCTTGATGCCGATGGAGGCCGGAATGAGGGCGAGGAACGTCAGCGGCACATGGATCAGGAACACCCAATGCCAGCTCGATACTGCGTTGATGGTGCTGCCGATGATCGGACCGAATCCCAAACCGATGCCACTGATGATGCCCCAGGTCGTAAAGGCTATGCCTCGCTCGTGTTCGTCCTGGTACTGGTGCGAGATGATGGCGATGGTGCAGGTGAACATCGCGCCGCCAGCGAGACCTTGCAGAAACCGCGCAGCGATCAGCACGGATGCGCTTTGCGCCAGTCCGCACATCAGCGACGTGATGCCGAAGGCCACGGTGCTGGTGATGAAAACCAGCTTCCGGCCATACCGGTCGGCGAAGGTGCCGGTCGCCATCAGCACTGTCGTGCAGGCAATGGTGTAGGCGTTCATGATCCATTGCAGGTCCTTGAAATCGGCGGGTAGTGCCGTTTCCAGGGTTGGCAGGATGACGGGGACACTCGATATTTCGAGGCCGAACATTAGTGATGCCAGGCAGACGCCGATCAGCGCGGCAGTGTTTCTGGTGGAGGGGGAGGCGCTCATGAAGATTCCTTTTCAACCCGATGTGGCAGTTGCGGGTTGAGGGATATGGGCGCTATCCTTTCATGACAGAAATGAATTGATTTTGTTGATTTCAGTTCATTTTATCATATATTCGGGCTTATGGATTTCGAACCTACATTGCTTCGCGCCTTTGTTGCTGTCTGCGAGACCGGCGGCTTCACGCGCGCGGCTGAGCGACTCCATCTGACCCAGTCCGCCGTCAGCCATCAGATCCGGCGGCTCGAGGAGCAGGTGGGTCGGCCGCTGCTGTACCGGACCACGCGCAAGCTGACTCTGACCGAAGACGGCGAGGATTTTCTGCGCCACGCCGAACAGATTCTGCAAAGCCAGGAAGCACTGACGCGCCGCTTCCATTCCTCCACAGCCTCGGGTGCCGTGCGGCTGGGCGTTCCTGAAAACTTCATTGGTGATCGGCTGCCGCAACTGCTTGGCCGGTTTGCTCGCAGCTATCCCGCAGTCCGGCTCGAGGTTTCGGTCAGCGTCTGTCTTGATCTGCGGGCCAAGGTCGATGCGGGCGATCTCGACCTTGCGGTCGCGATTACGGGATCGGACGACGTGGACGGAACAGTTCTCCGTCAGACGCAATTCGTCTGGGCGGCAGCCGAGACTTTCAAAAAGCCGCAGAATTCATCGTTGCCGTTCGCGTTTTCGCCGCCGCCGTGCGCGCTCCGTGCAATTGGTGTCGACGCTCTCACAGCCTCTGGCATCGATTGGCATGTGGCTTTTACGTCGGCGAACCAGCATGGCCTGAAGTCGGCAGTGCAGGCGGGGCTGGCGGTGTCGATCTTCGCCCAAGAGGAAATCGAGCCATGGATGGTCGTTCTCGATGGTAAGGACGGTTTGCCGCCGTTGCCGGAGGCAAAGTACGTCCTGATCCGGAAGCGTGGCGACGAGATGCCGTGCTCGGTTGAGCTGAGCCGGTTGATCGTTGACGAGGCGCGCTTCTGGTCCAACACATCAGGCGGGCCGGAGCGGGCTCGCTTGACGGCGGTCTAGTGCACTTCTCGTTCTACGGGGCCGCGAGTTTCACACCCATCCGCCCTGCGATCTCCTGCGTGAATTGCCACGCCACGCGGCCCGAACGCGATCCGCGCGTGGTCGACCATTCGAGCGCTTCGCGCTCTAACTGATCGTCAGCCATCTTGACGCCGAAGTGCTTGCAATAGCCGCGCACCATTTCGAGATATTCGTCCTGGCTGCACTTGTGGAAGCCAAGCCACAGGCCGAAACGATCCGACAGCGAGACCTTTTCCTCGACCGCTTCGCCGGGATTGATCGCCGTCGAGCGCTCGTTCTCGATCATGTCGCGCGCCAGCAGGTGACGGCGGTTGGACGTCGCATACAGGATGACGTTCTCCGGCCGGCCTTCGATGCCGCCTTCAAGCACGGCCTTGAGCGACTTGTAGGATGCATCGTTGCCGTCGAACGACAGGTCGTCGCAGAACACGATGAAATGGAAATCCGACTCGCGCAGCAGCGACATCAGCAGCGGCAGGCTCTCGATATCCTCGCGGTGAATTTCGATCAGCTTCAGCTTGCCGCGCACCGTGGCGTTCACACTGGCGTGTGCCGCCTTCACCAGCGACGACTTGCCCATGCCGCGCGCTCCCCAGAGCAGGGCGTTGTTGGCGGGCAGGCCCTTGGCGAAACGCTCGGTGTTCTCGATCAGGATGTCGCGCATCCGGTCGATTCCCCGGAGCAGGCCGAGATCGACGCGGTTCACTTTAGGAACCGGCACCAGACGGCCACTGGGCTGCCAGACGAACGCATCGGCGCTCTTGAGGGAATCAGCGCTCGACGGTTTGGCCGCAGATGCGTTGAGGCTGGCGGCGATGCTCTCGAGCGCCCGCGCGATGCGCCCGTTTTCGGTTTCTGCCGTTGCAGCAGGGCGATTTGTCGCGGATGTGATCGCCTTGCCAGGACGTGCCTTCGCGGCGGCCCTGGAGGCCTTTTTGCTGGGTTTTTTGGACATGATTCAGCCCCTTTGAGAGGCACCCTTAGCGAGGCCCGCGAATGCCCGCAAGCGCCACAAATGCATGGCAAAATCGGCACCTCCGGTCCCGTTGCAATTGGGACGCCGGCCGCTATAGTCCGCGCAAATTCGGCCAAAACGGCCACAACACGACGCGTTTCGCCCGATGGCGGGCGCCTTCCCGAGGACTTTTCGTATGTTCATTACTCCTGCCTTTGCTCAGGCCGCCGGTGCCGCTGACACCAACAGCATGCTGATGTCGCTGCTGCCGTTCGCACTGATCTTCGTCATCATGTACTTCCTGATCCTCAAGCCGCAGCAGAAGAAGCTGAAGGACCATCAGGAGCTGGTGAAGAACATCCGCCGCGGCGACACCGTTGTTACCAATGGCGGCCTCGTGGGCAAGGTGACCAAGGTGGTCGATGACGATCAGATCGAAGTGGAAATCGCCGACGGCGTGCGCATTCGTCAGATGCGTCAGATGATCTCGGGCGTTCGCACCAAGGGCGAGCCTGCCAAGGACTCCAAGGAAGAAACCGCCGCGAGCTGACGCTCCCACCGCTGCGGCTTCATTAATCTGACGGGTCATCTCGATGCTGTATTTCACGCGGTGGAAGGCGCTGGCGGTCATCCTGACCGCCTTGATCGTTTGCCTTTTCGCGGTTCCGAACTTCCTCCCTGAATCAACCGTCAAGGCCTGGCCGAAGTGGGCCCAGCGTCATGTCGTGCTCGGTCTCGACTTGCAGGGTGGCTCGCACATCCTGCTCGAGGTCGATTCAAACTCGGTCAAGAAGGACAAGCTCGATCAGGTTCGCGATGACGTGCGCCGCACGCTGCGCGATGCCAAGATCGGCTACACCGGTCTTGCGGTTCGCGGCGAAAGCGTTGAAGTCCGCGTCAAGGATACCGATCTGACGGCCGCGCTCGCCAAGTTGCGCGAACTCTCGCAGCCGCTCGGCGGATTGCTCGGCTCAAGCGGCCAGCGCAGCGTCGAAGTCAGCGACGTCGGCGGCGGATTGATCCGTCTGACCGTGCCACCGGCCGCGATCACCGAACGCGTCCGCCAGTCGGTCGAACAGTCGATCCAGATCGTCGAACGCCGCATCAACGAACTCGGCACTGTCGAGCCGCTGATCCAGCGTCAGGGCATCGACCGCATTCTGGTGCAGGTGCCTGGCCTTCAGGATCCGACCCGCCTCAAGGAACTGCTCGGCAAGACCGCGAAGCTCGACTTCCGCATGGTCGATTCGACGGTGCCGGCGGATCAGGCGCAACAGGGACGGGTGCCTCCGGACTCCGAAGTGCTGATGAGCGCGTCCTCGCCGAAGGTCCCTTACGTCATCAAGAAGCAGGTGCTGGTCTCGGGCGGCGATCTGACCGATGCGCAGCCGGGCTTCGACCAGCGCTCTGGTGAGCCGATCGTCAGTTTCCGGTTCAATACGTCTGGTGCGCGCAAGTTCGCGCAGGCCACGCTTGAGAACGTTGGCCAGCCGTTCGCGATCGTGCTCGACAACGAAGTGATCTCGGCTCCCGTCATTCGTGAACCGATCACCGGCGGCTCCGGCCAGATTTCCGGCAGCTTCACGGTGCAGGGCGCCAACGATCTGGCGATCCTGCTGCGCGCGGGCGCACTGCCCGCGCCGCTCACGATTATCGAAGAGCGCACCGTCGGACCGGGACTCGGACAGGACTCGATCGCCGCCGGCGAACTCGCGTCTTATGTCGGTTCGGTGCTGGTCATCGTGTTCATGCTGCTGACCTACCGGCTGTTCGGTTTCTTCGCCAACGTCGCGGTCGCGATCAACGTCGCGATGATCTTCGGCATTCTGTCGCTGCTCAATGCGACGCTGACGCTGCCCGGCATCGCCGGCATTGTTCTGACGGTCGGCATTGCGGTCGACTCGAACGTGCTGATCTATGAGCGTATCCGCGAAGAACTGCGCGCCGGCCGGACTGCGATCTCGGCCATCGACGCAGGCTTCACGCGGGCGCTGGCGACCATTCTGGACTCCAACATCACCACGTTCATCGCCGCCGCCGTGCTGTTCTATATCGGCACCGGCCCGGTGCGTGGTTTCGCCGTGACGCTCGGCATCGGCATCATCACCACGGTTTTCACGGCGTTCACCGTCACGCGGCTGATCGTCGCGATGTGGGTGGCCTGGAAGCGGCCCAAGACCGTGCCGATTTGAGGATAGCGAGTAGAGTGGAGTGGATTTGACATTCGCCTATAGTTTGCGGAAATGCCGGTCGGCGAATGTCAAATCCAAAACTCCACTCGAAATTATAATTGCTAGTGGTCCTTTGCTTCTGACATTCGCAAAGAGGGCTGCTGAAACGGGATGCGAATGTCAGAAGCGGACCACTAAACCGTGACCCAGACCATCATCATCGCGCTCGCCGTCTTCATTGTCGTCCTGACGGTGCTCAGCATTTATGGCGTGATCCCCGCGCTGCGTATCGTTCCCGACGATACGAAGTTCGACTTCATGCGCTTCCGCCGCATCAGCTTTCCGATCTCGGCGCTGCTGTCGTTGCTCGCGATCGGCCTGTATTTCGTGCACGGGCTGAATTTCGGCATCGACTTCAAGGGCGGCACGCTGCTGGAAATCCAGACCAAGTCCGGCCCCGCCGATATCGCCGCATTGCGCGCACAACTCACAACGCTGAATTTCGGCGACGTCCAGCTTCAGCAGTTTGGTGGCCCAAGCGACGTGCTGATCCGTATCGCCGAACAGCCGGGCGGCGATCAGGCGCAGCAGGCCGCCGTGCAGAAGGTGCGCCAGTTGCTCGGCGACAGCGTCGAGTATCGGCGCGTCGAAGTGGTCGGACCGCGCGTCTCGAGCGAGCTGCTCGCCTACGGCACCGTGGGCCTGATGCTCGCGATCGTAGGCATCTTCATCTATCTCTGGTTCCGGTTCGAGTGGCAGTTTTCGCTCGGCGCGATGATTGCGAACGTCCACGATATCGTGCTGACGCTCGGCTTCATGTCTATCACACAGATCGAGTTCGATCTGACTAGCATCGCGGCGCTGCTGACCATTCTCGGCTATTCGCTGAACGACACCGTCGTCATCTATGACCGTATCCGCGAAATGCTGCGGCGGTACAAGAAGATGCCGATGACCGATCTGCTCAATCACTCGATCAATTCGACACTGTCGCGCTCCATCATCACCCACGTCACGGTGACGCTGGCATTGCTTGCGCTGCTGCTGTTCGGCGGTAAGGCGATCCACAGCTTCGCGGCGACGATGACCTTTGGCGTGGTGCTGGTCGGCACTTACACGTCGATCTTCATCGCGGCGCCGATCCTGATCTATCTCGGCGTGGGCGAAAACCGGGGCGGCGAGGACAAGCCGTCGAAGCCGTAATCGTCATTGCGAGGAGCACTTGCGACGAAGCAATCCATTCGTGTGGTAACCAAGATGGATTGCTTCGCTTCGCTCGCAATGACGGAGGCGAGGCCACCTTCTGACCTGCGGTGCTGAGATGGATCACGAACTTCGGAAAGTGGGTACTAGCGCGCCGGATGCGCTGCATCTTCCGCGGTCGGCGCCGATCGAAGCCTACGGCCATGGCGGATTCCGGTTCGCCGAGATGTCGCATCGCGGCTCGCTGTTGTGCCTGCCGAATGCGATCTGGGCCTGGCCCGTCACGGACCCCAAGGACATCGACCGCTATTCGCTGGCGCGTGTATTCGAGCACGCCAACGAGGTCGATACATTGCTGATCGGCACCGGAAGCGAAGTCTGGATCGCGCCTGCACCGCTGCGCAACGCGCTACGCTCCGTTCAGATTGTGCTCGATACGATGCAGACTGGCCCCGCCATCCGCACCTACAATGTCATGCTCGGTGAGCGTCGGCGCGTTGCGGCTGCGCTGATCGCTGTTCCATGAGTGGCGCATCCAGCAACGACGCCGCAGCGTTTTGCGCCGAATTGGTGCGCGCGCAGGATTTCAGAACCTATGCCGCGAGCCTGTTCGTATCGCCGGAAGCGCGGCGAGCGTGGCTTGCGCTGGCGGCGTTCAATACCGAAGTCGCGAATGTCCGCGATCATGTCAGCCAGCCACTGCCCGGCGAGATCCGGTTGCAATGGTGGCGCGACGCCTTGACCGGCAGCGGGAAGGGCGCTGAGCACGGCGCGATCGAGGGTAATCCCGTCGCGGCGGAATTGCTGCGTGCGATTGCCTTGCATGATCTTCCCATCGAGACACTTGTTCGCCTGATCGACGCGCATGTGTTCGATGTCTATGACGATCCGATGCCCGACATGGCGGCGCTGGAGGCCCATTGTCGCGATACGGCTGCGGCGCTCTACGCCTTACGCGCAAAGGTGCTTGGCGTGAACTCACTCGAAGTCGCGCGCATGGCCGAGCATGCCGGTATTGCGGAAGGTCTGGTGGACATGATGCTAGCGTTGCCGCGCCACGCCGCCCGCCGTCAGCTTTATCTGCCAGCGGACCTGATGAATCTTCATGGCATGATTTCGGAGGAGTTTTTTCTGCGGCAGACGAGTCAGCCGCTCAAGGAAGCGCTGGCTCATCTGCGCCGCGAGGCAAACACGCAGATGAAGCAGGCGCTGCTGATGCTTGAGACTGCGCCGCCCCTCGCGCGTCCGGCCTTCCTGCCGCTTGCGGCGATCGGAAAGACGCTGGCGCGGCTGGAGACATCCGATCCGTTCGCGCCACCGGTGCCGTCGCGTCTCGGCATTCTCTGGACAACGTGGCGCGCGGCAAGCGCGAAGCCGTTCAAGGTGTAAGCAGCCTCTCGTCGATCTGCCTTCGGCTTTACAGAAGGCTGCCAACGCAACTTCCAAATGGTGAGTAGCGGCGGCGTCTGTCAGGATTCGCGCAAATTCGCAGTGCCGAATTTCGAGGCGATGACATGGCGACATCGAACAAGGACAGGCGGGTCGAATCGGTTGGCAAGCTTCATTGGGGGCTGATAGCGCTGGCCATATTGATTACCCTGGCGATAATCGCGCTGGCGAACAACGTGAACAACATCCGGGCTGAAAAGGCCGGACCGCCCAAGCCAGACAGAGATCGAATCTTCGACAATCTAAAGTCGGCTGACTGATGCCCCTGCAAGGAAGGACAGCGCTGCTGGGAGCGCTTTGTCATGTAATTTTTACTGTTCGAGGAAGAACTCGATGTCTAACTTACTCTAAACGTCATCGGGAGGTTACGCGCATGCGCATCGCAATTTTTGCAGGCTGTTTCTTGCTGGCCGTCTCTCTCCTCGACAATTCAGCCGCGCGCGCCGCGGCTCTCGATCAAAGCACGGTCTCGGTCGGCGGGGTTTCCGCTGCGCTGCTAAAACCCGCGCATCCGAAAGGCGGGATCATCCTGTTGGCCGGCGGCGCCGGCAACATTGGTGTTGGCCCCAATGGCTCGATCGCGCGCGACGGCAATCAGCTCGTGCGTACCCGCGCCGCTTATGCCACCCGCGGCTTCGCCGTGCTGGTCCCGGATTGCTGCGTGAATGTGGCCGCTGCGGTTCAATATATGCACAGCTTCGGAAAGGTCACGCTGGTTGGCACGAGCCGTGGCACGCAGCGCGCGGTACAGGGGATCGCGGCGGGTGCGCGGCCCGACAGACTGGTGCTGACGTCGGGCTTTCTCAGCAATGCGTTCGGCGATTCAGACAACGCCATGAACACGCTCGGATCGCCCGCGGCGTTGCCGCCTACGCTGGTCGTGCATCATCGGCAGGATGGTTGCGTCAAGACGCTTCCCGCCGGCGTGGCTCCGTTCCTCGATTGGGCCAAGGGCAAGGCGCGGGTGACCTGGCTCGATGGCGGCCAGAGCACTGGCAATCCGTGTGAGGCCTGGGCTCATCACGGCTTCGCCGGTCAGGATGGTCAGGTGGTGTCTGCGGTCACCGGCTTCGCCGCGCGATAACGGCTTTGTGCTGTCGACAGGAACCTACGCCGCATCCGCCACATTGCGGTGATCGGCAATCCACCGATCGAGATCCGATAATGCACGTGCGCTGATCGCCTGCTTCTTCGCGACCGTCTTTTCATTGCCGCGCAGCCGCGTGCCGTCCGGCTTCTTGGTCGGCGGCGAAGCCAGCGGCGGAAACAGTCCGAAGTTGATGTTCATCGGCTGGAACGAACGCGGTCCCGCGTCAATGGTTTCGATATGGCCGCCGGTGATGTGGCCGAGCAGCGCGCCGAGCGCCGTTGTCGGAGGCGGCGGCGCGATGTTGCCTTGCCGGATGTCCGCCGCCGCGAACAGTCCGGCTAGCAGACCGATGCCGGCGGATTCGACGTAACCTTCGCATCCGGTCATCTGTCCGGCAAACCGCAGGCGCGGCTCCGCATGCAGGCGCAATTGCGGATCGAGCAGCTTCGGCGAATTCAGGAAGGTGTTGCGATGCAGGCCGCCGAGCCGCGCGAACTCTGCGTGTTCGAGTCCCGGAATGGCACGAAACACCTGCGTCTGCGCGCCATGCTTCAGCTTGGTCTGGAAACCGACCATGTTGTAGAGCGTGCCGAGCTTGTTGTCCTGGCGAAGTTGGACGATCGCATACGCCTTCACCGTGGGATCGCGCGGATTGGTCAATCCGACCGGTTTCATCGGCCCGTGGCGCAACGTTTCACGACCGCGCGCGGCCATCACTTCGATCGGCAGGCAGCCGTCGAAATAAGGAGTGTTCTCTTCCCATTCCTTGAAGTCGGTCTTCTCGCCGGCGATCAGCGCATCGACGAAGGCGTCGTATTGTTCGCGCGTCATCGGGCAGTTGATGTAGTCGGCGCCGGTGCCGCCGGGGCCGACCTTGTCGTAACGCGACTGAAACCACGCGATATCCATATTGATGCTATCGCGATGAACGATGGGGGCGATGGCGTCGAAGAAGGCGAGGGCGTCTTCGCCGGACAATCCCCGGATCGCGTCGGCAAGCGCGGGTGACGTCAGCGGTCCGGTCGCGACGATGACGTTTTGCCAGTCGGCCGGCGGGAGCCCGGCGACTTCCTCACGGCGAATGTCGATCCGCGGATGCGCGGTCAGCGCCGCGCTGACGGCTGCGGAAAAACCGTCGCGATCCACGGCAAGCGCGCCGCCTGCCGGCACCTGATTGGCGTCGGCGCTGCGCATGATGAGGGAGTTCAGCTTGCGGAGTTCCGCGTGCAGCAGGCCGACCGCGTTGTTGGCCGCGTCGTCGGAGCGGAACGAATTGGAACAGACGAGTTCGGCGAGACTGTCGGTGCGGTGTGCTTCGGTCGTGCGCGTTGGGCGCATCTCGTGCAGCACGACGTTGACGCCGGCATTGGCGATCTGCCATGCGGCCTCGGAACCGGCCAGGCCGCCGCCGACAACGTGGACGACGTCTGCTTGATGATCTGTGTGAGCTGTCATGGCTCACAACTAAAGCTCACAGGACCACGACGCAACGCTTGATGCCGGGTGCGATTGTCTGTGCCGTGGGCCAGATACGACAACGCCCGCGCAGGGCGGGCGTAATCCGTTCGTGATGCAGTAGTTCGCGGCGTTTAGCCGTTGTAGGCGCCCGCTGCGACCCGCTGGATGTCGGACCGATCGAGTCCGATATCGGCCAGTTCCCGATCGCTCAACTGGGACAGCTCAGCGACATTGCGCTGATAGTCGCGGAACGCCTGGATAGCGCGGATAAATGAGAGCAGCATAGTTAGTCTCCTTCGTAATCCCGATTCAGCTCTTGGAGTAGCGTCATCGTTGGAACTGAATATAGGGTACGATTCTGCGCTGCAACACCGCAATTGTTGCGATGCAGCTAAGCGTACAGCGCATATCAAAGGTAAGAAGTGATTAATCTTTCAGCTAAGATTGCTCGCGAAGGCTCGGCCTAGTTTCGTGCTGGATGCTCATTTTAGACCAGTATTTCATCGAGTTGACGCAAAGGAGACACAAATTCTGCCCTGATCGACCCCACGGTATTGGAGTAAGTGGATACGCTAAGCCATGTCTTAGAGAAATAGCATTGGAAACTCGGTGTTGCCGCTTACGTATAGTGCCGATCATCAACTAATAGCGAATAATAGTTCATTTTATGCCGCGGAACCGGCTGTCGAGTGGCGCACAATGCCGAATCGTGGACGTTCTCGCGAGAGCGTGGCATAGCCGCTGGATGCGAGATCGCTATTCAGTCCGCCGGTTGCTCCTGACCCTTGTGCTGTCGCAAGCCATGGTGATTCAGGCGCTCCTGCTGGCCTGGAGCGGCTCGCAAGCCGCGGCTGGGGCGGTGGACGGTTTCAGTGCCATTTGCTCCGGCACGATATCCTCGGTCCGGGCTGCTGGCGGAACTGACCCGGGCCCGCCGAGCGCGCCTCACGATTGCTTCAGCGCCTGCCTCGCGGGCCAGATGGCTGCGCCGCCCGATCGCGTGGTGCTCCTGACGTACGCCACGGCCTATGCGCGGATGTCGGCTTCTCGGCAGGTAGCGCTGCCCGAAATTGAACGGCAACTGGCCTTTTCCGCCAGGGCTCCGCCGAGGCTGACTTGAGACCTTCTTTCGGAATTCTCTTTCAGCATCATTCGAGGACAACATGATCATCAACTTCCGCGGCCTTCAGCGGCTGCTGACCGGCGCTGGCCTGGCCGCAACGGCTGTCATCGCTTCGCAATCACCTTCATTCGCCCACGTGACGCTCGCGACCGGAGAGGCGCGCGCCAACACGTACTACAAGGCAGTGTTCCAGGTGCCTCACGGCTGCGACGGCGCGGCCACTCAAACCGTCCGTATCCAGATCCCGGAAGGCGTCATCGGCGTAAAGCCGATGCCGAAGGCGGGATGGACACTCAGCATCACGCGTGGCGCGTACGCCAAGTCATACCAGAGCCATGGCAAGACCGTTGCGGAAGGTCCGAAGGAGATCGTCTGGTCGGGCGGATCGCTGGCGGACGATAACTATGACGAGTTCGTCTTCACCAGTTTCATTACGGATTTTCCTTCGGGGCAGGCGATCACTTTCCCAACCACTCAGCAATGTGCCAAGGGTGAGGTTCGCTGGGATCAGATCGCGTCGGAAGGGCAGAATCCGCACAGCCTGAAATCGCCGGCTCCTACGCTGCGGATCGTTGCTGACAACGCCACAGTTGCGCAGGCGCAGATGGATCACAGCCAGATGGATCACGGGAAGATGGCGGCGCCCGCAGCGCCCCAGTCGGGCAGTGATACCTTGAAGGCCGGTGATCTGATCGTCGCCGCGCCATGGACGCGCGCGACGCCGGGCGGCGCCAAGATCGCCGGCGGTTATCTCAAGATCACTAATACCGGCAAATCTCCAGACCGCCTTGTCAGCGCAATCTCGGCTGGTGCGGACCGCGTCGAGATTCACGAGATGTCGATGACCGACGGCGTGATGAAGATGCGGCCGCTGGCTGACGGCCTGACGATCAAGCCCGGCGAGACGGTCGAACTGAAGCCCGGCGGCTTGCACATGATGTTCATGGACATCAAGCAGCCGCTGAAGCAGGGCGACAAGCTGAAAGCCACGCTGACGTTCGAAAAGGCGGGCAAGCTCGATGTCAGTTTCGACGTCAATGCGATGGGGGCAACCGGCGAGCCGGCTCACAAGCACTAATAGCCAGGGACATCGTGATGCGGCAGTCACACTGCCGCATCAAGGCGCGCGGTCGAGTTGGCTCGCGAAATAGGCGATCGTCTTCGAATAGACCTCGCTCTTATTCCACTGCTGGATCACCGCGAAGTTCTCGCTGCCGGGATCCCATGGCTGACCACGCTTCCAGCCATGACTGGCGAGGAAATTCGCGGTCGACGCCAAAACATCGGGGGCGCTTCGCAGCAGGTCGCGCCGTCCGTTGCCGTCGAAGTCGACGGCAAATTTGATGTAGGATGACGGCATGAACTGCGTTTGCCCGATTTCGCCGGCCCATGCACCGCGCATGTCTGCGGGCGACAGATCGCCCTGATCGACAATGCGCAGGGCATCCTTCAACTCCGCGCGAAACATTTCGGAACGGCGGCAATCATAAGCGAGCGTTGCGACCGAACGGATGGTCGGAAATTTTCCGATGTTGACGCCGTAGTCCGTCTCCAGCCCCCAGATCGCGACGAGAACCGAGCCCGGGACGCCATAGCGCTGTTCAATGCGGGACAATACTGAGCCGAACTGTTTCATCTTGTTGGCGCCCGCCGCCAACCGCGGCGGCACCATCCGGCCGGAAAATTCCTCAAAGCTCTGGCGAAAGACGTGCTGCGATCGGTCACGTGAGAGGACTGTGTTGTCGAGGGTGACGCCGTTCAGCCCCTGCGAGATCGCCTGTTGGGAAATTCCTTCCGCCGCAGCTTCCTTTCGGAAGTTATCGAGCCAGCTTTCGAAACTGCCGGCGCCGCACGTCGCAGCCGATGCATGCGAAGCAGGGACAAGGAAAATGAAAGCGGCGAAAGCCACGCGTGGGAGCAAACCAACGGTCATTTGAACGCCTGTTGCGAACATGAACCCGTCGCGAATCTCGCGTGCAACCGCGGCTAAAACGTGTCGCTTTGGCGGTCAGCTCATCGATTGAGCGAGGATGCAAATGCGTCGCCGTCCTTAAGACCGAGTTCGTAAGCGTCCCGGATGCCATCCGGGTTTCGGATATCGAATTGCCCAACGCCGATCCTTCGCGAGGGCTGGACATAGGTGCGTCCCTTCACGTGCGGGACCGTCTTGTAGACCCGGGTCAACAGCACCAGCGAGCGGCCGCCGGCGGCTTCTATCGGCGCAAGCGGTTCAACCGGGACATTATCAACGAGCCCGCCATCGAAGGCAGGCCGTCCCGCGACGTTCGTGACCGGCATGAACGGCGGAACGCCGCTGCTGGCCATCAATGCATCGCGAAACTGCTGCGGATCGTTCAGAGAGCTGGCCGCGACGAATTCGGATCGGAAACCCAGCGCCCGCCCAAACCGCGGGTGCACCGGATGAAAGAGCTGCTTCTCCAATTGATAGACACCGATGCCGATGGCCGCACCAATCGGCGGGGACAGGCCGCGTGGCAACCGCGAAACTGCGATCCGAAAATCGGTCATGTCCTGCAGCCGCCTGAAGGCGTTCGCATTGATGGTCTGGTCGAGGAGTTCGCAGAACATCGGGCCGACGGGGCAGAGCGGTTTGCCCGCGCGCCATGCGGCGAAATCGAAATTCTTCAGTTTTGGATCGCAGGCGCCGATCACGCGTGCACGGGTCGCCGGTCCGGCTTCGAGCAACGAATAGGCTGCCGCGAACGCACCGGCGCTTGCGCCCACC
This sequence comes from Afipia sp., assembly GCA_017474385.1. GTDB lineage: Bacteria > Pseudomonadota > Alphaproteobacteria > Rhizobiales > Xanthobacteraceae > Afipia. The sequence continues at coordinate 7,048 of JAFVHU010000071.1, read as the reverse complement.
ACGAGTTTGGGCGACAGGCCAAGACGCGCTGCGGCCGCTTCATAGAAGCCGCCTTGCCAATAACAGCGGTTGCCACCGCCTGCAAAAACCACCGCGTCGAACATGAACAGTCTTCTGATGCACACCTTGAGGCGTGCATCCATGCCAAACCGCAGCGCGACAGGCAACGGCGCCTGACGGCCTTGCAGTGCTGGAGTGCGGTTAACGGCAAACCTTGCGAAGAGTGTCCGCGGAAACATCACGATCGCTTGCAATGTGCGAGCGAGCAGATGAAGCAAGGTTCTGCAAAAGAACGAGATACGTTTTAGTTTTGTATACAATCAGTGTCGTCACACTTGAGTCATTGTGGCGTCTTTTTGACGCCTTTAACTCAAATCGCCGCAGCGCAATGTTGAGCTGCTGCATTGGCAAGCCCTGACCAGCCGTCTACACTCTTGCGTGATACCGGTGCGGTGCTGCCGGAGCGGGGAAGCGCCAATCAGATCCACCAGTCAATCGACGGGTTATCGGGAGTTTTACAAATGAGCATTTTTGGAAAGATCATGGGCGCGATTTTCGGCACTAAGGCCGACGCGGCTGAGCCCGCCGGCGGTGCTGGATCGGCTGCAGGCGGTGGCGCTAGCGTGCCGATGGTGGATGTCGCGCCGATTCTCGACAAGGCCGTTGCTGCCAAGGGTGAAAAGCTCGAGTGGCGCACGTCGATCGTGGACCTGATGAAGGCCCTCGACATAGATTCAAGCCTGGGCGCTCGCAAGGAGCTTGCGAAAGAATTGAAGTACGACGGCGACACCAGCGACTCGGCCAAGATGAATATCTGGCTGCACAAGCAGGTCATGACCAAGCTTGCGGCGAACGGCGGCAAGCTGCCGGACGATCTGAAGCACTAACACCGGCGGCCTCGCGCCGGATTTGGAAAGGCCCGCCATTGGCGGGCCTTTTTCGTTGCGCCGCACACCAACGTTTACGTACGAGACCTCTGTTCAAACAACCGTCTCCGGCATACAAAATACCAGCGCTTCCGAACCATTGTTCGCTGCCGCGAGTTAACGAGTGGCAAGTGCGCCAAAGCCAACAAAGCAAACGGGAAACGACCATGACCGAATTCAACCGCAGAAACATCCTGGCTGGCGGAGCGGCAGCCCTTGCCGGTACGGCAGCACTCGGCGAGACCGCAGACGCCGAGATTGGCCTGAAGGCGGTTTTCCCCGTCGCACAGGCGACGATTCCCATCGTCGGCCTGAAAGAGGTTTTCCCGGTCCGCCGCATCTATTGCATCGGCCGCAACTACGCGGCGCATGCGCGCGAGATGGGATCCGATCCGACGCGGGAGCCGCCGTTCTTTTTCCAGAAGCCGACGGACGCGATCCAGAACGTCGCGATCGGAACGGTCGGTGACCATCCGTATCCGCCGCTGACCAAGAACTATCACTATGAAGTCGAACTGGTGGCCGCGCTGAAATCTGGCGGATCCAACATTTCGCCGGAGAAGGCGCTCGATTGCGTTTACGGTTACGCGCTCGGTCTCGATATGACCCGCCGCGATCTTCAGCGTGCAATGGGTGACCAGAAGAAACCGTGGGAAATCGGCAAGAGCTTCGATAATTCCGCTGTGCTTGGCCCGATTCACCCGGTGACCAAGACCGGCCATTTTGCCAAAGGCGCGATCTCGCTTGCGGTGAACGGAACGGTGAAGCAGAGCTCCGACCTCAGCAATATGATCTGGAGCGTGGCTGAACAAATCTCGAAGCTGTCTGAAGCCTGCGAATTGAAAGCCGGCGACATCATCTATTCCGGCACGCCGGAGAATGTTGGTCCCGTGGTGAAGGATGACGTCATACTCTGCAAACTGGAGGGCTTGCCGGATATGTCGATCAAGATTGTCTGACGGCGTTTGACCGGTACGGTTCGCTGTTAAGAAAGTCAAAGCCCGCCTGACGGCGGGCTTTTTTGCGATGCCGATGGTGTGGACTAAGCCATAACGTCTGCGAACTCCGGATGCTTCTCCAGATAGTCGACAACGAAACCGCAGCCCGCGACGACCTTCAGGCCATCGGCGCGGATCTGCTCCAGTGCGCCTTGCACTAGCTTCGATGCAATGCCTCGGCCGCGCAAAGGGCGAGGCGTTTCGGTGTGGGTGATGATCACCTTTCCGGGTGCAAGCCGATAAGTGGCACATGCAGTCGCACCATCTGCATCGAGTTCGTAGCGGCTGAGGGAGGTGTTGTTGCGGACGATGCCTTGATCCATGGAGCCAGCGTTCTGCTGTTGAATGCGGCGTGCGAATTTACGTCAAGAGGTCGGCGTATTCCTGATGCTTGCCGATGTAAGCCTTCACGAAGGGGCACTGGGCGACGACTTTCAGCCCGGCGGCGCGCACCTGATCGAGCGCTCCCTTGATGAGCTGCGAACCGATACCTCGGCCTCCGAGCGTTTCCGGTACTTCGGTATGGATAAAAGTGATCACGCCATTGGAGAGTTCGTAGTAGGTCGCCGCGATATGACCTTCAACATCGAGTTCATAGCGCTTCTTGGCAGGGTTATTCCGCACAGTATCGCTCATTGTCAGCCTTCGTTTCGAGTCTTGCTAAGAGAAGTCTATCAACATTTCATGTGCCAAGGCGAGCCATCCGCCGCACTGCACCGCAGCCACCGGCGAAGCAACAAATTCCGTCCTCGGCACCTTGCAAGGACCGGCGGGTTTCATACGTTTAAAGGTGGACATACTCCGATGCGGCCGAACGGTCGTCTTTAGGAAAGTTAAATCGGACGACGTCAGGCCCGCCGACGTATGCCTCTTTTAATGGAGGTCTTACATGTCTGGCATTCGGTTTTTCGACACTCATCGAAAGTGGGAAGATTGGTTCGGCATGCTGTTGGGCCTGCTGATCGTTCTGTCGCCCTGGCTCACGGGACAGGCAAACTATGGGTTTGGTAGCCTGTCGGAGCCGGGATTTGCGATTCTGTGTACGGTCATCGCCGGCGTCCTCGTATTCGGCCTTGCCCAGATGGAATACATCGCGCTTCAGCGCTGGGAAGAGGCGGGCGAGATGGCGCTCGGTCTCTGGCTGATCGCAGCGCCTTACCTGCTGGGCTATTCGAGCAGCGGCGTGCTCAGGTTCTGGCACACCGGTATCGGTGCCGTTGTGTTCCTGCTGGCAATTCTGAAGCTGTGGCAGGACTGGAATCTGACAGACCAGGAGCTTGCCAACCACGGGCAATGATGTCCTTCGCCTGACGCGTCTCGCGTTTGCGCAGGGATGAAAGGTGGAGTCTGGCCGCTAGTTCACGATCGAACCGGCGGCGGAAGACGCAGGCTCACGCAATGGCTATTCAACCTGGTGAAGGAACGGCGCATGGTGTGATCCATGCGCCGTCTTTAACTTGCTCTGATCCTGGCATGGACCATGCTATGATCGCGCCTCACGTGAAGCTGGCCTGACTATAGACGGGGCGAGCCATTTTCTTCGCTTGTCGCAACTCATCAATATTTGGAAAACGCCATGGCGAATGAAAAAGGGCCGAACATCAAGAAGAAGCAGAAGTGCAAGAACTGCGAAGGCAAGGGGCTGCTGAAGAAGGGCGACAAGGTCGTTACCTGTCAGCGGTGCAAGGGCACCGGGGTGAGGTAACGACTCTTTCCGCGCTGGAACAAGGATCGTTTACTCCGCCGCCTCGCCAGTATCGTGAATTTTTCCGGCGCGACCCTTCTTCAAGACTGGCGCGAGGAATTTCCCGGTGTAACTGCGCGGCGCCTTGACGATATCTTCCGGCGGGCCCCATGCAACGATCTCTCCGCCGCCGTCGCCACCTTCCGGACCGAGATCGATCACCCAGTCCGCGGTCTTGATGACTTCGAGATTGTGTTCGATGACGACAACGGTGTTTCCCTGCGCCACCAGTTCGTGCAGCACTTCCAACAGTTTCGCGACGTCATGGAAATGCAGCCCGGTCGTCGGCTCGTCGAGAATGTAGAGCGTCCGCCCGGTCGCGCGCTTGCTGAGTTCCTTGGCGAGCTTGACGCGTTGCGCTTCGCCGCCAGAGAGCGTGGTCGCCTGCTGGCCGACATGGATGTAGTCGAGCCCGACGCGATGGAGCGTCTTGAATGTCTCGCGCACGCGCGGCACGGCCTTGAAGAACTCGGCGGCTTCTTCCACCGTCATATCCAGCACGTCGGCGATTGACTTGCCCTTGAACAACACTTCAAGGGTTTCGCGGTTGTAACGTTTGCCCTTGCAGGTGTCACAGGTGACGTAGACATCGGGCAGAAAGTGCATCTCGATCTTGATGACGCCGTCACCCTGGCAAGCCTCGCAACGGCCGCCTTTCACGTTGAACGAGAAGCGGCCCGGCTCATAACCGCGCGCCTTGGATTCCGGCAACCCGGCGAACCATTCGCGGATCGGGGTGAAGGCGCCGGTATAGGTCGCGGGATTCGAACGCGGCGTCCGGCCGATCGGCGACTGGTCGATGTCGATGATCTTGTCGATATGTTCAAGCCCCTCGATACGATCGTGCGGAGCAGGGCCTTCCGAGGCATTGTTGAGCTTGCGCGCAATGGATTTGTACAGCGTATCGATCAGCAGTGTCGATTTGCCGCCGCCCGAGACGCCGGTGACGCAGGTGAACAGTCCTAGCGGAATTTCCGCTGACACATTCTTGAGATTGTTGCCGCGCGCGTTGATGACCTTGATGGTGCGGCGGTGATTGGGCGGTCGGCGCTCGGGAATCGGCACGTACATTTCGCCGATGAGATACTTTCCGGTCATTGAGTTCGGATTGTTCATCACCTGTTGCGGGGTGCCCTGGGCGACGATGTTGCCGCCATGGACGCCCGCTCCGGGGCCAACGTCCACCACATAGTCCGCGGTTTCGATGGCATCCTCGTCGTGCTCAACGACAATGACCGTGTTGCCGAGGTCGCGCAGCCGCCGCAGCGTGTCGAGCAGCCGCGCGTTATCGCGCTGGTGCAAGCCGATTGATGGCTCGTCAAGGACGTAGAGCACGCCGGTCAGTCCGGAGCCAATCTGCGAGGCCAGGCGGATACGCTGGCTCTCGCCGCCGGACAGGGTTCCGGACGACCGCGACAGCGTGAGATAGTTCAAGCCGACATCGAGCAGGAACGACAGCCGCTCGCGGATTTCCTTCAGCACGCGCGTCGCAATCTCGTTCTGCTGCTTGTTCAACTGTTTGGGAACGGTTTCAAACCATTCCCCGGCGCGCAGAACCGAAAGTTCCGCGACTTCGCCGATATGCTTGCCGCCGATTTTAACGCAAAGAGCTTCCGGCTTCAGGCGATGACCGTGGCACGCTTCGCACGGAACGTCGCTGAAGTACTTGCCGAGTTCCTCACGCGCCCATTCGCTTTCGGTTTCGCGGAACCGGCGCTCGATATTGGTGACCACGCCCTCAAACGGCTTCTTGGTGTCGTAGGAACGAACGCCGTCCTCGTAGGAAAACTTGATCTCGTCGTCGCCGGAGCCGAACAGGATCGCGTCTTTCGTCTTCTTCGGCAGATCCTTCCACTTGGTGTCGAGCGTGAACTTGTAGAACTTGCCCAGCGCTTGCAGCGTCTGGACATAATAAGGCGATGACGATTTTGCCCACGGCGCGATCGCGCCCTTGCGCAGCGTCAGTTCCTTGTCCGGGATCACCAGTTCGGCATCGATATGCTGTTCGACACCGAGGCCGCCGCATTTCGGGCAGGCGCCGTAGGGGTTGTTGAACGAGAACAGGCGGGGCTCGATTTCCGGGATCGTGAATCCGGAGACGGGGCAGGCGAATTTCTCCGAGAACAGAATCCGCTCCGGACCGCTCTTGTCGTGAATCTTTGCGGTCTTCTTTTCCGCTTTCTTCTCTGAAGCCGGTTCGCTTGCCGGTGCATCGGCGAATTCGACGACGGCCAGGCCCTCGGCGAGTTTCAAGGCTGTCTCGAACGATTCGGCGAGCCGCTGCGCCATATCGGGACGCACGACGATGCGATCGACCACAACATCGATGTCGTGAGGGAATTTTTTGTCCAGCGTCGGCGCGTCCGACAGTTCGTAGAACTTGCCGTCGACCTTGATCCGTTGAAATCCCTTCTTGAGATACTCGGCGAATTCCTTGCGGTACTCGCCTTTGCGGCCTTGAACGACCGGCGCCAGCAGATAAAGCCGGGTGCCTTCGGGGAGCGCGAGCACGCGATCCACCATCTGCGACACGGTCTGGCTTTCGATGGGAAGCCCCGTTGCGGGCGAATAGGGAATGCCGACGCGCGCCCACAGCAAGCGCATGTAGTCGTAGATCTCCGTGACCGTACCCACGGTCGATCGCGGATTCTTGGATGTCGTTTTCTGTTCAATGGAAATGGCCGGCGACAGGCCGTCGATCTGATCGACGTCCGGCTTCTGCATCATTTCCAGAAACTGACGGGCGTAAGCCGACAGGGATTCGACGTAGCGGCGCTGGCCCTCCGCGTAGATGGTGTCGAAGGCGAGGGACGATTTCCCGGAGCCCGAGAGGCCGGTAAAGACGACCAGCTTGTCGCGTGGAATTGCGAGGTCGATGTTCTTGAGATTGTGCTCGCGCGCGCCACGAATCGTAATGGCCCGCGAGCTCGATCCGGCTGTCGGTTTGCGGTTTGCCTTGATGACTTCGTCCATAAGGGGAGTTCCGGTGGCGCGTGGTGCGCAGCTAGAGCGCTGTCTCCGGAAAACGCGATGACCGTTCGCCGGTTTCTCATTCTCGATTAGATTCTTGTCCCGTGAACATAGTAAGAACGTAGGCGGATTTCCAGTCCTGTTCGCAAGCCATCAACGGTTTGCTGAACCTCGAAAGTTCAGCCGATCCGGAGAGCGATCACCAAACAAAAAGGCCGGCTCAAGAGCCGGCCTTTCCGTATTCCCGAGAGACTCAGGTGAAGCGAAGCTTAGTACTTCGCGACGACCGGACCACCCCAGTTGAAGCGGTAGTTGACGCCAACCTTCACGGTGTGGAGGTCGTCCGTGTAGGAGAGTGCGCGAGCGCCAGCGTTGGTGTAGGCCACGTTGGTGGTGTCGAAGTTGTAGTA
>JAFVHU010000070.1 GCA_017474385.1 Afipia sp. | reverse complement strand
TTTACGGGGAGAGGTCGGGTCGCGAAGCGATCCGGGTGAGGGGCCGCTTTGTTGTGATGCCTTGCCCCTCACCCCAACCCTCTCCCCGCAAGCGGGGAGAGGGAGTTGACAACACAGGCCGTGGAAAAGGTCAGGACGAGATGACGCGCAAACTCTTTGAACTCTGCGGCACCGAAACCGAGCGTGTGTTCAGCCCGTTCTGCTGGCGCACGCGCATGGCGCTGGCGCACAAGGATATCAAGGCCGAAACGATCCCGTGGCGCTTCAGCGAAAAGGACGCCATCGCGCCGCATCAGTCCGACAAGGTGCCGGTGTTCATCGACGGCGAAACCTCCGTCGCCGACTCATGGGCGATCGCGAACTATCTCGAGGACACCTATCCCGATCGTCCCTCGCTGTTCGGCGGCGAGGGCGGCCGCGCCATGGGCCGCATGCTGAACTGGTGGGGCGATACGGTTGTGCTTGGCGGCATCTTTCCGATGATCGCTGCCGACATTCATTCCCATCTGCGGCCGGCCGATCAGGCGTATTTCCGCAAGACCCGCGAAGTGCGTCTCGGCAAAACGCTGGAACAGGCGGCGGCCAATCGCGACGAGGCCGTCGAGACGTTTCGTCAAAGCCTCAATCCGATGCGGCTGACGCTGAAGACACAGCCCTGGCTCGGTGGCGCGTCGCCGAACTACGCCGACTACATCGTATTCGGCCCGTTCCAGTGGGCGCGGGCGACCAGCCCGTTCAAGCTGCTGAAAGAAGACGATCCGATCTATGCCTGGCGCGAAAAGTTGCTTGATGCGTTCGGCGGCATGGCGCGGAATTCGCCGGGCTATGCGGTGTAGCGCTAAAAGCGGGCCGTCATTGCGAGGAGCGTAGCGACGAAGCAATCCAGCTTCTAAGAGTGGATTGCTTCGCTTCGCTCGCAATGACGGTGCTACGTGGTGGAGGACTATTGCCCCTCGGCCGCCGCCCGCAGGCAGGCCTGGCACAGGCAATCCTCGCCCTCGGCGGGCAACGGCAACTTCGCCGTCTCGTCCATGCACCAGCAGTGCCCGGACAGGTCGCAGGTGAACGCCGTTCCGCAACGCGGACAGCTCAAGGCGCGCTGCGCTGCGGGACTTTCTGACGGTTTTGTCACCATGCCGTTCATGTTTTTGCCGAATCCTTCATGTGACGTTCAGGTGCCAAGCGGTCATAGTCCATCCTGTCGATTCATATTTGGCCAACCCGTTGGCGAGATCAACCATGAGACCCGGCAATGGCGCGTGATCCGCAAGGCGCTCTCATCGCACTCAACCGGTTCGGCTTTGGCGCGCGCGGCGGCGCGGCCAGCGACTTTTCCAGCGCAGCCTCCGATCCGCGCGGCTTTGTGAAAGCGGAACTGGGCCGGCCCAACGCGGCGCTGCTCGATGCGCCTGGTTTGCAAGCGACACCGGAACTGGCGCAGGCGGTGTTCGATTATCAGAAAGACGTGAAACAGCAGCGCGAGGCCGCGGCGAAAACCGCGCAGGCGATGGCGTCGGTACCCGGTGACATGCAGGGGGAGGCGAAAGCGCCCGAAGCCAAGCCGGACAACAAGGCGGATATGAAGTCCGACCCGGCGGCCAGAGCCATGACGCCGCCCGACGCAATGCAGCCGGCGATGCAGAATGCTGCGCCGGCCAAGGAGCCGCCGAAGCCGCTCAACATCATTCAGAAGACGTTCCGCGCCGAGGCGCTGGCGCGGCTTCAGCGCGCCACCATGGCGGAGAGCGGATTCGTCGAGCGGCTGGTGACGTTCTGGTCGAACCATTTCTGCACCTCCGCCAACAAGGGCGAACTGGCGCGAATATGGTCCGGGGCCTTCGAGCGCGAGGCGATCCGGCCTTATGTGCTCGGAAATTTCGGCGAGATGCTGCGCGCGGTCGAGCAGCATCCGGCGATGATCTTCTTTCTCGACAACCAGCAGTCGATCGGGCCGGAATCGCGTGCCGGGCAAAATCGCAAGAAGGGCCTGAACGAAAATCTCGCCCGCGAGATCATGGAGTTGCATACGCTCGGCGTGAACGGCGGCTACACGCAGGCCGACGTGACGTCGCTGGCGCGCATCATCACCGGCTGGACCTTCGCAGGGCGGCAGGCCAAGCTGGGCGCGCCCGGCACCTTTATCTTCAATGCCAATGCGCATGAGCCCGGACCGCAAAAGCTGCTCGGCAAAGTGTATGAGGACACCGGCCTTGCGCAAGGTGAGACGGCGCTCGCCGACATTGCGCGCCATCCGGCGACTGCAAAATTCATCGCCACGAAATTCGTGCGGCACTTCGTGGCTGACGATCCGCCGCCTGCGCTGGTGGCGAAGCTCGAAAGCACGTTCCGCAAGACCGACGGCGATCTGCATGCGATGACATTGGCGCTGGTCGATGCCGATGAGGCGTGGCGGGCGCCGATGACCAAGATCCGCATGCCGTATGAATATCTGGTGGCGGCGGGGCGGATGATGGGGCGCATCCCCGAAGACCCGCAGCGCTACATCGGCGGGCTCAATGTGCTCGGCCAGCCGCTGTGGACGCCTGCCGGGCCGAACGGCTTCGCCGATACCAACGCGGCCTGGGCCGCACCGGAGGGGATCAAGCTCAGACTGGACATCGCGTCGCAGATTGCATCGCGCATCGCCGATAGCATCGATCCGCGCGCGCTGCTCGATGTGGTGGCTGGCGAAGCGGCCTCGGCCGAGACGCGGCAAACCATCGAGCGCGCGGAATCGAAACAGCAGGCTTTCGCGCTGCTGCTGATGTCGCCGGAATTCCAGAGGAGATGAGCATGTCGAGCTTTCCGATCGATTGCTGCGAAAGCCATACCGCGCGCGGGCTGACGCGGCGCTCGCTGCTCTTGGGATCGGCGACCTTCGCCGCTTGGGCCTACTTGCCGAAATTCGCGCGCGCCAGGGATGGCCGCGATCCGCGCTTCGTCACCATCATCCTGCGCGGCGCGCTGGACGGTCTTGCCACGGTCGCGCCGGTCGGCGATCCCGATTACGCCGGGCTGCATGGATCGATCGCGCTTTCGCTCGACGGCGCGCATGCTGCGACCGCGCTCGATTCATTCTTCGCGCTGCATCCGTCGATGCCGGAATTCGCGCGGATGTATAAGGACAAGAAAGCCGCCGTGGTTCATGCGGTGGCGACGCCGTATCGCGAGCGCTCGCATTTCGACGGGCAGGATGTGCTGGAAAGCGGCTTCGGCGGGCCGGGCCGCGTGCAGAGCGGCTGGCTCAACCGTGCGCTGGAAGCGTTGCCGCGCGGCGAGCGCGTGATGAGCGGACTGGCGGTTGGTCCCACCACCCCATTGGTGCTGCGCGGCGCCGCGCCGACGGTAGGCTGGGTGCCGCCGTATTTGCCGCAGGCCGCCGACGACACCGCGATGCGTCTGGTCAATCTCTACACCCATCGCGATCCGGCGTTGGCGGCGGCGCTGTCGCAGGGATTGCAGATCGACAAGATTGCGGCGCGCGACGATGCCATGAAGCCGAAGCCCGGCATGAACGGCGCGGGCGCGATGCGGCTCGCGGCCAAGGGCGCGGCGCGTCTGATGGCGGCGGATGACGGCCCGCGTATCGCGGCGCTGGCGTTCGACGGCTGGGACACCCATGCCAATGAAGGCGGAGCGGTGGGACGGCTGGCGCAGTTGCTTGCGGGCCTCGACGGAGCGCTGGCGGAGTTTGAGACCGTTCTCGGCGAGCGCTGGCGCGACACGGTGATCGTGGTGGCCACCGAGTTCGGCCGCACCGCGCGCATCAACGGCACCGACGGCACCGATCACGGCACCGGCACGGTGGCGCTGCTCGCAGGCGGCGCGGTGAATGGCGGGCGGGTGATTTCGGACTGGCCGGGACTGAAGGTGGCGAATCTCTATGAGAGCCGCGACCTCAAGCCGACCACCGATCTGCGCGGCGTGATCAAGGGCGTGCTGCGCGATCATCTCGGCCTCGGCGAGCGCGTGCTGGCCGAGACGGTGTTTCCCGACAGCGGCGCGGTGAAAGCGATGCAGGGGCTGGTTGTTTAGCAACAGGTTGCGATATTGGTTTTCTTATCCCTCCCCCTTGTGGGGAGGGTCGACCGGCGTTAGCCGGTCGGGGTGGGGGTTTCTTAGCTCGGCAACAATCGTCTCAATAACTCCATCAAGATGATGATCGATGTCAGAATTCCAGAAGCGGATAACGCGAAAGCCTTGCGATTTTAAAAAGCCGTCGCGGCGTGAGTCCTTTGAAGCATGCGGAGCCATGCCGTGCTGTCCACCGTCTGCTTCAACGATCAAGTGATGTCTGAAGCAGATGAAGTCGACGATGAAGGGACCGATGGGCGCCTGTCGCCGAAAATGAAAACCCGACGACTTTAAGCCGCGCAGCTTCACCCAAAGTTTCACCTCCTGCGGCGTCAGCCGCTTTCGGAGTTCTCTGGCTCGCTCATTCGGCATGTCAATCGGTCACCCCACCCGGCTGACCTGCGGTCAGCCACCCTCCCCATCAAGGGGAGGGATATTCCGGCGGGCCGATCGTAACTTAAACTCAGCCCGTCGTGATGGCGTCGATCTGCGCCATCTCATCCGCCGTCAGCTTCCAGTTGATGGCCCTGGCATTCTGCTCGATCTGTTCGGCGCTGGATGCCCCTGCGATCACGCTGGACACCTGCGGGCGTGTGGCGAGCCATGAGAACGCCAGTTCGATCATCGTCTTGCCGTGGGCGTTGGCGAAGTCCTGAAGCTTCGCGACAATGTTGAAGTTCTTGTCCGTCATGTAGCGCTCGCCGAGTGACGCCACCTTGCCGAACCGGGAGTCGGCGGATGGCTTCTCGCCGCGCTTGTATTTTCCGGTCAGCAGGCTGCTGGCCAGCGGGAAGAACGGCAGCAGGCCGAGATTGTAGGCCTGCGCCGCCGGCAGCAGATCCTTCTCGATGTCGCGCACGATCAGGCTGTATTCGTCCTGGCACGACACGAAGGCGTGGGTGTTGATGCCGCGCGCGGTGAACTGCGCCTCAGCGATGCGCCACGCCGGAAAATTCGAGCAACCGATGTAGCGCACCTTGCCCTGGCGGATCAGGTCTTCCAGCGCGCGCAGCGTCTCTTCAATGGGCGTCAGCGGATCGTAATCGTGCTGCTGGTAGAGATCGATGTAATCGGTCTTGAGGCGGCGCAGGCTGTCCTCGACTGCGTTCATGATGTAACGGCGCGACGCGCCTTGCTTGGTGCCGTCGTTGCTCATTGCCTTGGAGTATTTCGTCGCCAGCACGATGTCCTTGCGGCGGTCGCCGAGCACTTCGCCCAGCACGGTCTCCGAGCCGCCGCGCCCGGCATAGATGTCGGCGGTGTCGAACAGCGTGATGCCGAGATCGATCGCCTTGTGAATGATCTTGCGCGAGGTTTCGAGATCGCTGCGCTGGCCGAAATTGTTGCAGCCCATGCCGACGGCGGACACACGCAGGCCGGAGCCGCCGAGATTTCTGATTTCCATGATCTTATCCGTCAGGTTTGGTCGAAGGCAGGAACGGCAGGAGGCAGACCTTCTTCCGTATCCGACGGCTGCGCCGGAGGCGAGCGCAAAGCGCGTGCCGTCATCCGCCGCACCGCGGTCTCGGCATCCCGCGCGATCTCCTTGCGGTTCGCGGCCATGCCATAGCCGACGGCTTCGCCCCAACTCAAAGTCACGTCGATAGCGCCGGTCGCCAGCACATTCAGCAGATGCGGCACCAGTTCGGCTTCGCCGTACCATGCCACCTTGTCGCGCAGCGCGCGGCCGACCGGGACGCCGCCATAGCTGACATAGGCGATCGACACCGGCTGCACGGTGACGCGATCGTGATGGGTGGAATCGCCGATGGCGTGATGCACCGCGCCGATCAGCGCAGACCGGAACGGCAGGATGCGGATGCCGTCACTCGAGGTGCCTTCGGGAAACAGCACGACCGCATCGCCGCCGAGCAGGCGATCGCCCATTGCGCGCGCCGCGTCGCCGGTCTTGTGGCGGCGTTCGCGCTCGACAAAAACCGTGCGCTGCAGTTTCGCCAACTGGCCGAACAGCGGCCAGTTCGCCACTTCGGATTTTGCGACGAACACCACCGGCGCGACCGCGCCGAGCACGGTGATGTCGAGCCACGAGGCATGGTTCGACAGGATCAGCACCGGGCTTTCGCGCGTTCGTTCGCCGACCTGCGTGATGCGGATGCCGATGATCGCGCAGGCGGCGCGATGAAACAGGTTCGGCACGATGCGCTGGAGTCTGCTGTTGAGCAGGATGCCGATGAGCTGGAACGGCAGCAGCAGAAGGGCGATGAGAACGAGGAGGGCGCTGGTATAGATGATGCGGATCATGTGGCTCGTCGTAGAAAGAAGAACTTGCTCGATCGGTTATAGCGGGTCGTGCGCGGCAGGCAAAAACGGGTTAAAGTTCCGGGATGATGGATCGGCTAAAAAAGTGGGCGCGTGCCCTCAAGCGTGACGTTCATGCGGTCTATCTGGCCAGCCTCGATCCCCGCGTTCCATGGTACGCCAAGGCGCTGGCAGTGGCCGTTGCGGGATACGCCTTGTCGCCAATCGATCTCATCCCCGATTTTATTCCGGTGTTGGGCTATCTCGACGATATCATCATCGTGCCGCTCGGTATCGTTCTCGTGCTGAAGCTGATCCCGGGAGAGATCATGGACGAACACCGCAGCGCTGCGGCGCTCGCGCTGGATCGCCCGGTGAGCCGCGCCGCTGCATATGCAATCGTCGGCATCTGGGTCGGTTCGGTAATGCTGGCGGGCTGGTTTGCTTACCGTCATTTCGCGGCGTGAGTTTCGACCGTTGTATCGGAAGCCCGACAAGACCTGCTCTGACAACTCGTTCTGAAAAAAGGCGCGGCCCCGGTCGGATACGGCGCGGAGGGGATTTACGCGACCAGGGCCGCTTGAGCGCGTGATCGATGACGGGGGGGGCGGACCACACGCTATCGAAAGCTAGGGGCCGACCGTAACAGGGCTATGACAGGGCGGGTTATCCACAGGGGTTCCGGTGGGCGCTTCCCCTTTGCGGGGCCACATTCCGGTCTTGTTGCCTTCAATGTCACGGGCGAGAACCCGGTAAATTGCCGCCCCGAAAGGAAGCCCATGCCGATCACCATTTCTCCTGCACTGCAGCCGTTCATCCTGCTTCTCATGTCCAATGTCTTCATGACCTTCGCCTGGTACGGGCATCTGAAATACAAGGAACACTCGCTGCCGCTGGTCATCATGGTGAGCTGGGGCATCGCGTTCTTTGAATACTGTATTGCCGTGCCCGCCAATCGCTGGGGCAGTGCGGTCTATTCGGCAGCGCAGCTCAAGACCATGCAGGAAGTCATTACGCTGGTGGTGTTCGCCGGTTTCTCGGTGCTGTACCTGAAGGAGCCGCTCGGCTGGAATCACGCGATCGGCTTTGCCTTTATCGCCGCCGGCGCGTTCTTCATTTTCCACAAATGGTCGTGAGTGCCGCCGTCGTAATAGTCATGGCCGCGCGCCTGCGTCGCGATCAGAAATCCTGCGACGAGGATGATCGCGAGCATCAGCGACGCTGAAACCACAACGAGAGACGTTTTCATCCGTTATCTCCACCGCGCACGTCATCGCGCGGTTGCGGGGTAGTCTCGGTGCGCAGGGGAAAGTGGCTCAGCCAGCAATCGGCATGGCAGCCACGACCTTGATCGACAACGCCGTGACGGTGACGAGCAGGCACAATGACAGCGACGCCACCGCGAGCGAGGCCGCGACGGCATTCGTGAGTCGGGACGATGCAACACGCGCGGACCGCAGTCCGAAACCAATTCCTGAAACGGGCGACCGGATCATGGTCGAGCATCCTCAATCGGGCGGCGAATCACCGCTGCCCGGAATGTGTCAGGAATCGCTGTCGAGATTGCGGCACGCCCCGGTCAAACGTGGCAGAAGCGAGGCGAGGTGAGAGAAATCAGCAGGTTATGCCCGCTATCCCGCTTTGAATCGGCTTGTTTTAAGCCTCGGCGGTGAGGTCGGTCTCGGTTCCCGGAGCGGTTTCGGGCGCTGTGACCTCGGCAGGCTTCCACGCCATCGAGACGAATCGCGGCTCGCTCTCGACCCGCTTCAGCCAGGCCCGCACCGACGGATAGCCCGACAGGTCGAAGTCGCACTGGTTGGCGACGTGGGTGTAGCCATACATCGCGATGTCCGCGACGGTCAGATGTCCGGCGGCGAAATAGTCGTTGGTCTTGAGGTGATTTTCCATCACTCGCAGCGCGCCGTAACCGCGCTCCATCCAGTCTTCGAGCGAATGGGTTTGCAGGTCGCGGCCGCCGCGCACCAGCACCAGCCAGAAATAAGCTGCGCCGACGCTTGGCTCCAGCGCGTGCTGCTCGAAGAACATCCACTGCAATGCCTGCGCGCGATCGATGCGATCCTCAGGCGCCAGCGATGTGCCGATCGCGACATACCAGAGGATCGCGTTGGACTCGGCGAGATATCGCCCGTCGGCGACTTCGAGCAGCGGCACCTGTCCGCTCGGATTGCGCCCGAGAAATTCCGGCGTACGGCTTTCGCCGCGCAGAATATCGACCTCGATGGCCTTGTACGGCGCATTCAACAGCGCCAGCGCAAGGCGGACCTTGTAGCTGTTGCCGGAGCGCTGCATCGAGTAAAGTTTGTACATACAGGCCTTCGAAAGTACCGCCGGAGACATGCGGCGCGAACCGAACTGCCACCCCTGCCTGCCCCCAAGCCGATGTAACAATGAGGTTCCGGGACCCCCGCCGCAAGGCCTTTGCGTTAGAAAAAGTCAAATCGCGCACAGCCATGCAACGACGCGCGATTTTATTCTGCGGAGGGTGCGCTGGCGCGTCAATTTCACGCAAATCGGCGTGAAAAAATGGGCTCTAATCGTGATCGTCAGAGTTTGTTCGCAACTGCGTCAAGATCGAGATAGCGCATGCGCTTCGCTTCGCGGCGGCCCTGCGCGATGGCTTCCAGCACCAAGCCGATGGCGAAACTGAGGAAGCCGAGTTGCGCGATGGCGGCGGCGAGAATCGCGGTCGGAAAACGCGGTACGAGGCCAGTCTCCAGATAGGTGACGATCAGCGGCGCACCGAGACCAAGGCAGATCAGCAGCAGCATGGCGCCGATCGCGCTGAAGAAACGCAGCGGCCGTGTTTCCTTGTAGAGCTTGATCAGCGTCAGCAGGATGCGGGTGCCGTCGCGATAGGTTCGCAGCTTGCTCTGCGATCCTTCAGGCCTTGTCGCATAAGGCAGCGGCATCTCGCCGGTGGCGATCTTGAGATCGAGCGCGTGAACCGAAAGCTCCGCCTCGATTTCAAAGCCGCTCGACGTGACCGGAAACGATTTCGCGAACCGCCGCGACAGCACGCGGTAGCCCGAGAGAATATCGGTGAAGCCGTCGCCGAACATGTGCGCGAGGATACGATTGAAGAGGTGATTGCCGAAACGGTGTCCGCGCGGAAATGCGCCGTCGCCGCCGTTGCGGGTGCCGACCATCATGTCGAGGTTGCGCGTCACCAGCGCCTCGATCAGCGCGCCTGCCGCCGTTGGATCGTAGGTCGCGTCGCCGTCGGCGAGGATGTAGATGTCGGCCTCGATGTCCGCCAGCATGCGGCGGACGACATTGCCTTTGCCTTGCAGCGTTTCGCGGCGGACGATGGCGCCGGCGGCGACTGCAGCCTCGAAGGTGCCGTCGGTGGAATTGTTGTCGTAGACGTAGATCCGTGCGCCAGGCAGCGCGCGCTTGAAGCCGTCGATTACGCCGGCGATGGCGGTCTCTTCGTTGTAGCAGGGCAGCAGCACCGCGATGGAGCGGTTGCGCACCATCGTGCTTTGCGGAAACAGGTCATCGATTTCGTCGCGGACGCGATCAAGCTTTGACAAGACGGCTGCTCCCGATTGCATGAATGCCGACGTCGCTCGCCGCGCGCCGCAGCGTCATGGCGTAAAGCGCGATCATCACGATGAGGCCGAGCGGAATGCCGCTCAGGCCCGCGATGCTGCGGGTCAGGAACGGCGCGGCCCAGGCCAGTGCGAGCAGTGAGATTTCGTAAGGACGAAAGCCGCGTGCGAATCCGTGACGAACGAGGAACGCGATGGCGATGCCGAGCACGACAAGGTCGTAGTCCAGCACATAAGGCGTCGCCAATAGGCTCGCGATGGCAAGCCCCGCGGCCTTCAGTTCGAAATCCGCCTGCGAGCGCCATAGCCTGACGATCGTGACCGCGAGCACCAGCGCGAGCGCGCCTTGCGCGGCGTAAGCGAGATCGATGCCGCCGCCCCACATCCGCACCGCGGAGAACAGCGACTGGATCTTCTCCCAGCCGGTGCCGCCGGCTTCGAGCACGATCGTGCGTGTGAAGGTCGCGGACTCGGCAAAGGCATGCCAGACATTCATGCTGAACAGCAGTGTCGATACGGCGATCAGCGCGATCACGGTCGCGGCGGCGCTTAAGATCGTCGTCCAGCGGCCGGTCGCGAGCAGCACCAGCGGAATCAGGATTCCGAATTGCGGCTTGTAGGAGAGGAGGCCAAGGCAAAGGCCCGCCAGTGCCGGCCGCCGGTCCAGCAGGGTGAGGAATCCCCCGAGCAGGGCCGCGGTGAAGAATCCGTTCTGGCCGTGGCCGACATTGACGAACACTGCCGGAAACGCCGCCGTGACCAGCCACGTCTCGCGCCTCGGCACGATGGCGTGAATGGCTGCCATGAAAGCGGGGAGGGACACCGCGAGCCAGCACGCGAGTGCGAGCCCGTAAGGCATCAGCGCCAGCAGTGCGGCGACCATCAGGAAGAACGGCGGATAGTGCCAGCCGAAAAACGGGACATCGCGGCCCTCGAACACCGTGATCTCGGCGGCGTGCTGGAGCTGCGGATCGTAGGCGTCAGGCGCCTTGCCCGACAGGGTCAGGACACCGGCGGCGTAGACGTTGGAGAAATCGGTTCCGATCGGCTTGCCGTTACGGTCGATCATATGGTCCGACGTCGCGAGCAGGCCAATCAGGCCGGCCAGCGAGATGCCGAGCACCAGCAGGGCATAGCCGCGGATACGGCTGGGCGTGAGCCAGCTTCCGGTCCGCAGGGCTTGCCAAATATGGCTCATTTTCTCGCCAGGATTTACGAATGTTACAGGGGTATCTCGGGCGCATCGACCCTAGGCTGCGCGCTTTAAGGTTTCCTTAGTCCCACGCGCAATTTCGTCTGTTTTCGGCAAAGTTTCTTGCGATGCAGCGTCGCCCGTTTTAGGGTGCCCCGCCCGCCAAAACCCGCGAATCCGGGCCTTCGCGTCCATCAGCATCCTCAGGAGAAAACGATGCCGTTTCTGTCCGCTGCGCTTGACCGTGTGAAGCCGTCCGCGACCATCGCGGTCACGGATAAAGCACGTCAGCTCAAAGCCGCGGGCCGCAATGTCATCGGCCTCGGCGCAGGCGAGCCCGACTTCGACACGCCGGCCAACATCAAGCTGGCGGCGATCCATGCCATCGAGGCCGGCAAGACCAAGTACACCCCGGTGGACGGCATTCCCGAACTGAAGGAGGCGATCATCGCCAAGTTTCAGCGCGAGAACGGCCTGACCTACAAGCCGAACCAAATCACGGTCGGTACCGGCGGCAAGCAGGTGCTGTACAACGCGCTGATGGCGACGCTCAATCCGGGCGATGAGGTCATCATCCCCGCACCGTACTGGGTGAGCTACCCGGAAATGGTCGCGCTCGCCGGTGGCGAATCCGTGCCGGTGGTCTGCGCCGCTGAATTTAATTTCAAGCTGCAGCCGGAGGCGCTGGAGAAGGCGATTACGCCGAAGACCAAGTGGATCATTCTCAACTCGCCGTCGAACCCGACCGGCTCGGCTTACACGCGCGCGGAATTGAAGGCGCTCACGGACGTGCTGGTGAAGCATCCCCATGTCTGGGTCATGACCGACGACATGTATGAGCATCTCGTCTATGACGGCTTCGAATTCACAACGCCCGCGCAGGTCGAGCCGAAACTGTTCGACCGTACGCTGACGGTGAACGGCGTGTCGAAAGCCTATTGCATGACCGGCTGGCGCATCGGCTATGCGGGCGGCCCGCAGCAGCTCATCTCGGCGATGGCGACCATCCAGTCGCAATCGACCTCGAATCCGTCGTCGATTTCGCAGTGGGCGGCGGTTGAAGCGCTCAACGGGGCGCAGGAGTTCATCCCGGCGAACAACAAGGTGTTCAAGGAGCGCCGCGATCTCGTCGTCGCCATGCTCAACCAGGCGAACGGCATCGACTGTCCGCGGCCCGAAGGCGCGTTCTACGTCTATCCGTCCTGCGCAGGCACCATCGGCAAGACCGCGCCGTCGGGGAAAAAGCTCGCGACCGATGAAGATTTCGTGACCGAGCTTCTGGAAACCGAAGGTGTCGCGGTGGTGCAGGGGTCCGCATTCGGCCTCGGCCCGGCGTTTCGTATCTCCTACGCCACGAAAACCTCGGATCTCGAGGAAGCCTGCAAGCGCATCCAGCGCTTCTGCGGTAACTTGCGATAAAGCAACACTGCTGGAATAACGTCAGCAGTTTGATAGGAAATAAGGGAAGCGCCATGTTTTTGACACGGCGCTTCCCTTTTGTCCGCCCGCCAATCAAAACAAGCAATCTGGAGTGCAATTTCATGCGTCTTTCATCAGTTCTCGGTACCGCGTTCGCGGCACTCGTCGCCTCGTTCGCCACGGCGAATGCACAGCAGGCCGTTCAGGTCGGCGTGCTGGAATGCCGCGGGGGCCAGAACGTCGGTATGGTCGTCGCGTCCAAGACCACGTTTGAGTGTGTTTTCCGCAGCGAAGGCCGCCGTCCTGAACCTTATCTGGCGCATGTCACCCGCGTCGGCGTTGACCTCGGCGTGACCGAAAACACCAGCTTCGCATGGGCGGTGCACGCGCCGACCCAGCGGCTCGGCCACGGCGATCTCGCCGGCAACTACGGCGGCGTCGGCGGCAACGTCTCCTTTGGCCTCGGCGGCGGCGGCAACCTGATGTGGGGCGGCTCGCAGAATTCCTACGCGCTCCAGCCGCTCAGCCTGCAGGGCCAGACCGGCCTGAACGTGACCGGCGGCGTTGTCGGCCTCGACCTTGAGCCGGCTGCTCTGGTGAAGCGCGGCAAGCATCATCGCCACCATCACCAGCACCGCGGTTGAATTAACAAAACGGAATGAAAAAGGCCCGCTGATGCGGGCCTTTTTTTGTTACTCTTTAAGGGTTGTTGGCAGGGCCGCAATTGAACATTGCCGCGCGGTATGACTAGATGCGCGGGCCTTTCGTTCTTTTCAATCGTCAGTTCAATTCGCGCCATTCAGCCGGAGACACCCCATGCGCCGCCTTTCCACCGTCCTGTCCATTGCCTCGGCAGCCCTCGTTGCAACGGCTGTCCTCGTTCATGCGCAGTCCGGGCGCACCCAGGTCGGCGTGCTTGAATGCCGCGGCGGGCCGAACGTCGGCATGATTGTCGGTTCGGTGACCAACCTCGGATGTGTCTTCCGCTCCGACGGCCGCCCGGACGATCTCTATACCGCGCGCATCACCAAGATCGGCGTCGATATCGGCATCACGACGGAGACCGCGTTGTCATGGGCGGTGTTCGCGCCGACCCAACGTCTTGGCGTGGGCGATCTCTCGGGCAACTACGCCGGCGTCGATGCCAGCGCCGCGGTCGGCGTCGGTCTTGGCGGCAATGTCATGCTCGGCGGTTCGGCCAATTCCTTCGCCCTGCAACCGCTGAGCGTGCAGGGACAGACCGGTTTGAGCGTCGCCGGCGGCGTGCAGAGCATGGAACTGCGTCCGGGCCGCTTCTGAGGTTCGCACAGAATATTTTTTGCGAAGGCCCGCCGTCATGGCGGGCCTTGTGTTTTCGATAATGTCTCCAACGGGACAGCAATTTTAGGTGATCGCGCGATGCTGCGCAGCGGCATGTTTCCCGCTTGCCAACCGCACCACTCCTTGAGACCATCGCCTTGCCGACCCGCATGAGCGCATTCAGCAGAAGTGGGATTGGCGCGAGCGGAATGCGCGCAACATGAAGTAAGAGTGTTCCGGCGGCGACCGGATTCCATCCTCGGGTCAAGCCCGAAGACATGCTTCGCCGGGATCAGCTCGATGCGGGCCGTGCTCCAGACAGGAGGCGGCGATGGGACAAGACAACCTGAGAAGTCCCCGTGGTCCCCGGTGCATTGCGCTGGTGGGCCCATTTCAGAGTGGCAAGACCACATTACTTGAAGCGATCCTGGCCCGGACCGGGGCCATTCCCAAAGCAGGCACCGTTGAAGCATGTAACACCGTCGGAGATCAGTCTCCGGAGGCGCGTCACCATCGCATGAGCGTCGGACTGACCGCCGCGACCACCACCTTCATGGGCGACAGCTACACTTTTATCGATTGTCCGGGCTCGGTTGAATTCGTGCACGACATGCGCGCGGCGCTGCCCGCCGTCGATGCCGCCGTCATCGTGTGTGAGGCGGACGAGCGCAAGCTGCCGCAGCTGCAGATCATCATGCGCGAACTCGAGGACCTCGGGATTCCGCGCTTCCTGTTTCTCAACAAGATCGACAAGGCGAACAAGCGTATCCGCGAAACGCTGGCGACGTTGCAGCCGGCCTCGCGCACGCCGCTGGTGTTGCGGCAGATTCCGATCTGGAAAGGCGATCTCATTGCCGGTTTCGTCGATCTCGCGCTGGAGCGCGCCTTCGTCTATCGCGAGCACATGCCCTCGGAGGTGATCGATCTTGAGGCCGGCGATCTCGACCGCGAGAAGGAAGCCCGGCTCACCATGCTGGAAAAACTCGCCGATCATGACGACCGGCTGCTCGAACAGTTGCTTGAGGATATTCCGCCGCCGCGCGACGAGGTGTTCGACGATCTCGCCAACGAATTGCGTCAGGGCCAGATATGTCCGGTGCTGCTCGGCTGCGCGACGCGCGAGAACGGTGTGCTGCGGCTGATGAAAGCGCTGCGCCACGAAGCGCCCGGCATCGCCGACACCGCCAAACGCCTCGGCATCGACGATGAGAAGACGGGGCTCGCCTACGTGATGAAGACCACGCACCTTCAGCATGGCGGCAAGCTGTCGCTGGCACGCATCCTGCGCGGGCATATCACCGACGGCGACACCGTGCAGTCGTCGAGCGGCGGAAGCGGCCGGGTCTCCGGAATCGCTGTGCCGAACGGCGGCGCCGACGGCAAGCGCGCATCCGCGGCTGCCGGCGAGACGGTTTCGCTCGGCAAGCTCGATCCGGTCAGGACCGGCGAGACGCTGACGACGGGCAAGACCACGCCCGCTGCACTGGTCGATGTGGTAGCGACTCCGCCTGTTCTGGCGACGGCACTGTCCGCGCTGGACCGCAAGGACGACGTCAAGCTCGGGCAGGCGCTGACGCGGCTGGTCGAGGAAGATCCGTCTCTGAGTGTCATCCATAACCCGCTCACGCATGAGATGGTGCTGTGGGGGCAAGGCGAGATGCATCTGCGCGTCGCGGTTGAACGGTTGAAGGAGCGCTTCGGCGTCACCGTGAAACAGCACGCGCCGCCGGTCGGTTATCAGGAGACCATCCGCAAGACGATCACCCAGCGCGGGCGTCACAAGAAACAGTCCGGCGGCCACGGCCAGTTCGGCGACGTGGTGCTCGACATCAAACCGTTGCCGCGCGGCAGCGGCGTCGTGTTCCGTGAAAAGATCGTCGGCGGCGCCGTGCCGAAGAACTACATCGGCGCGGTGGAAGAAGGCGTTGGCGACGGCATGTTGCGCGGGCCGCTCGGCTTCCCGGTGATCGACCTCGAAGTGACGCTGACCGACGGCTCGTATCACAGCGTCGACTCGTCCGATCAGGCGTTCCGCACGGCGGCGCGCATCGGCGTCACCGAAGCGCTGCCGCAATGCGCCCCGGTGTTGCTGGAGCCGATCCATGTGGTCGAGATCGTCTGTCCGACCGACGCCACCGCGAAGATCAACTCCATCCTGTCCGGGCGGCGTGGCCAGATTCTCGGCTTCGACACCCGCGAAGGCTGGACCGGCTGGGATCGGGTTCGGGCGATGATGCCCGAAGCCGAGATCGGCGATCTCATCGTGGAGTTGCGCTCGGCCACGGCGGGCGCCGGCGGTTTCACCCGGCAGTTCGACCATATGTCGGAAGTGACCGGCCGCGCGGCGGACCAGATCATCGCCGCGCATCGCACGGCGGCGTAAGGCAGGCGCGGTCTGAACAAGCGGAGGCCCGCGTCGTGCGGGCCTCTTTTTTTTTGGCGCGGCCTGCGGCAAAAACAGGATCGCACCGGCCCCGGCAATCCGCTATTTTGCGGATCGGGCAGGGCTGAATCATGGATCGACGTCACAGCGGCCAGTCGCGCGCCGAAATCTATCGGCCGACCTACGCCGAGTTGTTCACACCGAAGCTGGTGACGATCTTCCGTGAAGGCTACAGCGTGCAGGCGTTTCGCGCCGACGCCGCGGCAGGCCTCACGGTTGCCGTTGTCGCGCTGCCACTATCGATGGCCATTGCCATTGCGTCCGGCACCACGCCGGATCGCGGACTTTACGCGGCGATCTTCGGCGGCTTCCTCGTCTCATTGCTCGGCGGTAGCCGTTTCCAGATCGGCGGTCCGGCCGGCGCGTTCATCGTGCTGGTCGCAGCCGCGATGGCGCGCCATGGCATCGAAGGCGTGCTGCTGGCGACCATGATCGCGGGAGCGATTCTGATCGTCGCCGGGCTGCTGCGGCTCGGCACCTACATCAAATACATTCCCCATCCGGTGACGGTGGGATTCACCGCGGGCATTGCCGTCATCATCTTTGCCAGCCAGATTCGCGATCTGCTCGGCATCACGCTCACCGGCAAGGAGCCGGGCGAACTGCTTCCAAAGCTGGAAGTGCTCGGGCGCGCCATCGGCACCACCAGCCTTTTCGCCGTTGCAATCTCAGTCGCGACCATCGTGATGATCTTCGGTGTGAGACGATTGCGCCCATCATGGCCCGGCCTGCTGATCGCGGTTATTGTCAGCGGCGTCGCGGTGGCGCTGCTCGGGCTGCCGGTCGAAACTATCGGCACGCGCTTTGGCGGTATTCCGCAAACATTCCCGCTGCCGTCATTTCCCGCCATCACACTGGCGAAGGCCCAGGCGGTGTTGCCCGACGCGATCATGTTCGCGCTGCTCGGCGCGATTGAATCACTGTTGTCCGCCGTGGTTGCGGACGGCATGACCGGGCGGCAGCATCGCCCGAACAGCGAACTGGTGGCGCAGGGTTTCGCCAATATCGGTTCGGCGCTGTTCGGCGGCATCTGCGTCACCGGCACCATCGCACGCACCGCCACCAATGTCCGCGCCGGTGCGCGAGGCCCGGTTGCCGGCATGCTGCATTCGCTGTTTCTGCTGGCGTTCATGCTGCTGGCGGCGCCGTTGGCGAGCTACATTCCGCTCGCGACGCTGGCGGGCGTGCTTGCGGTGGTGGCATGGGGCATGGCGGAGCGGCATGAATTCGCGCGCATCATTCGCGCATGGGGCGGTGAAGCACTGGTGCTGCTCGCGACATTCCTGCTCACCATTTTCACCGGCCTTGCCGAGGGGATTGCCGTTGGCGCTTTGCTGAGCGCTTTGATATTCATCTATCGCAGGCGCGACGCGAGCCCGCCTGCACGAAATGATGAGACGGCTTGAAAGCAGATTGAGATGGATAATATCCCCGCCGCATGTCTGATCGGCTGGCCGGCGGCGCATTCGCGGTCGCCGCTGATTCACAAATACTGGCTGAAGTCTTTCGGCATCGACGGCGACTATCGCATCGAGGCGGTGGAGCCGGCTGCGTTCGCGGATTTCATCGGGAATCTTGCGGCACGTGGCTACAAGGGCGCGAACGTCACCATCCCGCACAAAGAGCAGGCGCTTGTGCTCTCGGTGCCTGATGCGCGTGCCCGTGCGGTGGGCGCGGCCAACACGCTCTATTTCAATGACGGCAAACTGCATTCGACCAATACGGACGTCGAGGGCTTCATCGGCAATCTCGACGCCAGCGCGCTGGGCTGGGATCGCACGGAAGACGTGCTGGTGCTGGGCGCGGGCGGATCGGCACGCGCAGTGATTTTCGGATTGATCGAACGCGGCATCAAGCGTGTGCATCTGGCCAACCGCACCGCGTCGCGAACGCAGTTGCTCGCCGATCAGTTCGGCGCACAGGTGCAGCCGCTGGCATGGGATGCCGTTGGCGATGTGCTGCCGCGTGCGGGGTTGCTGGTGAACACCACATCGCTCGGCATGAAGGGGCAGCCGCCGCTCGATGTGAATGTCGGCGCGCTTCCGTCCGGCGCGACCGTCGCCGATCTGGTTTATGTGCCGCTTGAAACGGATTTGCTGAAAGCGGCAAAGGCGCGCGGCCTGAAAACCGCCGACGGTCTCGGCATGCTGCTGCATCAGGCGGTGCGCGGGTTTGAACTGTGGTTCGGCAAGCGCCCCACGGTGACGCCGGAACTGCGCGCGCTGGTCGAGGCGGATTTGGCACGAGTCTAAATCCGCGACACCGGAACAGCTTGAGATTCTTCCGGCACGACGCTAAAGGGGCGCCTTCAGAGTGAAGGGGTGCCTGTGAACAGAACCGGAAAATTCGTCGTGCTCGCCGCGCTCGCGCTGGTGATCTACAGCGCCACCACCGTTTATCAGGGCGCGCAGGGCTTCAGCCCGGCGTTCATCGAAGACGTCAAGAAGCGCATGCAGGATGACTTTGCTGCCAAGAACATCACCGTCACGGAAATCAATATGCTCCGCCGTGGTCCTCGGGAACTTGCCGGTTTCGTGAAGTTGAAGACGCCGGGCTCAAGCGAAATTGAGCAGAAAAACTGCACGGCGACCATGGCCGAGGACAAGGTGACCACGTCCTGGAGTTGTCAGTAACACCTGCGTGACGAAGGAAATAATGGGGCTGCGAGAACGTAGATAGGGTGGGGCCTTCCGGAGACACCACCATGAACTTCTCTCGTCTTGTTTCGCTGCGCGCCATCGCCGTAGCCGCACTGCTTCTGCCGTCCTATGCACTCGCGCAGCAATCTCCCGTCAGTTCCACCACGCGCGTGCGCGGGACAGTGGAAAATCTCGACGGCGAAACGCTTCACGTCAAATCGCGCGAAGGCGCGGACGTGACGCTGCACATGGCGCAGACGGCGAGCGTCGCCGGTGTCGCGAAGATGTCGCTTGCCGACGTCAAGGTCGGCTCATACATCGGCGTTACGTCATTGCCGGATGCTGACGGCACCCAGAAAGCCGTCG
Organism: Afipia sp.; assembly: GCA_017474385.1. GTDB lineage: Bacteria > Pseudomonadota > Alphaproteobacteria > Rhizobiales > Xanthobacteraceae > Afipia. The sequence continues at coordinate 20,274 of JAFVHU010000070.1, read as the reverse complement.
AGGTCCATGTTTTCCCCGAAGCGATGCGCGGCACCGGAGACGGCACGCGGCCGTGGGATCTGAAGCCCAACAGCAGCATGACCAACGGCGCGGTCGACGACCGCACGGTTGCGGGCAATGACGGCCATACGCTGACGGTCAAGTACAAGGGCGGCGAGCGGAAAGTTCTGGTGACGCCGGAAACGACGGTGGTCACCTATGTTCCGGCCGCGCGGTCGGACATCAAGGCGGGCACCCCGGTATTTGCGATTGCCACCAAACAGCCGGACGGCACGCTCGATGTCGCGCGTCTCAGCATCGGCCGCGACGGCCTCGCGCCGCCGATGTGAAGCCAGGATAGTTCATCGTCATTGCGAGGAGCGTAGCGACGAAGCAATCCAGCCTTCTTTATTCTGGATTGCTTCGCTTCGCTCGCAATGACGTCAATTCCGCGGGCTGCTCACCGCATTGGTCTGCATGTAGTCCGTCAGCACGCGGCGATCGATCTCGTCGATGCGGTTGATGCCGCACAGGCCCATCGTGGTGCTCAGTTCCTTGCCGATCAGATCGAGCGCCAGTGACACGCCGGCCTGTCCTCCGGCGCCGAGACCATAGATGTAGGCGCGGCCGATCATGCAGGACTTCGCGCCGAGCGCCAGCGCGCGCATCACGTCCTGGCCGGAGCGGATGCCGCCGTCGAACATGATCTCGGTTTGCGAGCCGACATCCTGCACGATCTCCGGCAGCACCGAGATCGACGACGGTGCGCCGTCGAGCTGTCGGCCGCCATGGTTCGACACCACGATCGCTTCCGCGCCGGTCTTCACGGCGAGGCGCGCATCGGCAACGTCGAGGATGCCCTTGATGACCAGCTTGCCGGGCCAGATGCTGCGAATCCACTCGACATCTTTCCAGTTCAGCGACTGGTCGAACTGCGAAGCAACCCATTCCGAGGTCGAGCCGAGATCGCCGGCGCCCTTCACATGGCCCGTGATGTTGCCGAAATTCCGGCTCTTGCCCTTGAGCATACCTGCGACCCAGCCCGGCTTGGTGGCGAAATCGATGATGTTCTTCAGCGTCAGCAATTTTGGCGGCACCGAAAGGCCGTTCTTGACGTCCGCGTGACGCTGGCCGAGCACCTGCAGATCGACGGTCAGCACCAGCGCGCTGCATTTCGCGGCGATGGCGCGCTCGATGAGCGATTTCGCGAAGCCGCGATCCTTCATGACGTAAAGCTGAAACCAGAACGGCTTTTCGACATTGGCCGCGACGTCCTCGATCGAGAGGATCGACATGGTCGAAAGCGTGTAGGGAATGCCGATCTCCTGCGCCGCGCGGCAGGCGTAGATCTCGCCATCCATATATTGCAATCCGCCGGAGCCGATCGGCGCCAGGATCAGCGGCATCGCCGCGGCCTCGCCGAGGATGGTGGTGTTGAGCTGCCGCTTCGAGATGTCGACCAGGATGCGCTGGCGAAACTTGTACTTCTGCATGTCGCTGATATTGGCGCGCAGCGTTTCTTCCGCGTAGGAGCCGCCGTCCACGTAATCGAAAAACGGCTTTGGCACGCGGCGCTTGTGAATCTGCCGCAGGTCCTCGATGCAGGTAATGTTCTTCATGGACGCATCCTCATTGAACTTTTTGTTCCCGCAATCATCTATCATGCTTGCGGCGTGCGCAAATAGCGGCCGCCCCACGGAGAAGGGTCATGACTAGGAAAAAGACCGGTCCGGCATCCGGCAAAATGACGGAAGCTGAAAAGCGCAAACTGGACGACGAATTGAACGAAGCGCTTGAAGAGACCTTTCCCGCCTCCGATCCGGTCAAACTGACCCAGCCGGACCCGCACGTTGAGCCGGACCCGGAAGACTAACACGCGGAACAGCGGTCGCCGCTGGACGTTATCCCTGCGAACCCACGCAGGAGCACATCATGGCTGCGGCCGGCACCAAGCCGAAAAACCCCAACAAGCCGAAAGACCCGGAGAAAAAGAAGCTCGACGACGACCTCGAGGCCGGGCTGGAAGAATCATTTCCGGGCTCCGACCCGGTCAGCGTGACCCAGCCGTCGCCGTCCAGGCACGATGACGACCGCAAGCGGAAAGGTTAGGGCCTTGGGCGAATTCCCGGCCGGATGGCCGGACTGCGAACAATGCTTTATAAATCAAAGGGATAGAAGCCGTCGCCTGTTCCGGGCGGCGGTAATGATTCATCATATTTTTTGAAGAAATGCGCGCCGCAGAGGCATTATAACTAGCTCCGCGCTAGAATGGGGAATTCGCCCGAGCCATGCAGGTGCCTGTCCGGCGCCCGGCCGGAGACAAGGCGCAGCAGGGGAATTCATGGTTCGCAAGTATTTTGGCACCGACGGCATTCGCGGCCGCGCCAACAGCCTGATCACGCCGGAACTGGCGCTCAAGGTCGGGCAGGCGGCCGGGCTGGTGTTTCAGCGCGGCGACCATCGCCATCGCGTGGTGATCGGCAAGGACACCCGGCTCTCCGGTTACATGATTGAAAACGCCATGGTGGCGGGATTTACGTCCGTGGGCATGGATGTGCTGTTGCTCGGCCCGATGCCGACGCCGGCCGTCGCCATGCTGACCAAGTCGATGCGCGCCGATCTCGGCGTGATGATCTCGGCGTCGCACAATCTGTTCGACGACAACGGTATCAAGTTGTTCGGCCCTGCCGGTTTCAAGCTGTCCGACGATGTGGAAACGCAGATCGAACAGTTGATGGACGAGAACCTCGACAAGCGCCTTGCGCAGAGCGCCAGTCTCGGCCGCGCCCGCCGCATCGACGGCGTGCACGATCGCTACATCGAATTCGCCAAGCGCACCCTGCCGCGCGATCTCAGCCTCGACGGTCTTCGCGTTGTGGTCGATTGCGCCAATGGCGCGGCCTACAAGGTGGTGCCTGAAGCGCTGTGGGAATTGGGCGCGGACGTCATCTCCATCGGCGTTGAGCCGGACGGCTTTAACATCAACAAGGACTGCGGTTCGACCTCGCCGGAAGCGCTGTCGCGCAAGGTGCGCGAAATGCGCGCCGATATCGGCATTGCGCTCGACGGCGACGCCGATCGCGTCATCATCACCGACGAACGCGGCCATGTGGTCGATGGCGACCAGCTCCTCGCTGTGATCGCGCAGAGCTGGAAGGACGACGGACGGCTGGCGAAGCCCGGCATCGTCGCCACCGTGATGTCCAATCTCGGCCTGGAACGTTATCTGAAAGAGCAGGGCATCGAGCTGCTGCGCACGCCGGTCGGCGATCGCTATGTGCTCGAGCAGATGCAGAAGGGCGGCTACAATCTCGGCGGCGAGCCGTCGGGTCACATCATCATGTCCGACTTCGCAACCACCGGCGACGGCTTCGTCGCGGCGTTGCAGGTGCTCGCCGTGGTGCAGCGCCTCGGCCGTCCGGTCTCCGAAGTCTGCCACCGCTTCGAGCCGATGCCGCAGATTCTCAAGAACGTGCGCTACCGCACCGGCAAGCCGCTCGACAATCCGGGCGTGAAATCCGCCATCGTCGACGCGGAGAAACGCCTCAACGGCAGCGGCCGGTTGCTGATCCGCCCAAGCGGGACCGAGCCGGTTATCCGCGTGATGGGCGAGGGCGACAATCGCGACCTGGTCGAGGAAGCCGTTGACATGATCGTCTCGGCTCTCGGGACGGCGTCCGCGGCGGCCTGAAAATCTCTGATGTCGTCCCGGCGAAGGCCGGGACCCATACTCCCTGTCGATGTTGTTGCAAAGACGACCGGCCACGCGGCTCCGCTGAGAGCTCGGTGGTTATGGGTCCCGGCCTTCGCCGGGACGACCAAAGAAATTCGCAGTCCGATCAATCCGGCACATCAGCCATGGGCAATCGCGACTGGTGACCTTGCGGCCGACTTTGTATTTGAAGTCCATTCGATTTGAATTTTGCCGGAAGTTGCCGTGAACAGGCCCGTTATTCTGTCGGAAGACACCCTCGCTGCACCGATTGTCGTGGACGAGCCGCAGACGCCGTCCGCCTCGACAGGTCCCGCTTTCGCCGTCATCGGCGCCATCAGCTTCTCGCACCTTCTCAACGACCTGATGCAGTCGTTGATCCCGTCGGTCTATCCGATCCTGAAGGACAACTACGCGCTCGACTTCGGCCAGATCGGCATGATCACGCTGGCCTTCATGTTTACCTCGTCGCTGTTGCAGCCGTTCGTCGGTGCCTACACCGACAAGTATCCGAAACCGTTTTCGCTCGCGCTCGGCATGGGCTTCACCTTCGCCGGGCTGATCCTGCTCAGCGTCGCCAATCATTACTGGGTGATCCTGCTCGCGGCCGGTCTGGTCGGCACCGGCTCGGCGGTCTTTCATCCGGAATCTTCGCGCATCGCGCGCATGGCGTCGGGCGGCCGCGTCGGCTTCGCGCAATCGGTGTTTCAGGTCGGTGGCAATATCGGCAGCGCGATCGGTCCCGTGCTTGCGGCGCTGATCATCGTGCCGTTCGGGCAGGGCAGCATCGCCTGGTTCTCGCTGGTTGCCGCGCTCGCCATCATCGTGCTGTGGCAGATCGGCCGCTGGTACAAGCCGCGCGTCGCGCAGCGCAAGAGCGCGCATGCCGTGACAGGCGAGGAGCGGTCGTCGGCGCGCACGCTTGTTGCGCTGACCGTGCTGATGGTGCTGCTGTTCTCGAAGGCGTTCTACTCCGGGAGCATCGGCAGCTACTACACGTTCTTCCTGATTCATAAATTCGGCGTCACCACGCAGGCGTCGCAGATCTATCTGTTCCTGTTCCTCGGTGCGAGCGCTGTCGGCGTGTTCTTCGGCGGTCCGCTCGGCGATCGCTTCGGCCGTAAATACGTGATCTGGTTCTCGATCATCGGCGCGCTGCCGTTCACGCTCGCGCTGCCTTATGTCGATCTCTACTGGAATGCGGTGCTGAGCATCATCATCGGCTTCATCATCTCGTCGGCGACGCCGGCAATCATCGTCTATGCGCAGGAACTGATGCCGCATCGTCTCGGCATGATCTCGGGACTGTTCTACGGCATGACGTTCGGTTTCGGCGGCGTCGGCGCTGCCGTGCTCGGTCAGGTCGCGGACTGGAAGGGCATCGACTTCGTGTATCAGGTCTGTGCTTTCCTCCCGGCCATCGGTCTGCTCGCGATCTTCCTGCCGCAGATCAAGCGCCACAAGCTCTGAGGTAAACAGGCGAAATCCATCGATGTCATGCCCGGACTTGTTCCGGGCATCCCGATGGAGAAGCACTGTGCCCAATCAATCGGGATCACCGGGACAAGCCCGGTGATGACAACTGAGAGTGATGCGAAAAATTTCGTCGCCAGTGCTCCTCGCAATGACAAGTACAAGCGCTATGCGTCGTCGCAAAGTTGCGTCAGCATCACTGACTCACCCGTCAACACATCATTAGGATTTGTGGCGCGCGATGCCTTGCGCGTTGTGTAAATGTTTACCGTCTCGCTTAAGCCAGATTAAAAATCGCGGTTAAGAATTAGGGTTAAGTGCCGCTTAAACATTTGGTGCCATGGTCCGCCCATGAGTTTTGAGCGTGAGGCTTTTGTTTGCCTCACCGGCGAAAGGACCGGACCAATGCGTACTCTGAAGAATCTTCTTGCTGCTGGCGCGGCGTCATTCATTTCCTCGGCCGCGCTCGCCGCCGACCTTCCGCCACCGCCCATGTATGTCCCGCCTCCGGTTGAGGACTTCGGCGGCTGGTATCTGCGCGGCGATATCGGCTTCAGCAACCAGAAGGTCCAGCACCTGAGCAACGCGCTCGAAGCCGGTCTTCTGAGTCAGAACCAGAAAGCGGACTTCAACAGCGCGGGCATCTTCGGCCTCGGTGCTGGTTATCGCTTCAACAACTGGTTCCGCGCCGACGTGACGGGCGAGTATCGCGCCAGCGCGACGCTGAATGGTTATGAGGTGAATACGTTCAACGGCGCCGGCGTGGTGCAGAACGGCTTCAACAAGTACACCGGCAACAAATCCGAATGGCTGATCATGGCCAACGCCTACGCCGATCTGGGCACCTGGTGGTGCGTCACGCCGTTCATCGGCGCCGGTGTTGGTGCTGCGCGCGTGACCATCGCCAACTACACCGACGTTGGACAGACCACCAGCAACAACGGCTTCCCTGGTGGTCCGAGCTCGGCTTACGCCGACAACGCGTCGAAGTGGAATTTCGCCTGGGCCGTTCACGCGGGTCTTGCCTACAAGATCAATCCGAGCCTGACGATGGAACTGGCCTATCGTTACCTCGATATGGGTGACGGCATCACCGGCGACGTGATCACCTATACCGGCGGCAATGCGATCAACAATCCGACGACGTTCAAGCGCATCACGTCGCACGATCTGAAACTCGGCGTGCGCTGGGCGATCGATCCGGTGCCGGCTTACGCTCCGCCGATGCTGCCTCCGCTCATCCGCAAGGGCTGATCGGATTTCTTCTCTCTTCGTCTCTTTTTGCCAAACTCGACGGCGCGGATCTTTCCGCGCCGTTTTCTTTTGCGCGAAAAGCGCGGTGCTAACGAATGATTAGGGTTAACGCGGCATGATCGAACGTAGTTAAGCGTTTATGTCGGAGTTTTGGAATGCGTCGGATCGTGTTGGCCATGATGATGGTGGGAGCCGTGCAGGGTGCGCAGGCCGCCGACTATCCCGATGATGAACCGGTCCTGCGCGGAATGCTCCGCGAAAGTCCGCGCTATGTCAGATGGCAGGGCTTCTACGTCGGCGGGCAGGCCGCCTACGGTTCGTCCGACCATAATTTCTCTGGTGCAACGAGAGACATCGCTGCGCAGCAACTTGCGTTCACCTCCGTCGAGCAGATCATGCAGGTCTCCACCTGGCCGGTGATCGGCGGCAAGATCTCGCACCAGAACAGCGCATTTGGCGGCTTCGCCGGATACAATGGGCAATGGGGTGACGCCGTACTTGGTGTCGACGCGAGCTACATGCGCGGCAATTTTGGCGCCAAGGCCAGCGGCACTATGGCCCGGCAGATCACCGTCGACGAAGTCAACTACAGCGCAAATGTGACCTCCGCAGCCTCGATCAACTTTACTGACGTGCTGACTCTCCGCGGCCGCGCCGGATATGCGATCGGCAGCTTCCTTCCCTATGCCTTCGGCGGTGTTGCCCTCGGACTTGCGGACAGCACCAGGTCGAGCATCATCAGAAGCACGGGCACCTATGTGGGCGCCACAGTACCGCCGCCGTTCGTGGATTACGACGTGACATACAATAAAGCCGAGAACAAACACGGTCGCCTGATGGTGGGATACACCTTCGGTGTCGGCGCAGAGGCGATGCTGTTCGGCAATTTCTTCGCGCGCGGCGAATGGGAGTATGTCCGCTTCACCGGCCCCATCGACACCAACATCAACACCGTGCGCGGTGGCCTTGGCTACAGGTTCTGACCGAACCATCCTCTGAAATTTCTCTTTTGCGGCTCCTGTCGTTGACAGGGGCCGTTTTGCCTGTTGGGCTATGGTTCCGTTCTGGGAGGCGGCAGCCATCGGGAAGGTGCGGTCATGAAGATCTATGGCGATCTGAAATCCGGCAATTGCCTGAAGGTGAAGTGGGTGTGCGACAAGCTTTCGCGCCGCTACACCTGGATCGATGTCGACACGCTGAAGGGCGAGAGCCGCACGCCAGAGTTTCTCAAGCTCAACGGCGCGGGGCAGGTGCCGGTGCTCGAACTCGATGACGGCCGTACGCTGGCGCAGTCCAACGCGATCATACGCTATCTTGCGCGCGGCACCGATCTGATCCCCGCGGAAGCCTTCCTCAGCGCCAAGATGGATGAGTGGCTGTTCTGGGAGCAGTACAGCCACGAGCCGTATCTCGCGGTCTGCCGCTTTCAGATGTTCTATCTCGGCAAGTCGCTGGGCGATCTCGATCCGGAGAAGGTGAAGCGGGGCTACGCCGCGCTGGCGCTGATGGAGCATCAGCTTCAGAAAACGAAGTTCTTTGTCGAGGATGTGTTCTCGCTCGCGGATGTGGCGCTGCTGGCCTACACCCGCGCGGCCCACGAGGGCGGCTTCCATCTCGACGGCTATGACGCCGTGCGGCGCTGGATCGCAGACTGCGAAAAGGTGCTGGGGCTGTGAGAGGCTTCTAGCGCATCCGCATATGCAGGTCGTCTTATCCCTCCCCCTCGTGGGGAGGGTCGACCGGCGTCAGCCGGTCGGGGTGGGGCCATCCCGAGACGATCACGACAGCCCATCCCGCCTGCATCCCAGCTTTGTGAATGCGGGCGGGCGAAGTTCCTTGACGAAATCCGAAACCTTCCATATTCACGGCGGCGGGACACCTCCCCCCAACGGGAGGCTAGCTATCTGGAAGGATAGAATATGATTGTAGCGAAGCCCGCTTCGCGGCCCAACGTGCCGCATTTTTCGTCCGGCCCCTGCGCCAAGCGCCCCGGCTGGAACCCCCAAAATCTCAAGGACGCAGCCCTCGGCCGTTCGCATCGTGCGAAGGTCGGCAAGGCCAAACTCAAGCTCGCGATCGAACTGACGCGCGAAGTGCTTGAAGTGCCTGCCGATTACAAGATCGGCATCGTGCCTGCGTCCGACACCGGCGCCGTTGAGATGGCGCTGTGGTCGCTGCTCGGGCCGCGCCCCGTCACCACCATCGCATGGGAATCCTTCGGCGAAGGCTGGGTCAGCGACATCGTCAAGGAATTGAAGCTCAAGGATGTGGTCAAGCTCCACGCCGGCTATGGCGAGATTCCGGATCTGTCGAAGGCCGACAAGAACTCGGACATCGTGTTCACTTGGAACGGCACCACCTCGGGTGTGCGCGTGCCGAATGCCGACTGGATCAGGGATGACCGCGAAGGCCTGACCATTTGCGACGCCACCTCCGCCGCGTTCGCGCAGCCGCTCGACTGGCCGAAGCTCGATGTCGTGACCTTCTCCTGGCAGAAGGCGCTGGGCGGCGAGGCCGCGCATGGCATGCTGATCCTGTCGCCGCGTGCCGTCGCACGGCTCGAGAGCTACACGCCGCCGTGGCCGCTGCCGAAGATTTTCCGCATGACCAAGGGCGGCAAGCTCAACGCCGGCATCTTCGAGGGCGAAACCATCAACACGCCGTCGATGCTCTGCGTCGAGGACTATCTCGATGCGTTGAACTGGGCCAAGTCCGTAGGCGGTCTCAAGGCGCTGATCGCGCGTGCCGACGCCAACACCAAGGTGCTCGCCGACTGGAAGGCGAAGACGCCGTGGGTGGATTTCCTTGCGGCCGATCCTGCGATCCGTTCCAACACCTCGGTGTGCCTGAAGGTCGTCGATCCGGCGATCACGGCGCTGTCCGCCGACGCGCAGGCTGACTTCGCCAAGAAGTTGGTGGCTGCGGTGGAGAAGGAAGGCGCTGGTTACGACTTCGCGCATTACCGCGATGCTCCGGCCGGCCTTCGCATCTGGTGCGGCGCGACGGTTGAGGCCAGGGACGTCGACATTCTGACGCAGTGGATCGACTGGGCCTTCGCCGAGACCAAGGCTTCGCTCGCCAAGGCGGCCTGACTTGTCATTCCGGGGCGCGCGAAGCGCGAACCCGGAATCCAATCACAACTCACTTAAACCTCGTCTGGATTCCGGGTTTGCTCGCAAAGCTCGCGCCCCGGAATGACGAAGATGGATCAAACATCATGTCCAAACCCAAAGTTCTTATTTCCGATGCGCTGTCTCCGGCCGCCGTGCAGATCTTCAAGGATCGCGGCGTCGAGGTCGATTTCCAGCCGGATCTCGGCAAGGACAAGGACAAGCTTGCCGAGATCATCGGCAACTATGACGGCCTTGCGATCCGCTCCGCCACCAAGGCGACTGCGAAGATCCTGGAGAAGGCCAAGAACCTGAAGGTCATCGGCCGCGCCGGCATCGGCGTCGACAACGTCGAGATCCCCGCCGCCACGGCGAAGGGCATCATCGTGATGAACACGCCGTTCGGCAATTCGATCACCACCGCCGAGCACGCCATTACGCTGATGCTGGCGCTGGCCCGCGAAATTCCCGCCGCCGACGCCTCGACCCAGGCCGGCAAGTGGGAAAAGAACCGCTTCATGGGTGTCGAAATCACCGGCAAGACGCTCGGGATCATCGGCGCCGGCAACATCGGTTCGATTGTTGCCGACCGCGCGCTCGGACTGCGCATGAAGGTGATCGCGTTCGATCCGTTCCTGTCGCCGGAGCGCGCCAAGGACATCGGCGTCGAGAAGGTGGAACTCGACGACCTGTTCAAGCGCGCCGACTTCATCACGCTGCATACCCCGCTCACCGACAAGACCAAGAACATCATCGACGCGGCTTCGCTCGCGAAGATGAAGAAGGGCGTGCGCATCATCAACTGCGCGCGCGGCGGTCTGGTCGACGAAGCGGCGCTGGTCGAGGCCCTGAATTCCAGGCATGTCGCGGGCGCCGCGTTCGACGTGTTCGTGGAAGAGCCGGCCAAGACCAACGTGCTGTTCGGTCATCCCAATGTCATCTGCACGCCGCATCTCGGTGCGTCCACCACGGAAGCGCAGGAAAACGTCGCGTTGCAGGTCGCCGAACAGATGTCGGATTATCTGCTGACCGGCGCGATCTCCAATGCCGTCAACTTCCCTTCGATCACCGCGGAAGAAGCGCCGAAGCTGAAGCCGTTCATCGAACTGGCCGAAAAGCTCGGCTCGTTCGCCGGCCAGCTCACCGAAACCGGCATCGCCAAGGTCACGATCACCTATGAGGGCGTGGTCGCGGACATGAAGATCAAGGCGCTGACCTCGGCAGCGTTGACCGGCCTGCTGCGGCCGATGCTGGGCGACGTCAACGTCGTCTCCGCGCCGGTGGTGGCGAAGGAGCGCGGCATGGTGGTCGACGAGGTGACCCGTGCCGCACGCAGCGATTATGAAAGTTTGATTACAGTGACGGTGGCGACCGAGCGTCAGGAACGGTCGGTGTCGGGAACCGTCTATCACGACGGCAAGCCGCGCCTGGTCGACATCAAGGGCATCCGGGTCGATGCCGAATTCGGCAAGTCGATGATCTACATCACCAACGAGGACAAGCCGGGCTTCATCGGCAAGTTCGCCTCGCTGCTCGGCGATGCCAAGATCAACATCGCGACCTTCCATCTCGGCCGCAACGTGCAGGGCGGTGACGCCATCGCGCTGGTCGAGGTCGACGGCGCGGTGCCGGCTGAAGTTCTCGCGAAGGTCTCGGCGTTGCCGCAGGTCAAGCAGGCCAAGGCACTGACTTTTTAAGCAGATGTTCCTGCAATAATGACGAACGGGCCGGATTTTTCCGGCCCGTTTTGTTTTTCGTCAAACCAGAACTGCAAGAGACGCATGGGTAACCAACCCGAAAGGAAGTTTCGATAATTGATTGAGACGAATCCACGCAGAAGCGCGGCCCGCCCCGGAGTCTCATCGTGAAATTTCTGAACAACCTGCCCATCGCCGCCAAGCTTGGTATCTTGGTCGGTGTGACCCTGCTCGGCCTCAGCGCTGCGGGCCTCTACTCAGCCTTCATGATGCAACGGGAAATGGTGAGTGCGCGCGAGGCGCAGACCCATGCGCTGGTGGAAACCGCGCGCAACATGGCGATCGGGCTGCAAAAGCAGGTGGAAGCCGGGAAAATGACCAAGGAAGCGGCGATCGAGGAATTCGGCCGCAGCGCCCGGACGCTGACGTATGACAACGGCAGCGGTTACATGTTTGCCTACACCATGGACGGCATTACCGTGGCGACACCGGATCTGAAGCAGATCGGCACCAACCGCCTCGAAATCGAAACCAACGGCCGCAAGCTGGCGCGCGAACTGCGCGACGGTGTCGCCGCCAAGGGCGAGGTGACGCTGCGCTATGAATACATGAAGCCCGGCGAGGAAAAGCCGATCCGCAAGCTGTCCTATGCGGTGGCAATTCCCGGCTGGAACATGTTCGTCGGCACCGGCGTGTATCTCGACGATCTCGATGCCAAGCTGATGCCGATCATCATGGCGCTCATTGCGGCGACTGTCCTGATCGGCGCGGTCTCCGGCGCGGTGGCCTGGATGATCGGCCGCAGCATCACCCGTCCGCTCAGCCAGCTCGGCGCACGCATGCAGTCGCTGGCCGACGGCCAGCTCGAGGAAAGCATCCCCGGCAGCGATCGCCGTGACGAGATCGGTGCGATGGCTGCGACGGTGCAGGTCTTCAAGGACAACGCGGTCCGTATCCGCGATCTCGAGAAGGTCGAAGCGGAAGCCCAGCAGCGCGCCGCTGCGGAGCGCAAGACGGTGATGAACAACATTGCCAGCAGCTTCGAAAGCAGCGTCAACGGCATCGTTCGCTCCGTGGCGACATCGGCGGCCGGCATGCAGTCGACGGCGGAATCCATGACCGCGTCGGCCCGCGACGCCAGCGCACGCGCAGCCACCGTGGGTTCGGCATCCGAACGGGCATCGAGCAACGTCGGTACGGTCGCGGCAGCGGCGGAAGAGCTGTCGAGCTCGGTCGCCGAGATCGCCCGCCAGGTCAACCAGTCGAACGAGATCGCCACCAAGGCGGTGGCCGACGCCGAGCGCACCAATGCGACGGTGCAGGTACTCTCCAGCGGCGCCGAGAAGATCGGCGAAGTGGTGCAGCTCATTCACTCCATCGCGGCGCAGACCAATCTGCTCGCGCTCAACGCCACCATCGAGGCGGCACGCGCCGGCGAAGCCGGCCGCGGCTTCGCCGTGGTGGCCTCCGAGGTCAAGGCGCTGGCCAACCAGACCGCCAAGGCCACCGAGGAAATCTCGGCGCAGGTCGCGGCGATGCAGGCCACCACCAGCGACGCAGTGGTGTCGATCGGCGGCATCACCGAAACCATCGCGCGGATGAGCGAGATCACCATGAACATCTCCAGCGCCGTCGAAGAGCAGGGCGCTGCGACCCGCGAGATCGCACGCAACATCCAGTCGGTGGCGGCAGGATCGAGCGAAATCAGCGATCACATCGGCGGCGTCAGTTCGGCCGCGGCTGCGACCGGCACCGCTGCGTCGGACGTTCTCTCCAGCGCCCGCGATCTCGACCAGCAGTCGGGCATGCTGCGCACGGCGGTGGACGAATTCCTCGGCAAGGTGCGGGCGGCGTGACGCCCTAACTCCTCCGTTAAAGGGAGCGGTTCTCCGGCGCTGATCCGGAAGCATCGAATACCATCGGATGAACACCAGCGCGGTTGCTGAAAAGCAGCCGCGCTTTTTGATTTGGCCGTGGTCCCGCGCACCACCAACGGGAACCGGAGTAAGGAAGATTCAACAGTCTTGTAGTAAATGAAGTGAATTCTTACTTCCGGCGCGTCCGCGCCAATTCTCCCGGAGAAGCCGCGTGAAATTTCTCAATAACTGGCCCGTCGCCGTGAAGCTGGGCGTTCTGGTGTGTGTGACCCTGATTGGTCTGTGTGCCGCGGGCTTTTTTGCCGCCCGTATGATGCAGAACGAGATGTTCAGCGCGCGGAAGGAGCAGCTCCGGGCAGTCGTCGAGACCGCGCGGAATATGGCGATCGGATATCAGAAGCAGGTGGAAGCCGGAAAGCTGACCAAGGACGCTGCGGTCGAGCAGTGGGTTCAGCGGATCCAGAGCATGACCTATGACAACGGCGCCGGCTATATGTTCGCCTACACCATGGACGGCATCGCGGTGGCGGTGCTCAACCCGAAACAGATCGGCACCAGCCATCTCGATAATGTTGTGAACGGACGCAAGTCGACCCGCGAAATGCGCGACGGTGTCGCCGCCAAGGGCGATGTCACGATCCACTACTTCTGGCAGAAGCCCGGTCAGACCGAGCTGGCGCCGAAAATCTCCTACGCCGCCGGAATTCCCGGCTGGAATATGTTCGTCGGCACCGGCGCCTATGTCGATGACCTCGACGCCAAGCTGATGCAGATCGTGATGGTGCTGGGCGCCGCGATTCTCGGTATCGGTGTGGTCTCCGGCGCGGTGGCCTGGTTCGTCGGCCGCAGCATCACCCGCCCGCTCGGCCTGCTCGGTATGCGCATGAAGACGCTGGCTGACGGGCAGCTCAAGGAGGAGATTCCGGGCATCGGCCGGCGCGACGAGATCGGCAAGATGGCGGCGACGGTTCAGGTCTTCAAGGACAATGCCGTCCGCATGCGCGACCTTGAAAGCGCCGAAACCGAGACGCGCAAGCGTGCGGCGGAAGAGCGCCAGGCCGCAATGCATGCGATCGCGCTGGAGTTCGAGAGCAGCGTCAACGGCATCGTGCGTTCGGTGGCATCGTCCGCGGCTGGCATGCAGACCACGGCGCAATCGATGACCCATTCGGCGACGGATGCGAGCGCCCGTGCGGCGACCGTGGGATCGGCTTCGGAGAGGGCGTCGAACGATGTCGGCACCGTGGCGGCGGCCGCCGAGGAACTGTCCAGCTCGGTCGCGGAGATTTCGCGCCAGGTCAACCAGTCCAACGAGATCGCCAGCAAGGCCGTGGCCGATGCCGAGCGCACCAACGCGACGGTGCAGGTTCTCTCCGATGGCGCTGAGAAGATCGGCGAGGTGGTGCAGCTCATTCACTCTATCGCGGCGCAGACCAACCTGCTCGCGCTCAACGCGACCATCGAGGCGGCGCGCGCGGGTGAGGCAGGACGCGGCTTCGCCGTCGTCGCATCGGAAGTGAAGGCGCTGGCGACCCAGACCGCCAAGGCCACGGAAGAGATTTCGGCTCAGGTGGCGGCGATGCAGGCGACCACCAGCGATGCGGTAACATCGATCGGCGGCATCACCGAGACGATCACGCGCATGAGCGAGATCACGCTGAACATCTCCAGCGCCGTTGAAGAGCAGGGCGCTGCCACGCGGGAGATCGCGCGCAACATCCAGTCGGTGGCGGCAGGTTCGGCCGAGATCAGCGATCACATCGGCGGCGTCAGCGCGGCGGCCTCGGCCACCGGCAATGCTGCGTCGGTCGTTCTCACCAGCGCCCGCGACCTCGACCAGCAGTCGGGCATGCTGCGTGCGGCGGTGGACGAATTCCTCGGCAAGGTGCGGGCGGCGTGACGTTCGGTTTGCCGCGGACGTCGCTACATACAAATACTGTCATGGCCGGGCTTGACCCGGCCATCCATCTCTAAGGATGGATACGCGGGTCAAGCCCGCGTATGACGCATTTTTGCTATCGCAGCGCTACTGCTTCTCGATCTTGGCTTCCCGGATCAGCTTTTCCCACACCACGAGTTGTTCTTTCAGGAACTTGTCGAAACTCTCGGGCGTGCCGGAGAACGCTTCCATGCCGCGGTCGGCAAGCTCCTTCTTGATATCGGGCCGTTCGACCACCTTGCGGATTTCCGCATTCAGCCGGGTCACGATCGGCTGCGGCAGGTTCGCCGGGCCGAGATAGCCCTGCCACGACGTGATGTCGAAGCCCTTCACGCCGGCTTCGTCCATGGTGGGAAGGTCTGGTAACAGCGCGGAGCGCTTGATCGTCGTCACCGCCAGCGCTTTCAGCGCCTTGCCGTTGACATGGGGCAGGCCGGTCGGAACATCGACGA
This sequence comes from Afipia sp., assembly GCA_017474385.1. GTDB lineage: Bacteria > Pseudomonadota > Alphaproteobacteria > Rhizobiales > Xanthobacteraceae > Afipia. The sequence goes on along the minus strand of JAFVHU010000070.1, from coordinate 4,781 downwards.
ACATCATGGACACCCGTCCGGCGATCACGTCGGTCAGCGCGGGCGGCGAACTCTTGTAGGGAACGTGAAGCAGATCGATGCCCGCCAGCGTTGCGAATGTCGCGCCGGACACGATCGCCGACGAACTGCCGCTGGCGTAAGAGTATTTGCCGGGCTCCTTTTTTGCGAGCGCGATAAGTTCGGCGACCGAATTGGCCGGGATCTCCGGATTGATCACCAGCATGAACGGCAGGTCGCCGGAGCGCGCGATCGGCGTGAAATCCTTGATCGGATCGTACGTCATGTTCTTCAGGAGATACGGATTGGCCGAGTGCGACGTGTTGGTCGTGACGAAAATCGTGTAGCCATCCGGCTCGGAGCGCGCGACATAGCTCGCGGCGATCGAGCCGTTGGCGCCGGGCTTGTTGTCGACCACGATATTGGTACCGAGTGCGACGGCGAGCTCCCTCGAGATCAGACGCGTCGTGGTGTCGGTGCCGCTGCCTGCCGCAAACGGGAGCACCAGCGTGATATTCCTGCCTGGCGCGGGCCAGGGAGCCTGCGCGGCCGATGGTCCGGCAGCCAGAACGCCGGCCGCGACGGCAAGCGCCAAGGTCATTGGCGATATCGTTGATTTCAGAAAGTTCATTGATGGTATCTCCGCCCTGTCGATTTTTTCTGCGCCGGTCGTCAAGTCATCGAAGACCTGCGCCGTTCGCTTGGGGCAGAGATTGCGCGAAGTCCTGGCGAATTGCCAGTCAGGAAGCGGGACGTTTCCCGGCCGATCCGCGCCGCGATGCGGTGATAACGCCCGCCAGCACCAGCACGTAGCCGACCAGATGGAACAGCTCCGGCTTCTCTCCGAGCAGCACGATGGCCATCACCGAACCGAATACCGGCACCAGGTGGAAGAATGGCGCGGCGCGGTTGGGCCCGATCAGTTCGATCCCGCGGTTGAAGAAGATGTAGGCCAGCGTCGAGGGAAAGATCACGACGAAGACGACGGTGGCGACCGTCAGTGTGTCGAGTATCAGCCTGTCACCGATCGAGACTTCCCATCCCACCAGCGGCAACAGCATCAGTGCTCCGGCTCCCGTGGTGAAAGCAATCAGCGAGAGCGGATTGATCTTCGGACGCCGCGTCATGAGGGCGGAGTACAGGCCGAACACGAACAGCGCCCCGGCGAAACTCATGTCACCGGCGTTGATCTGAATCGCCGCCAGCGCAGCGAGATCGCCGCGCAGGACGATGACGAGCACGCCAAGCAGCGAGACGAGAATGCCGGCAGCCTGCATCCATGACAGCCGCACGCCAAACAGCACCAGCGCCCATAGCGCCACGAACAGCGGTCCCGACGACTGGATCAGCAGCGCGTTCAGCGCCTGGGTGTGTTGCAGTCCCCAATAGGACAAGGCGTTGTTGAGGGCGAAGCCTGTCAGCGCCAGAACCAGCAGCAGCGGCATGTGCCGGCGCATGGTCGGCCAGTCGCGTTGCAGATAGGGCCACGCGAAGGGAGCGACAACGAGGAACGTTCCGGCCCAGCGCAGGAATGTCAGCGTGAACGGCGGAACGTGCCCGGCGACGTAGCGCCCGAGCACGATATTGGCGGCCCAGAACAGCGCCATCAGACTGAGCAGCAGGTAGGGCTGGTTCGCCAGCCGTGAGGCAAGCGAGGACTGGCGCAAGGGCGGATCAGCGACGGTCATGGGTCTTTGGGAAAGAGGATAGGTCAAGTTGTGCCGATGTTTCGCACCTTTCGCAACCGCCAATCCCGGATTGCTCCGTTGCGCCAAGCGGGTATCGGCGCGGTGTTTTTACCTCTCCCGTTTCATGGAAAGAGCAAGCAGATCGTGTTGTGATCAGGCTTCAGCAACCGCCGATGATGCGCGCCGCGCGGCGATCACAACGCCGGTCAGCACCAGCGCATAGCCCGCAAAATGGAATAGCTGCGGCCGCTCGCCGAGGAAGGCAATCGCGAGCACTGATCCGAACACCGGGATCAGATGGAAAAACGGTGCGGCGCGGTTGGCGCCGATCAGCTCGACGCCGCGGTTGAAGAACAGATAGGCGAGGATCGATGGAAATATCGCGACATAAGCCAGCGTGAGTGCGTTGTTCACGGAGAGCGATGGCGTCTTGCCGGTTGCAGCTTCTGCGATCACAGCGGGAATGAGCAGCACCGTTGCGTAACCGGATGTGAAGCCCATGAAAGCGAGCGGGTGTATCGCCGGGCGTTTCACCGCCAGCACGGAATAGAGCCCGAAGATGATCAGCGCGGTGGTGAAGATCAGATCGCCCTTGTTCAGATGAATCGAGGTGAGGGCGACTGGATCGCCGCGCGACAGAATCGTCAGAACGCCAACCAGTGAAATGCCGATCCCGATGGTTTGCGGCCATGTGAGGCGAATGCCGAGCAAGACGAACGACCAGAGCGCAACGATCAACGGCCCCGACGACTGGATCAGCAGCGCATTCAGCGCCTCGGTGTATCGCAGCCCGAGATAGGCGATGGCGTTGTAGCCGGCGAGGCCGGTGAGGGTCAGTAGTGTGAGAATCGGCAGGTGCTTGCGGATCACCGGCCACTCGGCCTTCAGATGAGGCCACGCGAACGGCAGGACGATCAGACAGGCGAAGCCCCAGCGCATGAAGGAGAGCGCCATGGGCGGAAAATCCGCTGCGATGAAACGTCCCAGCACGATGTTGCCTGCCCAGAACAGGGATGACAGCGACAGCAGCAGGTATGGCCTGTTCATGAGCCATGATGTCGCGGATCGCGGGGCGGGATCGTTCATGTCGATGGCGGATTATAGGCTTTGCAAGGAAGGCCGAGGCTGGCCGGAATTATTTGGGGATATCAATGATTTGCACCCCATTCAGCATAGGCGTCAACACCCGTTGGCGCTTGCTTCCCATGCGCGCATCCGTTATCCGGTGACATGCCTCGCAAGCGCTACCCTGGCTGCAAGGCGCTGGAATTCCGGCGGATTTGCGGGTTGCGGGAGATTGTCTGGAAATGGCCAATGTTGTCGTCGTCGGCGCCCAGTGGGGCGACGAAGGGAAGGGCAAGATCGTCGACTGGTTGTCGGAGCAAGCTGACATCGTCGTTCGCTTTCAGGGCGGCCATAACGCCGGCCATACGCTCGTCATCAATGGAAACACCTACAAGCTCGCGCTGCTGCCTTCGGGCGTGCTGCGGCCGTCGAAGCTGTCGGTGATCGGCAACGGCGTTGTGTTCGATGCGCAGGCGTTCCTGACCGAACTCGACAAGCTGCAAGGCCAGGGCGTGAAGATCTCGCCCGACAATCTGCGCGTCGCCGAAAACGTCACGCTGATTCTGCCGCTGCATCGTGAACTCGATGCCGTGCGCGAGAACGCCAGCAAGGCCAACGCCATCGGCACCACCCAGCGCGGTATCGGCCCGGCGTATGAAGACAAGGTCGGCCGCCGCGCGATCCGGCTGATGGATCTCGCCGATCCGCAGACGCTGCCGCACAAGATCGATCGCCTGCTGGCGCATCACAACGCGCTGCGCCGCGGCCTCAATCTGCCGGAGATCGACGGCGCGGACATCCTGAAAGAACTGACGGCGATCGCGCCGAAGGTGCTGCCGTTCGCGGACTCGGTGTGGAATCTGCTTGATCACAAGCGCCGCGAAGGCAAGCGCATCCTGTTCGAGGGCGCGCAGGGCGCGCTGCTCGATGTCGATCACGGCACCTATCCCTATGTCACCTCATCCAACACGGTGGCGGCGCAGGCCGCGACCGGCACCGGCATGGGCCCGAGTTCGGTCGGCTATGTGCTTGGCATCTGCAAGGCCTACACCACACGCGTTGGACAGGGACCGTTCCCCACCGAGCTGACCAACGAGATCGGCGAACTGATCGGCCAGCGCGGCAAGGAGTTCGGCGTCAACACCGGGCGCAAGCGCCGCTGCGGCTGGTTCGATGCGGTGCTGGTGCGGCAGACCGCGCGGACCAGCGGTATCCATGGCCTCGCGCTGACCAAGCTCGACATCCTCGACGGCTTTGACGAGATCCAGGTTTGTGTCGGCTACAAGCTCGACGGCAAGGAGATCGATCATCTCCCGGCGGGCGAGGGCGCGCAGGCGCGCGTCGAGCCGATCTATGAGACCATCGAAGGCTGGAAAGAGCCGACGGCCAACGCCCGGTCGTGGGCGGATCTGCCCGCGCAGGCCATCAAATATGTTCGCCGGGTCGAGGAACTGGTCGGCTGCCCGATTGCGCTGCTTTCCACCAGCCCGGAACGCGAGGATACTATCCTCGTGCAAAACCCATTCGAGGCATAAGCATGGCCCCGAAAAGGGGGTGCCGGTTTTCGGATCAGGCCATGCTTGAACAGAGAATAAACAAAACATGGCCCATCATGAGTGGACTGTGTTCTGTTGATTGACGTTTTTTAAGTACAGGGTTCGCTGAGAATCCTGCAAACTGGACCAGAATGGCTGATTACTATCCGCTCATAGCCCGCGCCATCGCCGGACTGGACCCCAGTGCCCCCGGCGAGCAACGGCGTGCGCTCTATGAGCGCGCGCGAACGGCGCTGATTTCCCAGTTGCGCGGCGTGCAGCCGGCCTTGAGCGAAGCCGAAATCACACGCGAGCGCCTGGCGCTCGAGGATGCGGTGCGCAGGGTCGAGGCCGATGCCGTCCGCCGCGCCGCTGCGCATCAGGCATCGTCCGCCGAGGCTCCGCCCGAGCGTCCCGCCGCGCCACCGCCGCCACCGACACCATCATCTGCCGTTTCGCCACCGCCCTCGGCTCAGCCGCGCGCGCCGCTGCCCGG
>JAFVHU010000069.1 GCA_017474385.1 Afipia sp. | reverse complement strand
GTGACCGACATCTGCGCCCAGCAGAAGCAGTACTCATGGCAGATCATGAACCTGCGCATTGCGCTGAAGGAACTGGCCGTGTCGGGCGCCGAATTCAATCCGTCGATCCGCGACAGGAAGCCATTCGCGTTCTTGCGCGACCTCCTGTTCGGCAACCGGTGGCTGGTGAATGAAATGCTCAGTCACTGCCTCGACTTCGTGACGGCAGTAACGCTGCCGGAACTCGTAGAAAAAATGAATGCGTTGCAGGGTGACCAGGCGGTGCAACTGACCGCCGTTGAAGACGCAGTCCGGCATTATGATTCCACTATCGTGCGTGGCCCGAGCCTGATGAACGACGAACAACTGCGTCGCATCGGCGCGTTGCGGCAATATCGCGGCGACCGGCTGAGATTATGTAAATTCCAACCGATACGCGATGCAAAGGCATTACCGCTGATTGCCGTTCGCGAGTTCATTACCAGCCGCAAGAGTCTGGGCGGGATCCAAACCGACCTGCAAAGCCGCGTGCTCGCCGCTGCCGGGCAGCCGATCGACGGTCTGTACGCGGTCGGCGAGGCGGCCGGCTTCGGCGGCGGCGGCATGCATGGACTACGTGCATTGGAAGGAACGTTTCTCGGCGGCTGTATCCTGTCCGGCCGCGCCGCTGCCGCTGCGATCAGCGGCAAGTTCAATTCTTGAAGCTCGGGAGGAAAAGATGAAAAGAACTGGAGCTTGGCTCACTGTTTATGCGCTGGAGCAGATCGGCGCGCGGTTCACCTTCGGCATTCCTGGCGTGCATACGACGGAGCTCTACGACGAACTGAATAATTCAAATCAGATCACGCCGGTGCTGGTGACCCATGAAGGCGGCGGTGCATTCATGGCCGACGCTGTCAGCCGCTTGTCCGACTCGATCGGCGTGCTGACTGTGGTGCCCGCATCGGGGCTAACTCACGCCAGCAGCGGCATCGGTGAGGCGTTCCTGGATGGCGTGCCTATGCTGGTCATCAGCGGCGGTCCTCGGACCGACATGGACTATCGCTATCAGCTACACCAGATGGACTCCCAAAAATTCATGAGTGGGTTGACCAAGGCGACTTTCCACGTCACCAGCCACGAACAGGTCGTACCGATCCTGTTCGAGGCTTACGCGATCGCCATCCACGGCGAACCGGGGCCGGTATTCGTCGAGTTGCCGGTCAACATCCTGCTGATGACAGAGGAAGTGGGCGAACTACCGCGCTACCTGCCGCCGGTGCGGCCGCCGGTGGAGGCTGTGTCGGACATCGTCACTGCGGCCGAAATGCTGCGGCATGCCAAACGCCCGGGTGTGTTTGTCGGCTGGGGCGCGCGCGACGCGACAGATCTGGTCGTGCGCCTTGCTGAGTGGCTGGAAGCACCGGTCGCGACGACCTTGCAGGGGTTGTCGTCTTTTCCGGGCAACCATCCTCTGCATGTGGGGTTCGGCTTCGGCGCATCAGCGGTGCCGGCGGCGCAGAACGCATTCAGGGATTGCGATTGTCTTCTGGCTATCGGCACGCGCTTCTCGGAAATCGCCACCGGGAGTTACGGCGTGAAGGTGCCGGAAAACCTGATTCATATCGATATCAACTCCGAGGTGTTCAACGCGAACTACCCGGCCAAAGTCAGTATCGCGGATGATGCCGGAACAGTGCTGAGGCAGTTGCTGATCCAGCTAGAGGCCAGCGTGCCGCGGCATTGGCAGCAGACGTCGTTGCGAAAGCAGATTCAGCGCGACAAGATCGCTTATCGCGCGACCTGGTACGACCACGATGCTGCGGGTCTCGTCAATCCGGCGCGCTTCTTCGATGAACTCCGGCGCCAGACCCCCGACGACGGCATCATCGTGATCGACGACGGCAATCACACCTTCCTCACGGCGGAGCTAATGCCGATTCATTCCCCGAAAAGCGTGATCCTCCCGACGGATTTCAATTGCATGGGATACGCGGTGCCGGCGGCGATCGGGGCCAAGCTCTCTCATCCCGGCCGGTCTGTACAAACGATCGTCGGCGACGGCGCGTTTCTGATGACGTGCATGGAAATACTAACGGCGGCCATGAATAATCTGGGCGTCATATATTATGTGTTCAACGATGGCGAACTGGCGCAGATCGCGCAAGCGCAGCAAATCCCTTACAAACGCAAGCCCTGCACCAAGCTCGGAACGCTGAACATCGAAGGCGTTGCGCTGGCCACCGGTGCGACTTATCTGCACATGCAGGATAACGCGGCGATTGCCGATGTCATCCATAAGGCGAATGAAGTTTCGCGCAGCGGATTGCCAGTGATCGTGGATGTACGGATCGATTACTCGAAGCGCACGGCGTTTACCACCGGGACGGTCAAAACCAACTTCGGCCGTTTCCCGCTGAACCAGAAGGTGCGTATTCTGGCGCGTGCCGCGGTCCGCCATGTGGCGGGATAACGGAGAGCAAAGCGAGAGGAAATCGATCGTTTGGTTCGGCCGGACAGCCGGACCATAGTCAGTCTGCTCTCGAACAATGAAAGTTGTTGCAGGTGCCCTCGGTCGATTTTCCCGTTCAATAGTAAAGATTCTTGAATACGTCGATGTATTTCTTCTTATCTTTCTTCTTGAATCTCGGCAACGTTTTGCGTGCCTCGCGAAGAGAGAATGCCGTCGACATTGATCACTCAAGGCTATGGTCAGCAGTCATGACGGCAATGATGCTCGTCGCGGTAACGAGCCGATTCGCATAGCCGCTTGGTCGCCACAGGGCACAAGGCGTTCCATCATCGACGACAGTTGCTGAAATTCGACGGTGTTCAGACAATCAAAAGCGCGTCGTTAACAGGGGCTTGCACACTGACAAGATCGTCGAGCAACCGCGTTCCTTTTGGCGTCACCGTCAACAGAACACGACGCCTATCATTCCTGTTGATCCGCTTTTTGACAAGATCAGTCTCAACGAGCTTCGATACTTCGATCGTGACGAAAGCACCCGATAGATGAAGGTGCTCGGCAATACGGCTGACGCCTACCCCACTCTTCCCCTGTAGGTAAGCGATCGATATCAGCGTCGTATAGGCGACACCGAAATTCCCAACCGTTCGCGAAAACCCGCGCGGCACTGGCTCACGCGCGCGCTAAATGCCAGAAATCAAGAATGCATTTGCGAAAGAGCCGTCGCTTCCTCTCAGCATCAATCCAGGTTTTGTTACCGTCAGTCGCGGCACCGCCGTTAACTCCTCAAGCCGTAGCTCGCTTTCTGTTTGACGTATGGCGAATACTGCCGTCTTTCAGAAAATGCGCGCTCGCCGTTGACCGGCTTGAAAATCTCGTCTCGTCAAGCGGCAGTATGCCAGATCAGGATGCGAGGTCTTTGAGCGAAAATCTCTTCTCAAACTTTCCGGTGTCGGACAGTTCATCACGTCCACGCCAGAGCTTCTGCGCGCGCCAGATTCAGCAAGCGAAATCCCTTCGGGAGGTTGATGATGACTTTCTCCCGCTCAAGCTGGGTGAATGTACGGCTCACCGTTTCGATTGTCAGGCCAAGAAAGTCCGCGATGTCCCGACGCTTCATGGGCAATGGCAAGGTTTTCGGCTCCTCCCCAAGCCGCGCGAGGCGGTCGCGCCAGCCAATGAGAAACAACGCGACCTTCTGCTCCGCCGAACGGCTACTGAGCAGAAGCATCTGGTTACGGGCCAAATGAAGCTCACGCACCTCGAACTCATTCATTCGGCGCAGCATTTTTGGTTTGTCCTCTGCGAAGCGCGAGAACCCTTCTTTGGAAAACCGGCAGGCGACAATCGGTGTAATCGCATCGGCCGAGAAACTGTAGCGATCGGAAAGTGTCGTTCCCAAGAAATCTCCGGGCAATGCAAACCCGACGATATGGCGTCGTCCGTCGGGCAACAGTCTATACAAACGTGCGACGCCTTGCGTCAGACTATAGACCTTGCTGGCATTCTCATCTTCCGAGAACAAGGATTCCTTCGGTGCGAAGCGGGTCTCCTTACCTAATTTTTCCAGATCGTGGAGTTCGACTGAACCGAGCGCTGCGCACAAGCTGAGCGCGCGCGCCCAGCAATGCAGACAACGGCGCGGACAGTCACCGGACAATCGCGGGAGGGCGGACTGCGGCATTAGGCTGTTCCAGGATGGATGCTTGACCCGCATTCTGGCACTTCCCAGTTCCCCTAACCAATAGCTAACTACACGTAAGATACGCGCATTATCTGCGAATTCTCAGTCTCCTAATTGATCCAGATCAATTCATATGACGTCACGGTGCGATACTCACGCGCGAAATCCTCCGCGGCTTTCTGACACTCTAGTTTGCGCCAAAACAAAGTTCGTAACTTTATTGCATGCCATAGTATACGAAACTGGAGGATGGCCCATGGCTTATGATTTCGCTGAGACTCTGAGGCGGCGGCTTTCCCGTTGGATAGCTGTGCGTGAGCTTAGATCCCTCGATAGGATTCAGCGAGGCGAGTTGGCGCGGGATATTGGACTACCCGAAGATGTCTTGGGGCGACTTATTGCACGCGGCGGCCGTACCGACGATCAATCACGACGTCTTATGTATGCGCTTGAACTCGATATGAATAAAATCAGATCATTCGATAGCGGCGTAGCTCGCGACATAAGTGTTGTTTGTTCCGAATGTTTGGCGACAAGCCAATGCCAAAGTGAACTTGCCGCAGGCACTGCGCTAAAGAACTATCACGAGTATTGTCCTAATGCCGAGACATTCGATGCTCTTCGGCAGGAGTTAGGGTGCAGCCGGAGACAGGATCGAACAACCGGAACCAATCAGTCAACTCGCTCCGCTTGATATCGGAACAAGGCAATCTGCAAAAGCAAATGCCGGTTCTGTGAGTTGGTATGTGCGCAACCATGACGGAACTCTCTAATAGAGTTCTCCAAGCCATTTTCGTATTTCATCGGCATTTTCGGAAAGCTCGGCCGAAAATTCGCCGGCAAAATTTCTCCAGGCATCCAGGTTGCGCGCCGGCACTCCGATAATGGCCGGGATGCCGCGCTCAAGCGCTTTCGCCATCAGACCGCACATCCCTCCGCCATCGGCTTCCACCTTGCCGAACTTGTTAAGCACAAGCAGGGCAGGATCATTCTCGAGGCTTCTTTCGACCTTCATGGAGGCATCGACCAGAGCCGCCACATCAAGACGGCATCCCCTCGCGCCTGCGCCGCGGTCGTCAAAAAGCGGAGTGCGGTGACCGCTGGCGAGATCTTCGAGCAGCACATCGCAGCGCCGATCGGATCCCTCGCATACCGGGTGTTGCAGAACGCCTGAGAGAACCAGATTGCGCGAGCGGCATTCGCTGACGATCCACTTGAAAATCGTATCCGGATATTCGTCGTTCGCGTAGACAATCGCGGCAAGGCTCGGTTCGTGCTGCCGCGTCAAGTCAGGTGCTGGGCCGGAATGCAATGCAAACATCGGAATTGACCTCGATTGGACGCGCCCCGATTAGCTCAAGACAATACGGGATCGCAGGGAAGATTGCGTTCAGGCAGACGTCGATGGCTGCAGGGCGACCGGGCAGATTGACGATCAGGGAATGATGGCGTGTACCGGCGATTTGACGCGACAAAATGGCCGTTGGAACGTGGTCCAAACTGACTCGCCGCATCAATTCACCGAAACCAAACAGTTCGCGACCGATGACCATGCGCGTTCCCTCGGGCGTGAGATCGCGTGGAGCAGGTCCGGTCCCGCCTGTTGTCAGAACAAGATCGCAACCTTCGCGATCCGACAATTCGATCAGCGCATTGGCAACGCTTTCCGCACCGTCAGGAATAATCTTGAAGATAGCGATCCAGTTCGACCGAATGACCTTTCCTAGGAAGGAATTAACAGCCTTCCCGCTCTTGTCGTCGTAGAGACCCTGGCTCGCGCGATCAGAGACAACAAGGATGCCGATCCGTGCGAGCGGCTTTGATTCCGTAAGATTGGTTGGGTTGTCGCGTCCGAGACTCATGAACAGCCTCCGCTTCCTCCACATGTGCATCCCGCATGATGGTCCATATCGTTGTGAGGAGCCGGCGGGGCTTCGTCCTGCTGCAGCGACCAAGCGATCATGTACGTCAGACAACCCGCCCCCGGATCACTGGTACGTTCGAGAGCATTCATAAGGCCTAGCCAGTCTTCGCTGCCGGCAAGGTTTGCAAAACGTCGCACGGCCCCCGATGCATATTCGCCGACGCTTTCCCCGAACCGGTGGGTCATGGCATCGACACGCGCCAACAGTACGATGTCGCCGCAGGAAATCAGCGCTTCCGCCGCATGGACCTCGTCGTCAAAGCCACGGATAATTTCACCGAGTTGCATGCGGCGTTCCTTTCTACTGGACTAGTGGTGTGTCCGCGGCCGCGAGCGAAATGCCGGTAATCTCGGCCCGGCCCGCAAGGATCGAGATGTATTGCGCGAGCGCCCGATGTTCGACGCTGAATGCCAGATAGTCGGCGATCCGCTCCCGTGCGATCTCGAAAGGCAACATCTGCCCTTCCGCGCGACGATCCAGACGCACAACATGAAAGCCATAACGGGTTTCGACGATCGCAATATCGCCTGGCTGCATCCGCTCCAGTGCCGCCTCGAATTCCGGCACGGTTTGTCCGTGAGTGATCTGCCCCAGATACCCACCCTCCAATGCCGACGTCGTGCAAGCAGAATGATTGGTGGCAAGATCCGCGAAAGCGGCGTGGTCCGATTTCACGGCCGCAAGGATCCTATCGGCAGTCGCCCGCGCCTCGCCACGCGCAGCCACGTCGCCACGCGGGGCGGCGACAAGAATGTGAGCTGCCTCATAAAGATCTCCCGAGCGAAACCGCTGGCGGTTCTGTTCGTAAAACCGTCGGCAGGCCGCTTCGTCCGGTTCGGGTGTGATGACTTCACGCTCGACCAGCGTCCGCATCGCTGCCTCGTCCGCTGTCTCGATGCGGCCATCGGGATCGCTGAGGGGCTCCGCCTCGACGCCAAGGCGCGCGGTTTCCTGGAATAACAGTTCCCGCACAACCAAGGCACGAGCCGCCGCCTGCCACGCCAGAATTGGCTTTTCGGCAGGATGGTTCTGGACTTCCCTAGCGATCGCCTCCCGGGGAATAAGCACCCCGTTCACACTGATCGTCTTCGGCTTCGGCAAGACATTCGAAACTGAGCAATCCATGAATCTACTCCGCGGGTTGGACCGGCGGCGAGGCAACCCGGCCTCCGCTCCGGCTGCGCACCACCTGATAGCCCCGGCGGCCGAGATACCAAACCGGAGCACTCCAGACGTGGACCAGACGCGTGAAAGGAAAAACGAGAAAGATCGTCATGCCCAGCATCAAATGTGCTTTGAAGATCGGGTGCACGTCGAGAACATAGTGAGCGGCGTCCGGCTGCAGCGTGACGATGGCCTGCGCCCAGTTCATGAATTTCACCATCTCATGACCATCGAGATGGCCGGCCGACAACGGAATGGTTGCAAGACCGAGCAGCAGCTGCACGAACAGAATCAGCAGGATCGCGGTATCGCCGAACGACGAATTGGCGCGGATGCGCGGATCGAACAATCGGCGATGGGTCAGCAGGGAAATGCCGACCAGGCACATCAGGCCCGCTACGCCGCCGGCAACCATCGCCATTATCTGCTTGAAGCCGTGCGAGACGCCCATCATGTCGAACACCCAGATCGGCGTCAGCAGGCCGACGAAATGGCCGACGAAGATCACCAGGATGCCAACATGAAAAAGGTTCGAACCCCACATCAGCTGACGACGTCGCAGCAACTGGCTCGATCCGGTGCGCCACGTATACTGCTCGCGATCGAACCGAAAGAGGCTCCCGAGCAGAAACACCGTGAAGCAAAGGTAGGGATACCAGCCGAAGACGATAGAGTTGAGAGATTGCATTATTGTTGCCTCCCTTTAGAGGGCTGACGGCGCGGGTTTGACCGCGCGCGTGGCATGACGAAGGCGGGCGGCAAGGCTTTCATGCCCGCACGCACTCTGACCTTGCGTGCCCGGGCCAAACCTGACCTCCTCTTCTTCCCACGCTGCATCGAGCGCAGCGAAATCCATTGGATCCGGATCGGGACCTTTCAAGAGTTCATCGACAATCTCTCGTTGCGGCGCTTCGACAACGATCGCCACAAGCGTGTCGAAGATGGCTCTATAGCTGGATTTGCGCCGGCCAAGCCGCTCGGCCATTGCGGCCAGAATATGTGCCGGCTGAGCGAGCAGATCACGCGCTGTCGCCACTGGCTGCGTCGACAGGAATTCGAGAAACAACGGCACAAAGTCCGGCAGTTCGTTGGCGGCAATTGAGAAGCTGGCATCCTCGTAGAGCTTCTTCAGATCGACCATCGCCTGGCCCCGGTCGCGGCTTTCACCGTGAACGTGTTCGAACAGATGCAGGGCAAGCGTACGGCTCCGGTCGAACAACAGACCGTAATCCTCCTGAAGGTCGTAAAGCTCACCAGTCGCGATTTGCTCGATAAGAATATCAAGCGCGCGCCGCTGGGCGGCAGGCACGAGATTCTCCGAATCCAGAACCGCTCTGAATTCAGGAGCCGCCATAATCAGATCCTGGGAGGGATAGGTGAGAAGCGCCGAAAGGATTTTGAACGTCTTCATCACATGACCTCCATCGGTGTTTTGTCCTTGCGCGGCGAGCCGAACAGATTCACTTCGGTTTCGCCACCCGAGCATCCGTTACCGAACGTGAAGCCGCAGGAGCCACGCATGTCGTAGGCGTCGGCGCCCACTTCGCGATGGGCCGTCGGAATGACAAACCTATCTTCGTAGTTTGCGATCGCCATGATCTTGTACATTTCGTCGATCTGTTCGGCTTTCAGTCCGACCCGCCGTGCAATCGCTTCATCGACGACCCCGTCGATCGTCTTGGCGCGCATGAAGGCGCGCATCGCAAGCATACGTTCGAGCGCGAGCGTCACCGGCTTCTCGTCCCCTGCTGTCAGCAAGTTGGCGAGATACCTCATTGGAATGCGCAGCGACTTGACGTCGGGCATTTCACCGTCGGAGCCGATCTTGCCGGCAGACGCGGCCGAGGTGATGGGCGACAGCGGCGGCACGTACCACACCATTGGCAACGTGCGGTATTCAGGATGCAGCGGGAACGCGACCTTCCATTCCATCGCCATTTTCCAGATCGGCGATATCTTAGCGGCCTCCAGCCACGCATGCGGAATGCCCTGCCGTTCCGCCTCCGCGATCACCGCCGGATCGTTGGGATTCAGGAAAACGTCGAGTTGAGCCTGATACAGGTCGCGCTCGTCAGGTGTGCTGGCCGCTTCGGCAATCCGATCGGCATCGTAGAGCACCACGCCGAGATAGCGGATGCGGCCGACGCAGGTTTCAGAACACACAGTCGGTTGACCGGCCTCGATCCGAGGATAGCAAAAGATGCACTTCTCCGACTTTCCCGAAGACCAGTTGTAATAGATCTTCTTGTAGGGACATCCCGAGACGCACATGCGCCAACCGCGGCATTTGTCCTGATCGATCAGGACGATGCCATCTTCCTCGCGCTTATAGATCGCGCCCGAAGGACACGCCGCAACGCAGGTCGGATTCAGGCAGTGCTCGCACAGCCGCGGCAGATACATCATAAAGGTGTTTTCGAACTGACCGTAGATCTCTTTCTGCACGCCGTCGAAATTTACATCTTTCGAACGCTTTGCGAATTCTCCGCCAAGAATTTCCTCCCAGTTCGGACCCCATTCAATCTTTTCCATGCGTTCGCCGGAAATAAGCGAGCGCGGGCGAGCGGTCGGCATTGCCGCCATCTCCGGGGCCTTCTGCAGATGTTCATAGTCGTAGGTGAACGGCTCGTAGTAGTCATCGATCTCCGGTAAATCCGGATTTGCGAAAATATTCGCCAGCACGCGCCACTTGCCGCCGATCCGCGGCGCTATCGAGCCGTTACGCTTGCGCGTCCAGCCGCCTTTCCAACGTGTCTGATTTTCCCAATCCTTCGGATAACCGATGCCGGGTTTGGTCTCGACGTTGTTGAACCACGCGTATTCCATGCCTTCGCGGCTGGTCCAGACGTTCTTGCACGTTACGCTGCAGGTGTGACACCCGATACACTTATCGAGATTCAGCACCATCGCGATTTGGGCACGGATTTTCATTCTGCAGCCTCCAGGCCGGGTGTGGTTGCGTCGAGCGGCGTATCGAGCCAGTCGATGTTTGCCATCTTGCGAACGACGACGAATTCATCGCGGTTCGAGCCGACGGTTCCGTAGTAGTTGAAGCCGTACGCCTGCTGGACGTATCCGCCGATCATGTGCGTTGGTTTGAGCACGATACGGGTCACGGAGTTGTGGATGCCGCCGCGCTGACCGGTCTGCTCGGAGCCGGGCACGTTCACGATCTTCTCCTGGGCATGGTACATCATGCACATGCCCTGCTTCACCCGCTGGGAGACAACCGCGCGCGCCACCAGCGCCCCGTTAGTGTTGAAGACCTCGATCCAGTCGTTATCGACGATGCCGGCGCCCTTCGCGTCGGTTTCGCTGATCCAGACGATGGGCCCGCCGCGCGACAGCGTGAGCATCAGCAGGTTGTCGGTGTAGGTGGAGTGAATGCCCCATTTCTGGTGCGGCGTGAGGAAGTTCAGCACCATCGTCTTATTGCCGTTCGGCTTGCGGTCAATCACGGGATTGACCGACTTGGTGTCGATCGGCGGCCGATAAACGCAGAAGCCCTCGCCAAAGGCCCGCATCCACAGGTGATCCTGATAGAGTTGTTGACGCCCGGTGAGCGTGCGCCAGGGGATCAATTCGTGGACGTTGGTATAACAGGCGTTGTAGCAGACCTTTTCCGACTCCAGTCCGGACCAGATCGGCGACGAGATGATCTTGCGCGGCTGCGCGACCACATCCCGGAAGCGAATCTTCTCATCCTCCTTCGGGATCGCGAGATGGGCATGATCGCGACCAGTGAATCCGCCGAGCGAATTCCAAGCCTTGACCGCAACCTCGCCGTTGGTTTCAGGCGCGAGGCTCAGGAGGACTTCGCAGGCATCGATGTCTGTATCGATGCGCGCGAGACCTTTGCTCGGCCCCTCCTCGGTCACCACGCCATTCAGGTGTTTGAGCAGATCGACCTCATGCTCGGTGTTCCAACTCATGCCCTTGCCGCCGTTGCCGAGCTTCTCCATCAGCGGTCCGAGCGACGTAAACTGCTTGTAGATGTTCGGATAGTCGCGATCCACCACGGTGACCGCCGGCATGGTCTTGCCGGGGATCGGATCAATCTCGCCCTTCTTCCAGTCCTTCACGTCGAAGGGCTGTGCTATCTCGCCCGCCGTATCATGCATGATCGGAGTGAGAACGACATCCTTTTCCACGCCCAGCACTTCGGGCGCCACCTTGGAAAACGATTTGGCGATGCCCTTGTAGATCTCCCAGTCGCTGCGCGACTCCCACACCGGATCGATCGCCGCCGTCAGCGGATGAATGAACGGATGCATATCGGAGGTATTGAGATCGTTCTTCTCGTACCAAGTCGCCGTCGGCAATACGATATCCGAATACATACAGGTCGTGGACATGCGGAAGTCGAGCGTGACCAAAAGATCAAGTTTGCCTTCCGGCGCTTCTTCGTGCCAGACGACTTCGCTCGGCTTCTTTTTGCCGTCCTCGCCGAGATCCTTGCCCATCACCCCGTGGCTGGTACCAAGCAGATGCTTCAGGAAATATTCGTGACCCTTGCCGGACGCTCCCAGGAGGTTGGAGCGCCAGACAAACATGTTGCGCGGCCAGTTCTTTGGATTATCCGGATCGTCGCACGCGAGCTTCAACTCGCCTGATTTGAGAGCCTTCGCGACATAATCCTTGGCTTCCAGGCCAGATGCCGCGGCCCGCTTTGACACTTCGATCGGATTTGCCTGAAGCTGCGGCGCGGATGGCAGCCAGCCCATGCGCTCGGCACGCACATTATAGTCGATCAGCGCGCCATCCCACGGACCTGCTGGCGCCGTCGGCGACAAGACTTCCTTCACGTCGAGCGTCTCATAGCGCCACTGATCGGTGTGAGCGTAGAACGCCGAGGTCGAATTCATCTGGCGCGGCGGACGGCTCCAGTCGAGGCCGAAGGCGAGCGGCAGCCACCCGCTTTGCGGGCGCAGCTTCTCCTGCCCGACATAGTGCGACCAGCCACCGCCAGATTGGCCCACGCATCCGCACATCACCAGCATGTTGATGATGCCACGGTAGTTCATATCCATGTGGTACCAGTGGTTCAACCCGGCACCGACGATCACCATCGAGCGCCCGCCCGTCTTCTCGGCGTTCAAAGCAAATTCTCGCGCCACCGTGATGATCTGATCGCGCGGCACACCGGTGATCTTTTCCGCCCAAGCCGGCGTGTAGGGCTCCACGTCGTTGTAGTTTGCGGCGATATGCGCACCGCCCAGACCGCGATCGACACCGTAGTTGGCGACGAACAGATCGAACACAGATGCGACGAGTGTTTCGCCGTCCGCCAGCTGGAGCGTCTTCACCGGCACGTTACGCATCAGCACGTCAGGATGATCGGTGCCAAGGAAATGATCGTGCTCGCGGTTGCCGAAATACGGAAAGCCGACTGAAGCAACGTCATCCTGGATGTCCATCAGCGACAGCCG
>JAFVHU010000068.1 GCA_017474385.1 Afipia sp. | reverse complement strand
TGGTGCCCCTGGCCGGAATCGAACCAGCACTCCTTGCGGAACTCGATTTTGAGTCGAGCGCGTCTACCAATTCCGCCACAGGGGCCAACAGGACCGTCGCCGGAAGGCGAGGGGTCTTGAAGCGGGCGGAATATAGCTCGCGCGCGGGTGCGGTCAACCGCCTGTGATCATGCCAAGCGTCGACAGCGGACGGCAGGCAAGCTAGGACCCATGCCGGACAGGAGATTTTGCGTGTCAAACGGCACCACGACGGCATCGGGACACATTAACCACCCGCGTGACGCAATATTTATTGCCGGTGCGGGTATTGCGGTCATTGGCGCCGCGACCATCGCCGGCGCGTGGTTCTTCGAACTGGTGCTCGATATTCGGCCCTGTCCGCTCTGCCTTGAGCAGCGTTATGCCTACTACCTCGCCATTCCGCTTGCGGCGCTTATGGCGATCGGCGCCTCGCAGGGCGTTTCCAGGCGCCTGCTCGGTGCCGGTCTCGTCATTCTCGCCCTCGTGCTGCTCGCCAATGCCGGTCTCGGCGCCTATCACGCCGGCGTCGAATGGGGGTTCTGGCAGGGCCCGACCGATTGCAGCGGGCCGATTGTCGATTTCGGCAACACCGGAAACCTGCTGGACAGTCTGAACAAGGTGAAGGTGATCCGCTGCGACGAGGTGCAGTGGCGTTTTCTTGGGCTGTCGCTGGCCGGTTACAACGCGCTGATCTCGCTTGGCATGGCGGCGCTGGCCGCATGGGGCTTACGCATTGCGCGATAAATTACGGGTTTATACCTAGTCATCCGCATCAACTTGCGGGCGTCCGAACAGATGGACGATGCCGGGTGTCGCCACCGAGACGAAAACGAACCGCGACAGATGATGTGCGCCGACGAAAATCGGATCGATGTGCAGCGTCAGTGCCAGCGCCAGCATGGCGTCCATCGCCCCCGGCGCAAAGGAGACCACGATGTCGCCGAACCGTGCCTGCGTGGTCAGCGTCGCGATCGCGATGAAAATCGCTGAAATGACGACCGCCACAGTGAACGATCCGATCGCCGCGGCCATATAGCTCAGCAAAGTACGCGCTGAAATTCTCGCAAAGCGGGTGCCGATCAGTGCTCCGATCCCGATCAGGGCGGCGGCGTAGGCCCAGCTCGGCAAGCCGCCTTCGATCGATCCGGTGCCGTGCAGGATGCTCGAGCCGAGCATGGCGCCGAACATCCAGCTTGCCGGAAACTTCACGAGACGCAGCAGCAGCGATGTCGCCACGCACACCGCGGCGAGGACAGCGAGCGCAAGCGGCGTTGCGGGCGCTGCGTGCATCGCAGAGCCGCCGTGCTGCGCCAGCCCGGATGCGGCAAGGATCAGCGGCAGCGCCGCGGTCAGAATGATCACGCGCATGGTCTGCACCACCGCGATGCCGGCGACGTCGGCGCGCCGCTCGTTGGCCAGCATGATGATCTGCGACAGCGCGCCGGGGCTGCCCGCGAGCAGGGCGGACGTGCGGTCCCATTTGTGGATGCGCTGCAGGTAGAGGCTGCTGCCGAGCGTGGCGCAGAAGGTGGACGCGGCGAGGATCGCAATGCTGACCGGATAGCTCGCCATGTTGGTCAGCATTTGCGGCGACACCATCGAGCCGAGCGACAGGCCGAGCGTCATCAGGATGACATGCGCCATCAGCGGCGGCAGGCCCATCGGGCGTCCCGCGATCGCGGCGGCACCCACTGCGATCATCGCGCCCGAGATCAATCCGCCGGGCAATTCCAGCCATCTAAACAAGGCTCCTCCGGCCACGCCGATGAGAAGCGTTTCACATGTATGGAGGATGTCGCGCGGCTGGATGTTGCGAAAAATTCGCGACAGCTTTTGAAAGACGGGCGTCATTGCGGCGGGATTTGAGGAACGGCAACGCCGTTATCACAAATCCCGCTACGCGCCGCAAATGAAGCGCGAGCATGGCTCAGACATTCTCCATGCGCGGCGTAAAAGAGACGAGCCAGCCGGTGACCGGCTCGCCTCACGTCGCTGAACTAGTTCGCCTTGCCGGCGCTCTTCTTGCACTCGGAGCGGAATTTCTTGCGCTCCTTGCCGTGCAGTCCCTTGGCGTCGGCCTGCTTCGAGCATTCGAGGGAGGCCGCAGTGCGTTCGGGTTTCTCCTTGGGAGCCGCCGTCTTGGCCGGCGCGGTTTTGGCCGGCTCCGTCTTGGCCGCTGGCGTAGCCGGAGCCGCGGGCGTCGCGGTTTGTGCGAAGGCGGCGCCTGCAAGCATCAATGAGGCGACAGTGGTGGCAAGGATACGTGAAGAGAGATTGATCATGGGTGAAGTCTCGCGTTGCAGAGGGGCGCGAGCCTTGGCCCGCGAGGATGAACCGCCGGTGAACGCCGCAGCGCGGAATGCCCTTCGCCGTTCATTATTTTTTTGATCGCCGCGGGTGGCAGCGCGTTGAATGCAAATCAGCGTGAGCTAGGATGTGTCGCTTTCGAGATCCCTCACTCAGGAGAGTTCGATGACAATCCGAGCCAATCTGTTTTATGCGGCGCTGCTGGCTGGTGCAGCAACCTTCGCCGCGATGCCGGCGCAGGCCCTGACTGCCCAGGAATGCAGCGCCAAGTATCAGGCTGCGAAGGCTGCGGGCACACTTGGCGACCAGAAGTGGAATGACTTCCGCAAGGCGCAATGCGGCGCCGATGCGACGCCGGCCGCCGCGACAACCGCGGCTCCCAAGGAAGCGCCGAAAGCGGCGGCTGCACCTAAGGAAACTCCGAAAGCCGCCGCTGCTCCGAAGGAAGCACCGAAGGCTGCCGCTGCTCCGGCCGCGGCTGCGCCCGCAACTGCCGGACCGGCCGTGTTCCCGACCGCCGTTGCGCCGAAATATTCAAGCGAGACCGCGGGCAAGGCGCGCATGCACACCTGCGTCGATCAGTACAACGCGAACAAGGCCACCAACGCCAACGGCGGCCTTAAGTGGATTCAAAAGGGCGGCGGCTATTACAGCGAATGCACCAAGCGGCTGAAAGGCTGAGACCGGCTGAACGGCGGTGGACCGGCCGGGCATGAATCCGGCTGGTCCGGCGCGGCGATCGCGGTCGCGCGCCATGAAGCGGACGCTCGCGGCGCTTGGTGTGTTTCTCGTCATCTACGGCGCGATCGCTTATGTGCTGCTGCCGTCGTTCTGGCGGCATTACGAACATCAGAAAAAACTCGACGGCATGCCGATGGTGACGGTCACCGCGCAGGGCATCCCCGCCGATCCGATCAATGTCGGGCAGGTCGGATCGTCGAGCGACATTCTCTGCGCCATGCGCGAGGCAGGATGGTTTCCGGCCGATCCGATCACCTTGCGCTCATCGCTGGAAATATCGGGCAGCGTGCTGCTGGATAGACCCTATCCCGAAGCGCCGGTCAGTCCCCTGTTTTACGATGGCCGCCGCGAGGATCTCGCTTTCGAAAAGCCCGTCGGCAAGAGTGCCGACCAGCGTCATCACATCCGGCTATGGATGGTTCTCAAGGATGGCGAAGAGAAGCGGCCGGTCTGGCTCGGCGCGGTGACGTTCGATCGCAGTGTCGGGTTCAGTCACTATACCGGCGCGATCACGCATCATATCGCGCCGGATGTCGATGCGGAGCGGCAGCTGATCAAAACCGATCTGCAAGCGGCCGGCATGATCGAGGCGCGCTACACCGTGGCCGGCGTCGGCCCCACATTGCGCGGGCGTAACGGCGGGGGCGATCTTTACTACACCGATGGCGAGGTGTGGATGCTGCGGCTGGTCGAAGGCTGCATCAAGCGTCACCGACCGCCGATCATTCTTGCCGGTCCGGCGGCGAACGAACTCAAGGATACGATCTGGAAGAACATCGCCGATCTTTATCGGCGTTCGCAGCAGTGATGCATCTTCCAATGCACGGCGATTGACAGCGGCGAGCCGTCTCGCGTGTTATGCAGCGTATCCGCATCGGAGCCGTCCATGATCGCCAGCCTGAGTGTCATCCTGATCTGTCAGTTGATCGGTGAGGTGATCGTTCGCGGATTGCGGGTGCCCGTGCCGGGGCCGGTAGTTGGGCTTGCACTTTTGTTCGTGGTGCTGATTACACGCGATCGTTTTCCGATCCTGGCGCGAGGGCCGCTGCGCGACAACGCGGTGGAGGGGGCCGCGAAAGGCATGCTGGCGCATCTGTCGCTGCTGTTCGTGCCGGCGGGCGTCGGTGTGGTGCAGCAGCTCGATCTGCTCGCGCACCACGGTCTTGCGATCTTCGTGATCCTGGCCGCGTCGGTCCTGGTGACGCTGGTTGTCACCGTCGGGACCTTTCTGATCACCAGCCGGCTGATGCGCCGGGGACGCAGCGCGTCATGACCGGCAATCCGTTTTCGCTGTGGGTGTATCTGTCACAGACGCCGCTGCTGTGGCTGACCGTGACGCTCGTCGTCTACGCGATAGCCGACGCGGCGTCGCTCGCAACCCATCGCAATCCGCTGATGAATCCCGTGTTGCATTCGATCTGGATCGTCGGCCTGTTTCTTCACGTCACCGGGACCAGCTACACGACCTATTTCAGCGGTGCGCAGTTCGTTCACTTCCTGCTTGGTCCCGCGACCGTCGCGCTCGCGGTACCGCTTTATGAGAACCGCAAGACCGTGATGTCGGCGATCGTGCCCATGCTGATGGCGCTGGTGGTGGGTTGTATTACTGCCATCGTCTCCGTGGTGCTGTTTGCGGAGGCGGCTGGCCTGCCGCGGGAGATCGTGCTGTCGCTGGCGCCGAAATCGGTGACCGCGGGCGTCGCCATGGGCATCAGCGAAACGCTGGGCGCCAATCCCGCCATCACGGCGGTCGCAACTGTCCTCACCGGCATCATGGGTGCAATCGTCGTGACCCCGACGATGAACCGGCTGGGCATCACCGATTTTCGGGCGCGGGGTTTCGCGGTGGGGCTCGCCTCGCATGGAATCGGCACGGCGCGGGCGTTTCAGGTCGACGAAGTGGCGGGTGTATTCGCCGGCATCGCGATGGGACTTAACGCGCTGGTCACATCGCTGCTGGTGCCGGTCGCAGCCACGCTTCTGCTGCGGTAAGAAAGGCCCCCGCCGATGGCGAGGGCCTTGGTGCGTTATGCGGATTGCTTTGCAGCGGTCGTCTTGTAGCGGCTTGCGGCATGAGTCCGTGACAGCTTCGGGCCGAGCGCTTTTCTGGCCGCGTCATAGCTGTCCCATTCCTGCGCGTCGGGCAGCGATGGAATGGTAATGAGTTCACCGAGGTCGAGGCCGGCCAATGCGGCATCCACCATTTCATCCGCCTGCATCACGATGGCTGCTGGAAGATGCGCGACCGGCACACCCGCGACATCCCAGAAATTCGTCGCGGTCGCGCCCGGCAGCACGGCCTGAACCTTCACGCCGCTGCCCTTGAATTCCTTGTGCAGCGCCTGAGTGAAATTGACGACGTAAGCCTTGGTGCCGCTGTAGGTGCCGTTCAGCACGTCGGGATCGAGCGCGACAATCGAAGCGATATTGACGATGGTGCCGTTCTTTCGCGCGACGAAAGCCGGAGCCGCTGCGAGCGCCAGCCGGGTCAGCGCCACGACATTGAGCTGGATCATCGCATCCATCTGATCGACGTTCGAGGTGAGCAGCGGTCCCGCGGAGCCGATGCCGGCGTTGTTGATCAGAGCAGTGATGTTTGCGTCGGACTTCAGCCTGTCCTCGACGCGGCGCAAATCCGCCTTCGCGTTGAGGTCGGCGGCCAAAACCTCAACCTTGCGGCCAGTGTCCTTGGCGAGTTTGGCTGCGAGCGCGTCGAGCTTTGCCTTGTCGCGCGCGACCAGAATGAGGTCGTATCCGCGGCGGGCCAGCCGGTCTGCGTAAAGGGCTCCGATCCCGGAGGAAGAGCCGGTCACCAGTGCGGTTCCTTTGGTCTGTTGCTGAGACATTGTCGTTTGTCCTGTGTTGATCCGTTGAGGCCAAGGCGTTGGCCGGTCTTGACGGGGTCAATCTAGGGCGCTACCTCTTTGTCTCAAATGTCATATATACCTCGTTTAAGGACATTGACCCAAAAAGAGGTGCCGCGATGAAGCGCATTGGCCTTGTGGTTTTTCCCGGCTTCCAGATTCTCGATCTGATGGCGGTCACGGTTTTCGAAGTGGCCAACACGTTGGTCACAAAGCCGGCTTACGAGGTTGAACTGCTGTCCGAACTGGGTGGCGCGGTGGCAAGTTCGTCAGGTGTGGCGGTTGAAACGAAGCGTTTCGGCAGGGCGACGTATGACACCGTGATAGTGGGAGGGTGGATAGCGCCGATTACGCCATCGCCCAGTCTTCTCGCGTTCCTGAATTCGGCAAGCAAAGCGTCGCGTCGCACCGCCAGCATTTGCACCGGCGCATTCGTGCTGGCTGAAGCGGGTCTTCTCGAGGGTCGCCGTGCGACCACCCACTGGGCGTTCGCGCGGAACATGCAGGCGCGGTTTCCCAAGATCAAAGTTCAGGAAGACAAGATCTACATCGTCGATGGATCAGTCTGGACGTCGGCCGGCATGACGTCGTGCATTGATCTCTGTCTTGCGATGGTCGAGAGCGATCTCGGCGCCGACATTGCGCGCGATGTCGCGCGCAAGATGGTGGTCTATCACCGGCGGACCGGCGGACAGTTGCAGTTTTCGGCGTTACTCGAACTCCAGCCGAAGTCCGACCGCATTCAGGATTCTCTCGCTTTCGCAAAGAAGAATCTGAAAAGCGATCTGTCGGTCGAAGTTCTGGCGGAAGCCGCGCGGCTCAGTCCCCGCCAGTTCAGCCGCGCGTTCCGCTCGGAAACCGGACAGTCGCCTGCGAAAGCCGTCGAGAACCTGCGTGTCGAAGCGGCGCGAATCCTCATGGAGGAGGCGCAGCACCCCGTCGACGTGATCGCGCGCGAAACCGGATTTTCCGATCCGGAACGGATGCGCCGTGCGTTCCTGCGGGCGTTCGGCCAGCCGCCTCAGGCCATCAAGCGTGCGGCACGTATGTCGGCGGCTGCGTAATCGGAGCGTGGGTCTGCCATGCGCGCTCAAAAAGAGGAGAAAGCACGCGGGCTGTGATAACGCGTCAAATCCCTTGATGCCGAAACCGGAGTTTGCGTGATGTCTCCCTCGCTTTTTTCTCCACTGAAAGTCGGGCCGTATCAGCTCAGCCATCGCGTCGTGATGGCTCCGCTGACGCGGATGCGGGCCGCGCAGCAGGATAACGCGCCGCATCCGTTGAACCTGGAATATTACGAGCAGCGCGCCACGCCGGGCGGCTTGATCATCGCCGAAGCATCACCGGTCACTCAAACCGGGCGAGGGAATCCCAGAACCCCGGGCATCTATTCGCGCGAGCAGATTGCAGGATGGCGCGAAATCACTGATGCGGTCCATGCCAAGGGCGGCATCATCTTCTTGCAGCTCTGGCATGTCGGGCGTGTTTCGCACTCGTCGTTCCAGCCCGGCGGGGCCCTGCCGGTCGCGCCGTCGGCCGTTGCTATCTCCGGCAATTTCAGCGCCATGACGGCCGATGGAAAGCAGGTGCCTTACGAGACACCACGGGCGCTCGAAACCAGCGAGATCGCGGGAATCGTCGAGGCCTTCCGGGAAGGTGCACGGAACGCGCTGGAGGCTGGTTTCGACGGTGTCGAGATTCATGGCGCCAACGGCTATCTGATCGAGCAGTTTCTTCAGTCACGCATCAACCAGCGAACGGATCAGTACGGCGGATCGATCGAAAACCGTGCGCGCCTGCTCGCCGAAGTCACCGATGCAGCCATCGGTGTCTGGGGTGCTGACCGCGTGGCCGTACGGCTATCGCCCTACGGTGTTGCCAACGACACCGGCGAGGCCGATCCGATGCCGCTTTACGGTCATGTCGTCAAAATGCTGAGCACACGCGGTCTTGCCTATCTGCATTTCATCGAGCCGCGCAGCAGCGGCGCGGGCCGCGCCGAGGTCAATCATCAGAACGTGCCGTCGGCGATGGAGTTGTTCAGGCCGCTCTGGCCCGGCGTCCTGATCACGGCGGGCGGGTTCACCGGAGAAACCGCGGAAGACGCTGTCGCGTCAGGCAAAGCGGATGCGATCGCTTTCGGCCGTCACTTTATTTCCAATCCGGATCTGCCATCCCGGCTCAAGCGCAAGTCGCCGCTCACGCCCTACAATCGGGCCACGTTCTATGGCGGGGCTGAGGCGGGATACACCGATTATCCGTTCGACCAGAGCGCGTGAAGCGCGGTGACACTTACGGATCGAGTTCGGTGTCCCAGTAGAGATAGTCGAGCCAGCTCTGGTGCAGGTAGTTCGGCGGGAATAGCCGGCCGTTGCGATGAAGCTGGTGCACCGTCGGCGCGAACGGCATCTGGCGCGGATGCATTCGCGCCTGCGCCATCGTCATGTTGCCCTTGCGCAGGTTGCACGGCGAACATGCCGCGACGACGTTTTCCCACGTGGTCTGGCCGCCGCGGGAGCGCGGGATGATGTGATCGAAGGTCAGGTCGTCCTGCGAGGTGCAGTACTGGCAGGAGAAGCGGTCGCGCAGGAAAACGTTGAACCGGGTGAAGGCGGGATGCGTCGTCGGCTTCACGAACGACTTGAGCGAGACCACGCTCGGAAGTTGCATCTCGAAGGTGGGGCTGTGAACCGCGTGATCGTAGTTCGCAACGATATTGACGCGGTCGAGGAACACGGCCTTGACAGCATCCTGCCAGGACCAGAGCGACAGCGGATAGTAACTCAGCGGCCGGAAGTCCGCATTCAGCACGAGCACCGGCCAACCGCCTTGTGACACATGTGCGTTCAAGTAACGCTCCTGGCCCCAACCCCAATTGGCTGCGAAGCAGCTTGGGATGACATACTACAGGCAGCGTGACGGGATTGTGAAGAGCGTTTCCGCTCACCTGCCGGTG
>JAFVHU010000067.1 GCA_017474385.1 Afipia sp. | reverse complement strand
CTGCATTGGAGATCTGGCGTGCTGTCGACCGCCAGACCTGATGCAATCAGGCGGCGCGATTTGTACTCGTCACGGAAACTGTGCGCGGGCACCGTCGTCGCAGCGCGAACGTCGAGTTGGGTTGCGGCCACGATCCGTTGCGAACAGGAGAAGACCCGGCGGCATATGCCGCCGGGCCTTCTTTCGCCCGGCCTAGAAGGGGATGTCGTCGTCCTGATCGGACTGCCTGTCGCCCTCGCTTTCGGTCTGCTTCGCCCGGCTCAGGAAGTCGACCGTTTCGGCGATGATCTCGCAGCCGTAGCGCTCAACGCCCTGCTGGTCGGTCCACTTCGTGTAGTGGATGCGGCCGCGCACCAGAACCTTCATGCCCTTCTGGCAATGCTCCTGGACCGTCTTGCCGAGGCCGTTGAAGCAAGTGATCCGGTGCCATTCGGTGTCCTGGACCCGATAGCCGTCCTTATCCCGAACAACCTTGCCTTCCGAGTAGCGGGGCCGCGAGGTGGCCAGCGTGAAGTGGGTGATACGCGTCCCGCTCTGGGTGGTGCGGGATTCGGGGTCCTGGCCGATGTTGCCAGCGAGAATGACGATGTTCTGCATTTTAAGTCTCCGTTGCTCCTCGGAGGGACCATTCCCTCCGACGAGACCCGGAAAAGACCGTCGGGAGACGCCAGCACTGACGCCTCGGCGGCAGCTCGACCCCTAAGGCCCGGAGTGGCGCGGGCAGGCGCTTTAGCGCCAACACGGTCCGGAGCCGCGGGGGTTGCGGCCGGAAACCGAACGGTCTTAGGGGATCAATCAGTCGGGGGGATTGGCGCCTCTGAGAGCCGGATTACGGAGACGCCCGGCGGAATCATCGTTCGAGCCGACAGCAGCATCGCCTCAGAATCAACACCGCGTCGCCTTGCCGGCTCGCTCGTCACCCCATTCACGGCCACCGCTCACGTCGCCAGACGGAAGGCCATTCGGGAAAAGGCAAAAACGCTATCGGACTCCAGGTGAATGGTCGCGATTGCGGTTCACTGGGAGGCGGCGTGATCCGCCGGCATTGCCGCAAGTGCAAATGAAGTTGATGCGGCCTGCGTTCACGAGAATGAATGCAGCAGGGCAACGACCGTTACGGCCGTGAAAGATTCATGCCCCATGACCGATTTCCGGAGCCGGGCGCAGCTGATCGAAATTGCGGCGGTGAGGACTGTCTCGACCTGACATTCATATTCTGAGCGGGACGCCCAGAGTTCGGCGGTAAAAGCTGCGGGGTTTCCCGAAAGCGGAAGATCGCGAGTGCTTCAGCGCGACAAGACGCTTTCACCAAGTGCGTTGAGACTGACGATTGCGGCGCCGCCGATGAACAGACCGGCGGCTCCACAAAGGAGGTTGAGCGCGATGGCCGAGTCGATGGCGTGCTTCGCGACACTATGCACGAGCGCATAGCCGGCGATCGCGGCGGGCACAGCGAAGACGGCGAGAGCGACCAGGCGCAGAAGCGGATTCTTCGCGAAGCCGAGAACGGCGATGACGAGCGCGACGGACAGCAACGCAGCGGCAATGGCGGCGAAGCCCGACATCATCACGCCGGCTCCAGCGTCCCAGGTGTATTGAGCCGCCGTCAGTCCGGCCCAGAAAGGAAGCGCGTAGATCGCGAGATTATAGGCGACGACGCAGAATGCGATCGTCAAAAAAACGGCGAGCAGGATCAGCGTCATGGAAGCCTCCACATGAACGGTTGAGAGTTCACGACAGGCTGCCTGTGGATGCGCTCCGCCTGCGACTATACTGCTTTGCCGGTTCTGCGTGGGTCGTGCATTTTTCCTCGGACATACCGATGTCGTCAAGTAACGTTCGGAGGTCGATCGTCTGCATCGTGGTGGTTCATTTGCCGCTATCGTACTTCGATCATCAACCAGCAAACGAGCATTGATATGTTGCGCAATAGGAGGCGACGTCATGACGCGGAAAGTCCGCAAGGATGATTTCCCGGTCAGCCAGGTGCGCCGCTATCTCGAACCCGGCCCGATCGTCCTTGTGTCATCGCAATGGCAAGGCAGGACGAATATCATGACGCTCGGCTGGCTACGATTCTGGAGTTCTCGCCGTCGCTCGTCGGCCTGATGATTTCGGGCGGCAATCACAGCTTCGATATGATCAAAAGCAGCGGCGAATGCGTGATCAACCTGCCGACAACGGCGTTGACCGACACAGTGGTAGGGATCGGCAATACGTCTGGAGCAGAGATCAACAAGTTTGCGGAGTTCGGTTTGACGGCAGGCCCACGATGTCGAGGCGCCGCTGATCGATGAGTGCCATGCGAACTTCGAGTGCCGCTTGCACGACGACGTGTTGGTCGATCGCTATAATTTTTTCATCTTCGAAGTGGTGAAGGCGCATGTGGCGGCTTCACCGAAGCATCCCGAGACGCTGCACTACACCGGCGATGGTGTGTTCATGGTATCCGGCAAGATCATCAGCCGGCGCTCGCTGTTCAGGCCCGAGATGCTGGGTTGAGGCGGCGCTTATGCGCCGCCGTTGAACTTCATGACCGGAATGCCGAGCTTGCGGGCCTTGTCCGCAAGGTTCTCCTGAATCCCGGTGCCGGGGAAGACGAGGACGCCGACGGGCAGGACGTCCAGCATGGCATCGTTACGCTTGAAGGGCGCCGCCTTGCCGTGTTTCGTCCAGTCAGGCCGGAAGGCGACCTGCGGCACCTTGCGCCTGTGTGCCCAACGGGAGGCGATCAGTTCGGCTCCTTTCGGCGTGCCGCCGTGCATCAGCACCATGTCGAGGTGCTTGGCATGGACCTGATCGAGCTTCGCCCAGATCAGGCGGTGGTCGTTGAAGTCGGCGCCGCCGGTCACGGCAACCTTCGGGCCAGCAGGCAGCAACACCTCGGTCTCGATCCGGCGCTTCGCCGCAAGAAAGTCGCGGCTGTCGATCATCGCGGCGGTGAGATTGCGATGGTTGACGATCGAGCCGGTGCGCGGCCGCCACGCGGTGCCGGTATGGTGCTCGAAGGCCTCAGTGGCGACGTCGCGGAATAGTTCCATGCTGTTGCGCCGTTCGATAAGGGTCTGACCTTCTGCCGTGAGGCGCTCCAGTTCGACCGACTTCACCTCGCTGCCATCCTGTTCGTTCTGGAGGCGGCGCTGCCCCTGTTCGTTGTCGTCTAGTTCGCGCTCCACCCGGCCCGTGGCGCGGTGGAAGAGATTGACGGTCCCCCAGAGCAATTCTTCGAGGTCGGGTTCAAGGCGGGTATCGCCGAGCGTCGCGATGAGGGCGTCGAAGATATCTGCGACAGCGGCGGCGACGGCATTGCCCTCGGGCAGCGGCCTCGGATCGGGTTCGTCCTGAAATGGGCGCCAGCCGTAGAGCTGGAGTTCGGTGAGAACATGATCGGTGGGAGACGAAGCGTGGACCGGCTCAAAACCTGCATTATCGTCTTCGTTCGTCATCGGGAGCGTCCTTTGTCTGGAGACCGCGCCCATCGCGGCCTTCGCAGGCGTCGAAAGCCCACGGGCGGGACGGCCTGGCAGCCCTCGCCATCTCGCGAGGGCCTTGATGGCCAAGCCCGGCTATTTTGTTTCGCGCTGCAAAGGCGGGGCTCGTCCCCGCCGGCGGAAAATAGCCGGAGCGCCGCCATTGCCCCGCCGGCTCGTTTGTGGGCCGATCGCCCTCTCAGAAGGCCGTGGGTGCGGGACTCTCCGACAAGAGAAGGCTGCTCGCGGTGATGAAGGGAGACGGCAGTTCGAGAAGACGCCCAGCCGCGCCTTGTCTCCCGCCGATCCCTCAACCCTCCATGAACCGGCTGACGTCTTCGGGACGAAGCTGCTCCTTCAAGGCCGCCCGAAGGGCGTCGACGCCGCGCCAGCGCAGATCCTCGTTGAAGTCCTCGCACACCGGCGACACCGAAATCGCCTCGATGCCGACGTTCATTGCTCTGGCGACCAGGCTGTCTCGCGCGCCGTCTCCGGCCGGGTCGCGATCTCTGAAGACATAGAGCCTGCGCACCGTCAGCGGGAACAAGATGGCGGCGAGGTGAGCGGCCGAGAGCGCCGCCAACATCGGCATGTGGGGCAGAACCATGCGGGGTGATAGCACGGTCTCGATGCCTTCGCCGGCCGCGAGCACCTCACCGGCGACGCCGAAGCGGACGCCGCGCCCGAGAAGGTCGCCCATCGCCCGGCGCGGTGTATCGACAGGCGCCTTGCCCGAACCGTCCGGGGCGAGCCAGGTGCGGTGCGCGCCGGTCTGCCGGCCCTCGAGATCGGTGACGGCGGCGACCATCGCCGGCCAGATCTCGGTGGGCGAATGCTCGTCGGGCTTGTAGTAGCACCTCGGATGGTAGCGCAGCGCGGTAACGCCGACGAGCGACGTGATCGCCCGCCCGTTGAGGTAGGTCGCCGCGAGCGTGCCGCCGATCGGCTGCGCCATGGCGAAGAGACGCCGCGACGCTTCAGGTGAACCCGACAGCGCCGGACTTGCGGTCCGGTTCGTCGGCGCGCTCTGCGGCTCGGGATGCGGGAGCGCGAGGAAACGGCGCGCTTCCTCGGCCACATCCTTGAAGTCGACGAGGCCGAGCGTTTCGCGGATGACGTCGAGAAGATCGCCATGCTCGCCGGTTGCTCCGTCGGTCCATTTGCCCGCGGCGCCCTTGCCGGATTCCGGCCCTGCAAGGCGCACGAACATCGAGCGGCCGGGCGTGTTCTTCGCATCGCCGACGATCCAATATCGTCCGGCGCGATGGCCGGACGATAAATATTGTTTGCAGACGGCCTCGGCATGTCGGCCGAGACGAGACGCCAGTTCGGAGGCATCGTGACGCGCCATCACGCTGTCTCCTGCTCGCCGATGCGCGCGACCGGCCAGCGATCAAGCAGCTTGCCGAGCACCGTCGGAGCGTTGGCGTCGGTCGGCACGAACATACGCAGCTTCCACGAGATGATCTCATGGTAGAGGCCGTAGGCGGTGAGGCGTTCGCGCATCGTGTCGTCAAAGCCCGACAACTCGATGCGGTTCGCGCCCATGACGCGGGCGCGTCGAAGCTGGAGGCCCTCGGCAAGATCGAGGATCGTCCGGCCGTCCATCAGAGCCGTGAAGGCATCGTCCGGCGTGAGTGAGGTCGAGCGGGTTGTCGTCGCGGTGGCGGCCCAGGCCGGCGAGACCTTGCGGCCGATGATGCGCTCGCCCGCATCGGTCTGGAGGCGATAGACGCGCGTGGACTCGTGCGGCAGCCGTTTCCAGATGGGAAGGAGAAGCCCCGTGACCATGTGCAGCTTGGTCTCGGAGAACGGTGGCACCTCGGAGATTTCAGCGATCCACGCGGCGGCGAACGCATTGCGGTCGGTCTCGATCCAATGCGTCTCGCGCATCTGCCGGATCGGCAGATTGTGGGCTTCCATCGGCCGGATCAGCCGGACGCGGCGCTCGATCTCGCCGTCATCGAGCATGACGCTGCTCGCAGGGATCTGCACCGCGGCGCGGCCGGAGCGCTCGTTGATCAGCAGGGCCGCACGCGGGTCGCGGAGTTCGGCAAGGGCGTCATCGAGCGTCAGCGGCCGATTGCGCTTGCGCTCATTGATCGTCAGCAGGCTTGTTTCCGCGCCTGTACGCGGATGCGTGTAGATCGTCTGTCGATCGGTGATGACGAAGCTCTCGGCGCGCAGCGTCTCCAGCCCGGCATCATAGGTGCCCGACGCGATCGCACCCTCGATCCTGGCGGCAAGAAGCTGCTCGAAGGCCGTGAACAGCACGCCCTGAAGCTCGATGGTGAGCGCGAGCAGCCGGTTCAAAAATGTCGTGATCGGCGGCAGCTCGTCCTTGATGCCGTTCGAGTCCATCAGCTTCAAGCCGGTGGCGGTCTCGAAGCGCTGGAGCGAGCATCCCTCGACCTTGCCGCGGACCAACAGGAAATAAAGCTGGCGCAGCGCGTCGCGCGCATAATGCGATTCCAGATTGTCCTCGGGCCGGAACAACCCCTGTCCGCCCGTCTGGCGCTGGCCGCGCGTGATGGCCCCCAGCGTGTCGAGGCGACGCGCGATGGTCGATAAGAACCGCTTCTCGGCCTTCACATTGGTCGAGATCGGGCGGAATAGCGGCGGCTGCGCTTGATTGGTGCGGTGGGTGCGGCCGAGACCCTGGATGGCGGTATCCGCCTTCCAGCCGGCCTCGAGAAGATAATGGACGCGCAGCCGCGTGTTCTTCGCGGACTTTTCCGCGTGATAGCTGCGGCCGGTGCCGCCGGCATCCGAGAAGATGAGCCCGCGCTTCAGATCGTCCATGAAGGCTTGCGTCTCCGCGAGATTGGCGGACGCCGCGCGATTCTCGACCACGAGCCGGTCGACGGTGGCGCTGCGCTTGCGCACGATGCGGCGCGAACGGCCCGTCACCTCGGCGACAACATCGGCGCCGAAGTGCTGGATGATCTGGTCGAGCGCGCCGGGCACCGGCGGCAGGCTGGCGAGCTTGGCGATCAATTCATCGCGGCGCGCGACAGCTTCGTGGCTCTCGACCGGATGGCCGTCACGATAGACCGGCCGCGACGACAGGTTTCCCGAACTGTCGGTGAAGCGTTCGTAGAGCTGCACCGGGAAGGAATGGGCAAGGTAGTCGAGGACGTATTCGCGAGGCGTAATGTCCACGCGCACGTCATTCCATTCCTCGGTCGGCAGTTCGGCCAGCCGCCGTTCCATGAGTGCCTCGCCGGTCGAGACGATCTGGATCACGGCCGAATGACGCTCTTCGAGATCGCGCGTGATCGAACGGATCAGGGTCGGCGTTTTCATGCTGGTGAGCAGATGGCCGAAGAAGCGCTGCTTGGCCGACTCGAAAGCCGAACGGGCGGCGGACTTCGCCTGCCGGTTCAGCGTGCTCGATCCGCCTTCGCCGGCGCCGGTGATGTTGGCGGCCTGCATTGCGGCGTCCAGATTGTTGTGGATGATGGCGAACGCGCCCGCATAGGCATCGTAGATGCGGATTTGTTCGGGCGTCAGTTCGTGCTCGACAAGCTCGTATTCGACGCCGGCGAACGAGAGCGAGCGGGCGGTATAAAGGCCGAGCGCGCGCAGGTCGCGGGCCAGCACCTCCATCGCCGCGACGCCGCCCGCCTCAATCGCCTCGACGAACTCGGCGCGCGTGACGAACGGAAAATCCTCGCCACCCCACAGGCCGAGTCGCTGGGCGTAGACAAGATTGTGGACGGTGGTGGCGCCGGTTGCCGAGACATAGACAACGCGCGCGTTCGGAAGCGCGTGCTGGAGGCGCAGGCCAGCACGGCCCTGCTGCGAGGCGGCGACGTCGCCGCGCTCGCCCTTGCCTCCGGCGGCGTTCTGCATGGCGTGCGCCTCGTCGAAAATGATCACTCCGTCGAAATCGGAGCCCAACCATTCGACGATCTGCCTGACCCTGGAAACCCTCTCTCCGCGATCGTCGGACCTGAGCGTAGCGTAGGTTAGAAATAGGATGCCTTCGCTGAGCGTGATCGGCTTGCCTTGCGGGAATCGCGACAGCGGCGTGACCAGCAAACGCTCCATGCCGAGTGCGCTCCAATCGCGCTGCGCGTCCTCCAGCAGCTTGTCGGACTTCGAAATCCAGACCGCCTTGCGGCGACCTTGCATCCAGTTGTCGAGAATGATCGCGGCGGACTCGCGACCCTTGCCGACGCCGGTGCCATCGCCGATCATGAAGCCCTGACGGAAGAGGACGCCGCTCTTGGCGTCGTCGGACGCGGCGGTCAGGACGTCGAACGTGGCGTCAACCGTCCACGCGCCGGCGAGATAGTTGGAATGCGCTTCGCCGGCATAGATGACGGTCTCTAACTGAGCGTCGGAAAGCAGCTCGCGGATCTTCTCCGGCAAGCGCGGCCGGTAGCTCGGCTTCGGCGGCGCTATGCTCGCCATGGCGGCCGACTGGACGAGCTGGGTCGGATGCGCCTGAGATCCGGCAATGTGGATTGCCTGAAGTCCGTATTCCTCATAGATGGAATCGGAGATGTGGCCGCCCTCGGCTGCCTGCCAATCGACGGTTTCGTATTCGAGCGGAATGCCGTCCGGCTCAGCCAGCGCGGCGGCTGGAGCAGCCTTCGCCGCCCGGTTCAGATAGCCGCGCACGGTGTGGGCGACGGCTGGCGCCGCGACCGGCACGGCGACGGACGGATCGACGTGCAGCCGGCCGGGCAGATGCGAGGCCAGCCAGCCGAGCAGCGTGGCGACGTCCGGCGCGATGCCCGGCGCGGCCGGAAACGCGGTCGGATCGTCGGCGGGCATCTTGTCGATGACGGTCAGCCGCGTGGCGATGGTCGTGCCGTGCTTGGCATAGACCGAGCCGTCGATGGCGGCCGAGAACACGACGCGGCCGCGTTCCTGCAGCCGGGCATAGGCCGAGGACCAGGCCGACGCATCGGGCGCGAAGTTCGCGCCGGTGATGGCGACGAGACGGCCGCCGGGAGCGAGACGCGCCAACGCCGAGGCAACATGGCGAAAGGCGGCGTCGGCCATGCGGCCTTCGACATTCGCCATGACCGAGAACGGCGGGTTCATCAGCACCACGGTCGGGACCACGGCCGGATCGAGATGGTCGTCGATCTGAGCCGCGTCGAAGCGCGTGACGGATAGGGCCGGAAAGAGGGAAGAGAGAAGCGAGGCGCGCGTCTCGGCCAGCTCGTTGAGCACGAGCGAGCTGCCGGCGATCTCGGCCAGGATGGCGAGGAGTCCGGTGCCGGCCGAGGGCTCCAGCACGCGGTCGGCCGGCGTGATCGCGGCGGCCGTCATCGCTGCAAGACCCAGCGGAATCGGCGTCGAGAACTGCTGGAAGGTCTGCGCTTCCTGCGAGCGGCGCGTGTGCGTCGGCATCAGGCCGGCGATCTTGACGAACTGCGGCAGGATCGCCGTCGGGTTGCCGACTTTACGGAAAAGCGGCTTTCCGTATTTGCGCAGAAAGAGGACGGTTGCGGCTTCGCAGGCGTCATAGGCCGTCTTCCAGTCCCATGCGCCGGCGGAGTCGGAAGCGCCGAAGGCAGCTTCCATCTTGCCGCGCAGGGTGGCGGCGTCGATGCGCTGACCGCGTTCGAGATGTGGAAGGAGGAGCTGCGCCGCGGCGAAGATCAAAGGCGCGCTGTCGGAATCGCTGACGAGCAGAAGCTGTGCGGCAGCGGGCAATGCCACCGATGCGGAAGTCATGGTCATGATGCGAACCTCGGGAGAGCGGGACGGGAGTGAGCCGCGCAGCGCTCTCTCTCGACCGCACTGGCTCACATCTGTCCCCGCCACGCTCTCGCTCTCAGATCATGGCGGTCGCCAACATGAAAAAAGCGCCCCACCGAAAGGCGGAGCGCTCGTGAAATTCAATCGATGGCCTGGAAGATCTCCGATGCCTCGGGATGTCCGTCGCACCAGGCATGCAAGCGATGGTAGCCTTCCACCAGATGGTCGGACTCAAATTGGAAGGAGAGATGTGAGAAGGTGAAGAGCGTGGCGATGATGCCTGCGGCCTCCGCCGAGACCTCGCCGCGAAATTCGGTGATGTCGCTTTCGATCCGAAAACGCGAGGTTGATTTCGGCGCCAGAAACAATGGCTGGCCATCGCATTCGTAGAAATTCCAGAAGCAGCCGCCATAGTCTCGGGGGCTAAGACGATCCATGAATGTATAGACGGTATTTTCAGCGACGATCAGATGGCGAAGGCCGAATATCGTCGGCAAGAACATCTCGCGGCGGTTGTCCGGAACAAGCGTCGCGACATGGGTACTGGCGTCTTGCGTCGTCATGGGGCTGATCTCCCGAGAGCGGAAGAGGACGAGTCTGGATAGCGCTCTCTCTTCTTCTGTTCGGGCCCATCCCCCGACAACCCTCTCCCTCTCAGTTCGACCAAAGCTCGTTTGCGATCTCGCGTGCGATCATGGCCCGCGCCTTCATCATCAGGTGGTCACCGCGCGTTTCAGGATGATCGATGAACCGCGCGGCAGGGCCGTTCTCGATCCAGTCGGCGTAGGAACACCAGCTCCGGTCGGTCAGTGTCGGACGCCCAATGCGGTTTCGGCTCGACGACGCCGCCGCCGCCGCGCATCTCTTCCCACGGAAGCGAGCGCTCCGAGGGAGGATTGCGGCGATCATCAGCGAAAATTTCATCGATGGTCATCATGCTGCACCGCTGTCTTCGGACTTCTCGATGAAGCTGGCCGGATTGTCGGGATCTGGCGGCAGGTAAGCGTCGTAGGGATTGCAATCCGCAACGAGATGGCCGAACGGCGCGAACACGTAATCGTCTCCGTCGCGTTCGACAGCGCACAGGACGTAGCGCGGCTCGCGCGTCACGACGTCGAGGCACTCCAGGAGTGCTAGGTTGCCGTCATCAGCCGCGCGCAGCATGGTGTTGAAATTCGTGCGAACGGGATCGGGAATAGCCATGGGGTTCTCCTGAAACAAAATGGCCCGCTGTCGAAGGGACAGCGGGCCAGGTGGGTGGGGAAATGCGGTGGTCAGGCGGCGGCGCGGCCCTCGACGACATCGGCGCCGACCTCGTCGGCCGTGATCTCCTCAAGGCGAGCATGGTGATAACCGGCCTTGGCCAGCCACAGTTCGGCAGCTTCGCGGTTGTCGGCGAGATACAGCAACTCTTCATCGTCGCCGATCCGGTTCAACACACGGACCATGCCGATCTTCGGACGTTCGGCTATCTCGAAGCTGAGATCGCTGTCGACCGAATGGGTGCGTATGACGGTGACGAGGATCACCGAGCCGGATTCGAAATTGCCCTCGTGCAGGGTGATCGAGGCCGGCGCGATATAGGTGGCGCGATCGCGCGGCGGCTGTTTGCGCACGAGCCGACCGACACCGTTGCGGCTTTGCCAGGCCGCGAGCTTCTTGGTGAAACGCGCTGGCGGCTTCGGCTTGTGATCCGTGTAGCGGATCAGGGCGCCGATGGGCGCGATATCGTAGATATTGTGTGCGGACATGACGTCAGCCTCCTGAAATGAAAATGGCCCGGCGGGATGTCGGGCCTTGGGATGGAAGGGAAGAAAAGCGGGGCGACCGGGAGCCGCCCCGCTGGTGCGCGTCACTCGGCGGCGGCGAGAACCGTCGGATCGTCGATAGCGTCGGTTGCAGCTTCCTCGTCGCCGCCGGCGAGGAACACCGGCAGTGCGACGTCGCCGCCATCTTGCCCCGCCGAGGTTTCAACAGCCGGCGCCTCGGCGATGAGGCGCAACGGCTCCGGCAGCCAGCCGGTGTCGGCCAAGAGACGTTCGGCCTCCCGCGCCATATCGTCCTTCTTCAGGTGGTCGATCAGGCGCACCTTCTCCTCACCAAGCGCCTCATGGATCGCTTCGAGGATGCGGGGCTTGGTGACGCGGCCGAGGTAGTTCGCGACGGTCGGCCGGAAACCGGCATCCGACATGTCGAGGCCGGTGACGCGAGCAAGGCGGTCGGCTTCCGCCATGCGGGTCCGCAGGCCGTGCTCGGAAATCCCGGTCGCGCTCATCGGATTTGGACGCTCATAGAGCGCGTTGATCCCGAAGGAAACGCAATGGGCGAGAAGCGCCATGCGGCTGGCATCGTCGAGCACGTCGAGCCAGTCCCACAGCGCGTCATCGTCGGCCGGCAGATCGGCTTTCCAGCCCGCATGCCGTTCGCTGACCGATTTCGCGTAGGCGCTGTCCTTGAGGTCAATTCCCTGCTCACGGAAATACACCTCACGCATCGACACCTGGACAGCCGAACCGCTCGTGGAGCGCTTGAAGGTGTCACGGACCAGCCGGTGCAGCAGCGCCGTCATGGCGATGTGCGGATGAGAGCCGACAGCATCGCTCAGCGCGACGGTGCGATGCGCCGTCAGTTCGGCAACCAACCGCTCGGGAAGAGGCTTGATGATCTCTTCTTCCTCTTCGGGCTCGGCCGGCTGTCCGCCGATGGTGACGACGGTGCGCTTGCCATCCGGCGCGAGCGTGTCGTCGGCGACGTCGTTATCCTGTGGGGCATTGCCGTCGACGGTCTCGGGCTGTTCGTCCTCGGGACGGACCCAGCCGCGATCGACGACAAGGGCGCCGTCCTCGTCGACAGTGACGAAGGCACCGGCGATGGCGATCTCGGCGGAGTTATAGATAGCAGGACGGCGTTCGAAGACGTCGAGCTGCTTCTCGATCTCGCCGAGCCGGTGGTCGATGTCGTCCGGCAACTCGTCGTACTCGGCATATTCAGTCTCGAGACGCTCCTGCTCCTCGCGCAACTTCTCGCGCTGCCGCTGCTCCTTCTTGGTCAGTGGCGCGAAGGTGCCGGTGATTGCGCGCAACCCGTGATCATGGCCATAGGGAAGTTCGAGGTCGGCGTTGACCCACTTCCAGCCTTCGGCCGCGACCTCGTCGGCGGTGACCTTCAGTTTCTCGGCGACAAGGCGATCGAGAAGCGCCACATCTTCCAGCCAGCCGTTCTCGTCATCATCGAAGAGGTAGCTCGGAAGCACCTGGCCACCTGCCGCCATATAGGCATCGATACCGACGAACAGCGCGCGTTTGTCGGATGCGGCAACGGTGGTTTCGGTCAGCATGCTCCGGATACGCGAGGGCTCGCGATAGTAAGACTGCTTGACAGCCTCCCATACTTGCTCCTGACGGGCATGATCCGGATGCGCGGTGAACGCCTCCAGCATCGCCAAGGTCATGGCATCCTGGGCATACACGTCGTGCAGCTTTGGCGAGACCTTGGCGAGCGCGAGGCGCTGATCGACATAACGCTGGCTGGTGAAGTAGGCGCTGGCGACTTCCTCGGTGCTCATCCCGCCGTCGACCATGCACTGGAACGCCTTGAACTGATCGAGCGGATGCAGCGCGAGCCGGAATGTGTTTTCTGCCAGCGAGTCGTCGGTCGCCGAGGTCTTGGCGTCGGCCTTCTTGACGATGCAGGGGACAAGGCCATCGGCGGGGAAGCGACCGGCTTCGACCAGGCGTGCGATCGACCTGTAGCGGCGTCCGCCAGCCGGAGTCTCGAAATCGCCAGTCTCATTGCCGTCGGCATCAAGAACCACGCGAACATTGAGGCCCTGTATGAGATCCTCGCGGCGGTCGATGTCACGGGCGAGGTCGTCCACGCCGGCCTCGACGCCGGTTTGGCGAACGTTGGCCTCCGACAACCTGATGCGGTTGAACGGAATGTCGCGTGCTCGCGAGAAGACGATGATTGCGGGTGCGCGTTTTTTCTTGGCAGCTTTTGCCATGGTGGGTTACTCCGTGACGGGCAGCCGGGAGCCTCTCTCTCGACCTATCAACCCGTCAGCGAAAACCCATCCCCTCTCTTCCTCTAAGCCGCGGAACGCGCGCGTTAGGTTGGCGCCGTGCGATCATTGCGTATCGGTGGAGAGGAGGATCATGCCGCGTTCCTGTCCATCGAGGATTCGGCAGCGACCGCAACGGAATTGTCTTCCGGCAGGAAGGACAAGATCCAGTCGGCCGCCTTGCTGGCCTGGCTGGCGGCGCGGACGACGGCGCGGGAATCCTCGCGCAGGGTTTCGAGCCAGGAGCCAATGTAATCCGCGTGGCGCACCGTCGGCACGGTGCCGAGCGAGGCGCAGGCGAAAGCGCTCGACATCTCGGCAACATATCCTGACAGTCTAGCCCTTTTTTGAAATTTTACCCCGTTGAGGATGGTGGTGATCATGCCGCCATCTCCCCGGTCCGAGGCTGCTGGGCATGCATCCAGTCAGCCGCCTGCTGGGCTTTGCTGGCGGCGGTGAAGATG